>JBDHLD010000002.1:0-189236 GCA_039586035.1 Gemmatimonadota bacterium | reverse complement strand
TTCTAGCAGCGGGAACGGCGACACCGAAACCGAACGAGGGAAAGATGGGCAAGGCGAAATTCGAGCGAACGAAGCCGCACGTGAACGTAGGGACGATCGGGCACGTGGATCACGGGAAGACGACGCTGACGGCGGCGATCACGATCACGCAGGCGCTGAAGTACGGGGGCGATGCGGTGGCGTTCGATCAGATCGACAAGGCGCCGGAGGAGCGGGAGCGTGGGATCACGATCGCGACGGCGCACGTGGAGTACGAGACGGAGAACCGTCACTACGCGCACGTGGACTGCCCGGGACACGCGGACTACGTGAAGAACATGATCACCGGGGCGGCGCAGATGGACGGAGCGATCCTGGTGGTGAGCGCGGCGGACGGACCGATGCCGCAGACGAGGGAGCACATCCTGTTGGCCCGTCAGGTGAACGTGCCGTACATCGTGGTCTACCTGAACAAGGTGGACATGGTGGACGACGAGGAGCTGCTGGAGCTGGTGGAGCTGGAGGTTCGGGAGCTCTTGAGTGAGTACGACTTCCCTGGGGACGACATCCCGGTGGTTCGGGGGAGCGCGCTGAAGGCGCTGGAGGCGCAGGGCGAGGGGCCGGACGTGGAGTCGATCCAGGAGCTGATGGACGCGATCGACAGCTACATCCCGGAGCCGGAGCGGGCGGTGGACAAGCCGTTCCTGATGCCGGTGGAGGACGTGTTCAGCATCACGGGCCGGGGGACGGTGGCGACGGGACGGATCGAGCGTGGGATCGTGAAGCAGGGCGAAGAGGTGGCGATCGTGGGGATGGGAGCGGACCGGAAGACGGTGGTGACGGGAGTGGAGATGTTCCGGAAGATCCTGGACGAGGGGAGAGCCGGGGACAACGCGGGACTGCTGCTGAGAGGGGTGGGGAAGGACGAGATCGAGCGGGGCCAGGTACTGGCGAAGCCGGGATCGATCACGCCGCACACGAAGTTCAAGGCGGAGGTGTACGTGCTGACGAAGGAGGAGGGCGGGAGGCATACGCCGTTCTTCGACGGATACCGGCCGCAGTTCTACTTCCGGACGACGGACGTGACGGGAGCGGCGCACCTGCCGGAGGGAGTGGAGATGGTGATGCCGGGGGACAACGTGCAGATGGAAGTGGACCTGATCACGCCCATCGCCATGGACACCGAGTGGACCTGATCACGCCCATCGCCATGGACACCGAGCTCCGGTTCGCCATCCGCGAGGGCGGCCGCACCGTTGGCGCCGGCGTCGTGACCGAAATCATCGAGTAACCGGACCGGGGATAACCGATGGCTGGCAGGATTCGAATCAGGCTGAAGGCGTTCGACCACTGGGTGGTAGATCAGACCGCGGCCGACATCGTACGCACAGCGCAGAAAACCGGCGCCATGGTCAGCGGGCCGATCCCGCTTCCCACCAGGCGGCAGCGGTGGACCGTCCTGCGGTCGCCGCATATCGACAAGAAGAGCCGGGAGCAGTTCGAGATGCGAACGCACAAGCGGCTCATCGACATCCTGGACAGCCGGCCGCAGACCATAGACGCGTTGACCAAGCTCGACTTGCCGGCGGGCGTGGATGTCGAGATCAAGGTGGACTGAGCAATGCCTGGAATCATTGGTAAAAAGGTCGGTATGATCCGCGTCTTCCAGGAAGACGGCGCCGCCGTGCCCTGCACGGTGGTCGAAGCGGGCCCCTGCCCGGTCGTACAGATCAAGACCGAGGAGACGGATGGCTACAACGCCGTCCAGCTCGGCTTCGGCGGCAAGAAGGCCAAGCGCGCCAGCAAGGCCGAGGTCGGTCACGCCGCCAAGGCCGGTGTCGAGGCCGCCCCGCGGATTCTGCGGGAGTTCCGTACCGCGGAGGGCGAGGAGTACGAGCTCGGCCAGGCCGTGACCGTGGGACTGTTCGAGGCCGGTGAAAAGGTGAAGGTCAGCGGAACGTCGAAAGGCCGTGGCTTCCAGGGCGTGGTCAAGCGTCACGGATTCGCCGGGCGTCCCGGTGGCCACGGCCACCCCATGTCGCGAACGCCGGGCTCTATGGGGCCCGGCACCGACCCGTCACGCGTGATCAAGGGGAAGAAGCTCCCCGGCCGCATGGGCGGGGCCCGGACTACGGTTCGCAATCTCGAAGTGGTCAGAGTCGACCCGGAGAAGAACCTGCTCTTCATCAAGGGTGGGGTTCCGGGAGCGCGTAACAGCTACGTCCTCATCCAGAAGTGACGATGTATAAGGCGCCTTACTTCAAGACGGACGGCTCCAAGGGTCGGGCTCGGGCACTGCCCGAGTGGCTCTTCGACGGCGTCGTCAATCAGCCGGTCCTTCACCGGGCGGTGAAGGCTTATCTGGCCAACCAGCGTCAGGGGACCGCGGCGGGGAAGAACCGGTCCGCCGTGGCCGGCGGGTCCCGCAAGCCCTGGCGGCAAAAGGGAACGGGCCGCGCCCGCCAGGGAACGATCCGGGCCGCCCAGTGGGCCGGGGGTGGCTTGGCCTTCCCGCCCCAGCCTCACTCCTGGCGGGAGAAGCTGCCTCGCAAGGTGCGGGCCCTCGCTCGCCGCTCGGCCTTCAACGCGAGAGCCCAGGAGGACAGGGTGGTCCTGATCGACGGGCTTTCCATGGACGAGCCGAAGACGGCCGTGGTCCGCGACTACCTGGCGTCCATCGGTGCCGAGGGGAAGGTCCTGCTGCTGACGGACGGCAACAAGCGCAACGTCTACCTGTCCGCCCGCAACCTGCCGGGCGTGGAGGTGCGGTCGTTCAAGGACGCCTCGACCTACGATGTGCTGTGGGCGTCCACGGTGGTCATCGAGCGGGACGCCCTGGACGCCGATGCCCCCGCGAAGGGTGCAGCGGCCGAGGCCCAGGACGTGCCGACGGACGAGGCGGCCGGTGACGAGCCGCCGGCCGAGGAGACGCAAGATGCGTAGCGCCCACGAGATCATCGTCAGTCCGGTGGTGACGGAGAAGTCCACCGCGCAGATGGGCGACGAGAACGTCTACACCTTCATCGTGAACGAACGGGCGAACAAGATCGATATCGCCCGGGCCGTCGAATCCCTGTGGGACGTCACGGTCAAAGACGTGCGGACCATGCGCTACCCTGGCAAGGCCCGGCGGGCGTTCCTCGGGCACCTTGCCAAGAACTGGAACATCGGCCGGCGAGCGTCCTTCAAGAAGGCCGTCGTGAAGCTGTCCGAGGGCGACACCATCGAGCTCTACGAGATGGGCTGAGGAAACAGCGATGCCACTCAAGCGATTCAAGCCCGTAACCCCCGGGAGCCGCTTCCGCTCGGTCACGGCCGGAAGCGACATCACGCGGAAGGGACCGGAGAAGTCTCTCACCGAGTCCCTGAAGGGGTCCGGAGGACGAAACCACCACGGCCGCATCACCCTGCGTCGCCGAGGTGGAGGGCACAAGCGCAAGTACCGCCGTATCGACTTCAGGCGGGACAAGATCGGCGTCATCGGTCATGTGGCGGAGATCGAATACGATCCCAACCGCAGCGCCAACATCGCGCTGATCCACTACGAGGACGGAGAGAAGCGGTACATCCTCCACCCCCGTGGGCTGGCCGTGGGCTCGGTGGTGAACGCTGGGTCCGAAGCCGACATCCGGGTCGGCAACGCCTTGCCCATGGAGCGCATCCCGCTGGGCACGACCGTCCACAACGTGGAGTTGAAGCCCGGAAAGGGCGGCCAGATGGCTCGCTCCGCGGGCGCCGGGGTCCAGATCGTGGCCAAGGAGGGCGACTACGTGACGCTCCGGTTGCCGTCTACGGAGGTTCGTCGCGTCCGCAAGGAGTGCATGGCGACCATCGGTCAGGTCGGCAACACGGACCACGAGCTCCGCACGCTGGGCAAGGCCGGCGCCAACCGGTGGCGCGGACGGCGGCCGAAGGTCCGGGGCGTGGCCATGAACCCGGTGGATCACCCCCTCGGTGGCGGTGAAGGTCGGGCCTCGGGCGGCCGTCCGCCGGTCTCGCCCTGGGGCAAGCCCGAAGGCAAGAAGACACGGAAGAAGAAGAAGGAATCGAGCAAGTACATCGTCCGCGGTCGGAAGCGGGGCAAGGCCACGAAGTCTTGATGCCCCGTCCCGGCGTCAGCGAGCGCCGGGCAGACCCGGTACGGCAACCCAGAGGTTCGAATGCCGCGTAGCGTCAGCAAGGGACCCTACATCGACGATCGCCTCCTCGAGAAAGTCGAGGTGATGAACTCCCGGAACGAGAGAAAGGTCATCAAGACCTGGTCGCGGGCGTCCACCATCTCGCCGGATTTCGTGGGGCACACGATCGCGGTCCACAACGGGAACAAGTTCATCCCCGTGTACATCACGGAGAACATGGTGGGCCACAAGCTCGGTGAGTTCGCGCCCACGCGGCTGTTCAGAGGACACGGCGGCAAGCTGGCCGACAAGCGGTCACGGGCACGCTGAGCGAGAGGCGAGAGAAGAGATGACTGCCAAGGCCGTAGCCAAGCAGATCCGCATGAGCCCGCGGAAGGTCCGCTTGGTCGTGGACCAGATCCGCGGCCGCTCGGTGAACGAAGCCTACGGGCTCCTGCGCCACTCGAAGAAGGCGGCAGCGGACCCCGTGGGTAAGACGCTCCGGTCGGCCGTCGCCAACGCCCAGAACAAGGCCGAGGAACAGGGCGACGTGCTGGACGTCGACGAGCTCTTCGTGAACCAAGCGTTCGTGGACGAAGGACCCACCTACCGGCGCTGGCGGGCCGCGGCCATGGGTCGCGCCGCGCCACGGCGCCGGCGCACGAGCCACATCACCGTGGTCGTCGGAAACAGGGACTAGGAAGGGACTCGCGATGCAGGCGGTCCAACCGTGACCGCCCGCGCCAGGAGAAAGACTGGATGGGACAGAAGACGCATCCGTACGGATTCAGGCTCGGTGTCGTGAAGGACTGGAAGTCACGCTGGTACGCCGAGCGGGACTTCCCTCGCCTCCTCAAGGAGGACGAGACGATCCGGAAGTACCTCAGCCGCCGTATGCAGCATGCCGCCGTGTCCAGCGTGGACATCGAGCGCAAGCCGTCGAAGATCGTGGTGACGATGCACACGGCACGGCCTGGCGTGGTCATCGGCAAGCGCGGCGCCGAGGTCGACAAGCTGCGCGACGAGCTCAGCGTCCTGACCTCGTCGGAGGTCTCCATCAACGTCGAGGAGATCAAGCGACCCGAGATCGACGCGGGCCTCGTGGCCGAGAGCGTGGCCCACCAGCTGAGGCAGCGCATCTCCTTCCGCCGGGCCATGAAGCGGGCCGTCCAGTCGGCGATTCGAGCCGGGGCAGAGGGCATCAAGATCCAGTGCAGTGGTCGTCTGGGCGGGGCCGAGATCGCGAGAACCGAGGGGTACAACGAGGGCCGGGTCCCGCTCCACACGCTGCGGGCGGACATCGACTATGCACAGCACACGGCGAAGACGACGTACGGTACCGTCGGCGTGAAGTGCTGGATCTTCAAAGGAGAGGTCGTCGACGAGCGGCAGGGCCGCACGTATTCGGCCGGTGGCGGCTCGGCCAAGCGCTGAGCCACGACGAACGAACGGTAGAGAGCAATGCTAGCGCCGAAGCGAGTAAAACACCGCAAGACCTTCAAAGGCAAGATGAGGGGTCTGGCTCACCGGGGGAGCAAGGTCTCGTTCGGAGAGTACGGCCTGCAAGCCACGGAGCCGGCCTGGATCTCCAACCGGCAGATCGAGGCGGCGCGTGTCGCGATGACGCGGCACATCAAGCGTGGCGGCAAGGTCTGGATCCGTATCTTCCCCGACAAGCCCATCACCCAGAAGCCGGCCGAGACCCGCATGGGGAAGGGGAAGGGGAACCCGGAGAAGTGGGTCGCCGTGGTGAAGCCCGGTCGGATCATGTTCGAGCTGGAGGGCGTGCCGGAGTCCATCGCGCAGCGGGCCATGGAGCTGGCTGCCGCGAAGTTGCCCATCAAGACGCGCTTCGTGGTGCGCGACCGGCAGTTGGGAGTGTAGGCCATGACCTTGAAGTCTGAAGACATCCGGGAGTGGGATGACAACGAGATCGAGATCCGGATCGGGGAGCTGAAGGACGAGCTGTTCCGACTGCGGTTCCGTAGCGCCACGATGGAGTTGGAGAACCCGAGCTTGCTCAGGGTGCTCCGCCGCGACGTGGCCCGCCTGAAGACGATCCTTCGTGAGCGGCAGCTCGCGGCTGATAGCTGAACGAGAGCAGAAGACGCCGATGACCGAAGAACAGCAGGAGCAAGGCACCAGCGCCGAGCCGCGTAGTCGCCGCAAGACCCGGACGGGCCGGGTGGTGAGCGACCGAGGCGACAAGACGGTGGTCGTGCAAGTCGAGCGGCAGTTCGCCCATCCGCTTTACCGGAAGCAGGTGAAGCGGTCGACCAAGTACCACGCCCACGACGAGGCCAACGAGTATCGGGTTGGAGACGTGGTCCGGATCATGGAGACCCGGCCGCTGTCGAAGCTCAAGCGTTGGCGGGTCGTGGAGCTGCTCGAGCGGCCTGAGTAGCGCTCCAGGGAGAGATCAATGATTCAGCAGGAGTCGATGCTCAGGATCGCCGACAACACGGGCGCGAAGAAAGCGCTTTGCATCCGTGTGCTCGGCGGCTCCGGCCGGCGGTACGCCAGGGTGGGCGATCGGGTGGTGGTCACCATCAAGGACGCCATCCCCAATGCCGGCGTGAAGAAGGGCGAGGTCGCTGAGGCCGTCGTCGTGAGGACCGCCAAGGAGGTGCGCCGCCGGGACGGTTCGTACATCCGGTTCGACGACAACGCGGCGGTGCTGATCAGCCCCCAGGGCGAGCCCCGTGGCACGCGCATCTTCGGGCCGGTCGGTCGGGAGCTCCGCGAGAAGCGGTACATGAAGATCGTCTCACTCGCACCAGAGGTTCTGTAGATGGCGAAGAAGACGCCCAAGTTCCGGATCGTGAAGGGCGACCGCGTGCGGGTGATCCGCGGCAACTTCCGGGACATGGAGGGCACGGTACTGAGGGTGCTGCGTGACAAGAGCCGAGTGGTGGTCGAGGGCGTGAACATGCGGAAGCGGCATGAGCGTCCCTCCCAGGCGAACCCCGAGGGTGGGATCATGACCTTCGAGGCGCCCATCCACATCTCCAACGTCATGCTCGTCGACCCGGCGTCGGATGACGCGAGTCGGGTTCGCATGCGGCTCGAGGCCGACGGTACCAAGGAGAGAATCGCCGTGAAGACCGGGAACCCGATCCCGGTCCCATAGAGGTGCACGTCGACAACAGATTGCCGGACGTCCGGAACGGAACGGACTGGTAGCACGGATGATGGGTCAAATGGAATCGCGACTGAAACTACACTACAAAGACCACGTAGCGCCTGCGCTGACGGACCAGTTCGGCTACGGCAACCCGCACCAGGTACCGCGGGTAACCAAGGTCGTCCTGAACGTGGGCGTGGGCGAGGCGTCGAAGAACCAGAAGCTGTTGGACAGCGTGGTCAACGAGCTGGGCATCATCTCCGGGCAGCGTCCCGTCGTAACGAGGGCGCGCCGGGCCATCTCGAATTTCTCGCTGCGCGAAGGTATGCCAGTGGGAGCTTCGGTCACGCTCCGGCGGACGCGCATGTACGAGTTTCTGGATCGGCTCGTGAGCGTGGCCATCCCGCGTATCCGCGACTTCCGGGGCCTGCCCACGCGCTCGTTCGACGGGCGTGGCAACTATACGATGGGCATTCGGGAACAGATCATCTTCCCGGAGATCGATTACGACCGCGTGAACAAGATCCACGGCATGGACATCACGATCGTGACCAGCACCGACAAGGACGACGAGGCCTACGCGCTCCTGAGAGAGATGGGGTTTCCGTTCCGCGGCGAGGTCCCCGTGGTGATCGGCGGGGCAGCAAACTGACGATGCGCGACGTCCCAAGCGCACGCATTCCGCACGAGGGTTGAATGGCCAAGAAGGCGTTGATCGAAAAGGCGAATCGCGAGCCCAAGTTCTCGGCGCGCAAGGTGAACCGTTGTGGTCGCTGCGGGCGGCCCCGGGCCTACATCCGGAAGTTCGGCCTTTGCCGGATCTGCTTCCGGGAGATGGCGCTTCGGGGTGAGATTCCGGGCGTGCGCAAGTCAAGCTGGTAAAGGACCGAATTCCCTATGATGACCGACCCGATCGCCGACCTGCTCACGCGCATCCGGAACGCCGGGACGGCCGGCCACCGGTGGGTGGACATGCCGGTTTCGAAGGTGAAGGTGGAGATGGCCAAGCTGTTGGCCGACAACCATTTCGTTTTTGACCACAAGGTGCTGGACGACGGTCGTTTCGGCGTGCTGCGCGTGTACCTGAAATACCACGACGGGGCACCGCTCATCCGGCACATCGAGCGGGTTTCTCGCCCCGGACGGCGGCACTACGTAGGCGTCGACGAGATCCCCCGGGTCCGAAACGGACTGGGCATGGCCATCCTGTCCACGTCGCGCGGCCTGTTGTCCGACCGATCCGCCCGCAACGAAGGCGTGGGCGGTGAGCTGATGGCAATCGTCTGGTAGAGACTGATCATGTCGAGAATTGGCAGACAACCCGTTCCGGTCCCCAGCGGCGTCACCGTCACGATCGACGGCGTCCACGTCACCGTGAAGGGTCCCAAGGGAGAGCTCACGCAGAGGCTCCCCAAGGAGATCACGGCGAAGGTGGACGACGGCCAGGTCGTGGTGAGCCGTCCCTCGGACCAGTCGAACCATCGGGCGCTCCACGGCTTGAGCCGGACCCTGGTGGCGAACATGGTCGAGGGCGTGACCAACGGGTACAGGAAGACGTTGGAGATCGTGGGCGTGGGGTACCGGGCGGAAAAGAAGGGCAAGGGAGTGCACCTCCAGCTCGGCTTCTCCCACCCGATCCAGTACGATGCGCCGGCAGGCGTGAGCCTGGAGGTGCCCCAGCCGACCCAGGTGACCGTCGAAGGCATCGACAAGCAGCTCGTCGGTCAGGTGGCTGCCGAGATCCGCGCGTTCCGGCCGCCGGAGCCCTACAAGGGCAAGGGCGTGCGGTACCAGGGCGAGCACGTGCGTCGCAAGGCCGGGAAGACGGCCGGCGCCTAACGAATAACCGATGCCGCGCCCACGGCGGGCGCGGCGGGCTCTAGAAACGGGTCAGGAATCCAGGAAGTCCAGATGTCGCGAAATACCAACCCCCGTCAGCTCCGTCGTGCTCGTAGGAAGACGAGCATCCGGAAGCGGATCTCCGGCTCCGCCACGCGTCCCCGCCTCGTGGTGTTCCGCTCCCTGAAGCACATGGAGGGCCAGATCGTCGACGACGACGCGTCGCAGACGCTCGTGGGCGTTTCGACGCGGGCCCCGCAGCTCAGAGAGCTGGAGCTCGAGGACGAGCATCGGCAGATACAACGGGCGCGCGCTGCGGGGAAGCTCCTCGCCGAGCGGGCGAAGGAGAAGGGGATCGAGCACGTCGTCTTCGACCGGGGTGGCTACAGATACCACGGCCGGGTTCAGGCTTTTGCGGAGGGTGCCCGTGAGGGAGGGCTCAATTTCTAATGGCTAGAGACAGCAGGGGGGGCCGGGGTCGCGACAGCGAACAGGCCGAGAACGTCATCCACATCAACCGCGTCGCCAAGGTGGTCAAGGGCGGCCGGCGCTTCTCCTTCACCGCGCTGGTCTCCGTGGGGGACCAGGCCGGTCGGGTAGGCATCGGTCTCGCGAAGGCCAGCGAGGTAGCCGAAGCGATTCGGAAGGCCTTCGAGCGGGCCCGTAGGGACATGGTCGCGGTCCCCGTCACCAACGGGACGATCCCGCACGACATCGTGGGGGAGTGGGGTGCGGGCCGAGTGCTGCTCAGGCCGGCGGCGCCCGGTACGGGAGTCATCGCCGGTGGGCCCGTCCGAGCGGTGGTCGAAGCGGCGGGGATCACCGACGTCCTCACCAAGAGCCTGGGCACCAACAACCCCATCAACGTGGTCCGGGCGACGATGAACGGCCTCACCAACCTCGTGACCGCCGAGCAGGCGGCGAGGGAGCGAGGCGTGTCCGTCGAGGAGCTGGGAGTGTACGGTGGCTAAGAAGAAGGTGAAGAAGCTGGAGATCAAGCAGGTACGGAGCGGCATAGGCCGGCCGACCAAGCATCGTCGGACGCTGCGAGCCCTCGGAATCCGACGGCACCAGCAGTCCGTCGTGCAGGAGGACAGCCCGGCGATTCGAGGGATGATCGCCCAGGTGGAGCACCTGGTCAGCGTCAACGAGATCGAGGAATAGAGATGGCGGAGCTACACGACCTTCATCCCCCGGCGGGCTCGCACCGCAGTCGCAAGCGCGTGGGCCGGGGCCAGGGCTCGGGCACCGGCAAGACGGCGGGGCGAGGGCAGAAGGGCCAGAACTCCAGGAGCGGCGGAGGCGTGCGCGCCGGGTTCGAAGGGGGACAGATGCCCCTCCAACGACGGATCCCGAAGCGGGGCTTCTCGAACCGGAACCGCGTCGAATACCAGGTCGTCAACGTGCGCGACCTGGAGCGGCTGGACGTGTCGGACGTGACGCCCAAGGCCCTCCGTGCCGGAGGCCTGATCCGCTCCCTTCGCCTACCGGTGAAGATCCTGGGGGTCGGTGACGTGGACCGGGCGTTCAACGTCAGCGCTCACGCGTTCAGCGGTAGCGCCCGCACGAAGATCGAAGCCGCCGGCGGCAGCGTGTCGGTGGTCGGCAGCCACGACGAGTCGTAACGGCAGATGGCCAACCCGATCCCGAACCTGTTTCGAGTCCCGGAGCTGAAGGAGAAGATCCTCTTCACGCTCCTGATGCTCCTGATCTACCGGATCGGGGCTCACATCACCGTGCCCGGCCTCGACGTCGGCGCGCTGCAGGCCCAGTTCGGCCAGCTCCAGAACACGCTGTTCGGCGTGTACGACATGTTCGTCGGCGGCGGCCTCTCCCGAGCCACCATCTTCGCCCTGGGCATCATGCCCTATATCTCGGCCAGCATCATGTTCCAGCTGTTGGCCGCGGTATTCCCCACCATCGAGAAGCTCCAGAAGGAGGGGGACGAAGGTCGGAAGAAGCTCACTCAGTGGACGCGGTACACGACCGTGGCGCTGTGCATCGTCCAGGCATACGGCTACTCCGCGTTCCTACAGAGCATCCCCGGCGCCGTGCGGACGCCCGGGTTCGGCTTCACGTTCACGACCGTGACGGCCCTGACCACGGGTGGAATCTTCGTCATGTGGCTCGGGGAGCAGATCACCGAGCGCGGCATCGGGAACGGCATGTCGCTGCTGATCTTCTTCTCGATCATCGAGGGCTTCCCGGCGGCCGTGGCCCGGACGTGGGAGGCCGTGATGCTCGGAGAGATCGGCGTGTTCGCCATGGCCGCGCTGCTGGGCGTCATCGTCGGCGTCACCGCCGGCGTGACCGCCATGACCATGGCCGCCCGCAAGATCCCGGTCCAGATTCCGCGAAAGGTGATGGGACGGGGCCGGATCAGAGAGGGCCAGAAGAGCTTCATTCCGATCCGGGTCAACTCGGCCGGCGTGATGCCGATCATCTTCGCCCAGTCCTTCATTATCGTGCCCGGGACCCTCGCGGCGTTCTCCAGTGCGGGGATCCTCCAGACGATCTCGGATCTGTTCCAGCCTCAGACGTGGCTCTATTACACCACGTATGGACTGCTCATCCTGTTCTTCACGTACTTCTACACGGCCATCATCTTCAATCCGGTGGACCTGGCGGAGAACCTGAAGAAGCAGGGGGCCTTCGTGCCCGGGGTGAAGCCCGGGACCCGGACCGCCGAGTACATCGACCGGGTGTTGACGCGGGTTACGCTGCCCGGCTCCGTGTACCTGGCGTTGATCGCTCTGCTGCCGTTCTGGATCTTCGACATCTTCAACATCCAGACGTTCTTCTTCGGTGGCACCGGGCTCCTCATCGTCGTGGGCGTGGCGCTGGACACCGTGCAGCAGGCACAGCAGCATCTCCTTCTCCGGCATTATGACGGCTTCATGAAGAAGGGGAGGGTGAAGATGCGGGGGCGGCAGCGGTACATGTAGTTCGTTCGTGGGCGGGGGCGAGCGTGGCTCCCCCTCGCTCCAGACCGCTCGGCCCACGACCAGGACGGTCGCTCCTACGGGGGTGGGGCCTTCGCTCGGCGCCGGCGCCTTTGGATCGCCTGGCGCCGAGTCTTGCGCGAGGGGGAGCCACGCTCGCCCTTCGGGCGCCGCTCCGGGACATGTTCCGCGGCCGCCTCCACATCGAGAGACGGGCGAGGTGCGCCGGTCAGGGCAGCCCGCCGTGGCTGATCGGCGCGACCGAACGATAGCAACGACGAGAGTCGGCCTCAGGCCGACACGGCGGACCACGTAGTCCGCCCGGCACATCGAAGGACGGGACACGAAATGGTCATCATTCTGCTGGGACCTCCAGGGGTCGGGAAGGGCACTCAGGCCAAAATGCTGGTCGACGCCACCGGCATGCGCCACGTCTCGACGGGGGACCTGCTGCGGGCGGCCCGCAAAGAGGGAACCGAGCTCGGACGCAAGGCCCAGGCGTTCATGGACGCGGGTGAGCTCGTGCCAGACTCCTTGATCATGGACATGGTGGCCGAGGAGCTGGACTCGCTACCGTCCAGCCAGGAGATCGTCTTCGACGGCTTTCCCCGGACCGAAGCACAGGCGGAGGCACTGAGTCCCGTTCTCCAGTCCCGGGGCAGGGTCGTCAACGGTGTCGTGGTCCTCGAGGGCGACGACGAGGTGATCGTACGGCGGTTGGCAGGGCGCCGGAGCTGCGGGGACTGCGGGGCGGTGTACAACGTGCACTTCACCCCGCCCACCGCCGAGGGCAGCTGCGACCGGTGCGGCGGGGAGCTGGTGCAACGCCCCGATGACAAGCCCGAGACCGTTCGCAACCGCCTCGAGGTGTACCGGCGTCAGACCGAGCCCCTGGTGCGCTACTACGAGGCGAGCGCTGCCCGGGTCTGGTACGTTCGGGGGGACGGCGGGATGGAGGACGTGCACCAGGGTGTGATCGCGGCGGTCGTCGCGGGTCGGGCAACGGCCGGCGGCGGGACTTCCGGGCCGTGATGTACCTGAAGACCGCCGGCGAGATCGACCTGATCGCGAGGGGGGGGGCCATCATCGGCGCCCTCTTCGCCGAGCTGGGCGACAGGGCGCAGCCGGGGGTCACGACGCTGGAGCTGGACCGCTTCTGTGACGACTTCATCGTGTCGCACGACGGGGCGGAGCCCGCGTTCAAGGGCCTCTACGGCTTCCCCGGGGCCGTGTGCGTCTCCGTGAACGAGGAGATCGTCCACGGCATTCCCAGCGCGCGCCGGGTGCTGCGGGAAGGGGACATCGTCTCGGTGGACGTGGGCGTTCGGCTCGACGGCTGGTGCTCGGACTCGGCGTGGACGTTCCCGGTCGGCGAAGTGGACCTGCCGACCCGGCGGCTGCTCCAGATCACGGAGACCGCCCTGGAGGACGCCATCAAGGCAACGGTTCCAGGGAATCACATCGGCGACATCGGGGCGGCCGTCATGGGCGTCGTGGACGGAACCGGCATGAGCATCGTCCGGGACCTGGTCGGCCACGCGGTGGGCCGGGACGTCCACGAAGAGCCGCAGGTGCCCAACGTGGGGCGGGCGGGCTTCGGCGCGCCGCTGCGCGAGGGCATGGTGCTGGCCATCGAGCCCATGCTCAGCCTCGGGACGGATCGCATCCGGACCCTTTCGGATCGGTGGACGGTGATCACCCAGGACCGGTCCCGTTCGGCCCACTTCGAGCACACCGTGGCGGTGACCGCGGAGGGTCCGCGCATCCTCACGCTGTCACCCGATCCGGCCGGGCAGCTGAGCTGAACTGCGGCTGTGGGCCCGATCGCCGGCGGGCGCACGCCAGCCTCGTGAGAGGTGCGCGGAAACGGCTTGAAGGTAACGCGCGCTTTAGTTAGACTTGTAAGCTCTGCCACAACCGGAGGGGTGGGCGTTCCATGAAGGTGAGAAGCAGCGTCAAACCGATGTGCGAACACTGCAAGGTGATCAAGCGACGCGGTGTCGTGCGGGTCATCTGCAAACGCAATCCCCGTCACAAGCAGCGACAGGGATAACGCCGACCGCCGGCCCAACGGACTCAGAGTATGGCACGTATCGCAGGTGTAGATCTCCCCAGGGGGAAGCGGATCGAGATCGCTCTCACGTACATCTACGGCATCGGCCGTTCGCGTGCGAAGAAGATCCTCGACGCCACGGGCGTAAGCCCCGATCTCCGCACCCAGGACCTGGGCGACGAAGAGGTGAATCGCCTCCGGCGCGAGATCGAGAGCGAGTACAAGGTGGAGGGCGCCCTTCGGACCGAGGTTTCCATGAACGTGAAGCGGCTCATGGACATCGGTTGCTACAGGGGGCTCCGGCATCGTCGAGGGCTGCCGGTCCGGGGCCAGCGGACGCACACGAACGCACGCACGCACAAGGGCTCCCGGCGGCCGATCGCCGGCAAGAAGCAGGCGCCGAGGAAGTAGCGGGAGCCGATCCGATCGGACCCGCTGGCAAACACATGATCGAGACACGGATGCGGCGATGGGCCCCTGAGGCCCGACCCTCGCCGCATCTCCGTTAGACGGAAGCAGACTCCGCCGGGAGAAAGACCATTGGCCAAGGGCAAGCCCACCCGTAAGCGCAGCAAGAAGGTCGTAGAGGCCGAAGGCGTCGCGCACATCAAGGCGACCTTCAACAACACGATCATCACCATTACGGACAGCTCCGGAAACACGGTGGTGTGGGCCAGCGCCGGCAAGGCGGGCTTCAAGGGCTCCAAGAAGTCGACACCCTTCGCGGCGACGGTGGCGGGGGAGCAGGCGGGCCGCGAGGCCATGGGCATGGGAGTCCGTCGGATCTCCGTGCGCGTGCAGGGACCTGGCTCGGGACGTGAGTCGGCGATCCAGGCGCTCGCCAGCGCGGGACTCCAGATCAAGTCGATCCAGGACGTGACGCCCCTGCCCCATAACGGGTGTCGGCCGCCGAAGAAGCGGCGAGTCTAGTCCAGGCATTGCCGCCGGTCGGCGAGCGGCGAACCCAATCACGAGAATCGGATGGCACGGTATACAGGATCGGTCTGCAAGCTCTGTCGGCGGGAGGGCCAGAAGCTCTTCCTCAAAGGGGCCAAGTGTTACACGGAGAAGTGCCCCGTGGAGCGTCGTGCGTACCCGCCCGGCCAGCATGGGCCGGCGCAGGCGCGTCGGCGCAGGCAGTCTGAGTACGCGCTTCAGCTTCGTGAGAAGCAGAAGGTCAAGCGCATCTACGGACTGCACGAGAGGCAATTCCGGGGTGTCTTCGATCGAGCGGCTCATCGGGACGGGGTCACGGGTGCCAACCTGCTGATCGCCCTCGAGACCCGGCTCGACAACGTGGTCTTCCGGATGGGCTTCGCGGCCAGCCGGAAGCAGGCGCGACAGATCGTTCGCCATCGGCACGTGGAGGTGAACGGCCGGGTCGTCGATATCCCCAGCTACCACGTGAGCGCGGGTGACGAGATCGCCGTTCGTGAGAAGTCCCGGGACATCAACGTCGTCCGGGGAAGCCTCGAGGCCCGCACTCGGGCCAAGGTGCCCGAGTGGCTTGCCTTGGACGAAAAAGCTCGAGTCGGCCGCGTGCTGCGGGAGCCGGAACGGCAGGACATCCCGCTGGCGGTTCAGGAACAGCTCATTGTCGAGCTCTATTCGAAGTAGACCGAACGATATAGCTCCCCAGAACGGGTAGGGAGGGTTACGGTGACGATAGATCTCACCGGGTTGGTACTTCCGGAGCGCGTCGAGGCGTCAGAGCCCACGCGCGACGGCAGGGCATCGGAATTCATCATCGAGCCGCTCGAGCGCGGCTACGGACACACCCTGGGCAACTCCGTCCGGCGGGTGCTGCTGTCCTCGCTGCGCGGGTCGGCGGTGTGGGCCTTTCGCATCGATGGCGTCGTTCACGAGCACCAGACCATTCAGGGCGTGGTCGAGGACGTGCACCAGGTCATCCAGAACCTCAAGTCTCTGGTGGTGACGCTGGACAGCGACGTGGACGAGGCGACGCTGGAGATCCACGTCGACAAGGCGGGCCCGGTGACGGCGGCCGACATCCAGGCGCCCGGGGGCGTCACGGTTCTCGAGCCCGAGCATCACCTGATGACGCTGCAAGAAGAGCGGTCCCTCAACGTCGAGCTGTACGTCAACAAGGGCCGGGGCTTCGTGCTCGCCGACCAGCACCCCATGCCGCGCGGTGCACCGGTGGACCTGGTGCGGATCGACTCCATCTACAATCCCGTGCGACGAGCCAACTTCTCGGTCGAGGAGACCCGGGTGGGTCAGCGGACGGACTTCGATCGTCTCACGTTCTTCGTGGAGACCGACGGCTCCGTGGAGCCCGCGGAGTCGGTGCGTTATGCGGCCGATCTGGTCCGGAAGCACCTCGAGTACCTCCTGTACCTGGGTAAGGCCGGAGGCATTCCGCAGGAGAGCCCGGCGGGCGCCGTCGCCGTGCCCGATCGACTGCAGGATCTCTTCCAGCGCCCCATCGAGGACCTGGCCGAGCTGAGCGTGCGCTCTCGAAACTCGCTCCAGAAGGAGAACATCCAGACGCTGGGCGAGCTGGTGCAGCAGACCGAGGACGAGATGCTCGGCATCGAGAACTTCGGGAAGAAGTCCTTGAAGGAGATCTCGGACTTCCTGGACGAGCATGGCCTGCGTTTCGGGATGCGTCTGCAACAGGGTGACGACGGCACGCTCTTCTTCCTCGACGAGGGAGAGCGGGAGATCGCGGAGGCCGCGGAGCACGAGGACGAGTGACCCATGAGACACCGTAAGAAGGGACGCCATCTGTCCCGCACGCGCAGTCACCGGCGGGCGACGCTGCGTAACATGGCTACGTCCCTCTTCCGGCATGAGCGGATCGAGACGACGGAGGCCAAGGCCAAGGAGCTTCGGCCCTTCGCCGAAAGGCTGATCACCCTGGCGCGGCGGGGAGACCTGCACGCCAGGCGCTTGGCCGGGCGCAACATCGCCGACCGCGAGGTCCTCGGTAAGCTCTTCGACGACCTCGGCCCCCGTTTCGCCGAGCGTCCGGGTGGCTACACGAGGATCCTCAAGCTGGGGTCCCGCCGGGGCGATGGCGCCGATATGGCGCTGATCGAGCTGGTGGACTAATCTCCGTGCCTTCGATCCGATAGACCATCGAACCAAGAGGGATGTCCACCATGGCTTTGATGTCGTCCCGTAGGGGTGCCGCGGAGAGCATGGCGCTTCCGCTCATGATCCTCTCGTTCGTCGCGATCGGTGGATTCATGTTCTGGCTGTCACGAGCCGCGGAGCCGACCCAGGTCGCCGTCGTCGAGGACGGGGGCTCCGACACCGACGCCGCGGCCGGAGGCATGCGCGTGGCCTGGAGCGAGTTTGGCGCCAATCCTCAGTCGTACGAAGGACAGATGATCACGCTCCGGCCGGTCCAGGTCGCCAGCCTCCTGGGCCAGGGTGCGTTCTGGACCCAGCTCCCGAACGAGACGCCGTTTCTCATCAAGCTCGGCGATACGTTGATCGCCGATGGCCTGGTCGTCGCTTCGGGTGATCTCGGAGAGCTCACCGGGACCGTCCACACCATGACCGACAGCGTGCTGAACGCGTGGCAGGCTGCCGGCGTGTTCACCGATGATGTTCAGAGAATCGAGGCAGAGTTCGCCACCACCTTCCTCGAGGCCGAGGCCTTCGCCATCCAGGTCCCCGAGGGCGGCTGAGGCACCTGCCGCAGCAGTAGCGAGATAGAATCCCATGGCTCGAGTGTGTCACGTTTGCGGGAAAGGCCCCAGCACGGGGAACAACGTCAGCCACGCCCACAACAAGACCCGACGACGCTGGCTGCCAAACCTCCAGCGCGTCCGGATCATCGGGGAGGACGGGGCTCGCCGGCGTGTCCGCGTCTGTGCCGCCTGCATCTCCGCGGGCAAGGTCACCAAGGCACCGCCCGCGGGGGCGACGGCCGGCGGCTGAGGTTGCCCAGCCGGCCTCGCTGACGGTTCTGCAGCGGCAGAGGTCGAAGTCCCCGCGACGGGTCAGCCGCCGCGGGGGCTTCGTGTATCGGGACGGCGAGGGTCTTGGCCAGATCCTTGCTACAAGCACCCGGGTCCTGTTCCCGCTGCCGCCCCGAGGACCCGGGCCCGTGCAGGACGCCACCTTTCGAGGCATTTGGACGGAGCCGAACAGAGCGTGAGGGTGAGGGGTGGTGAGCCATGTCGAGGGTCCGTCCGCGCAGGCGACGTTCGTGATGCACAGGTGCCGCAGATCCTCGTGAGCCCTGACGTCGGTGGAACAGAGGAAGACCCGGAGACGCCATGAACGCAGCAGAATCCCACTTCCGATCGGATCGGCTTACGCTGGGGGTGGTCGGTCTCGGCTACGTGGGGCTCCCGCTGGCGGTGGAGGGGGCACGGTCCGGGCTGGCCGTGGTGGGTTTTGACGTGAGCGGCTCGGTCGTGGAGAGCGTCAACGCGGGCCGGAGCCACATCAACGACCTCACCGACGAAGAGATTGCCGAGCTCGTGAGCTCGGGACGGTTGGAGGCGACGACCGAGATGGCGCGGCTGGCCGAGTGCGACGCCATCTCCATCTGCGTGCCCACTCCGCTCTCCAAGACCCGCGACCCGGACGTCTCGTTCATCAAGGCCGCCACCGATGCCGTATCCGCCGCTCTGCGGCCGGGTCAGCTGGTGGTGCTGGAGTCAACGACCTACCCAGGGACGACCCGGGAGGTCGTGCTTCCGGCCCTCGAACGGACGGGGCTGGAAGTGGGGCGAGACTTCTATCTGTGCTTCTCGCCGGAGCGGGTCGACCCGGGCAACGAGGTCTGGAAGACAAGGAACACCCCGAAGGTCATAGGAGGCGTTACCCCTGCGTGTGGCAAGGTCGGTGTGGCGTTTTACGGACGCTTCGTCGACACGATGGTACCGGTTTCGTCGACGGAAGCTGCCGAGCTGACCAAGCTCCTCGAGAACACGTTTCGGGCGGTCAACATCGGCCTCGTCAACGAGGCGGCGCTTATCGCCGACATCCTGGGTGTCGACATCTTCGAGGTGGTGGAGGCCGCGGCGACGAAGCCGTTCGGCTACATGAAGTTCACGCCCGGCCCGGGACTGGGGGGGCACTGCATTCCCGTGGATCCCCACTACCTGTCGTGGAAGATGAGGTCGTTGAACTACAAAGCCCGCTTCATCGAGCTCGCAGCGGAAGTCAACGCGGAGATGCCCGTGTTCATCGCCGAGAAGGTGAGGCAGGCGCTGAATCAGGCAAGAAAGCCCCTGAACGGATCGAGCGTTCTCGTGCTCGGCGTGGCGTACAAGAAAGACGTGAGCGACGTGCGTGAATCTCCGGCGCTGGACGTCATCCGCCTGCTTCAGTCCGACGGGGCGAACGTGAGCTATCACGATCCTCTGGTGCCCCACCTCGTCCAGGACGGCAACGGCATGACGTCGGTAGACCTCGACGACGCCACACTCGCCCATGCGGACGCCGTGGTGCTGCTCACGGATCACAGCGCTTTCGACTATCCGTGGATTCTGGCCGGCTCCACGATTCTGGTCGACGCGCGCAACGCCACGGCTGGAATCGACCCGGAGTCACGGCCACGGCCCACCTGGATCGTCAAAGGCGCCGGAAAGGCGTGAGCCGAAGGCTGACCGCCTACGTGCCTCCGCACGAAGACAATCACGAGACCGAAAGGACCGGATACCATAGATGGGTAACCATCTGATCGCTCCCCACGGGGGGCGGCTGACCGAGCTGCTCGTTGGCGAGGCTCGGGGGGCGGAGCTACGCGAAGCTTCCCGGGACTGGCCCTCCATCGACCTTTCGCCGAGGCACCTCTGTGACCTAGAGCTGCTGCTCAGCGGTGGATTCTCTCCGCTGGAGGGGTTCCTGACCCGCGGGGCCTACGAGTCGGTCCGCGACGAGATGCGTCTGCCGGATGGGACCCTTTGGCCCATGCCCATCACGCTGGACGTTTCGAGAGAGGCGGCGGAGCGCCTGGCCGTCGGGAACCAGGTCGCCCTGCGTGATCCCGAGGGCGTCATGCTGGCGGTCCTGCACGTGGAGGAGGTCTGGGAGCCGGATCTCCGTTTGGAGGCCGAGCGCGTCTTCGGCACCGGCAACCCCCAACATCCGGGCGTGGACCACCTGCTGAGTCACACCCAGCCGGTCTACGTGGGCGGGAGGCTCGAGGGCCTTCAGCTCCCCGTGCACTATGACTTCAAGGGCATTCGGCTGACTCCCCGTGAGCTTCGAGCGGAGTTCAGCCGGTTGGGCTGGAGGCGCGTCGTGGCGTTCCAGACGCGGAACCCCATGCACCGCGCCCACCAGGAGCTGACCCTTCGCGCGGCCAAGGAGGTGGGGGCGAATCTGTTGATTCATCCGGTCGTGGGGATGACCAAGCCCGGTGACGTCGATCACTTCACGCGCGTGCGTTGCTACCACGCGCTGCTGCCGCACTATCCGAAGTTCACGGCAAAGCTGTCGCTTCTGAATCTGGCCATGCGGATGGGCGGCCCGCGGGAGGCCGTCTGGCACGCCATCATCCGCAAGAACCACGGATGCTCGCACCTCATCGTCGGACGCGATCACGCCGGGCCCGGGAGTGACTCGGACGGCAACCCGTTCTACGGTCCGTATGACGCCCAGGAGCTGATGAAGGACGTGCGGGACGACCTGGGGGTCGAAATGGTCCCCTTCAGACTCATGGTCTACGTGGAGGACTCGGACGAATACCAGCCCATCGACGAGGTGCCGGAGGGCCTGAAGACGCGGTCGATCTCAGGGACGGAGCTGCGCCGTCGCCTGGCGAATGGTCGGGAGATTCCGCCGTGGTTCACCTTCCCCGAGGTGGCCTCGGAGCTGCGCCGCAGTCATCCCCCTCGGAGCCGGGGCGGATTCACCGTCTTCTTCACGGGGCTCTCCGGCTCGGGCAAGTCCACCGTGGCCAACGTGCTCCGGGTGAAGCTCCTGGAAATGGGCGGTCGGCCGGTGACGCTGTTGGACGGGGATCTCGTGCGGAAGAACCTGTCGAGCGAGCTGGGGTTCTCCAAAGAGCACCGCGATCTCAACATACAGCGCATCGGCTTCGTGGCGTCGGAGATCACCAAGGGCGGCGGCGTCGCCATCTGTGCTCCGATCGCGCCGTACGACAGCGTGCGGGAACAGAACCGTGCCCTGATCTCGTCGGTGGGTGGCTATGTCCTCGTACACGTTGCGACGCCGTTGGAGGTGTGCGAGCAACGAGACCGAAAGGGACTCTACGCCAAGGCCCGCGCCGGGATCATCAAGGAGTTCACCGGGATCTCCGATCCGTACGAAGCGCCTGAAGACGCGGACCTGGCCATCGACACGACGGACATCACGCCCGAAGAGGCTGCTCAGCAGATCTTCCTCCACCTGGAAAAGGAAGGCTACATCGGCCCTCAGGGCTCACGATGACGTCTCGTTCCCGACCCTCGGGGTCGTCGACTGACGGATGACGTTCGCCGCGTGGCTCACGGTGGCGGTGGCCATGGCCGCGGTGGTGGCCATGGCACGGGAGTGGCTCGAGCCGCCGTTGGCCTTGGGTGGCGCTCTCGGCCTTCTGCTGATCACCGGCGTCATCAGCCCGGCTCAGGGGCTGGCCGGCTTCTCCAACCCGGCCGTCGCTACCGTGGCGCTGCTTCTGGTCATCGCAGCCAGCATGGAGCGATCCCCCTGGCTCAGATGGCTCACGGCGCCCGTATTCGGAGATCGTCCCGGTCGGCGCGCCGTGCTCCGGTCCGGCACCGCTACGGCGGTGCTCTCGGGCTTCGTGGCCAACACGCCGCTGTGCGCTGTCCTGATCCCCGCGGCCAAGGATTGGGCGGAACGGCATGGGGAGTCGGCGGCCCGGCTCCTCATGCCCCTGTCCTTCGCGGCCATCATGGGCGGTGCCGCGACGCTCGTAGGGACGTCGACGAATCTGGTGGTCCACGGCATGCTCCTCGAACAGGGCCTACCGGGGCTCGGCATGTTCGAGCTGGCGCCGGCCGCGGTGCCACTGGCTGCCGTCGGCGTGCTCTATCTCGTCTTCGTCGGGTACGTCCGGCTGTCGCCGAGACGGGACGTCCGGCAGTCCGTGCAGACCGATCCCAAACGGTATTCGACGTGGTTGAGGGTGACCGAAGGCGGGAGCCTGGTGGGCCAGAAGGTGAGCCGCCTGAGACATCTGCCCAACGTGTACGTGGCTGGCGTGGAGCGAGCCGAGACCCTGAAGTCGCCGGTGGGGCCCGATTGGATCCTGGCCCAGGGCGATTCCCTCCTGTTCGTCGGGTTGGTCGATCAGATCGCTGAAGTCCAGGCCATGGACGGGCTCGAGGCCGACTCCGGTCGGGGGGCGCTGGCCAGCCTCGGCGAGGAGCATCTCCAGCTGGTGGAGGCCGTCGTTTCGCCCAGCGCCCCCGTGGTGGGCAGGAGCGTCAGGGACTCGGGCTTTCGGGCCCGATACGACGCGGTGGTCGTTGCCGTGCACCGACACGGGGAGCGAATCGAAGCCAAGATCGGTGACATCGTGCTCCACGCCGGAGATACGCTCTTGCTTCAGACCGGCTCGGACTTCCTCGGCCGGTGGCGCCATTCCCGCGACTTCTACCTCGTGTCCGAAGCGGGTAGGGTGAGCCAGCCGGTGGCCCCCGGGGATTGGCTGGAGCCGGTCACGCTGGGCCTCGTAGTCGCGCTCACCGTCTCCGGTCTGGCCACGCTCCTGGAGGCGACCGTGGGAGGCGTGTTGATCCTGATCCTCACCCGGCGGCTGGAGCCCGTGGACCTGTGGAGCTCGCTGGACTGGGCCACGCTCGTCACCATGGCCACCGCCATCGGACTCGGACAGGCCATGGTCGCGAGCGGAGCGGCGGGAGCGCTGGCCGGGGTCTTGACCGGGTGGACATCGGCCTCGGGACCCTACCTGGCCGTAGGCGGTCTGTTTCTCGCCGCCTCGCTGCTGACGGAGGTCATCACGAATGTCGCCGCCGCCGCTCTGCTATTCCCCGTTGCCGTCGCGGCAGCCGTCGGCGCCGGTACCTCGGTGCAGCCACTCGCAGTGGCCATCGCGCTCGGGGCGTCGGCTGCCTTCCTGACACCCGTGGGATACCAGACCAATACGATGGTGGCGGGTGCGGCCGGCTATACGTTCGGAGACTTCTTTCGCGTGGGCCTGCCGCTGAAGCTCCTCTACGTTGCTGGTGGCACGTTGCTCATTCCCTTCTTCTGGTCCGCGTGAAGCGGATGACCGGAGCGAACGTCGTGACGAAGACGAGGGCCGAGGACCTGGACAGAATCGAGCGGGCCCTGGTGGCAGCCGGAGAAGTGCTGCGACGGTATACGGCCGGTGACGTGGCCTGGGTCGAGAAGAGCGACCGGGGTGACGAGCTGACCGAGGCCGACGAAGCCGTCGACCGGACGCTCCGGGAGCTGCTCCCGCGGGATGGAGAGGGGTGGCTGTCGGAGGAGACCCTCGATGACCCGGCTCGCTTGGCATGCCGGCGCGTATGGGTGGTCGACCCGCTGGACGGCACGCGAGAGTTCGTCCAGGGGATCCCGGAGTGGTGTGTCTCCGTGGGTCTCGTGGTGGACGGTCGGGCCGTGGCGGGCGGTATCTACAGCCCCTCGGCGGATCACCTGATTCTGGGGTCACTGGAGACCGGCGTGACCCTCAACGGTATGCCTGCGGGACTCAGCGATCGGGACACCCTGAAGGGAGCCAGAGTGCTGGCGAGCCGGTCCGAAGTGGGCCGGGGCGAGTGGGAGCGGTTCTCCGACGCCCCCTTCGACGTGGTGCCGTGCGGCTCGGTGGCCTACAAGCTGGGTCTGGTGGCCGCCGGGATGGCCGACGCGACGTGGACGCTCGTCCCCAAGAGCGAGTGGGACGTGGCGGCCGGCGTGGCCTTGATCGAAGCCGCCGGTGGCGTCTGTCTGCACGCCGACGGCAGCCGGCCCTCCTTCAACAGGGCGGAGCCCAAGCTCCCGAACCTGCTTGGGGCCAGGGCCGCTCTTCTGGACGAGCTCATGGAAGGATGGCTCGTTGCGACGCGGAAGTGAGCTCCCCACGATGCGGGCGGCTCACCTGGACGTACCTTTCTACCAACCAGGCCTCGAGAGATGAACATCGCAGTAGTAGGGACCGGATATGTGGGACTCGTCGTGGGCGCATGCTTGGCCGAGACGGGTCACGACGTGATCTGCGCCGACGTGGACGCAGGGAAGGTCGCGAGACTGAACAAGGGCGAGATTCCCATCTACGAGCCTGGCCTGGAGCCGCTCGTGGCCGACAACCTGGAACAAGGACGCCTGCTGTTCACCACCGACGTGGCCGCGGCGGTCCGACAGTCGGACGTGATCTTCATCGCAGTGGGCACACCGTCGGACGAGGACGGCTCCGCCGACCTCCGCCATGTCCTGGCCGTGGCCCGCACGATCGGTGAGCACATGAACGGCGAGAAGATCGTGGTGACCAAGAGCACCGTTCCCGTGGGGACAGCTGCCAAGGTCCGTGAGGCGATCGAAAGCACGACCGACCACCCCGTGCACGTGGCGTCCAACCCCGAGTTCCTCAAGGAAGGGGCCGCGGTCGATGACTTCATGAAGCCCGATCGCGTCGTTGTGGGCGTGGACTCCGAGTATGCGGGAGAGATCATGCGCGATCTGTACGAGCCCTTCGTCCGGACGGGGAATCCGCTCCTGCTGATGGACGTGGCCTCGGCAGAGATCACGAAGTATGCCGCGAACGCCATGCTGGCTACGCGCATCAGCTTCATGAACAGCATCGCGCGTCTCTGTGCGGAGACGGGCGCCGACGTGAACCAGGTCCGGCAAGGTGTCGGGAGCGATGTCCGGATCGGCTCGGGCTTCCTCTTTCCGGGCGTGGGCTACGGCGGGTCGTGCTTTCCCAAGGACGTCAAAGCGCTTGTGGAGACCCAGCGAGCGTTCGGCATCGACTCCTCCATCCTCGAAGCGGTCCACCACGTGAACGAAGGCCAGAAGCGCCTTCTCACCGAGCAGATCCTCGAGCGCTTCGGCGAAGATCTTTCGGGAAGGACGTTTGCCGTGTGGGGTCTCTCCTTCAAGCCGAACACCGACGACATGCGGGAGGCCCCGAGCCTGGTTACCCTCAACGAGCTCATGGCGCGCGGCGCCACCGTCCGGGCGCATGATCCGGCGGCTCTACATGAGGCGGAGCGCATCTTCGGTGACCGGGTCGACTTTCACAGCTCCAACTACGACGCCCTCCAGGGCGCGGACGCCCTGGTGATCCACACCGAGTGGCTGCCCTATCGTCACCCGGACTTCCTGCGGATCAAGCGCCTGCTCCGCGAGCCCGTCATCTTCGATGGTCGGAATCTCTACACGCCGCGGAAGATGCGAGCCCTGGGGTTCGAGTACTACTCGGTCGGCCGCCTGCCCGTTCTCCACGAGCGCCAGGAGGCGTGACGCATGCGCGTCGTCATCACGGGAGCCGCGGGATTCCTGGGGTCCCACGTCACGGAGCGCTTTCTTGCCGAGGGGTACGAGGTGCTCGGGGTCGACAACTACATCACTGGGTCGCAGGAGAACATCCGGCTTCTGGAGACGCGGCCGGGATTCTCGTTCCACTACCACGACGTCTCGCGGCCCCTCTATCTGGATGGCGATATCGAGGGCGTGCTCCACTTCGCATCTCCAGCCAGTCCCATCGACTACCTGGACCTGCCGATCCAAACGCTCAAAGTGGGCAGTCTCGGGACACACAACACGCTGGGCCTCGCACGTGCGAAGGGGGCCCGTTACCTCCTGGCCTCCACCTCGGAGGTCTACGGAGATCCCCTCGTGCACCCTCAGCCGGAGACCTACTGGGGGCACGTGAATCCGGTGGGGCCCCGGGGTGTCTACGATGAGGCCAAGCGGTTCGCCGAGGCCATGACCATGGCCTACCACCGGTATCATGAGGTCAACACGCGCATCGTCCGGATCTTCAACACCTACGGGCCGCGCATGCGTCCTGGCGACGGGCGGGTGGTGTCGAACCTGCTGGTGCAGGCGCTGCGGGGCGAGCCGCTCACGATCTACGGCGACGGCTCGCAGACCCGTTCGTTCTGCTACGTAGACGACGAGGTGGACGGGATATTCCGGCTCTTCCACTCGGACCGGACCGATCCCACGAACATCGGCAATCCCAAGGAGTACACGATCCGTGAGCTGGCGGAGGTCATCCTGGAGCTCACGGGGAGCCATTCCGTGATCGAGACCCGGCCGCTCCCCACGGACGATCCGAAGGTCCGCCAGCCGGACATCACGGTGGCCCGGACCGTCCTCGGCTGGGAGCCCGAGACGACGCTGCGGGAGGGACTGGCGAAGACGGTGGGCTACTTCCGGCGATTGGTCGAGGAAAGGGACGCGCGAGCCCGAGCGTTCGACGAAGCCGCTCCTGAAACGTAACCCACCACCCAAAGGCCCATGAATCGACCCGTGATCCAGCCCGGCACCCCATGCCTCGTCACCGGCGGCGCCGGCTTCATCGGCTCCAACATCGTCGACCGTCTGCTGGAGGGTGGCGCGTACGTTCGGGTGCTCGACGACCTGTCCACGGGTCGCTTGGAAAACCTCCCGCTGGGAGCGGACCGGTTCGAGCTCCTGGAAGGCAGCATCACCGAATCCTCGACCTGCGAGCGGGCCTGCGCCGGCATGGACCTCGTCTTCCACCAGGCTGCGCTTCCGTCCGTGGAACGGAGCGTCCTGGAGCCCGCCGCCACGCACGCCGTCGACGCGACGGGAACACTGAACGTGTTGTGCGCAGCGAAGGAGGCCGGGGTGGTCCGGCTGGTCTACGCCGGCTCGAGCTCCGCCTACGGCGACACGCCAGAGCTGCCCAAGCACGAGGGGATGGCCACGAATCCCAAGTCACCGTACGCCGCTGCCAAGCTGGCCGGGGAGATGTACTGTCGGGTGTTCAGCGAAGTCTACGACTTCGAGACCGTGGTGCTCCGGTACTTCAACATCTATGGGCCCCGCCAGGACCCGACATCTCAGTACTCTGCCGTGATTCCCATCTTCATGGCCGCTGCCATGGCGGGCGAGGAGGTCCGAATCAACGGCGACGGAGAGCAGACCCGGGACTTCACCTACGTCGACAACGCCGTGGACGCCAACGTCCTCGCGGCCACCGCACCCGCCTCGGCCGCGTCGGGTCGCGTGTTCAACGTCGGTTGCGGAGAGCGGACCTCCATCAATACCCTCTGGACGGAGATACGAGATATCGTCGGGACCGGGGCGGAGGCCGTGTACGGGCCCGCGCGGGCCGGAGACGTCCGTGACTCACTCGCCGACATGACCCACATCCGGCGGGAGCTGGGCTATCAACCCGCCGTGGCCTTGTCGGATGGGCTACGGCGCACGTGCGCCTGGTTTGGGCAACGGCAGCAAAGCGTCTCCACGTGACGTACGAGCGCGGAGGGAAGAAATGTCGGAGGTTCGCGAGGTGACCCGCGCCATCGAGCGCGGCGTGACCGCCTGGGAGCAAGACGATTACGGGCTCGCGTTGGCGTGCTTCCAACTCGTGCTCGACGACCACCCCGGGTTCCCGGACGTGCGCAACAAAGCCGGCCTGTGCTTGGCCATGCTGGGCGACATGGAGGGCGCGCTGGAACACCTCGACGAGGCGATCCGCATCAACGACGCCTATGGTGAGGCACACCTGAACCGCGCCGTCGTCCTGAACGAGCTCGGCCGGTTCGACGAGGCCCGGTCGGCCTTCCACCGCGCCAGCGAGCTCGAGCGAGCCGATCCGGACGACTTTCCGGCCGACATCGGGAACCAGCTGGCCATCGCCCACGCCCGGGTCGCGGACTTGTACCTGAGCTGCTCACGACCCGAGCAGGCCGTGAACGAGTATCTGTTGGCGCTCGAGGTCCGCCCAGGCTTCCTGGACATCCGGAGCAAGCTGGCCGAGGCCTACCTGGCGTGCGGTCAATTGGAAGACGCCCGTACGGAGCTCGAAGCGATCCTCGGCCAGAACCCCCGCTTCACGGGTGCGCGCCTGCGACTCGGGGTCGTATATCAACGAGCAGGGGACGCCGCCGCCGCGTTGCGGGAATGGACCCAGTGCGCCCTGGAGGCTCCACAAGACGCACGGGTACGGGCCTACCTGGCCTCGGTGAACGGAGAGGGTGACCCCCCGCCCGGGCCCCGGGCGTCCTGACCTTCCGAAAGGGCACGGCGACCGACGCTGGCCGCAGGCCCTCGGACGCCGCGTGACCCCTCCGAGGGAACCTCAGCCCCCGGCGCGGCATAAGGTGGCACGGAGCCGTTGACCTCCACCTTGAACTCGGGTCCCCTCGTGTCAGCTTTCTCGACAGCTCGTAGTGCGCTCGCCTGCGGTTTCGTAGGTGTCCTCGTCGGTTGCTCGGGCACGGTCGCGGAAGAGGGGGCGCTGGCCCGCGGCGACCAGGCCTGGGTCGCCGGAGACGTCGAAGAGGCGTTGGCCGAGTACCGTCTCGCGCTTCAGCAGGGGAATACGGACGCTGAGGTATACGCCCGCATCGGCCACGGGTACGCCGAGCTCGGCAAGATCGACGAAGCCGGGAACTACTATCACCTGGCGGCGGAGCGCGACTCGGCGTTCGCCGAGCAGGCCGTGAGCGACCTCGTCCGGCTGGCCCGCGCCGCCGAGACGCGGGGCGATCGGTTCGGAGTGGCGGCGGCCATGGAGGCGAGCCTCGAGTTTCGTCCGGGTGTCAGCGTGGCCGAGCTGGCCCTGCCCCTCGCCCGGTATTACTCCCAGTCTGGTGAGTACGGCCGGGCGCTGCCCTTCTATGCCAAGGCACTGGCCACCGCGCCAGCGGACACGGCGAGCGAAGTCCTCTTCGAGACCGGCCTCGCACACGAGCAGGTGGGCGACTGCGAACGCGCTCTCGTGTTCTACGAGCAGTTTGCCGAGGTCGCCTCCGCAGCGCAGACCAGTGAGGTGTCTTGGCGGATCGGAGAGTGCTCATACCTCCTCGCCACCCGGATCCGGGGCGACCTGGAGCGGGCCAAGCGAGAGGGCATCGTCCCACCGGGCGGATTCGTTTCCGAGGACGCTCTTCCCGGATCGGAGCCCCACGCGCTCCCCACGGCCGAGGACGTCACGGCCCTGGAAGAGGTGGCGCTGATGCACCTCGAACGGACGATCACCCTGGGCGAGCCCCGCAACCGGCAGGCGCAGGCCTACTTCGAGAAGGGCGAGCTGCTGGCGGCACGAGGGGAGTGTGACGCGGCCGTGGAGGCCTTCCGGCAGGTGGGCCGCGTAGATCCGTCAGGGACCGGCACGCTCGTGGTCCGGGCTCGGGAGCGCATCGATCAAATCCGCTTCGGGCCGCCACCCCTGAATCCGAGCGATGCGGAGCCGCGGGGCTGCTGAGGCCCGATCACTCGTGGCACTCGGGGCGCCGGGGAGGAATTGCCATTGCCCCGCCCATCGAATTCGACGAGCATTCCGGCGCCACCCGAGTGGGGGCGACGTGCCCCGAAACCCGTCGGCAGAATGTGGGTACCTACCACGGATGTGCACTTATCGGTTCGCACGCCCGTTGCTGCTCGTCGCTGCCCTGGGCTTGGGCGCGTGTCGCTCGGCGCCCCCCTACCAAGGGATGGACGCCCAGGAGATCTACGCCCATGCGTTGGAGGCGTATGAGAGAGGCAACTGGAGCGAGTCGGTGAGGGCGTTCGAGCGGCTTCTGATCACCTACCCGGCGTTCCCACAGCGCATCGAGGCGCGGCTGTACCTGGCGCGTTCCTTCTATCAGCGGGGCGAGTACATCACCGCCGAAGCGGAGTTCCGGCGCCTGCTGACGACGGCGCCGAGCCACGACCTGGCGCCGGCGGCGTCCCTCGGGATCTGCCAGGCCAACGCGGGCCTGTCCCCGAAGGCGGAGCGTGACCAGTCCTTCACGGAGCAGGCGGTCCGAGCCTGTGAGACGACGGCCTCGGACTATGCCGGTACCTCGGAGGCCGGCGAAGCGCGCATCATCAGGCACGAGATGCAGGAGAAGCTCGCCGAGAAGGACTTCCTCAGAGCCGAGTTCTACTACCGTCGCAACCTCATCGATTCGGCACTGCTCTACTACCAGATGGTCACCGAGGAGTATCCGGAGACCTCGTGGGCGCCGGAGGCTCTCCGGATGATGTATGAGGGCAACCTCCGGATCGGCTACGACAGCGAAGCGGAGGCCGCCCGGACGGATCTGTTGCAGAAATACCCGGATTCCCCCGCCGCTCAATCCTTGTCGAATGGAATCTGACGAGGAGCGCGCCGCCCCGGGCCTCGCCGGAGCGGTGCGCGTGGGGGTGTTCGGAGGCACCTTCGATCCGCCTCATGTCGGCCATCTGATCGTCGCCCAGGACATAGTGGAGGCGTTGGGGTTGGACGTGCTGGTTTGGATGCCGGCTCGGGAGCCGCCGCACAAGGACCGACAGTCCGTCAGCCCGGCCGATGCCCGCCTCGAGCTCACCCGGGCGGCCGTCGGGGGCGACGAGCGGTTCGAGGTGAGCGAGGTGGAGATGGAACGGGAGGGCCCGTCCTACACGGTGGACACGCTCCGGCGGCTTCGGCAGGCGCTGCCGCGAGCGGTGCTCCACCTGGTGGTGGGGGCGGATCAGTTCCAGGCGTTCGGCTCCTGGCGCGAGCCCGAGGAGATCGGTCGCCTGGCGACCGTCGCGGTGATGGATCGAGAGGGAGCGGACCTCACCCCGGCGGGGTCGAGGGCATCTCCCGTGCCTCACGCTGTGGTGCCGGTGACGCGGATCGACATTTCTTCCACCGACGTGCGGGCAAGGGTTCGGAGCGAGCGCAGCATACGCTACCTCGTGCCCGCAGCGGTTCGGCGGATCATCGAAGAGAAGAGACTGTACACGAGAGGCTCATGAAAGCCGTCCTCAAGAAAGTTTTCGGTAATCGCCACGATCGCGAAGCCAAGAAGCTCCAGCCGCTGATCGACGAGATCAACCGGGTCGCGGAGGACCTGCAGTCCATCAGCGAGCGCTCGCTCAAGGGCAAGACCGACGAGTTCAGGGCGCGGATCCGGGAACGGACCGCGGACCTGGAAGAGAGCATCGAGCGCCTCCGGGACGAGAAGCGCCACTCCGAGGACGGGAATCGCAGAGAGGCCCTCAGCCTCGAGATCTCAGAGTTCGAGCAGGAGCTGCTCGAGGAGCTGGAAGACGTCCTCGACGAGATCCTCCCCGAGGCCTACGCGGTGGTCAAGGAGACGTGCCGTCGCCTGGGGGGGACGGAGATCACCGTCAGCGGCCACACGCTGGTCTGGGACATGATCCCCTATGACGTGCAGCTGATCGGCGGCATCGCTCTCCATCAGGGCAAGGTGGCCGAGATGGCCACGGGCGAGGGGAAGACCCTGGTGGCCACCATGCCCCTGTATCTGAATGCCCTTGCCGGCCGCGGGGCTCACCTGGTGACGGTGAACTCCTATCTCGCCCAGCGTGACGCCGAGTGGATGGGCACGGTGTTCGGCTACCTGGGTCTGACGGTCGACGTCATCGATCGCTACGACCCCGGAAGTCCCGACCGCAGGCAGGCGTACAACGCTGACATCACCTACGGCACCAACAACGAGTTCGGGTTCGACTACCTGCGCGACAACATGGTCCACCGTCTGGACCAGCGGGTGCAGCGCCATCATCACTTCGCCATCCTGGACGAGGTCGACTCCATTCTCATCGACGAGGCACGAACGCCTCTGATCATCTCGGGACCGGTGGGGCGGGACACGTCGACCCCGTTCAAGCAGTTCAAGCCGTCGGTCGAGCGCCTTTACAAGAAACAGGTGCGGATCGCGAACGATCTGGTGGCAGACGCCGAGAGACACCTGGAGGCGGGGGAGGAGTACGCCGCGGGTGAGAAGCTGCTCGCCGCGAAGCGCGGGGCACCGAAGCACCGTCGCCTGCTGAAGCTCTTCGCCGACGATCCCGGCCTCCAGAAGATGGTGCAGAAGATCGAAGGCGACTACATGCGGGAGAAGCGACTCCACGATCTCGACGAGATGCTTCTCTACGCCATGGACGAGAAGGGCCACAGCGTTCACCTCTCGGACGCGGGGCTCGACGAGCTCTCGCCCGGCGACCCGGAGGCATTCGTCGCGCCCGACCTGTCCCACGAGCTGGGCGAGATCGAGGAAGACGAGACCTTGTCGGTGGACGCCAAGCGCGACCGCATCCAGCAGCTCGAGGCCGAGTACGCGGCCAAGTCCGAGAGGATCCACGTCCTGCACCAGCTCCTGAAGGCGTACACGCTCTTCCAGCGCGACGAGCGCTACATCATCGGTGAGGACGGCTCGGTCGTGATCGTCGACGAGTTCACCGGGCGACAGATGCCCGGGCGCCGGTGGAGCGATGGCCTACACCAGGCGGTGGAGGCCAAGGAAGGCGTGGAGATTCGTGGCGAGACCCAGACGCTCGCCACGATCACGATCCAGAACTACTTCCGGATGTATGACAAGCTCGCGGGCATGACCGGAACCGCGGAGACGGAGGAGAACGAGTTCCACCAGATCTACGATCTGGACGTGATGGTCATCCCGACCAACCGACCGATCGTGAGGGACGACCGGGACGACCTGATCTTCCGTACCGTCCGGGAGAAGTACAACGCCATCATGGACGAGATCGAACGGCTCTACGTGATGGAGCTGCCGGTCCTGGTGGGTACCACCAACGTCGAGGTGTCCGAGACGTTGTCCAAGCTGCTCAAGCGGAGGGGTCTCCCACACAACGTCCTGAACGCCAAGCACCACGCCAGGGAGTCTGACATCGTGGCAGAGGCCGGGCGACCGGGGGCCATCACGATCGCGACGAACATGGCGGGGCGGGGAACCGACATCAAGCTCGGTGACGGCGTCACGGATGCGAGGACGATCGGGTGGCTGAAGGACAAGGCCATTCCGGTGGAAGACGTGCTGCCCGTGGATCCCACGCTGCTCAAGGACCCGGAAGGCCAGCCCGACGATTTCGTCATCGAAGCCGGCGGCCTGCACATTCTGGGGTCGGCGCGTCACGAGTCCCGTCGCATCGACCGGCAGCTCCGCGGGCGGTCCGGTCGGCAAGGCGATCCCGGGGCGTCCCAGTTCTTCCTGTCACTGGAAGACGACCTCATGCGCATGTTCATGTCGGAGCGTGTGGTCGGGGTCATGGAGAAGCTAGGCGTCGAAGAGGGTGAGGTCATCATCCACCCCCTCGTCACCAAGTCCATCGGCAGGGCGCAGAAGCGGGTGGAGGGAAACAACTTCGAGGCCCGGAAGCGGCTGCTGGACTACGACGACGTCATGAACCAGCAGCGAGAGGTGATCTACGACCTGCGGCTCTTCGCGCTGGAGGGGGGAGAAGACCTCAAGGGCGAGCACTCGGACATGATCGAGAAGTCGATCCGCGCCGCGCTGGACGAGTTCGCGCCCGCGGAGGAGTCGGAAGAGACCTGGGACCTAGCCGGCCTCCGTCGACGCCTGCTCTTGGACTACTTCCTCGTCGTCGACGTGCTGCCGGAAGAGAACGATCCCGAGCACGAGTGGGAGCGTCACGAGGTGGAGGAGGCCGCGATTACCGCGGCCCGGGAGCAGTTCCACCGCAAGATCGAGTCGTTCGGGGAGGCCGGCGAGCAGGTTCTGCGGGCCATCATGCTGTCGGTGATCGACAGCAAGTGGAAGGACCACCTCTACGACCTGGATCACCTCAAGGCCTCCATCGGCTTCCGCGGCTGGGGGCAGAAGGATCCGCTGGTCGAGTACAAGAAGGAGGCCTACGAGATGTTCGTGGGCCTGATGGAGGACCTGCACAAGACCGTGGCCACGACACTCTTTCGTGCGCAGATCGGCACCGCGCCGCAGCAGATGCGTCAACCCCAGCGGCTCATGTACTCCGGTCCGACGGAGCCGGGCCAAGGCGGAGCCCTCGCCGCGGCGCGAGCCGGGGCGGCGCGTTCCAGTGTGGACGCTACCGGTGTGGCTGCCCGTGCCAGCGTCGGCGCCGTCCGGGCGCCGGCCGGCGTGGGTCTGGACAGCGGGCCCGACGTGCGCCGGCTGGCCACCAATCGGGGAGAGGTTCGGAAGGCCACCCCGGTCACCGCCACCGAAGAGCCCGGGCGGAATGATCCGTGCCCCTGCGGGAGCGGCAAGAAGTACAAGAAGTGCCACGGCAGAGCCGGGTGAGCGGGCGTTGACCGCCTCCGCGCGCGCGCTGATGTGACGTCGGTGAGGAGCGTTCGGGCGCTCCCCGCGGGCGAGCGCCCGCGGGAGCGACTCCGGCGGCTGGGGTCGTCCGCTCTTTCGGCCCGTGAGCTCCTGGCCCTGATCGTCGGCAGCGGGGGCGGGCGGGCGTCGGCCCTCGACGTCGCCGACGCCGTGCTGGAGCGTGTCGACGGGTCGCTCACCCAGATGGCGGGATTGCCGTCCGGCTCGCTGGAGCGTATCCCCGGGGTCGGTCGCGCGACCGCCTCCCGGCTTCAGGCCGCCCTCGAGCTTGGCCGCCGGGCGGCCCTGGAAGTCGCTCCGCACCGGCCCCGTATCCATGGTCCCGACGACGTGATGCGGCTGCTGGGACCGCGCCTCCGCGACCTGCGGCACGAGGAGTTTCACGCGCTGCTCCTCAACGCCCAGCATCGAGTCCTCCGTAGCGTACAGGTGACCCGCGGGATCCTGGACGCGTCCCTCGTTCATCCGCGCGAGGTTTTCAAGGCGGCGGTCGTGGATAGCGCCGCCGGGGTCATACTGGTCCACAACCATCCGTCCGGTGACCCCACGCCGTCGCTGGAGGACCGGGCGGTTACACGCCAGATGGCGTCTGCGGGCAGGGCGCTGGGCATTCCGGTCGTCGACCACGTCATCCTGGGGCACGCCCGCTTCGTATCGCTGGCGGCACAGGGCGAGCTACGTGGCTCTTCCCCAGCGCTGTCGGGTACCCCATAGTTTCCGACGGGACCGGGCGTCGCCCGGGCCCGACGATTCGTCGAATCGCCGCAGACCCTCCGCGAGACTCGAGCACCGGTCTTCGTGCCCGTTTCGGCGGCGGACCGGGTAGCTGCGTCTCTCGGCTGGACTGGACCGACGGAGAATGGCCTTCGTGACGCCCACTCCCACCACGCCCACGATACGCGGCCTGCCAAGGCCCCTGGCGCGTGCCCTGGAGGCCTACGCCGACAGGTTGGACGTCGACGCCATCGTCGACGCCTACGAGTTGGCGATGCAGGCCCACGCCGGTCAGCGACGTGCCTCTGGCGAGGAATACGTCACGCACGTGGTGGACGTGGCCACGATCCTGGCCCAGCTCCGACTCGACAGCGCCAGCATCGTCGCCGCGCTGGTTCACGACGTCGTAGAGGACACCGAGGTCACGCTCGCAGACCTGGAGAAGCGGTTCGGGCGGCAGGTCTCCACCATCGTGGACGGCGTGACGAAGATCGGTCGCATGCGCTTCCGCTCCCACACCGAGCACCAGGTAGAGAACTACCGGAAGCTACTGCTTTCCATGGCGCAGGACGCTCGGGTGATCCTGGTGAAGCTGGCGGACCGCCTGCACAACATGCGCACGCTCGAGCATCTTCCGAAGGAGAAGCAGCGACGGATCGCCCTGGAGACCCACGAGCTGTACGCGCCTCTGGCGCACCGCCTGGGGATGGCCGCCATCAAGTGGGAGCTCGAGGATCTGGCCTTCAAGTTCCTCGAGCCGGACGCCTACGCAGCGCTCCGGAAGCAGGTGCAGCAACGGCGTAAGGAACGGGAGCGCCAGGTGCTGGAGATGCAGCGACCCCTCGAGGAAGAGCTCCAGAAGGCCGGCATTCCATCCGAGGTTACCGGACGGCCGAAGCACCTGTGGTCGATCTACCGTAAGATGGAGAAGCGGAAGAAGCCGTACGAGGAGATCTACGACCTGATGGCCATGCGGGTCACGACCGACTCGGTCCAGAACTGCTACGCGGCCCTGGGCATCATCCACAACCGGTGGACGCCGATTCAGGAGCGATTCCACGACTACATCGCCATGCCCAAGACCAACATGTACCGGTCATTGCACACGACCGTATTCGGCCCGGGCGGGCGTCGGTACGAGATCCAGATCCGCACGGAGGAGATGCACCGCACCGCGGAGTACGGCATCGCCGCCCACTGGCACTACAAAGAGACGCCGGGCGTGGAACGCCGGGGCGACGAGGTGGACGAGGCGCTGACCTGGTTCCGGCAGGTCCTGGAGTGGCAGCAGGACACGCGTGAGCCCGAAGAGTTCATGGAGTTTCTCCGGATGGACCTCTTCCAGGGCGAGATCTTCGTGTTCACTCCGAAAGGCGAGGTCAAGCAGCTCCCCGTGGGGGCGACGCCCATCGACTTCGCGTTCGCGGTCCATACCGAGGTGGGCTACCACTGTGCCGGGGCGAAGGTCAACGGTCGGATCGCGCCGCTGTCCCGTGAGCTGCGCAACGGAGACACGGTGGAGGTCGTAACGAACCCGCGGCAGCGGCCGAGCCGGGACTGGCTCGCGTTCGTGAAGACGTCCCGAGCCCGCGGACGGATTCGCCAGTGGATCCGCCGCGAGGAGTTCGACTCGGCGGTTCAGCTCGGCCGGGACTTCCTGGATCGTGAGCTCAAGAAGCTCCGCCGTGATCGGCCCGACGAGGCGGCGTTGGAGCGAGCCGCCCGGGCCCTGGGTCACGTCGAGTTCGATCAGATCTACGCGGCCCTCGGTCGGGGCGACCTGGGCCCCACGGCCGTGCTCAAGGAGCTGTTCCCCAACGAGGAGCTCCGGGCGTCTCCACCGCGTGCACCGTCTACGCTGACCCGGCTCGCGGAGAAGCTGCGCAAGTCCACCAAGGGCGTCCGCATTCAGGGCATGGACAACTTGATGGTGCGGTACTCGCAGTGCTGCCAGCCCGTGCCCGGCGACGAGGTCATCGGATACGTCACGCGGGGGAGAGGAGTCTCGCTGCACCGCGTGGACTGCCCCAACGTGTTGAACCTGTCACAGGACCCGGAGCGCCGCGTGGAGATCGAGTGGGCGGCGGAGAAGGGTGACCGTTTCTTCGTGAAGCTCTACCTGAGGGGCACCGATCGCCGGGGGCTACTGTCCGACGTGGCGCGCGCCATCTCCGACACCGGCACCAACATCCAGCACGCCGACATGAAGGCCACCGACGGCGGCATGGTGGGCGCCTTCGTGGTGGAGGTCCAGGACCTCAGCCACTTGCGCAAGGTCCTGAAGGCGATCCGGCGCGTAAAGGGGGTGCTCGGCGTGGAGCGTAAGGAGAGCTTCCAGGAAGCCGACCTCGTGGAGGCATAGTGGTGCCGTCTTCCAAGGGAGCGTCGTAGCCACGGTCATGCCCGATTTCCGGATTCACTCGCCCTTCGAGCCGAGGGGGGATCAGCCGGCGGCCATCGTGGAGCTGTCGGAGGCCCTGGCCCGCGGAGACAGATACCAGACCCTGCTGGGCGCCACGGGTACCGGGAAGACGCTGACCATGGCCCACGTGATCGTGAATCACGGGCGACCGACGCTGGTCATGTCTCACAACAAGACGCTGGCCGCGCAGCTCTACGGCGAGCTCAAGGCCCTCTTCCCCGGCAATGCGGTCGAGTACTTCATCTCGTACTACGACTACTACCAGCCCGAGGCCTACGTCCCGTCCACCGACACCTACATCGAGAAAGACGCCACGATCAACGAGGACATCGAGCGCCTCCGCCTGCGCGCGACGTCCTCGCTCATGGAGCGGGAGGACGTGATCGTCGTGGCTTCGGTGTCATGCATCTACGGCCTCGGAAACCCGGACGACTACCGGGGCCTGATGCTCCACCTCGCCACCGGCGAGGAGCTGGGTCGGCAGGAGATCCTGCGGGGGTTGGTGGAGATCCAGTACAGTCGGAACGACATCTCGTTCGAGCGGGGGACGTTCCGGGCGCGGGGCGACACGATCGAGGTGTTTCCTGCCTACGACGAGCAAGCGATCCGGGTAGAGCTCTGGGGGGACGAGATCGAGCGCATCACGCGCTTCGATCCCCTAACCGGAGAGATCATCGCGGGCCTGGACCGTACCGCCATCTACCCGGCCAGCCACTACGTCACCCGTCGCCGGACGATCGAAGCCGCAGTGCCATTGATCCGGGAGGAGCTGGCCGAGCAGCTGGCGCGATTCCGCATGGAGGGTAGGCTCCTCGAAGCACAGCGGCTGGAGACCCGCACCAACTTCGATCTCGAGATGATGCTGGAGATCGGCACATGCCCGGGCATCGAGAACTACTCGCGTTGGCTGAGGGGCGGGGCGGAGGGGGAACGGCCCTTCTGTCTGTTGGACTACTTCCCCGACGACTTCCTCATCATCGTCGACGAGTCCCATGTCTCCATCCCGCAGATCAACGGAATGTACCGGGGTGACCGCTCCCGCAAGGAGACCCTGGTGGAGCACGGATTCCGGCTCCCCAGCGCTCTGGACAACCGCCCGCTCAAGTTTCAGGAGTGGGACCAGATGGTCCCGCGAGGCGTGTTCGTCTCGGCCACGCCAGGGGACTGGGAGCTGCAGAGGTCCGGGGGCGTGGTGGTGGAGCAGATCATCCGGCCCACCGGCCTCGTGGATCCAGAGGTGGACGTCCGCCCGGTCAAGGGACAGGTGGACGACTTGCTGGCAGAGATTCGCGATCGGGCGGCCAGGGATGAGCGGGTCCTGGTCACCACGCTCACCAAGCGCATGGCCGAGGACCTTTCGGAGTACCTCCACAGCGTCGGCGTGAAGGTCCGCTACATGCACTCGGACATCGACGCCATCGAGCGGATGGAGATTCTCAGACAGCTCCGCCTCGGGCGGATCGACGTGCTGGTGGGCATCAACCTGCTTCGCGAAGGCCTCGACCTCCCCGAGGTGTCCCTCGTCGCGATCCTGGACGCCGACAAGGAGGGGTTCCTCCGGGACCATCGGTCGCTGATCCAGACCATCGGGCGCGCTGCGCGGAACGTCCGGGGCAAGGCGATCATGTACGCCGATCGGGTAACCCGGTCGATGGCGGCCTGCCTGGAGGAGACGACCCGGCGGCGGGAGATCCAGCTCGCCTATAACCTCGAGCATGGAATCACGCCCCAGACGATCCAGAAGAGCGTCGCCGACATCCAGTTCACCACGCGGGTGGCCGACGCCCGCGAGCGACCAGCGTCCAAGGTGGCCGAGCCTTCGGCGACCTATGCCGACGAGGTGAACCGTGAGGAGTACCTCAAGATCCTCGAGCAGGAGATGACGCGGGCGGCCGAGGCGCTGGACTACGAGCGGGCGGCGGTCCTACGCGACCAGATCTTCGAGTTGAAGGCTGCCGCCGGAAGCGGCCGGTCGTGATCGTAACGGAGCAGGAGCTCGTCCGCTGGGGCCGGAGGATCGGGGAGTCGGCGTGTCCCCCCCTCTTCATCTCCTTGACCGGGCCCCTGGGAGCGGGGAAGTCCGTCCTGGCCCGGGCTATCGCTCGGGGTGCCGGCGTGCACGGGGCCGTTCCGTCTCCCACCTTCAACCTGATGTTCCGATACGAGGGTCGGCCGGGTGTGGACGTCGTCCATCTGGACCTCTATCGGCTGACGTCGGCCGACGAGCTCTGGGAGCTGGGCTGGGAAGAGCTGGGGCAGGAACACGAGATCGTTCTGGTGGAGTGGCCCGAGCGTGCCGCCGAGGCTCTCCCCGCCGACCGTTGGGAGATCCAACTGGCGTTCGAGCCCGAGGATGACAGCGTGCGGCGGGTCGACGTGCGGCGGGTCGGCTCACCTGGCGCGTTGCCCGGCTTCCCGGTGGAGCTGACGGCAGAGCCGCTGACATGAGCAGGGAGGGCGGAGCCCCGTTGCTGTTGGCCATGGACACGTCCACGGCTCGGGGATCGGTGGCCGTGGGGCCGGCGGGGACAACCCTGGGCCGTGTCTTCCTCGACAGCCACGGTGGACGGGGATCGGAGCTGCTTCCGGCCGTCCGAGATACGTTGTCGTCCGCCGGTGTGGAGCTTGGCGAGCTGTCGGGCATCCTCGTCGGCGCGGGACCGGGGTCGTTCACGGGCGTGCGGATCGCGGCGGCCACTGCCAAGGGCCTCGCCCGAGCCCTGGAGCTGCCGCTCTGGGCCTTCTCGAGCCTAGCGGCAGGCGGAGCGACCGCGGACGTGCTGTCATCGCCGGCGGCCGGGTTCGATCAGCCCGAGACCTCACTGCCCTATGCCGGCGGCCTGTCCGGCCTGCCCCGCTGTGTGCTCTTCGACGCCAGAGGGGATCGCGTGTACGCGGCCTGCTACCTTTTCCGCCCCCAGGGACCGCCCCGCGTGTTGATTCCACCGCGATCTACCGACGTGCGTGGCGTATTGGCCGCGGTCAGGGAAATGGACGAGAACGTGGCCTTCGCCGGGGACGGCGCACAGCGACATCAGAAGGTCATCCGCGAGGCCGGCTACCCGGTCATGGCGCCTCCAGCCGGCACGCCGACCGGCGATGGGCTACTGCGGTTGCTGGCCCTGGACCCCGGTGCCCGACCCTTGCAGAATCCGGGGGCCTGGGAGCCCGAGTACCTGCGGGCCTCCAGCGCGGAGCGGGAAAGCCCCCACGGACCGGAGCACGAGGGCGCGCCTCGTCCCTGACGACGACGACGCCCGGAGGCTGGTCGAACGCGCCCGGCCACGAAGGGGATGGACGCACCACCTCATCGCTGGAGACTCGGTGCAACGGAACGGTCCGGAAACGGGAGGAAGCGGGGAGGCAGGGGTCAAGATACGCGTCCGGCCAGCGCGCTCCGACGATCTGGAGTCCGTGGCCCGGATCGAGGCCGACTCCTTCTCCACCCCCTGGTCCGCGTCGACTTTCGCATCCCTGCTCGAGCGCGCCGGGCCCGTCCTGCTCGTGGCGGAGGCTCAGGACGGGGTCCTGGTGGGGTATGCCGTCATGTGGTCATACGGAGACCAGGGGGAATTGGCGAACATCGCCGTTGCCTCGGGCTGGCGGGGTTTCGGGATCGGCTCACGCCTCATGGACGCGATTCTCGAGGCCGCCGAGCAGACCGGCGTCCGGGAGTTGTTCCTCGAGGTCCGGGAGTCCAACACCAGAGCGAACGTCATGTACGAGCATCGGGGCTTCGAGCTCGTGGGCCGGCGTCCTCAATACTACGAGCGCCCCCGCGAGGACGCCCTGGTGCTGGTGAAGCGCTTTTGACGCGCGGGAAGAGTCGGACGGTCGAGCGCGGGACGGGCGTGCGCGGGTCGGCGCGGAGGACCCGGCACCCCATGGCACGGCCCCCGAACGACGGCGTTCTTGCATGTGGCGCCAGGCTACAGTCCACGGGTCCAAGTACCGACGATTAGAGAGGTGGAGCGTCATGTTTCAGCTCCCACTCATCGGAAATCCGCCGCTTCGCGGCCGTCACCAGGAAGGCCGTTCCACGGCATCTGAATCGCGGAGGACGTTCATGGTCCGCTCGGCAATGACCGCGCTGGCGCTGATCCTCGTCGTCGCTTCCACTTGGGAGCCGGTCCACGCACTACAGCAGCCCACGACCCACGTCATGGTCGAGGGGGAGACGCTGGCTCAGCTCGCCCGGCAGTATCTGGGGGACGCGGGCCGGTGGTCCGAGATCGCCCAGCTGAACGGGATTGCCGACCCCCATCGGGTGCACGTCGGGGCGGAGCTGGCGATCCCGGCGTCGGATGGAGCGGGGATCCCCGAGACGGGGGAAGACTCGGAGGGGTCGCCGTCCAGCCAGACCGTCGCGTCGACCGGGCCCGAGCCCGCTCCGGCGCAGTCCGCCGAGGTGACGCAACCGCCGGTGGAGGCCCAGTCCGCCGCCGAGCCAGCTCGGCCCGATCACGAGGCACGGGCCTGGAGGATCGAGCAGGCCGACCGTACCTCGCCGTCAGGCAAGAGCACGGCGTTCCGGAGTGAGGAGTCCAACCGCCGACGGAACCAGGTGCGGAGCAGGGACGAGCACCAACGGATGGCCGTGCCCCAAGACGCGTTCTACTCCGCGGAGTGGCTCGTGCCGGGGCCCAGCCGTCCGATGGGAAGCGGCACGCTTCAGGACTTCGTGGCCATAGAGGGGGCCCGACGGTTCCAGGGCGTCACGGCCCGCCCGTTCGACGAGCTGGAGATCACCCTGGACGAGGGCTTTTCGCCTCGCGAGGGACAGGAGCTCCAGGTGTTCCGCGTCGTCCGCCAAATCGAGGGCCTCGGCTGGGTTGTCCGACCCACCGGGTCCGTGACGGTCCTGCGGGACGAGGGTGCCTCCGTCGTCGGTGAGGTCAACCGCCAGTTCGCGCCCATCGCGCTCGGCGACCACGTGCGGCTGGTGCCGGACTTCCCCCTCCGTCCCGGCCAGGAGGCCCAGGACGTTGAGGTGGGCTCCCTGAGCGCCACGATCCTGGAGTGGGGCGACCCGCATCAGCTCCAGCAGTTCGGTGACATCGCGTTTCTGGACGTGGGAGCTCGGGACGGCGTTGCCGTCGGAGACGAGTTCGTGGTCGCCGCCAAAACGGCGGACGGCGTCAGCCCGAATGTCGCAGGTCGGCTGCAGGTAGTCGGGGTGTCCGAGTCAGTGGCCTCGGCGCGAGTCCTGCAGCAGGACGGTCCGGTGTTCGACACCGGAGTGACCGTCCACCTCGCCAAGAAGATGCGCTGAGGTCCGACCGCGGCGGGTTTCATCCACCAGGCTCCCGATCCGTTCATCCACCAGGCTCCCGATCCGACGGGGTCGCCCCTACCGGGCGGGCCTCGCCGGCATTCACCCGTGCCTCATTCCGGGGGTGTCCAGTGACCGGCGGGTTCGTTAGAATGCGGCCCGATCGCGATCCCGTTCATCGAGTCCCGGCGTGAGCAGGCGGTCCCTGGTGCGGAGTGCATCGGCCAACAGATGACGATCGAGTCCCGGAGCCGGCGCGAGGTCCCAAGGGCCGCGCCAACAACCCGCCCGCCGCGGGTCCGGGCCGACTCACCCCGTCAGTTTGCTCCGCACCCCTCCGACGATGGTTCCGCGATCCCATCCCGACGTCGGACAGCCCCAACCGTCCGGCCGGTCCGGTACGCGTCCGCGGAGGGCCTCCTCCCGACCGGACGCCCGCCCCGCAGCTCGAGCGCGCGCCCTCCGCCTCCCCGGTGCCAGCGGCACGGCTCGCTTCTTGTAACGGCACGGCTCCCCTGTTGGGGAGTCGGCCAGACACTGGTCCAATTCCGGAGAGAAGACCGAAGATCATGACGACGCACAGGCGGGTGCTCGTAACGGGCGGAGCGGGCTTCATCGGCAGCCACGTAGCGGAAGCCTACCTGGCTCGAGGCGACGCGGTCTGGATCGTGGATGACCTGTCCAGCGGCCGGCGGGAAAACGTCCCGGATGGCGCGCGGTTCATCGAGATGGACATCCGCGACCCCGATCTCCGTGAGCTGTTTCGAGACGCGCGGTTCGATCTGGTGAACCATCACGCGGCACAAATCGACGTCCGCCACTCGGTCAGCGATCCCGGCTTCGACGCGGGTGTGAACGTGCTGGGCCTTCTCAACCTCGTGGAATCGGCCAGGGAGGTCGGCACTCGCCGGATCGTCTACGTGTCCAGCGGCGGCGTGATCTACGGCGAGCCGGACCAGATCCCGACTCCGGAAGCCGCGCCCAAGCTGCCCCTTTCACCGTACGGCGTCACCAAGCTGGCCGGAGAGTACTACCTCAACTACTACCGGCAGGTGCACGGCATGGAGTACGTCGCCCTGCGCTATTCCAACGTCTACGGCCCGCGCCAGGATCCGCACGGTGAGGCCGGTGTAATAGCCATCTTCTCGAGCCGGCTCCTTGCTGGGGAGCCCCTGCACATCTTCGGCGACGGGGAGCAGACCCGGGACTATGTCTACGTGAAGGACGTGGTCAGTGCCAACATGAAGGCATCCGACCTCATGGCCGGCGACGGGACTGGTCTCGACTCGGTCGCCTTCAACGTGGGTACGGGCGTCGCCACCAGCGTGAACCGCCTGGCGGATGCCCTCGAGGCGGTCTCGGGGCGCCAGGCCGGCCGTGAATACCGAGCAGCCCGTCCGGGTGAGCTCAGAGCCAGCACCCTCGACGCGTCCTGCTTCCGGGCGCGAGGCTGGTCACCCAAGTGGGATCTGCGGGACGGTCTACGGCGCACGTTCGAGCACATCGCCCACCAATCCCCGAGTCGGTTGGAGGAGAGCGCGTGACGGCTGCGGCGTCCCTCCTCACGCAGGCCCGCCCACCGCAGACGGCGCTGGACATGGTGATCGGCGGCACGCTTCCGACCCAGCTCGTGCTCCTGACGCTGGCCGTCTTCTCGTTCGTGAGCTGGGTCTTGATCTTCTGGAAGTGGCGGCATTTCCGAGAGGTCCGGGACCAGGGCGACCGATTCCTCGAACAGATGGAGCGTGCCCAGCGCCTCGATGACGCGTACAGGGCCATGCTCTCGCTCCCCGACTCGCCGTACGGACGCGTCTTCCGCCAAGGGGCCAACTTCTTCAGCGAGCTGCGCCCCGGCTCCCTCGGCGAGGGCCCCAATCCCGTGCAGGGGCTGTCATCGACCCAGCTCGAGGCGCTCCGTCTCGTCCTCGAGAAGGAGGAGGCGGAGGAGCGGGACGCTCTCGCCCACGGACTCGTCTGGCTCGCCATCATCGGCTCCATTTCGCCGCTGCTGGGTCTCATGGGCACGGTCATCGGGGTCATGAACGCATTCTTGGGGATCACGGCGACGGGCTCGGCCAACATCGGAGCCGTCGCGCCGGGAGTGGCCGAGGCGTTGATCACGACGGTGGTAGGGTTGGCCGTGGCCATCCCGGCGGTGATCGCCTACAACTACTTCGTGGCCAGGCTGAACCTGGTCAGCGGTGAGCTGGAGGGCTTCTCGAGCGAGTTCATCGGGACGCTGGCCAAGGAGGGTCGGGTGTGAGCCTGGGCAGCCCTCGGCGCCGCGACCGCAAGGACCTCCCCATCACGGCGGAAATCAACGTCACCAGCCTCGTCGACGTGGCATTCACGCTGCTGGTGATCTTCATCATCACGGCGCCGATCCTTCAGGGCGGCGTAGAGGTGGCCGTGCCACGCGCCGAGGTCTCGGCCATCAACCAGCAGGACGAGCCGTTCATCGTGACGGTGGACCGGGAGGGGACGGTCTACATCGGCGAGACGCCCATGTCGGCAGAGGATTTCGAGAGCGCGTTCCCCCAGATGGCCCGCGCCGCCGCTCCCGACATCATCCATGTCATGGCCGATTCCATGGCATCGTACGGCAGCGCGCTCCGAGTGATCGCGACCATCGCCAACGTGGCCCGGGAGGAGGGTTTCCGGTACGCGCTGGTGGCGGAGCGACCCCCTCCGCGGCGGTGACGGCCGTGTCCGCATGGGACTGCCGGTCGATGTGCAAGTTCGCGGCGAGCCAACGTCACCTCGGGCATGGGTAGGATACCGACTGATCGGCCCGGGCGAGTGCCGTTCGCTGGATCGGCCGTCGTGCACGTGGCGGCTCTGATGCTCGCCTGGTGGACGCAGACGAGCGAAGCAGCGCCCGTCGAGTACGTGGTGTACGAGATCGACCTGGTCTCCCCGCCGCCGGCCAACGTGGCCGAAGAGCCACAACCCGCCCGCGAGGAGGAGCTCGTTGTGGAGCGGCCCGACCCCGAGCCCACGCCGGCCGAGGAGGACCCGATTCCTGCTCTGCCCGAGGAGGAGCCCGAGGAGGAGCCGGAGGAGGAGCCGGAGCCGGAGGAGGTCGAAGAGCCCGAGCCGCCCCCGGCGGAGACCCCGCCGCCCAGCGAGCCCGAGGAGCCGCCCTCGGAGGCCGCCTCGGAAGAGCCTACGGACGAATCGGCAGAGTCCGGGGAGGACCTCAACGTCCGGATCGAGGGGCTCAGACGGGACTATCCGGCGTACTACAACAACATCATCCGGCAGATGCGCCGGTGTTTCCGATGGCAGGGAAGCGGTAATCCAACCACGGTGCTCCGCTTCGTCATCGAAAGAGACGGGAGCATTCCGGACGCGAGCATCGAGGTGGTGCGGCAGTCGGGCAACGTGGAATTCGACTTCGAGATGATGGGCACGGTGGAATGCGCGAGTGGGCGACTCGGGGCGCTGCCCGACGACTACCCGTACGACCGCCTGCCCATCCAGTTCAGCTTCGCGCCCGATGCGGTGCGAGAGGATGACGATGCAGAGCACCCGGAAGACGATCGGTAGGCGTATGAAGGCGAGCGGACCAGGGAGGGGCAGGATCGGGATCGGCGTGGCCGTATTGGCGTCGCTGCTGGGGGCGGCGATCGTGCCGGGGCAGGGCGAAGCCCAGCAGCGGGACAGCATTCCCGGCGCCACCCTCGGTCTGATCTACGAGAGCAGCACGCTGCAGGCGTTGGCGATCAAGCCCTTCGGCTCTCGCTTCGGCGGGGGCTCGGCCGCCGGTCAGGTGGAAGCCATCATCGCGCGGGACCTGCGGTACAGCGATCGTTTCCAGGTCATGGACTCGCTTCCTGGCAGCGTCCTGGGCGAGGGGATCGATTACCGGCTCTGGGACCAGCTCGGGACCACCTGGCTCCTGAGCGGTCAGGTCGAGGGGAGCGGCGACGGATACATCCTGGTCCTGGAGCTGCACGACATCGTGTACTCACAGATGCGTACGCGTGGTCGCTTCTCGGTGCCTGAGCCGTCCTCCCCCGACTTCAGGATGGCGGTGCACCGGGTGTCCGACGAGGTGGTGGAGTGGATCACCGGCGAGCCGGGCATGGCCGCCAGCCGAATCGCCTTTTCCATCCGCAGCACGAACTCGGACGGGCTGTCGATCCAGGAGATCTACACGATCGATTCGGACGGCGAGAACCTGCGCCGGGTGACCGCCTATGGCGATCTCACCCTCAATCCGGCCTGGTCCCCGGACGGGCGCAGGCTGACGTTCGCGTCGTACAAGGATGGTGCCGGTGCCCGACTGTACGAGCTCGACCTGGTCACGGGCGCCGAGCGCAGGATCCTCGTGGAGCGAACGGGCGACGTGTTCTCGCCGGCGTACCATCCCGACGGACAACGCCTGGCCTTCGCCGTCGCCGGTGGCGGCCAGAGCGGCGTCTTCAGCTACGACGTCGAGCGGCAGTGTTGCCTCGTTCGCCTCTCGGGTGGACGGTACAACGACCTGTCGCCCACCTTCTCGCCCGACGGTCGCCAGATGGCCTTCAACTCCAACCGACTGGGGACCGCCACCCCCCAGATCTACGTCATGCCGACCGACGGTGGAGACGCGGAGCTCATCTCTCCGTACGAGTACGGGCGGGGCGGGTACTACACCTCGCCGGATTGGTCTCCGACGGCTGACCGCGTCGCGTTCCACGGCCGGATCGAGAGGGGGCGCTATCAGATCCTCGTGGCCGAGGTCGCGGACCGGGGGAGGCGGCTCCGTCAGCTCACGTGGGAAGGGAACAACGAGGACCCGAGCTGGGCCCCTGACGGACGCCACCTGGTCTTCGTCGGTGAGCGTAGCTGGGGCCACGGTTTGTTCGTCGTCGATGGCGCCAGCGGCAAAATCCGCCCGCTCGTGACCGGGCGGAGCGTGCGCGTGCCGGAGTGGTCGCCAGCCCTCGGACCGGACGCGTCCGAGGCGTTGCGTAGCACCGGCTTCTAGTATATATCCTGTATGCTTTTACGGTTCTTCGCGGAGGCTCCGGCCGGGCGGCCCCCCTCCGTGGTCGGGTGTCCAGAGTGGCGCCCCTCGATCGACAGATCCGGCCCGAACCCGGTCCACGGGCCCGATGCCTCGCGCAGGCAGGAGACGGAATGAGATTCCGCAGCTACATCATCCCCGCGGTGATCACGGCAGTCGTACTGGCCGCCTGCAGCAGCAACGATCCACCCGCCGAGACACCGGCGCCGAGCGGGCCCACCGCAGAGGAGCTCGAGGCCCAACGCGTCGCCGATTCCATCGCGGCAGAGGAGGCGGCTGCGCAGGCGGAGCGTCTTCGTGCGGAGGAGGCAGCCCGACGGGCGGCCGCGGAACGGGACCGGCTGATCGGCATCCTGGAGCAGCGAGTCTTCTTCGAGTACGACCAGTCCCGGCTCACCTCGGCGGCGGAGTCGGCCCTTCGGCAGAAGCTCGACATCCTGCGCGACTTCTCCGGCGTGGAGTTGCGGCTGGAAGGGCACGCCGACGAGCGAGGCTCCACGGAGTACAACCTCGCCCTCGGCAACCGCCGCGCCCAGAGCGTCATGGACTTCTTCACGGGGTTCGGCCTGAGCGATGCCCAGTTCAGCACGGTGTCGTACGGTGAGGAACGGCCCCTGGTGCCGGAGAGCACGGAGGCCGCGTGGTCGCAGAACCGCCGCGTGGAGTTCGTGATCACCGCGGGTCGGGACCAGATCCAACCAGGGGGTGTAAGCCAGTAGCATGAAAGCCCGATCGCGATACGGACGCGGATCCGGAGCCAGGCTCGGGACCGCCGCGACCGCCACCGTGACCCGGGACGGGGCCGGCCGTCCCGGGTCCGTTTGGGTAGGTCCCCGGCGCATGCTGACCGTGCTCCTCGGCGTGGGCTTCGCGGCCGGGTGCGCGACCAAGTCGGACGTGCGCGAGCTCGAGGAGCAGCTGCTCGACGCCATGGCTCGCCAGGAGCGAATGATCGAGGCGCTCCAGCGTCTTACGCTTGCCACCCAGGACTCGGTGAAAGCGAACGCCGAGTCCCTCTTCGAGCTGCGAGGAGACAGCAACCTCCAGCTCCTCGCCATCCAAGACCAGCTCATCACCTTGCAGGAGCTGGCGGGTCAGAGCCAACGCAACATCGCGGGGCTGCGGGACCAGCTCGAGCAACAACGGCGGCAGGCGGTCATGCCCGTCATGCCCGGGGACAGCGCCACGAACGATCCCGGAGAGGCCGGTGACGCCGCGAGGCAGACCTTCAACGCCGGCGTCACCAACTTCAACCGGGGATCGATGGGCACGGCGCGCCGGGCCTTCGAGCAGTTTCTCCAGGCCTACCCCAGCCACGCCCTGGCTCCCGACGCCCAGTACTACCTCGCTGACATCCTGGTGCAGGAAAGCCGGTTGGCCGAGGCGATCGACGCCTTCAGCCGGATCCCCGAGCTTTACCCGTCCGCCGAGCGCGTGCCTTGGGCCGTGTACCGCGTGGGCCTGCTCCAGGCTGACATGGGCGATACGGGCGACGCCATCGCGAGCTTCGAGCGTGTCGTGAACACCTTCCCGGAGAGCGACGTTGCCGACCTGGCCCAGGAAAAGCTCCGGGAGCTACGATAGGCCCGCCTCCGCCCACCGTCGGACGGCGGCCAGGACTGCCTCGGATCGAGGGCCCAGGGCGCAGGCTCCCCGGGGTGCACCCGTCCCCGTCGACTGATCATGCGCTGCCCCCAGTGTGACTCCGCCGACAACCGCGTGGTCGATACCCGGACGAGCCGGGGAGGCCGGGCCGTGCGGCGCCGCCGAGAGTGCACCGATTGCGGGACCCGCTTCACTACGTACGAATACGTCGAAGCACAGACTCTGCAGGTATTGAAGCGCGACGGCAGCGTCGAGGAGTTCGACCGCACGAAGCTCATCGCGAGCATCGGAGTAGCGTGTGCGAAGCGCCCCGTCTCCGCCTCGGCCATAGAGGAGCTCGTCGACGCCATCGAGGACGATCTCTCCAGCGGAGCCGGCCTCGAGGTGCCCAGCGCCGTCATCGGCGAGAAGGTCATGGAGCGCCTGAAGCCTCTCGACCGTGTCGCCTACGTCCGTTTCGCCTCCGTCTACCGGAACTTCCAGGACGCCGACGAGTTCCAAGAATTCGTAGACGAGATGAACACCCGCACCGTTCTGGAAGCCCGTGCCCGGAGTCAGGTCGAGCTTCCTCTGGAAGCGGGGTAGGGGGGCCTGTGGCGAGCCCTCCGGTCACCCTCTCCTCACTTCGATGACGCCCGAACCGGCCGCGCCGCGCGGCGAGATGCCGTTCCTCGACCACCTCGAGGAGCTTCGCTGGAGGATCATCTGGAGCCTCCTCGCGTTGGTGATCGCCTCCATCGGCGGCTTTCTGCTGGTTCACTACTTCGGCGTGATGGAGATCCTGATCCGGCCGATCCGGCCCTTGCTGGAGACGGGTCAGCGCCTCAAGTACTTCTCCCCGGCCGATCCCTTCTTCATCACGCTGAAGCTCGCGCTGGTGGTGGGGATCATCCTCTCCTTCCCCGTGATCGTCTACCATGTCTGGTCGTTCCTGTCTCCGGCCCTGGAGCGGCACGAACGGCGCGTGATCATCCCCAGCATGTACATGGGGCTGGTGCTCTTCTGTGCCGGCGTGGCCATGGCCTACTATCTGGCCTTGCCCCTCTCGCTGGTGTTCCTGATGGGCTTTCAGGCCGACTATCTGGAGCAATCCATCGAGGTCGGCCGATACCTGGGATTCGTGACCCGACTGCTCATCGCATTCGGTGTCGTCTTCGAGCTTCCGGTGGTGGTCATGATCCTCACCGCCCTGGGGCTGGTGACGCCGGAGTTTCTCAAGAGGAAGCGTCGGCACGCGATCGTGGCCATCACGGTGCTGGCCAGCCTGCTTTCTCCCGGAGACGTGATCACGGTCACGGTGTTGATGATGGCCCCCCTCATTCTCCTCTACGAGTTCAGCATCGTGATGTCTCGCCTGATCTCGCGGCGGCGCGAGCGCGAAGAGCTGAAGGCATCCATGGAGCCGCCCGCCGGAGCCGTCGGAACCGGGTGACGGCGGGTCGGGCTGAGGAACGGTGACGACTGGGCGACGGGAGCGGGCGAGGGGGCGCGGAAGCGTGGCGCTCGCGGCGCTGTGCCTCGTTGCCCTGAGCGCCGTCCCCTCGCGGGGGGCCGCCCAGGACGTGGCGTCCCCTGACACCACGATGGCGGACAGCCTGACCACGCCGGTGGATTCCACGCGTCTGCGGGTACTTCATCGCCTACAGCGCCTGGCGCGCCCGCCGGGGGTGGACTCCGTCGAGCTCCGAGCGCTGCAGGACTCGGCCGACGCCATCGAGGCACGCACGAGTGGTCGCGCTCCAGCGGGCCCGAGCCCCGGTGCGCCGCGCGCCGTGGCCGCCGGGGGTGATTCCACCCTCGCGGCGCTAGCCGCTCTCGAAGGGTACTCGTTCACCGAGTATGCCGCCGAGTCGGCCGTGCTGGACTCGAGTCGCCGCTTGGTGCTCATCGGAGCCGAAGGCGCGCAGGCCCGAATCCGTCGCGACGAGGGTGAGATCCGGTCCGACACGGTGATCTACGACCCGACGTCGCAGCGCATGCGGACCCAGGGCGGCGAGGCCGTTCTCGTGCCCAGCCAGGGCGATGAGCTCACGAGCGAACAGGTCATCTTCGACACCGAGGAGCGGCGTGGCACCGCTCTGGGCGCAAGGACGACCTACAGCCAGGGTGGGGAGTGGACGGTGCGGGGCGATCTCCCGTCGGTCGACGCGGATCTCGTCTATGGGAGCCATGCCCGCTTCACCTCGTGCCAGGAGGAGGAGCCTCACTATCACTTCATGGCGGGGGAGGTGAAGATCCACGGGGGAAGCTGGCTGGTGGCCCGGCCGGTCACCCTGTACTTCGGCGACGTGCCGGTGGCCTGGCTGCCCTTCATCGCGCAGAACGTCGGCAACACCGGCCGATCGAGCGGGCTACTCACCCCCCGCTTCTCCATCAACGACATCGTTCGCAATTCCGAAGGCTACGACCGCCGAATCTCGAACGTGGGATTCTACTGGGCCACGAACGATTACATGGACATGTCGTTGGGCCTGGACTGGTGGGACAACAACTACACGGCCCTGACCGGCACGCTGCGCTACAGCTGGATGAAACAGTTCCTCGGCGGGGGGATCAACTACCGGCAGTTCTGGCGGGTGGACGGCAGACAGGAGCTGGCCTTCGACACGCAGCACTCGTGGGCCCCCGACGAGCGAACAAATCTGCGGTTGTCCGCTCGGTTCTCTTCGAACAACGACTTCGTACGCGAGAACTCCTTCGACCCCCAGGAGATCACCCAGTCCATCGACTCGAACGGAGGATTGAGCCGGCGCTTCAACTGGGGGACCCTGTCCCTGGGGGCGAATCGGCGCCAGTTCCTGTCGGACGATCGGGTGGAGACCACGCTGCCCACGGCCAACCTGTCCCTCTCACCGATGACGCTCTTCCGGGCCCCGGCGAACCGGGCGAGTTGGTACAACAACCTGACCTGGTCGGGTGGCGGAAGCTACAACCGTTCGTCCCTGGATCTGTCCGAGGTGCCGGACGAGCTCTTCACCCGATCCCTCGCGGATGAGGTGAACACCAGGGCCAGCGCGTCGAGCGCGTTCAACCTCGGCGCGTTCAGCTGGTCGCAGAGTCTTTCGTTCTCCGAGGCCGTGACCAAGGACGTGCCGGACGTCTTTCTCAACCCGCCGGAGGACACCACCGCCGCCCAAGCGCTCCTCTCCAACATCGACTACGCGCCGCGTCGGGGAACCAGCTTCCTGGACGACGAGGCCGGACCCATGGATCTGTCTCAGGCCGACGTGAACTGGTCCATGAGCGTGGACTACCAGCAGACGCTGATCGGATCCACGACCCTTACGCCGGCCCTCGCGATCTCGGGACAGTCGCGGCGCTCCGATTGGCTGGCCGACTCCATCCCGGAGGCGAGCAACTTCGTGTCCGCGCCGATGCGGATCTCCGCGGGTGCACAGCTCAAGACCGATATCTACGGATTCTGGGGCGGCTTCGGACCGTTCGAGGCCATGCGGCACAAGTTCTCACCCTCCTTCACCTGGGCCTACACGCCGTCGTCCACCCCCACGGACCTGCAGCGAGACATCTTCGGAGCCGGGGACCTGCGGACCAAGAACGAGCTCCGCATCGGCCTGAACCAGACCTTCGAGGCCAAGCGAGAACCCTCGGAGGAAGAGGGCACGGATGACGGCGATCCTGCGCTCCCCGTGGACAGCCTGACAGCCCTGTCCGACAGCATCCGGGCCGACAGCCTCGGTCTTCCCACGGACAGCCTGAGCCCGGCCGCCGCTCTCCGGCCCGGTGCGGATCGGTCCGACGGTCCGGGCCGCTTGGAGCCGTCCCGCGTGGTCAAGCTGCTGGCCATCAACACGAGCGCCGTGACCTACGACTTCGTGCGGGCAGATTCTCTGGGGGCCTTCGACCAGGGCTTCACGACCACCCGCATCACCAACCAGATCAGCTCCGACTTCCTGCGGGGATTCACCATCTCCATGGAGCACGACCTGTTCAGGGACGACATCGACGTGGCCAACGAGATGGTGGACCGAACGTTCGATCCCCACCTCTCCCAGTTGAACCTGGGCTTCTCGCTGGGGTCGACGTCCGGGATCTTCAGGATCTTCCGCGGCGACGGGTCAGGTCCCGACGAGCCCTTCGAGGCCGACGAAGATCCATTTGCCGTGCGCTCCGGCACCGACGAGCAAACCATGATTCCGGGGACTCCCGGCGAGTCCTTCACGGGTCGTGATCAGCGACGCAGGGGGGGCTCCAGCGGCGGCGTCGGCGGATGGAACGCCAACTTCACCTACTCGCTGACTCGCCCCCGGGACATCCTGGCGGAGCAGAACCAGATGCTCTCGTGGACGCTGAACCTGAAGCCCACGCAGAACTGGGACCTGAGCTGGCGCACCTCGTACAACATCGAGGCGGCGGCGTTCAACGACCACATCGTTCGCCTCACGCGCGACCTGCACCGTTGGGAGGCGAACTTCAGCCTCAGGCAGACGGCCACCGGCAACTGGTCGTTTCTCTTCGACGTGGCGCTCATCGACAACCGAGACCTGAAGTTCGACTACAGCCAACGGGATCAGGAAACGTTCGGCCGGTAGGGCCGAAGTGTCGACACGGCCCCGTCCGTCACCCGGCTCGCTTGTGTTGGGCCTCTGTCCTCCCCGGAGGACAATCGGGGCGGCCACCCGCAGGAAAACCTTTGCGTTCAGGGGGATTCCGTTTCGGTACGCCTCCTGCATGGAGGACGATCGGTGCCGAGCTCGAACGGAGGGTAGAACGATGCGAAGGTGGCTTCTAGGAGCGCTAGCGCTCAGCCTGGTGACAGTGGCGTGCAGGAGTGACACGGTGGTGGTGGTGGCCGATCCGGCTCCGCCTCGGTCTCTGGACGGGTTCTACCAGGCCGGCTCCGTGATCCTGACGTGGGAGCTCCATCCCGATTGGAACGGCGAGTCCTTCCGCGTCTACGGCAAGCGAACCACGGATCCCGATTTCTTCCTGATCGCCGAGGTCACGAGCTGCGCGGGCGGCTTCTGCACCTACACGGACGTGAACGTGGTGGAGGGGATCAGCTATCGCTACTTCGTCTCGGCCGTGTCCGTGGAGGGCCTGGAGGCCGCGTCCGGCGAGATCGAGGTCTTCGTTCCCGTGGCAACGCCGCCTCCGGCGCCTCTGGGCGTGGACGTCGTGGCCCTTGACGGCACCACATACGTGCGCTGGGAGGGGAACGCCCGGTCTGCCGAAGACTTCTCGTTCTACCGCATCTACCTGGCCGATCCGTCCGGAGACTTTCTCCTGGGCGAGACCGACTCGGAGGGGTTCGTCGACCAACTGGTCAGCAATGGAACGACCTTCACCTATTTCGTGACCTCCGTGGACGTCGACGGCCACGAAAGCGGTGCGAGCGCGACGGCCTCGGGTACCCCCAGGCCCGACTTCCGTGGTGAGCTCGTCTACGCCTACGAGGATGTGCCCGGCAGCTCCGGGTTCCGCTTCCAGTCCACGGAGCTGTCCGACCCGGTGGTGTCCGGCGACTCCCCCCTACGACACTTCCGGGTCGAGTCCGACGGCTTCGGCTGGTGGATCGTCCCCGGGCCGGGGGCCGAGGTCACCCTCGAGGGTGTCTTCACGACGGCTCTCCGGTGCGGGGTGGCGGCGGACGTGGGATGCCAGGACCTGCCGGTCGCGCCTTCGACAGGGTACACGACCGCGGCCGTTCTCGTGGCCCCGGAGCTCACATACGCCATGCGGGTGGTTGGTGACGACGGCCAGATCCACTACGGCGCCGTCCGCATCGCGTTGTTGGGATTCGACCAGGCGGACGCCGCCTTGATGATCTTCGACTGGTCCTATCAGCTGCAGCCGGGGAACCCCGAGCTGGTTCCGGGGAGCTGACGACAGGTCCCTGGAGGGCGTTCGCGCCGGCCCCGGAGGCGAGGCTCCGGGACCGGCGCGAACGCCTTTGGCCGTAGGGGTTTCGTTTCTTGTCCCACCCCCGAGGCCCCCTTATCTTGCCGCGCGTCGGCCCCGCCTCTGCCGTGTCTGGAGCTCCTTCCTGCCCGACCGATCGTTTTCGGGAGGCCTCCCCGCACGCGGCGAGTTCTCCCCGCGGGCCTTGAGCGTGGGAGCCGGCTGACCGATACCGTTGACATGAGGAAGCCGTGCCCGGTTGGCCCCGGCCGCTCTCCGCGGCGGGTACGACGGGCTCCGCAGTGGTGCGTCCCTGCGACCACCCGAAACACGCCACGGCGTGGATCTCGTGAGATGTGATGAACACGGAAGCTCTCAAAGAACAGGCTCGCCGTCACGAGCAGCGCGAAGAGTGGCAGAAAGCCCTCGACCTCTACGGGCAGGCCGTCGATCGCCTCGCAGAGGACGACCAGCCCGACCTGGCGCTCTACAACCGGCTCGGTGACCTGGAGATCCGGGTCGGCAACATCGAACGGGCCATCGAGCACTACGAGCAGGCCATCGACCTGTACCTCGAGTCGGAGCTTCCCAACAACGCGATCGCGATCTGCAGGAAAATCGTCCGCAACCTGCCCACGCGTCACCACATCTACCTGAAGATGGGGCAGATCCGGGCGAGACAGGGATTCCTGACCGACGCCCGCCAGAACTTCCTGGAGTATGCGGAGCGCATGCAGAAGGCCGAGGACATGGAGGAGGCCTTCCGTGCGCTCATCGAGTTCGTGGAGCTGGCGCCAGACGACATGGAGGCCCGCTCCGCCCTGGCGTCGCAGCTTGCCGCCCACGACCGCACGGCCGAGGCCGTGGAACAGTACGTGGCGGTGCACCAGCAGCTCTCGCTCGCCGGCCGGGACGACGCGGCCGCGGACGTAGAGGCCAAGATCCGAGAGCTGGACGCCTCCGCCGAGATCCCACCGCCCCACTCCGACGACGACGACGTCATGGGATTCGAGACCACCTCCCTGGTCGCCGACTTCCCGGTCTTCGAAACCGAGGCTGCGGTGGAGGAAGAGGTCGTGGGGGTCGAGGCTCAGTTCGGTGAGATCCAGGTCGCCCCGGAGGACGACGCGGAAGCGCCGGACGCGTCTGCGTTCACCGACGAGGGTGAGGGAGAGCACGAGGAGCTCGATCTGGAGTACACGGTGGCGACGGGTAGCTTCGCGGCAGTGGACTCGGAGTCCGACGAAGAGGAAGCCAGCGACGCCGTCGGCGACGGGCCGTCGGAGCTTGCCCTCACGGCGGACGAGGAGCAACTGCCCGAGGTCGAGACGCTCGACGGACTGGAGCGGAATCTGGGCTTCGTCGCCGAGGAGGCAGACGCCAGCGTCCTCGAACCCACCGCCGAGCTGCTGTTCGGTGAAACCGCGGACACCGATGACGCCGGGGACGACCTCAAGATCGCACCGGGAGCGTCCTGGGAGGACGAGTGGGGCGAGGACGAGACCGCCGTCGCGGAGACGCCGGGTGCGGAAGACCTCCTCACGGAGGTGGGAGAGGAGGAGGAGCTGGAGCTGGAGGAACTGCCCCTCTTGACCTTCGACGACGAGCCGGCGGCGGCGGGCGATGCCGACCAGCTGGGTGCCGGGGACTTCGGGGTGCGGGACGACGAGTGGCGGGACGACGAATACGTCGCCGTGCCGGAAGAGCTGCCCGAGCTCGAAGCGGGGCTCGCCGAGCTCGAGGTGGAAGGAGTCGCCTCCGAAGACGAGGACGTGGGTGAGGCCGATCTCCCAGGCCTGGAGGTCGAAGAGGAGTCGCCTCTGGAACAAGCCCTGCGCGAAGAGGAAACGACTCCGGAAGAGGCGTCGGAGCTCCCGGCGGAGCAGGTTGCGGAGGAGCCGGCCGCACGAGAGGTCCTGACCGAGGACGCGCCGGCCGCCGAAGTCTTCCCGGCCGACGATGCGTCGGCAGCCGAGGAGGACCTCACCGACGACGCGCGGGCGGTCGAGGAGTTCCTGGCCGAAGAGGAGCGCATTCTCGAGGAAGCCCTCCGCGAAGGCGAGCCGATCGCGGCGTTCGACGACGGTGCGGACCAGGTCGCGGCGCTTCAGGAGCGCCTCGAGAAGGACCCCGACGACGCGGAGACCTGGCTGGCGCTGGCGCAGGAGTTCTACGCCCTGGACCGGAACACGGAAGCCGGCATGGCGCTCGAACAGGCCCTCGACGGATTCCGTAGCCTGGACGACCTGGACGGTTCGATCCGGGCCGTCCAGATGCTGGTCTGGAACCAACCGGACCGCGTCCAGCACCACCAGCGTTTGGTCGAGCTCGCCATCCGCCGTAACGACCTCGAGGTGCTCACGCCGGCGTACCTCGGGCTCGCTGCGTGCCTGGTCCGCGCAGGCGACCAGGCGCGTGCGCAGGGCGTCTACGAGCAGGTGCTCGTAAGCGACCCCGAGAACCTCGACGCGCTGGACGGCCTGGAAGCCCTGTCCGCCTCACGCGCTGCTCCCGTCCGGGAAGTGGCCTCGTCGGAGGACTACGTGGACCTCGGGTCCATGGTGCTCGACGTCGAAGAGGAGCGCACCACCCGGTGGAAGGTACCGGCCGCGGAGCCGTCGGGTGACGAGGAAGCGGACTTTGCCCAGATGCTCAGCCAGTTCAAGGAGAAGGTGGCGGAGCACCTAGAGGCCGATGATCTGGCGGCACACTACGACCTCGGCACCGCCTACAAGGAGATGGGGCTGGTCGACGAGGCCATCTCGGAGTTCCAGCAGGCCCTCCGAGCCCAGGCGGACCACTTGCCGACCCATGAGCTTTTGGGGCAATGTTTCATGGAGACGGGGCAGTACGAGGTTGCCGTCCGATCGATGAACCGGGCCGTGGATGCAGGAGCGGATGTGGAAGACGAGCTCCTGGGGATCTACTATCAGCTGGCCCGTGCACACGAGGAGCTCGGGAACAAGGACGAGGCCTTGGAGTTCTACGAAAAAGTGTTCGCGCTGGACATCAACTTCCAGGACGTCACGGAGCGCTTGCGGGTGCTCCGGTAACTCCACCGAGCTCGGCCCCATGCAGGCAACCCCCACTGCGGAACCGCCCGACCCCCGGAGCCGCACCCAAGCCCCGAAGCGATGACGAATCCCGGAGCGGTCTCGAGCACGCCGCCGCGGGAGCTCGCCGAGATCCAGGCGCCCGTCAGCCAACGGCTCGGCCGGGTCCTGGAGGAGCTTCGGCGGATGGTCGTCTCGGACTTCGGCCGGATCGAGGAGGTGAACGAGTACCTCCTCCTCATGCGGGGGAAGCTCTTCCGACCGACCTTGCTCCTCCTCTCCAACGAGGTGGGCGGACGGCCCGGCGATCGAGCCGTGCCGGTGGCGGCCGTCGTCGAGATGATCCATTTGGCCACGTTGATTCACGACGATGCCGTGGATCACTCGTTCCTGCGGCGCGGTCAGCCCACGGTGAACGCGCTGTGGACGCACCAGGTTGCCGTGATCATGGGCGACTACCTGTACAGCCGGGCTGTGACCGAGATGGCGCGCGTGGGCAGCCTGGACGCGGTCGGGGTCCTGGCTTCGGCGGCCAACGCCATGAGCGTCGGGGAGATGCGCCAACTCACCTCCTACGACGCCTTGGACTTCGGGGAAGAGGATTACTACCGGTTGATCGCGGCCAAGACCGCATCGCTCATGGCGGCGGCGTGCGAGCTGGGAGCGCTCGTGGGCGACGACCGGCTCCGAGAGCCCCTGGCACGCTTCGGTCGCAATCTGGGCATGGCGTTCCAGATTGCCGACGACCTGCTGGACTACACCGGCAGCGAGGCCGTCACCGGTAAGCCCACGGGTCATGACCTCAGAGAACGCAAGGTCACGCTGCCGTTGGTGGGCGCGTTGAAGCGCACCTCGGCGGTAGAGACCCGTGAGATTCGGCGCTTCTTCTCACGCGTGGACCCGACCGACGAGGAGATCTCGCGGATCATGGAGATCGTCGCCGAGCGGGGCGGGCTCGAGTACGCGCGCGCACGGGCGGGCAGCTTCGCCGAGTCGGCTGAGGCGGCCCTCGACGGCCTTCCGGACGGCGACGCCCTGGAGGCGCTTTCCGGAGCGGTCGGCTACGCCATCGGGCGGAGCCGATAGGTCCGCGACGCGTGATCCCACACCAGCCGATCGGCCGTCCGATCAGGGTTAGTGGCCGCCAATGCTGACAGATACGAGGCGAAGGAGCGCGACCCGGTTCGTCTGGACATTGGTGCTGGGTCTTTTCCTCGGCGGACTTTTTGCCAAGCTTTCGGTGTTGTTTCTTCCCGATAGCGCCGCCCGCGATTTCCTGACGACTTCGGTGGCGGCGTCGATCGGGCCGTTTTCCATCGATCTCGTGGCCGTCGCGTTCACGATCGGCCCCCTGGTCTTCACGCTGAACGTGCTGACCCTAGTGGGGATCGCCATCGTCGCGTTCGTCGTCCGGTCCTGGATCTAGCTGGTGTCGCAGACGGAATGGACGGGCCCGGTGCCCGGTCTCCCGATGACGCCCATCGGGCGCGCCGCCAGGAATCGGAGGTAATCCGTCATGCCGTTCGGATTGGGAATGGGGGAGTTGATCCTGATCTTCCTCGTCGTGCTGCTCCTCTTCGGGGCGAAGCGGCTGCCGGAGATCGGCTCTTCCCTCGGCAAGGGGATTCGGGAGTTCAAGAGCTCTGTCCGCGAGATCGAGACCGAGCTCAAGAAGCCCGTGGAGCCCCATCCAGGTCCCTCGGACTCGAATCAGGTGGAGGAGGACCGGGAGCCCAAGAAGCTCTCCGGTGGCGCCTGAGCTCCAGGGCGCGCAACGCCCGGCGAAAGAAACGCGACGGGGCCGGCGATCCTTCCGGGTCGCCGGCCCCGCCGCGTTCGCCGCGTGGGTCTCGAGCGGCCGCCTAAAAGACCAGGGGGATATTGGGCCCGGACTCGTCGGCGGGCTGGAGCACCGCATCACGGCGGTCCACTACGGAGGCGTTCTCGCGTAGCCCCGTCAGCCAGTCCTCAACTCGCCGCTGCTGGATGAGCGTGTGCGCCGCCATCCTCTGGTCTTCCTTCTGCGCCTCCCAAGCCTCCTGATCCGCTGACGTACGCTGGATCATCTGGAGGACCACGGCGTTGCCCACGGCTTCGACGGGCTCGCTGATCTCACCCCGGTCGAGGCCGAAGGCCGTACCGATCGCGGCGTTCTGGCGACCGAGCCCGGCCACGAAGTCGTTGCGGGCGAATAGCTCCGTCAGGCGCAAGTCGTGTCCGGTCTCCTGGGCGATGGCCTCCAGATCCTCACCCCCCAGCGCCCTCTGGGCGAGCCTCCCGGCCTCGTCCAGAGCCAGCCGGAGCTTCTTGTCCTGACGGATCGTCTGTTCGATGGCGCCGCTAGCGTCCTCGAGGGGGAGGTACCCCGCCTCCTCCATGGACACCAGCTCCATGGCGTAGAACGCCTGCCGATTCTCGAACACCGGGCTCACCTCGCCGGGGAGAGCCTCCTCCAGCGCCCAATCGGCTCCCTCGGAGACCTGGCCCGGCCCGGGGACGAAGGCGAAGGTCTCGGAAACCTGGACCTCCGGAGCCTCGAGCCCCAGCTCGGCGGCGGCTTCGGCGAGGGGTCGGGTCTCGCCCAATGCCTCGAGCGAATCTGCCATCGTGAGCAACGCGATCTCCGAGTCGTCCGTCCGGTCGACGTTCACCAGCACGTGCCGAGCATGCACGGAGTCCGCCGAGCGCTCGAGCACCTCGATCACGTGAAAGCCGAATGAGCTGAGGACGGGCTCGGTGATCTGTCCCACAGGCGCGCTGAATGCCGCCGAATCGAAGGCCGCGACCATCTGGCCGCGTCCGAACGTCCCCAGGTCTCCTCCCAGGGGGGCCGTGGCCTGGTCCTGGGATTCCCGTTGCGCCACCTCGGCAAAGTCCGCTCCGCCGACGATCTCCTCGCGAATCGCGTGGGCGCGTTCGAGGGCGGCGACGGTGTCTCCCGCGAGCGGAGCCTTTTCCAGCACGGCGATTCTCACCACGGCGGTGGCGGGAATGGCGAATTCCTCCCTGTTCTCGTCGTAGTAGTCCTCGATCTCGGCCTCGGACACCGCGACGTCCTCATCGTTCGTCAATTGGTTCGGATTCACGCTCAGAAACCGGACCTGGACCTGCTCGTTGTCGTCCTTCCACGCCTGCCAGAGCTGGGCGTCGGGCACGTAGATCCCCGCGGTGACCTGCTGGTAGAGCTTCTGCTGGGTCAGTCCGTCCCGGTAGTACGACTCGAGCTGGAGTAGCAGCATGTTGTCCAGGCTCGGATTGGACAGGAAGCTCTGGTACTTCTGGAGGTCGAACTGACCGTCGGTCATGAACGCGGGATTGGCGCGGAATTCCGGGGGCGGGCTGAACTGGGCTGCTTGTCGGACCTCGTCATCCGTCACCACGATCCCGCGGCGGGCCAGCTCGTTGCGAATGAGCACCTGGTTGATGAGCTGCTCCCACGCCGCGTCTTCGATCTCCTTGTTCTGTTGGGAGGTGACCGGCTCTTCCTGGCTGCTTTGAACCTGGTCGTAGAGGTTCTGCCGCACCGTGACCCAGTCGTCGTACATGACCGGCGTGCCGTCCACCCGCCCCAACTCGCCGAGGCTTCCGGCGCTTTGCCCGGTGATGTCCATCCCCCACTCGAAGACCATGAGCGCCACGAAGGCCAGTGCCGTCACCAGCATGATCCACTTCGTGTTCGCCCTCATTTGGCGCATCACCATAACCAGCTACTCCTCCACGGAGTTCATCTCGGGTTTCGCGGCGGACTCAGTCCGGCGTCGTCGGCCATCTGACGCGAACGCGGATGGACAGACCAGAAAAGCTAACCCCTGGGGATGGGCGTCTCAACCGGCGCATGCGTCGTGTCCTACGCCGGATCGTCGTCTTTCCTTTCGGTGTCCGAATCGGTGCGTGCCGTTGTCCGACGGTCTTGGGACCCGGGCTGCACCCGGAGACGGAACAGGTTGCGTTGACACACTTTCCGGCCTCCGCATATCTTGCCTAAACGTCTGAAGTCTCGGGCGCTTCGTCCCCTCTCCCCTCTCCCGAGCGTGGTGTTTGGCTGTGACTGATTCCCTCGAGCGCGAGGTCCGGGAGCTACGGTCCTTCTATTGGTCGGAACGCGATCCCGACGGCCGTGGCTTCGCCCCCCTGGCTGATGCGTATCGCCGGTCGGGAGACCTCGAAGCGGCACGAGAGCTGCTGGCCGAAGGTCTGGAGCGACACCCCGAGTTCGCCTCTGGCCACGTGGTTGCCGCGCGGGTCTGCCTTGCCGAAGGAGACGAGGCAGCCGCTGTCGACGCGCTCAACCTGGTCCTGACGCTCGACGACGAGAACACCGAAGCGCTCTGGACGCTCGGCTCGATTCGCGGGGAGGGCGGCGACCTCGCGGTCGCCCTCGACCTGTTCAAGCGACTCCTCGTCCTCGTTCCCGACGACGTCGAGGTGTTGGATCGGATCCGGGCCCTCGAAGCCGAGCTGGAGTCGGGTGGCGATGCGGAGTCCGGCGTGGAGGTCGAGCTGCCCGCCGCCGACGCAGACGCGGCGGAGCCCGAAGTCCTCGCATCTCATTCAGAGGCCGAGAGCGCATCCGAAGACCTCGTAGCGGCCCTCGGATCGGAGGAGCACGGCGAGGACGACTGGGATTTCGCTGCAGGCGACGCGCCGTTGACGGAGGTGCCGGACGAGGAAGAGCTCTACACCAGAACGCTGGCTGAGCTCTACGCCGACCAGGGGCTCTTCGACCGAGCCGCAGACGTGTACCGCCACCTGATCGCGGCCGAGCCGGACGACACCGAGCTCCGGGCCCGCCTGGAAGCGGTGGAGGGCCGGCTTCTACCCGCGACTCCCGTAGACGCGCCGGGCGGCGAGGAGAAGGTCGGGTCTGCCGATCTCGAGGAGACCGATCTGGACGAGATCGCCGCGGAGCTGGCCACGGGGCCCGACGTATCCGGAGATCTGGACACGCCCTTCGCCTGGTCCGAGGCCGAGGCCCCGGCTGAGCCGGAAGAGGAGGGGGCCCCCATCGCTGATCATCTCTCCGACCTGCTCGCGTGGCCGGCGCCGGACGTCGCGGAGACCGCCGTAGAGTTGGTCTCGGTGCCCGGGACGGTCGAAGACGGTGACGAGCCCGTGCCCATCGACTCCCTGGCGCCGGAGGACTCGTCGTCCGCTGCCGGCGCCCCTGCATCGGAGGAGCCCGTGCCGGTGGCGTTCCTGGCCCCGGACGTGCCTGAAGAAGAGGTCGTGCCCATCGACGCTCTGGCGCCGGAGGATGCTCCCTCGACCGAGGACGGGGATGCCTCCTCCGCCGAGGGTGAGGAGGCGGACGACAGGGTGGCGAAGTTCCGGGACTGGATGCGACGGCTGGGTAAGTGAAGATCTCCGTCATCCACGGCCCCAACCTGGGAAGCCTGGGCCGTAGGGAGCCGGAGGTCTACGGCACGGCCACGCTTCAGGACGTCGACCGAGCCCTGGCGGCCCACGCCACCGACCTGGGCGTGGAGGTGGAGAGCTTCCAGTCCAACTCCGAGGGCGCGATCCTGGACCACCTCGAAGCGGTGGCCGACCAGGCGGACGGCATCGTGATCAACCCCGGGGGCCTGACCCACACGAGCGTCTCGCTCCGGGACGGTCTCGTTGCCGCCGGCTTGCCGTTCGTGGAGGTCCATCTCTCGAACGTTCACGCCCGGGAGCGCTTTCGGCGCCACTCCTACCTCGCGCCGGTGGCGGTCGGCGTGGTCGCAGGCTTCGGCGTGGAGAGCTATCTTCTCGGGCTACGGGGTCTCGTGACCCACCTGAGAGCGATCAGACAAGGCTGACTGCGAGGACCGACAGGACCCATGGCGACGACGGCTGACTTCCGCAACGGAATGGTGATCAATATCGACGGCGAGCTTTGGACGCTCACGTACTTCCAGCACGTCAAGCCCGGCAAGGGCGGCGCCTTCGTACGGACGAAGCTCAAGAACGTCTTGACCGGAAGGGTCGTGGACAAGACGTACCGGGCGGGAGAGAAGGTCGATGACGTCCGACTCGAGCGGCGGCCGGTCCAATACAGCTACACGGACGGCGACTTGTACTACTTCATGGACGCCAGCACCTACGAAATGTCGCCGATCTCACGGGACCTGATCGGTGAGGACCAGCTGAAGTACCTGAAGGAGAACATGGAGTGCGAGGGCTTGGTCCACGAGGGGAACGTCATTGCGGTCGAGCTTCCGTTCTTCGTCCAGCTGCGCGTGAGCGAGACGGAGCCAGGCGTCCGCGGTGACACGGCACAGGGCGGCACCAAGCCCGCCACGCTCGAGACCGGGGCGATTGTGCAGGTCCCGCTGTTCGTGGAAGAAGGCGATGTCCTGAAGGTGGACCGGAGGGAAGACAAATACCTGACGCGGGTAGCCGAATGATCGACCTCGACTTCATCGAAGGACTGATTCGGGCCATCGACCAGAGCGGCCTCGATTCCATCGAAATCGAGCGCGGCGGTACGCGAATCCGCATGGCGAAGACCCCGTCGGGCATGGTCTCCGCGCCGGCCGCGTCCGGCGCTCCTGTCCTCGTCGCGGCGCCGACTCCCGCGGCACCGGCCGCGGCGGTCCAGCCCGCCGGTGAGCCTCCGGCACCCTCGGCGGAGCCGGTGGCTGCGGAGCCATCGACGCCCGCTTCGAACCTGGTCGACGTGACTTCGCCCATGGTAGGCACGTTCTATCGGGCGCCGGCTCCGGATGCGCCGCCGTACGTCGACGTTGGCGGGAGAGTGGCCGTCGGCGACACGCTCTGCATCATCGAGGCCATGAAGCTGATGAACGAGCTGGAGTGCGAAGTGGCCGGAACCATCGCGGAGATCCTCGTGGACAACGCGGAGCCAGTGGAGTACGGGCAGCCCCTCTTCCGTATCGAGCCTGCGTGAGGGAGGCCTCTTCCCTTGTTCCGTAAAGTCCTGATCGCGAACCGGGGCGAGATTGCGCTCCGGGTCATTCGGGCGTGTCACGAGCTGGGCATCCAGACGGTGGCCGTCTACTCCGAGGCGGACCGGGAGTCCCTCCACGTCCGGTTCGCCGACGAAGACGTGTGCATCGGCCCGCCGCAAGCTGCGGAAAGCTACCTGAACATCCCCCGGATCATCTCGGCCGCCGAGATCACCGGGGCCGAGGCGATCCATCCGGGCTACGGGTTCCTCGCAGAGAACGCCGAGTTCAGCGAGATCTGTCAGCGCTCAGACATCGTCTTCATCGGACCCACGCCCGACCAGATCCGCGCCATGGGTGACAAGGCCACGGCTCGGCGGACGATGATGGAGGCGGGGGTGCCCGTCATCCCTGGCACCGAGGGGGTGGTCGCGGATCTGGAAGAGGCCCGTGCCGCTGCCGGGGACATCGGGTTCCCCATCATGATCAAAGCCTCGGCGGGCGGGGGCGGCAAGGGCATGCGCGTTGTGGAGGACGTCGCGGGGTTCGACAGGCTTTTCCAGGCGGCTCAGAACGAGGCACGGGCGTCGTTCGGGGATCCGGGTGTCTACCTCGAGCGCTGCATCGTGCGTCCCCGCCATGTGGAATTTCAGGTCTTCGGTGATCGTTTCGGCAAGGTCGTGCACCTCGGCGAGCGCGACTGCTCGGTTCAACGCCGTCATCAGAAGCTCATCGAGGAGGCGCCGTCGCCGGCGTTGACACCCGAGACCCGTCGTGAGATGGGCGCGACGGCCGTCAAGGCGGCGAAGGCCATCGACTACGTGGGCGCCGGAACGGTGGAGTTCCTCCTTGATCAGAGCGGCGACTACTTCTTCATCGAGATGAACACGCGCATCCAGGTGGAGCATCCAGTCACCGAGGTGACGACGGGCTTCGACCTGGTGAAGGAACAGATCCGCGTCGCCGCCGGAGAGCGGCTGAGCTTCCCGGAAGAGTCCGTGGCGCACCGGGGGCATGCCATCGAGTTTCGCATCAACGCCGAGGCGCCGGCGCGCAACTTCGCGCCGTCGCCAGGGCAGATCACCACCTTCCACCCGCCCGGAGGCCCAGGCGTGCGGCTGGACACGCACGTCTACACGGGGTATCACGTCCCCCCCTATTACGACTCGCTCCTCGCCAAGTTGATCGTGAGCGGGAACACGCGAGACGAGGCGCTCGTCAGAGCCAGGAACGCTCTGGATTCGTTCGTCATCGAGGGCGTCGACACCACGATCTCGTACTTGTCCGAGATCACTCGGGACCAGGCGTTCGCCGAGGGCCGCGTGGATACGGGCTTCGTGGACCGTTTCCAGGCGGATCTCAGCGAGGATTGATGGACGTGCACGTCTTCCTCACGTCGAGTGAGGTGGAACCGGCCGTGGTCGCTGGACGTCTGGCGGTCGTGATCGACGTGCTCCGCGCAACCAGCACGATCGTGGAGGCCCTGGCCAACGGAGCTGCCGCGGTGTACCCCGCGGCTTCAACGGAAGGCGCGCTGAAGCTGCTCTCGTCGCTGGGTCGGGAAGACACGCTGCTGTGTGGGGAGCGACGCTGGCTGAAGGTCGACGGGTTCGACCTCGGTAACTCGCCGTCGGAGTACACCGCCGAGCGTGTCGCCGGCAAGCGCCTCGTCATGAGCACGACCAACGGCACCGAGGCTCTTACCGCCGCAGCGGGAGCGGATCGGGTCGTGGTGGGGTCGTTTCTCAACCTGGGCGGGGTGGCGCGAGCCGTGTCTGGAGAGGTCTCCCTGGCCATCATCTGCGCGGGGCAGGAGAACACGTTCTCCCTGGACGACGTCGTTTGCGCCGGTACGCTGCTGAACCGGGTGAGTGCGGTGCACGGCGACCAGCTCAGCGCCAACGACGCGGCGCTGGCGGCCATGGCGTTGGCAGAGCGGTTCGAGCCCGGTCCGGGCTTCCTCCGGCAGACCCTGGCTGGCCGCTCCCTGTCGGAGAACGGGTTCGGGTCGGACCTGGAGTTCTGTGCACAGATCGACCGGCATGAGCTGGTGCCGGAGATGCGCGACCGGATCATTCGCGCGGCTGTGGATGGTGCGGCTTGAGGCCCGCCACGTCTGGACCGTGAGGGAGGAGTCGAGGGCGCGATGCTGAGCGGCGAACAGCGGCGAGAGATCCTGGCCCTGGGCCTGCTTGCTCTGGCCCTCTTCCTGTTGCTGGCCCTGATTCCGGTCGAGTATCTGGGCGCGGGGGCCCTCGAGCTGTTTCCCTCGGGCAACACCATGGGTGTCTTGGGTGGGACACTACGCTCCCTGATGGTCGCCTCCGTCGGCGTCGCGTCGGTCATGATCCCGCTCCTTGTGGCCCTTGGAGGTCTCAGGGTGGCCGAGTGGGTGGATTCGGAGTGGGTCCTGCGGATGGCGGCCCTGGGCGCGGGCCTTCTGATCCTCGCTCCGCCGACGACGTGGGTGGTCGGCTTCATGCCCGAGGTGGCGGGCTGGTGGGGTGGACGGGTCGGCGAGCTCCTCGTATCCGGCATCGGTTGGCTGGGCGCCCTGATCCTACTCGCGTTCCTGCTCCTCGCACTGTCCGTGGGCACGCTGGGATGGAACCCCCTGCGGGGCCTCGTGCAGGGAGTGCAGGCCGTGTCCGCGGGTGCTCGGAACGCGTGGGCCGTGTTGGCGGAGGGGACGCGAGCCGTCGCGGGCATGCTGCAGGAGCGCTGGCGGGCCTGGGGCGAGACGCGTAGAGCTCGGGCCGAGGCCCGACTCGAGCCCCCGGCGCCTGCGCCGGCCCCAGAGAGCCAGCCAGCGCTCGCGCCCGAGCCCGAGGAGGAGGAGCCCGAGCCCGAGCCGGTACGGCCGGCTGTTCCGAGCCTCCCCGACGGTGCGCCGCCCGAGGTGGGGCTTCCACCCATCGAGCTCCTCACCGAGCCGGAGACCCGGAGCCGGGCGGGCATGGAGCGGGAGCTCGAGCGCCTCGGCCACGTGCTGGTGGAGAAGCTGGCGACCTTCAACGTGCAGTGCGAGCTGGGCGGCCATACGACCGGTCCCGTGGTCACCCAGTTCGAGGTCGTACCCGCCCCCGGTGTGAAGGTGGGCAAGATCGCGAACCTCGACGCCGATCTGGCGCTGGCCATGAAGGCCAAGAGCATCCGCATCGTCGCCCCCATTCCCGGTAAGGGCGCGGTGGGCGTGGAGATCCCGAACCCGAAGCCCGAGGTCGTGAACCTCCGGGAGATCCTGGAGGCCAAGGCGTACCAGCGCTCAAAGGCTGTGCTGCCGCTGGCGCTCGGCAAGGACCTGACGGGAGAGCCATTCGTATCGGATCTGGCGCGGATGCCTCACGTCCTGATTGCCGGCGCCACTGGAGCGGGGAAGTCCGTGTGCCTCAACACGGTCATCACGAGCCTCGTGTACCGACACACGCCGGCGACGCTCCGCCTGCTGCTGATCGACCCGAAGATGGTGGAGCTCTCGACCTACGCCGACCTGCCCCACCTGCGGCATCCCGTGGTGACGGATCCCCACGACGCGTCGGTGGTCCTCAAGTGGGCCGTGCTGGAGATGGAGCGACGGTATGCCCTCCTGAGCGAGAACGGCGTCCGCTCCATCGGTGAGTTCAACCGTCGGGTGGCGAAAGGCACGACGCTCCGGCGCGTGGAGCCCGAGGGCCCCGAGGGTGATCCGGATCGGTGGATCTACACGGACGGCGTGCTGCCCTTCATCGTGGTGGTCGTGGACGAGCTCGCCGATCTGATGATGACGGTGCAGGGTGAGGTAGAACGGCCGCTGACCTTGTTGGCGCAGAAGGCGCGCGCCATCGGCATCCACCTGATCGTGGCGACGCAGCGGCCGTCGGTGAATGTGATCACGGGCCTCATCAAGGCCAACTTCCCCTCTCGGATCGCGTTCCGCGTGGCCTCCAAGACCGACTCTCGCACGATCCTGGATCAGAACGGGGCCGACGCGCTGCTGGGGAACGGCGACATGCTGTTCCTTCCCCCGGGCACGAGTGAGCCCATCCGCATCCAGGGAGCCTACATCCCCACCGAGGACACCGACCACCTGACCCACTGGTTCGGCTCCCATGCGGCACTCGTGGCGGAGGAGGCTGAGAGCGAGACGACGCATGAGGAGCCCGACATCCTCGAGCTCGTGCGAAGCCATGAGATGGAGGAGGCCGCCGAGGCCGCTCACGAGAGCGCCGGCGATTGGGACGAGCTCTTCCAGGCCGCCGCGGAGGTCTGCATCCAACAGCAGGGCGGCTCCACTTCGCTTCTCCAACGCAAGCTGCGCATCGGCTACGGACGTGCCGCCCGCATCGTGGATCAGCTGCACGAGGCCGGGGTGCTGGGCCCACCCGACGGCTCCAAGCCCCGCGAGGTGCTCATCGGCCTCGATGGCCTGCAGCTCCTCATCGCCGGCCGGGATGCCGAGAGCCTTCCGCCCCTCTAGGGCGGTGATGCAGGAGTCCGGTAGCTACCGAGGGGCCCGACGCGCCCGAGCCCCACACCAGGTCGGTGCCGCGGGGCTCCGTGCGATGGGGGCGAGCTTCCACGCGCGCCGCGTCAGTCCGACATCCGTTCCGGAACGGCGCCGAGGGCGCCTGTGTATGAGCGACCGACCCCCAGACTCGCTACCGCCTGCCAGGCCCTATGACGACAATCCTGTCTCTCGTCCTCCTCTCCGGCGCGCTGGCCGCGCACGGTGCGCCCGGCCTCCCGGACCCGTCGGGCCAGCAGGACGCGTTGGCGATCCTGGAGCGAGCCGGGGAGCGGTACGCGGCGCTTCACGGCTTGTGCGCCGACTTCCGACAGGTGATCGAGGTGCGGCTGCTCGGGGAGACCAAGCGAAGCGGCGGGCGCATGTGTCAGCAGCCTCCCGACCGCTTCCTCATGGACTTTTCCGATCCCGAGGGCGACCTGGTCGTCGCCGACGGCGAGTCGCTGTGGATCTACTATCCGTCCACCGACGCCAAGCAGGTGTTTCGGTCGGCACTGGACGCCGTGGGGCGCCGCTTCGACTTCTATCAGGAGTTCCTGGCCGATCCCGGCGAGAAGTACGAGCCCACCTACGTTTCCCGGGAAAGCGCCTCTTCGGGCACGCTCCACGTCATCGGCATCGTGCCCACCCGATCCACTTCGTACGAAAGGGCGCAGCTCTGGATCGACGACGCGTCGGGACTCATACATCGAGTGCGCATCGAGGAGGAGAACGGCTCGGTACGCCACCTGGAGCTCACCAACCTCGACGTAGATCCCGCGCTGGATCCTGGTCTCTTCACGTTCACGCCTCCCCCCGGCGCCAGCGTCCTGGAGCGTTGATGACCCGGCGTCCGCGAGCCGCACGGTGTCCCCTTCCATGAGAACGCGTGATCTGCCGGTCTTTCCGGTGACCCCCGACCCTGTCCGGGCCGACGTGCCCCGGGACGTGGCGGCCGTTCGGCTGGACATTGACGGCGTGGGGCCCGAGACCGGTCCACGCTTCGGTCTGATCACGCTGGGCTGCGACAAGAACACCGTTGACTCGGAGCGGATGCTGGCCGCGCTCGTGGGGGCCGGCGCCCACGTCTCCAGCGATCTGGCGGACGCGGAGGTGATCGTCATCAACACCTGCGGGTTCATCGAGGCCGCCAAGGAGGAGTCCATCGAGACCGTCCTGGAGGCGTGTGCCCTCAAGACCACGGGGAAGGTCCGGGCCGTGGTGGGCGTGGGGTGCCTTGTCCAACGTTACAAGGACGAGCTCGTCAGCGAGATCCCCGAGGTGGACCTGTTCCTGGGGTTGGCCGAGATGGGCGGGCTCCTGGACGAGCTGCGTCTTCGTGGCCTTCTGCCTACCGAGCCGCCCGCGGTGCCGAACATGGAGCGGCCGCTGAGGATCCTCTCCACCGAGACTCCCCACACCTCGTTCCTGAAGATCAGCGAGGGCTGCGATCACACGTGCGCGTTCTGCGCGATCCCGCTGATGCGGGGGCTGCACCGATCCGCGCCGTTGGAGGAGCTCGTGGCGGAGGCCCGGGCCCTGGGTGAGCGGGGCGTGCAGGAGCTCAACGTGATATCCCAGGACACGACGTGGTACGGGCGGGATCTCCGCCGGGGACCGCAGGGCCGGGAGGCGCCCTTGCTTCCCGATCTCCTCCGGGCGTTGGTGGCGGAGACCTCCGTGCCGTGGTACCGGCTGTTCTACATGTACCCATCCGGGATAACCCGAGAGCTCGTCGAGCTGCTGGCGTCCGAGCCTAGGATCGTCCCGTACCTCGACATGCCACTCCAGCACGGCTCCGATCGCGTCCTGTCCGCCATGAGACGGCCAGAGCGGCGGGCGTCCATCCTGGAGCGGGTCGGGTGGCTCCGGGAGGCGATTCCGGACCTGACGCTCCGGACCACGCTCATCGTGGGTTTCCCCGGCGAAACCGATGAGGACTTCCGGCAGATGCTGGATCTGCTCGACGAGATCCGATTTCAGCACGTCGGCGCCTTCACCTACTCGGTCGAGGAAGGCACGCGAGCGGCGGCCATGGAGGCACAAGTGCCCGCGACGCTCAAGCGGGAGCGCCTCGAGGAGCTCCAGGATCATCAACGGGCCATCTCCCTGGAGCGGAACCGGGAGCGCGTGGGCCGTTCCGAGAAGGTGCTGGTCGACCGGACGGGACCCACCGCCGGCCGCGGGGCCGGGCGGACCGCCGGACAGGCCCTGGACATCGACGGGCTCACCCACCTCACCGGCCTCGCAGCGGGGCAGGTGGGGCGCTTCGTGCGCGTCGAGATCACCGATGCCGGCGAGCATGACCTGGAAGGTGCCGTCTCGCCCGAAGACCAGGGCGGTCTCGGGCCTTGAGGCGGGACGGGCCGTCCGGTGCGGGACCGACCGAAGGGCCTCGGGGGGGCGACCGCGGCGGGAGCCCCGAGACACGCTACGTTCACCACCATGGGGAAGGGAGTCGGTCGATGCGTCTCGCCGTTCGACGGATCGGGCTCGTGCTGGTGCTCGGAGGAGGCCTGGCGGCTCCGGGGCCGGTCGCTGCACAGCTGGACCGATACGACTACGAGTACCTGAGCTTCCGAGGCATCGGGCTGGACGCCGGCTACATGTGGGCCAACAAGGTCGACCCGACGGTCACCTTCGGTGGGCGCGTGGACCTGGGGTACGCGGGGCCGGGCCTTCGCATCGTGCCGGGCCTCCGCTACTGGTCCTCGACGGTCAAGGACGCGGAGGTCGCCCAGTTCGAGTCCACGCTCCGGAGGATTCTCGAGGAAGCCAACCCCGGGCAGCCGGTGCCGGACGTGGAGCTCGGCAGCATCAAGTGGTCGGACGTGGTGCTGTCGCTCGATGGCCATTTCGTCTGGGAGATTCCCGGGGGGCTCCTCAGCTACCTCGGCGCCGGCTTCGCGGCGCACTTCCTCAACGGTTCCGGAGAGGTGGTGAACGAGACATTCATCGAGGACCTGCTCGACCGCGTCAGCGCGGGGTTCAACGCCCACGCTGGCCTGGAGGCGCCACTCTCCCGAACGCTGCGCCTATACGGGGCGGGCAGGTTCGAGATCCTCGATGACCTGAACTACTTTCAGCTGAACGCGGGCCTCCAGTTCATGTTCGGAGGAGGCGCCGACGAAAGGGCCGAGGGACCATGAAGGACGGCAGCCGGATTCGCATCGGCGTCATGGGCACGGGCGCCATGAGTCAGCTGATGCACCTCCCGATGCTCTGCGAGCGGCGGGACGTGGAGGTCGTGGCGGTGGCGGACGCGGATCGCCCGAAGGCCGAGGCCATCGCGAGCCGCTTCGGGATCGAACACGTGGTGGACGACGACGCGCTGTTCGCCCGGGCCGACGTCGACGGCCTCGTCATCTGTACGCCCAACCACCTACATGAAGCCCAGACGGTCGCCGGCCTCGAAGCCGGCAAGCACGTTCTGGTCGAGCGCCCCGTGGCGCTCACGGCGGCGGGGGCGCGACGGGTGTTGAAAGCCGCCGAACGATCCGGCAGCAAGCTCAACGTGGGCCTCTATCATCGGTTCAGGCCGGACGTTGCGGCCCTGCGCGCGTTCGTGGCGGGGGAGGAGCTCGGAGCGCTCCATGCGATCCGGGCGGTCTGGCTGAACCGGAAGGTTCCGATGGCTCGGACCACCTGGCGGCAGCGGCCGGAAGAGGCCGGCGGCGGCGCCCTGATGGATCTCGGCGTCCAGGCCCTGGACGTCTGCCTGTGGATGGTGGGATGCCCCCAGGTCGTCCGGGTCACCGCCAACATGGCCGCGGGAGACTTCGAGGTCGAAGAGTCCGCCACCCTCGTGGCCCAGACCCGCGACGGCCTCTCCGTCTCCGTGGAGGTCAGCTGGAGCTACTTCGGGGATGCTGACTACCGGCGCATCCGGGTCATGGGACACGAGGGATCTGGGATGCTTCCTCCCCTCTCGGTCCATAAGCAGCTAGGAGGGCGGCCCCTGGACGTCACACCTCGCCAGCCCAAGCCGCGCGGTGGCGAGGACCCGTACACCAACTCCTACCGCCGCGCGCTGGACCACTTCGTCCGATGCATCGGCGGCCGGGCCGAGGCGCCACTCCCGCAGGAGCAGGTGCATCTGATGGAGGTGATCGAAGCCGCCTACCGCTCCGCCCGGGAAGGTCGTGAGGTAACGCTGGGCGACGCATGAGCCCGGAGCCCCGGGTGGCCAACGGCCCCGGAACCCGGGGCGCCCCCCGCGGCACGGCTCTCGACGTCGCTCTCCTACCGGCCACGACCGGCCTGCTCCTGGCCACTTCCTTCGCGCCCGCCAGCCTGCTGGTGGCTCCCTTCGTGGCCCTGACGCCACTCGCCGTGGCGGTCGAGCGGGCCGGACGCGACGCGAGGTCCGCCGCACGACGGGGGCTGCTGGCCGGGATCGTGGCGTGGGGGGTCCTCCTCACGTGGGTGCCGACCGCCCTCGCGCCCGTGACGCGGTTGGGGCCCGCCATGTATGTGGCCGGGGTGCTCGTTCTCGCCGCGTTCACCGCGCTGTTCGCCTGGACGACGAGCCATCTGCTTCACCGGGGGGCACTCCCTCTCTGGCTGGCCGTTCCGGTAGCGTGGACGGTGGCGGAGTGGCTGCGCGCACATCTCGGGCCGCTGTCGTTTCCCTGGCTCGAGCTGGGCGTCTCCCTGGCCGACCGCCCGGCGCTGGCGGCGCCGGCCGAGCTGGTGGGGGGGCGGGGCCTGGGCTTCTGGCTCGCCTTGGTCGCGGGCATCACCGCCGAGGCGCTGGCCGCGCCCTCCCGACGCCGACGGCGGATGCTGGTTGCGGCCACCCTGGCGACCCTGATGCCCGCCGCCTGGGGATACGTCCGCGTGCAGGGGCTCGAGCAGACGCCGGTCGCCCAGGTGGCGGTGGTGCAGCCCGACCTGTCCCGCACGGTGCGCGCCGGCCCGGCGGCCGTCGACTCGGCGCTCGTCCGCCTCGCTCTTCTGAGCAGCCGGATCCCGCCGGGCACCGTTGACCTGGTGGTGTGGCCCGAGGCCGTGCTGCCGACCGATCCCACCACCGACCCCGCGCTGGCCGACCGCCTCTCCGATCTGGTGGACCGCATCGGATCCTCCGTCCTCCTGGGCGTCTACCTCCGGGACGCCGAAGGCGTGACGTACAACGGCGCCGTGCTCTGGGAGCCGGAGCGCGGGGACACCGGCTACCGCTACAGAAAGCGTCGGCTGGTGCCCGGCGTCGAGGCCGTACCGTTCCTCGACCCGGCTCGGCTGGGTGGGAGCGCAGGGTTCCGGTCCTTCGGACGGGGGCGTGACGTCGGGGTCCACCGCCTCGACGCTGGACCGTCCTTCGCACCGCTCATCTGCTACGAGGCGATCTTCGCCTCGGACGCCCGCGGCGGTGTGAGCCGCGGCGCCGATTTCCTGGTGAACATCACGAACGACTCCTGGTTCGGTGGCGACGACGGGAGGCAGCCCACGGCGGCCCTCCGGCACCATCCGGCCCACCTGGTCATTCGGGCGGTCGAATTGCGCACCGGGGCGGTTCGGGCCGCCAACTCCGGCATCAGCCTGTTCCTCGAACCCTCCGGGCGTCCGTACGAGGCGACGCCCGTCTTCAGTCCGGAGGTACGGATCGCCGCGGTCTACCGGACCGAGGGGCGGACGCTCTTCTCCCGGGTAGGCGACGTGGCGGGGTGGGGGTCTGTCCTGGCGGCGCTCCTGGCGCTGCTTTGCAACGGGGCGCGCAGACCCCGCTCCATCGGTTGAACTGGGTACGGCGCGCTTCTATATTTCCCGGGCTGTGGCGGGCCCGCCCCCGGTCGGGGTCACGTGGCCCGTTTTCATTTTGATGAGCGGAGCCGGACCATGAAGCCTGACATCCACCCGCATTACGGGCCAACCACCGTCGTCTGCGCCTGCGGGCACCGGTTCGAGACACGCTCCACTTCGAGCGACGGCGAGATCCACGTCGAAATCTGTTCCGTGTGCCACCCGTTCTACACCGGCAAGCAGAAGTTGGTGGACACCGCCGGCCGTGTGGAGCGATTCAAGCGCAAGTACGAGAAGACCTCCAAGTAGCTCCACGCCACGCGTTCGAGGGACGGCCGGGCACCCACCCGGCCGTCCTTGCAGGTCCGTTCCCCACGTCCCGACGTCTCGATGACGGCTCCCAAGCTCGACGAGCGGCTCAGGAAGCATCTGGCAGACGCCCGCCAGCGGTTCGCCACCGTCGAGTCCGAGCTGACCCGCCCCGACGTCCTGTCCGATCCCGAGCAGCTCAGGCTCCTGGGTGTCGAGCGCGCCGAGCTGGAGCCGGTGGTGGGCGTCGCCGGCGACCTCGAGCGAAGCCTGAGCGAGCTGGAAGGAGCCAGGGAGCTGGCCGAAGACGCCGAAGACGCCGAAATGGCGGAGCTGGCCAACGAGGAGGTGCGCAGACTCGAGGAGGACATCGCGACCCTGGAGGCGCGCGCTCGCAGGCTCCTGATCCCCAGGGATCCCCTCGAGGACCGGGCAGCGGTCGTTGAGATCCGGGCTGGGACCGGCGGGGACGAGGCCGGCCTCTTCGCCGGTGACCTGATGCGCATGTATGTGAAGATGGCGGAGCGGGCCGGTTGGAAGATCGAGCTCGTGAGCCTCTCGGAGGGGATACCCGGATCCGTGAAGGAGGCCATCTTCACCGTCCGGGGCAGAGGCGCCTACGGGCGTCTCCGCTTCGAGTCGGGCGTGCACCGGGTCCAGCGCGTCCCCGAGACCGAAAGCCAGGGCCGGATCCACACCTCCGCAGCCACTGTTGCCGTGCTCCCGGAGGCCGAGGAGGTGGACCTCAAGATCGACCCGTCCGACCTGCGGATCGACGTCTTTCGCTCGTCCGGACCGGGGGGGCAATCCGTGAACACCACGGACTCGGCCGTTCGGATCACCCACACGCCCACGGGTTTGGTGGTGAGCTGTCAGGACGAGAAGTCCCAGCACAAGAACAAGGCCAAGGCCATGAAGGTGCTCCGCAGCCGGCTCCTGGATCGGATCGTGGCGGAGCAAGAGGCCGAACGGGCCCGGGAGCGGAAGAGCCAGGTGGGCACGGGCGACCGCTCGGCGAAGATCCGGACCTACAACTTCCCGCAGGCGCGCGTGACCGACCATCGGATCGGCCTCAGCGTCTACCGCCTGGCCGAGGTCCTCCAGGGCGACCTGGACGAGATCGTGACCGCTCTCCGCATGGCCCAGGAGGAGGAGCGGCTCGAGGCCGCCGGGGCGTGACGACTTCGTCCGGCGGCACCGCCGAACGCCCGTCCGTGCCCGAGCCAGGGCAGCCCTGGACCGTGATGGACATGGTTCGGTGGAGCGGGGCGTACCTGGCCGGCAAGGGCGTGTCGTCCGGACGCCTCGACGCGGAGTGGCTGCTGGCGGACGCCCTGGGCGTCGAGCGCCTGGAGCTGTACCTCCAGTTCGATCGGCCTCTGACGCTGGACGAGCTGGCTGCGTTCAAGGTGCGCCTCCGGCGCCGGGCAAGTAGGGAGCCGCTCCAGTACATCCTGGGCCGAACGGCTTTTCGGGAGCTGGAGCTCCTGACGGACCCGAGAGCCCTCATCCCCCGGCCGGAAACGGAGGGCTTGGTGGAGCTGGTGCTTGAGCACGCCCGTGGCCGGGGCGGTCGTCTGACCGCCCTCGACATCGGCACCGGCACCGGCGCGATCGCGCTGTCTCTGCTGCGGGAAGGGCCTTTCGACCGCATCGTCGCCACCGACGTCTCCCGAGACGCCGTCGCACTCGCCCGGACGAACGCGGAGCGGTGCGGGCTCATGGACCGTCTCGACCTCCGGGTCGGGGACCTGTGGCAGGCCATCGGCGGTGACGAGCGTTTCGACGTGGTGGTCTCGAACCCGCCCTATGTCTCCACGGGCGAAATGGCCGACCTGCAACCGGAGGTCGGAGCGTGGGAGCCTCGAGCCGCGCTGGAGGCCGGACCCCTGGGCCTCGATCACATCGGAGTGCTCGTGGAGGGTGCTCCCGGTCACCTGCGGCAAGGAGGATTGCTGGCGCTCGAGGTTGGCGCTGGCCACGGACCCAGAGCTGCCGAGCTCGCTCGGGAGGTGGAAGGGCTCGGGGACGTCCGCTTGGGCCGGGACGTCGCGGGCCGGGATCGCTATGTGTTGGCGCGGATGGGAACGGGGACCAGCTGAAGGGGTCAACACCGGAACACTGGAACAGAGGAACACGGGAACGGGACGATGGCCACGCCTGTAGAGGCCCGGTCGTCGTTCGCTTGCGCATCCGGAAAGGACGCGGAATCATGGCGGGACTCACGGATCTGGCCCGACAGCTGGGCCAGGGCCTCGGGCGCACGGACGAGTATCAGGCCCTTCGCCGGGCGGTCCGAGCGGCGGACGACGATCGAGAGCTCGTGGAAGCCAGGAACCGGCTTCTTGAAATCGAGGGACAGATCACGGAGCGGGTGCGGGCCGGGCAGGAGCCGGGCGAGGAATTGGCGAAGGAGTACGAGGCCACGGTGCATCGACTCCAGGCGCTACCGGGCTACCAACGGCTGGTGGCGTCTCAGGCCAACTTCGACAAGGTCATGGCCCGCGTGAACGAGACCATCGTTCAGGCAATGGAAGAGGCGGGAGAGAGCCGCATCGTGATCCCTTGATCACTCGTACGCCAGGGGGCAGCCGTGGCGTTCAATCTGAAGGTCCTACAGCAGCCGATGTACCGGATCATCGAGCCGGTTACGAAATGGCTCGTGCGGAACCGGGTGCATCCGAACGTGATCACCACGTTCGGATTCGCGGCGACGGTGGCGTCGGGGTACTTCTACCACCAGGACCACGTGCGCGTGGCAGGCTTCCTGGTCCTGTTCGGGGGCCTCTTCGACCTGTTCGATGGCCGAGTCGCCCGCATCAGCGGGTTGGCCTCCAAGTTCGGGGCCTTCTACGACTCGGTGCTCGACCGCATGAGCGAGGTGGCCATGTACCTGGGCCTCCTCTCGCTCTACACGAAGTACCAGAGCGGTCCCATGGACCTGGTCATGATCTACGTGATCATGCTCGCGGCTGCCGGATCCATCATGGTCTCCTATACCCGAGCTCGAGCCGAAGGCCTAGGGCTCGACTGCAGCGTGGGTCTGATGCAGCGGCCCGAACGGGTGGTGGCCCTCGGTGCCGCGTCCCTGTTCTTCGGGCTGATGTGGGACGGGCTGGTATTGACCGCAGTAATCGTGATCGTCGCCATCCTCACCAACATCACCGTGGTGCAGCGGATGGTCTGGGTATACAAGAGAGCCACGGGCGTTCCGCTCGACGACATGGTCACCGAGACCACGATCGAGCCCGAGACACCTGCGGCCAAGAAACCTGCGAGGAATCCGTGACAGAGAACCACGACATACAATCGGCCGGGGGGAAGCTCGGCGTTCTGCTTCCGGGATTCGGAGCCGTGGCGACGACGGTCGTCTCCGGCGTTGAAGCCGCCCGCCAGGGCATCGCAAAGCCCTTCGGCAGCCTGACGCAAATGAGCACCGTCCGTCTGGGGAAGAGGACCGACAACCGGGCGCCCCTGATCCGGGAGTTCGTGCCACTGGCCGAGCTGGACCAGCTCGTGTTCGGCACGTGGGACCCCATTCCGGACAACGGTTATCAGTCGGCCCTCAACGCGGGCGTCCTGCGCCCCGAGCATCTCGAGCCGATCCGGGGCTTCCTCGAGGGCATCACGCCGATGCCGGCCGTGTTCGACCCGGCCTATGTGAAGAAGCTCGACGGGCCCAACAAGAAGTCGGGCGCCAACAAGCGGGAGCTCGCCGAAGCGATCCGGGAGGACATCCGCACCTTCAAGGCCGAGAATGGCTGTGACCGTCTCGTCATGGTGTGGTGCGGATCGACCGAGGTCTTTCTCCGACCTGGCGCCGCCCACGAGACCCTCGAGGCCTTCGAGGCGGCCATGGAGGCGAACGACGAGTCGATCGCGCCGAGCATGCTGTACGCGTACGCGGCGATCATGGAAGGCGTCCCCTACGCGAACGGAGCGCCCAATCTGTCGGCCGACGTCCCGGCGCTGGAGCAGCTGGCCGTCGACCGGGGTGTACCCATCGCGGGCAAGGACTTCAAGACCGGCCAGACGCTCATGAAGACGATTCTGGCTCCGGGCTTCAAGACACGCATGCTCGGGCTCAGCGGATGGTTCAGCACGAACATCCTGGGCAACCGCGACGGCGAGGTCCTGGACGATCCGGCGAGCTTCAAGACCAAAGAGGAGTCGAAGCTGGGCGCCCTCGAGCACATCCTGCAGCCCGAGATGTACCCGGATCTCTACGGCGACATGTACCACAAGGTGCGGATCAACTACTACCCGCCGAGGGGGGACAACAAGGAGGGGTGGGACAACATCGACATCTTCGGATGGATGGGATACCACATGCAGATCAAGGTGGACTTCCTCTGCCGGGACTCGATCCTCGCCGCACCCATCGTCCTGGATCTCGCCATCTTCCTGGATCTGGCCGGGCGTGCCGGCCTGAAGGGCATCCAGGAGTGGCTCTCCTTCTACTTCAAGGCGCCGCAGACGGCCCCCGGGCTCTACCCCGAGCACGATATCTTCATCCAGCACTGGAAGCTGAAGAACACGCTGCGGTGGCTCATGGGTGAGGAGCAGATCACCCACCTGGGGCGGGAGTACTACGACTGACGTGGGTACCCCCTGTCATCCCGGCGTCATCCCGATCTAGCGGCGTGTCCGTGTCGCCCGGTGACCGCCGTACCCTGGCTGGCCGGCGTCGTCTGATCGACGGCGCCGGCGGACCGGCATGAAGCGGAAGCCCTTCATCGTTCTGGAAGGCATCGAGGGCTCGGGCAAGAGCTCCCAGATTCGCATGCTGGCCGACTGGTTGGATGACCTGGGCGTTCCCCACCTGACCACGCGCGAGCCCGGAGGTACGGCGGTGGGGGAGAGGATCCGCCAGACCGTGCTCCACGGCACTGACCTGTCGATTCCTCCGGAGTCGGAGCTGCTGCTCATCCTGGCGGCCCGCGCCGCCTTCGTGCGAGAAGTCGTGCGGCCGGCGTTGGAGCGCGGTACGTGCGTGATCTCCGATCGGTTCTCCTGGTCCACGTTCGCGTATCAAGGGTACGGACGAGGGCTGCCCCTTTCCCAGGTTCGTGAGTTGAACGAGTTCGCGACCGGAGGGCTGACGCCGGACCTGTATCTGGTCCTGGACGTCACGGTGGAAGAGGGTTTGGCCAGGCAGGACCTGGCGGGCAAAGTGGCCGACCGGTTCGAGGGCGAGGGCCGGGCGTTCCTCGACCGGGTGCGGGCCGGCTACCTGGCGATGCTCGAGGGAGAGGGGCGGGGCCTGCTGGTGGATGGGTCCGGGGAGCCGGGCGCGGTACAACGCCGGATTCGGGAGGCCCTGGCCGGGCGCTTTCCCGAAACATTCTCCGCTGGTAGAGTTTAGGATCTGTGCATACGGTTCTCGATGGAGGTGAGATGCGGTGAGGCGTTCGGTGCTGGCTCCTGCGGCGGTGATCCTGGTCGCCGTGTTCTCGGGTGGGTGGTTTCTGCAGCAGGGCGTGGAGCAGCAGCAGAACGTCTACTCCCAGGTGCGCCTCTTCGAAGAGGTGGTGGATCACGTTTCGGCGCGGTTCGTCGATCCCGTAGATCGGTCGAGGCTCTACGACTCTGCCATCGAGGGCGTTCTCCGCGACCTCGGCGACCCGAACACATCGTTTCTCCCTGCCCAGGCCTACGAGAACCTCCGGATCAGAACGGAGGGGGAGTACGGCGGCGTGGGGCTGGAGATCACCGAGCGCAACGGGCTGATCACGGTTGTCACGCCTCTCCCCGGGACCCCCGGCACGCGGGCCGGTATGCGAGCCGGCGACGCCATCGTGGAAGTGGAGGGCGAAAGCACCGAGGGCTGGTCCGTGGACGACGCAGTGGACCGCCTGCGGGGTCGGCCCGGAACCGACGTCGCGGTTACGGTGCGCCGACGCGGCGTGGACGCGCCCATTCCGTTCACGGTGACGCGGGCCGTCATCGAGCTCCTGTCCGTTCCCTTCGCGGTCGAGGTGGCGGAGGGCATCGGATACGTCCCGCTGCAGATGGTCAGTGAGAGCTCGTCCAGGGAGATCCGCGACGCCATCAGCTCACTGCAGGAGGACGGTCTCCGGGGCCTCATCCTCGACCTCCGCGGAAACCCCGGCGGCCTCCTCGACGAAGGGGTGGCCATCTCGGACCTCTTCCTGGATCCGGGCGACGCCATCGTCGAGACGCGAGGGCGAAGCGTGGGTCAAAACGAGACCTTCGCGGCGACCCGCCCCCAGAGCTACGGCGACCTGCCGGTGGTCGTCCTCGTGGACGAGCGGAGCGCCAGCGCGTCCGAGATCGTCGCCGGCGCCCTCCAGGACCACGACCGTGCTCTGGTGATCGGCGCCACGAGCTATGGCAAGGGCTCCGTGCAGACCCTCTATCAGCTTCATGGCGGGAACGTTCTCAAGCTGACCACGGCCCGGTGGTTCACGCCGTCCGGCCGCTCGATCCAGATGGATCCGGAAGATCGAGACTCCCGCGTACGGCGGGCCACGATTGCCCTGGACGGTTCGCCGGTGGAACGGCAAGACGGGATCGAGCGCCCACCGTTCCAGACCTTCGGCGGACGGGTCGTGTACGGCGGCGGTGGCATCACTCCCGACCTGATCGTGGTCCCCGATACGCTCACGAGCGATGAGTCCGAGGCCGTGCGCACGCTCTACCGCGGAGCGGGGACGTTCAACGTGGCCCTTTTCGACTTCGCCGTGAAGTACCTGCAGGAGCACCCCCAGCTCGAGCCCGGCTTCCAACTCACGCCCACGGAGATGGGCGGATTCTACGAGTCCCTGGTCGAGCAGGGGCTCGAGGTCGAGCGCGAGGTGTTCGACGCAGCCGGCCGATACGTGATGTACCACGTGGGCCGTGAGATCGCGCTGCAGAAGTGGGGTGACGAGGGCCAGTTCCGACAGGTGATGGCTCGCGACCTACAGCTGCGTCGGGCCATGGAGCTCCTTGAAGAGGCCGACACGCCACGCGGGCTGTTCACGCTCGCGGGCAGCGCCTTCGACGCTGCCCCGCCTTCGGGTTCGGTGGAGAGCGAGGGCGCGACGACGGAAGCCCATGCGGCAGGAGGCCCCGAGACCGACGAACCCGGGAGAGAGTGACGTCACGCCACCCGAAGCCGGGGGCGCGCCTCCCCTATCGCTCGTCGCCGCATGCGCCGCCCTCGCCGACTCCGGGGGGCGGCGCCTTCGCTTCCACCGCACCGGCGAGGAGCCCGGCCGCTCGCCTGGCGTCCCACGCCGCCATTCGATGGGTCGCAGCGTTTCCCCAGTTTCCCAGAGAGCCCCGAGGGCGTCCGGTGCCCCGCCTCCGGGTACGAGAACTTGAGCGCCATGCAGGGTGACCCTGGCGAGCTCGACACGGCCGAGCGCGCGGTGGTGCGGTTGAGCGCCGCCGTGGCGAGCCGCTCGGCAGAGGCCGTGCGCGCCGCGCTCGCAACGGCTGCCGAGGACGCAGACCCCGTGCACGTGGAGGAGGCGCTCCTGCAGAGCTACCTGTTCGTGGGATATCCGGCGGCTCTCAACGCCTTCCGTGATTGGCGGCAGGTGTCGGGCCGTGGCGCGCCGCCCGCCGTCCCCGACGACCCGGGGGTGTGGGAAGCCCGGGGCGAGGCGGTGTGTCGGGTCGTGTACGCGGGGCAGTACGCGCGCCTCAAGGCCAATGTCCGGAACCTGCACCCGCACATGGAGCGCTGGATGATCACGGAGGGATACGGCAAGGTGCTGGGTCGACCGGAGATGGCGCTGGAGCTGCGAGAGCTGTGTATCGTGGCGCTGCTGGCGGTGCTGGACGCTCCGCGCCAGCTCTACTCGCACCTGCGTGGTGCGCTACACGCCGGCGCCACGCCCGGGCGGATCGACGCGACGCTGGCGGAGGCCCGCTCCGTCGGGACCGAGTCGGCGGCCGGGGTGGCGCGGGAGGTTTGGCGCACGGTGCGGGACCGGAAGCGATAGAGGGGCAGGACCATGTTCGTCGACCGCGCGGTCATCGAAGTGAGAGCGGGCACCGGGGGCTCGGGAGCGGAGGCCTTCCGTCGGGAGAAGGGCGTGCCGCGCGGCGGACCTTCCGGCGGTGACGGGGGGAAGGGTGGGGACGTCGTCCTGGTCGCGGACCCGCAGCTCACCACCCTCTTGGACTATAGCTATCGCCGTCACTACAAGGCGCCCCGTGGCAAGCACGGCGAGGGCAAGAACAAGACGGGCCGAGGCGGAGAGGACCTGGAGCTGCGTGTGCCGCCGGGCACCGTCGCCCGGGACGTGGACAGCGGCGTCGAGCTGGGCGAGCTGCTCGCGCCGGGGGCGCGCCTCGTGGTGGCCCACGGTGGCCGAGGAGGGCGGGGGAATGCCCGGTTCGCCTCGGCGACGCATCAGGCTCCCCGACGTTGGGAGCCGGGCGAGGAGGGCGAGGAGCGGCGTGTGGAGCTGGTCGTCAAGCTCATCGCCGACGTGGGCCTGGTCGGTGAGCCCAACGCCGGAAAGTCCACGCTTCTCGCGGCCGTCTCCGGGGCCCACCCGAAGATCGCCGACTACCCGTTTACGACGCTGACCCCCAACCTCGGGGTCGTCGGACTCTCCGACTTCCGATCCTTCGTCATCGCCGATATCCCCGGGATCATCGAGGGTGCGCACGAGGGCAAAGGGCTCGGCCTCCAGTTCCTTCGGCACGTGGAGCGCACTCGGACCCTGGCCGTCCTCGTGCCCGTGGATTCGCCGGACCCGCAAGCCGAGTATGACCTGCTCCTCGACGAGCTACGCAGCTACTCCCCCGCGTTGGCTGAGCGGCCTCACTGCCTGGTGCTCTCCAAGTCCGATCTCGTTGCGCCTGGCGATCCTTTGCCGGTCTTGGCCGCGCCTACGGCGTGGGGGGCGTTCGCCATATCCTCCGCCACCCGGGCGGGGCTCACGGAGCTGCTGGAGGCACTGTGGCTCCGGGTCCAGGAAGAGACCGAGACGCAGGAGGAGGAGCCTTCTGGCCAGGGATGGAGCCCGCCGTGAAGCCTCGTGGCTGGCCGGCGGACGAGCCCACCCCCAGGCCGGAGCTGATGGCACTGCTGGTGCTAAAAGCGCTCGAGGGCGTGGGTGACCGGACGGTGCGGCGACTGGTGGAGCGCTACGGCACCGCCCAGGCAGCCCTCTCCGCCCCATCCGCCGGCTTCGCCACGATCGCGGGTTCGGCGGCCGCCAGGAGCCGGGGGGCTCCCGAGCGGCGCTGCCGCGCGGCCGAGGCGATCCGCCGGATGGACCAGGCCCGGCTGGGGGTGCTCACGATGCACGACCGAGGCTTTCCCCTCGGCCTCGACGCGCTGCACGATCCTCCGGCCCTCCTCTTCACCGCCGGTCGGGTCGAGCTGCTCCATCGTCCGTCCGTCGCGATCGTGGGCGCGCGCAGGGCCACCGAAGCCGGCCGTCGGACGGCGGCGCGAGTGGCGGACCACGTCGCGCGGGCTGGGGTTACGGTCGTCAGCGGCATGGCCCTGGGCATCGACGCGGCGGCCCACCGGGGCGCGTTGGTCGCCGGGGGCGACACGATCGCGGTTCTGGGGGGCGGCGCCGACCGACCGTCGCCAAAGACGAACGCCCGCCTCTACCGGGCCATCCGCGATCGGGGTCTCGTCCTTTCGGAGTTCCTCCCGGGAGATCCGCCGAGGCCCCACCACTTTCCCAAGCGCAACCGGATCATGGCAGCCCTGGCCAGAGCCGTTGTGGTGGTGGAAGCCGCCGAGCGCAGCGGGGCCCTCATCACGGTGGACCACGCCCTAGACCTCGGGCGGGAGGTGTTTGCGGTGCCCGGCTCGGTGGAGAGCCGCCAGAGCCGGGGCACCAACGGCCTGATTCGGGAGGGCGCCCGCATTTTGGTGGAGCCCGCACAGCTCCTGGAGGAGCTCGGCGTGGATCCACCGGACCCCGCGACCGGCCCCGGGGGCGCTACCCCGCGCCACCTCGGAGCGGAGGCCGCCGGGCTCTGGACGGCCCTCACCGAGCGGCCCACCCACGTGGACCAGGTCGCCGACCGGGCGGGCGTCCAGGTGGAGCGCGCACTCGCGTTGCTCTCGGCCCTCGAGCTCGAGGGGCTGGCCGTGCAGCGTCCCGGCATGCGCTTCGCCCGTCCCGCTCCCGGCGTATCGTGACCGATCCGCGCCCGGGCCGCGGTCCGGCATCCGTCGCCGAGGGCGCCGTCGGCCGCGTCGGGCACGCCCGGCCGGTGCGCTCGATCTACGTGCACGCACCCTTCTGCGCACGCCGGTGCCCGTACTGCGACTTCGCCGTGACGGTAGAGCGCGCGCCGCGACTGGCGCCCTGGATCGAGGCGCTGGCAGCGGAGTGGGCAGCGGTGGAGCGGGAAGGGCTCTTCCCCGTGGCCGAGTCCCTCGAGTCGCTCTACGTCGGTGGCGGTACGCCCTCCCTGTTGGGTCCCGACGCCATGCACGCCCTGGTGCGACTGCTGGATCCGCGACGCCTGACTTCCCCGGTGCTGGAATGGACCGCCGAGGCGAACCCCGAGAGCTTCATGGGCGCCGTGGGCCGAGAGTGGGCCCGCGCCGGGGTGAATCGCCTCAGCCTCGGCGTACAGAGCTTCGAGGCGAAGGCGCTGGCATGGATGGGGCGTCTCCACGGCGCGAAGGGTGCGGAGGAAGCGCTGGCTGTCGCCCGTTCCGTGGGCATCACCAACGTGAGCATCGACCTGATGTTCGGCCTCCCGCCGGGCCTACGGCGCGACTGGTCCGCGGAGCTGGATAGAGCCGTAGCGCTGGAGCCTCCTCACGTGAGCCTATATGGGCTCACCGTCGAAGCGCGCACTCCCCTGGGCCGGGCCGTGGCGGAGAAGCGGGAGGCAGTGGCGGACGAGGGGCAATACAGGGAAGAGTACCTCGAGGCGGCGGAGCGGCTCACCGCAGCGGGGTACGAGCACTACGAGGTGTCCAATTTCGCGCTGCCCGGCTTCCGGTCTCGCCACAACACGGCCTATTGGATAGATGCGCCCTACCTGGGGCTGGGGAATGGCGCACATAGCTACCAGAGCCCAGTCCGGCAATGGAACCTCCGCGACTGGGCAGATTATCAAGCCAGTGCCCTGGGAGGGATGCTGCCGGTCGAAGACCGGGAGGAGCTGTCACCGGACGCTGTGCGCCTGGAGCGAGTCTGGCTCGGCCTTCGCACCGCGGGAGGATTGGACGCGGGCTGCTTGGGGGCGCCGGGCCGCGAGCTGTGGCAGAGGTGGGTCCGAGAAGGTCTGGCTCGGCCGCATCCGTCCCGGGTACAGCTCACCGCCCAGGGTTGGTTGCTGTTGGACCGCCTCGCCGTCGCGATGGACGAGACGGACGGGCTGGGGGTGAAATCCGGGGGCCCGGAGGCCGAGGAGTCGCAGGGCCTCCCGGGCCGACATGTCGAGCTGGGACGCGCGCACCGGGATTGACGACAGGGCGCGCGTTCCGGGATCTTTCTTGGGTTATGGCGGAACATCTACAGGTTCAGCGGTATGGGCAGGACCTCTCCGAACGGGAGCGGCAGGTCCTGGAAGCGGTCGTGCGCATCTATGTGGACACCGCGGAGCCGGCGGGCAGCCGTACGGTAGCCCGGCAATACGACCTGGGCGTATCGCCGGCCACCGTGCGGAACACCATGAGCGACCTGGAAGAGAAGGGATATCTCTTCCATCCCCATACGTCGGCCGGCCGCATTCCCACGGATCTCGCGTACCGCTTCTTCGTGGATCGTCTGATCGAGCCCAAGAGGTTGACCGCCAGGGAGCAGAGCCAGCTCGCCAACGCCTTGGAGGAGGACGTCGTGAGTTCCGCGGTCGGGCAGCTGGTGCGCCGGGCCACCAGGGCCCTGAGCCTGCTCTCGTTGGAGTTGGGCGTGGCCGTGGCGCCGCGCCTCCACGATGCAGTCCTGGAGCGCCTGGACCTGAGTCAGCTCTCGTCGGACAAGGTGCTGCTCATCGCGACCATCCGATCAGGCCTGATCCGAACCGTGTACGTGGATTTGCCGGGGGCCGTACCGTCGGACACCCTGGTCAACGTGACGCGCATCCTCAACGAACGGCTGGTGGGATTGAGCCTGAAGGAGATTCGGGACTCCTTGCCGGCCCGCTTGAGAGACGCCGCGCCGGACAGCGCGGCGGCAGCCGAGCTCATCAACATCTTCATGCAGTCCGGCACGGAGCTGTTCAAGGGTCCCGACGTAGACCCGCCCGAGGTACACCTGGGTCAGGCAAGCGTCTTGGCCAGCCAGCCGGAGTTCACCACGGGGGAGCAGCTCAAGGGGTTGATCGAGCTGACGGAACGACGGGATCTGCTGGCCGACGTCCTGGAGGAAAGGGAACACGGAGACGGCATCAAGATCACGATCGGCGAAGAGAACGCGGCCGTCGAGCTGTCCGACTTCACGCTCGTGACGTCCGAGTACCACGTGGGGGGGCTCAAAGGCGTCATCGGTGTCATCGGACCCACCCGCATGCCCTACGAGAAGGTGATCGCCATCGTGGATTACACTTCCTCGCTGGTGAGTACGATCCTCAAGTGAAACACCACCCTCCCCTCCGAGGTACGGGGAGGGCGGCCGAGCCTCGCGAGAGGCGGGTCACACGCGAATGACACCGGCCCGGGGCGCGCGGAGGGCGCGTTCCGGGCGGTACAACCCCTGAGGCATGGCCGACTACTACGAGCTCCTGGGTGTTTCACGCACCGCGGACACCGAGGAGATAAAGAAGGCGTACCGCAAGCTCGCCTTGAAGTACCATCCGGACCGCAACGACGGTTCGAAGGAGGCGGAGGAGCGCTTCAAGGAGGTGACGGAAGCCTACGAGGTGCTGCGGGACGGGGATCGGCGGGCGGTCTACGATCGCTATGGCGAGCAGGGACTGAAGCGAGGCGGTGCCGGTGGGGCTGGGTTCGGCGGCTTCGACTTCTCCGACGCCATCGAGGTCTTCATGCGGGACTTCGGTGGATTCGGAGCGTTCGAGGAGATTTTCGGGCAGCGGCGGCGAGGCGGGGGACGAAGGGCGCGCAAGGGCCAGACCCTCCGGGTCCGACTGCCGATCACCCTGCAGGAGGTCGCGACGGGCGTCACCAAGCGCATCCGCGTGGCCGTGCTCGACGCCTGCGACCGCTGCGGAGGCTCCGGGGCAGAGCCGGGCACACAGCCCGTGACGTGTGGTACGTGTCAGGGAAGCGGGGAAGAGCGCCAGATCCAACGCTCCGTCTTTGGCCAGTTCGTGACGGTGGCGCCCTGCAGGACCTGTCGCGGCGAGGGCCGGGTCATCGACCAGCCATGCAATACCTGCCACGGTGACGGGCGGGTTCGAGCCGAGCGGGAAGTCGAGGTCGAGGTGCCCGCGGGCGTCACGTCCGAGAACTTCATCACCCTGAAAGGGCAGGGCAGCCTCGGGGCACACGGAGGTCCTCGGGGCGACGTGATCGTGCTCCTCGAGGTGCAGGACGACCCCAGATTCGTCCGCGACGGGGCGACGCTGGTGTTCGAGCTTCCCGTGACCTTCGCTCAGGCGGCCCTCGGCGATCAGGTCGAGGTGCCCACGGTCGGCGGTAAGGTGCGGCTCACGATCCCGGCAGGGGTCCAGAGCGGGGAGCTGCTGCGACTGAAGGGTCGGGGACTGCCGCAGCTCAACGGTCGAGGCGTAGGCGACCAACTCGTTCGCGTGGCGGTCTGGACGCCAGATCGCCTCTCGGCCGAGCAGGAAGAGCTCCTTCACAAGATGCGGGAGATCGAGTCTCCCGCGCCCGAGCGGATCGAGCACACCCAGTCGAAGGGCTTCTGGGAGCGGGTCAAGGAAGCCCTCACCTGAGTCCCGAGCGCTGGCTGGCCCTCTCGGTCCGGCTCCCGCCCGGCGGAGATCCGGACCTGATGGCCGCCGCCCTGATGTCCCTGGGCGGCAGAGGCGTCGAGGAGAAGCAGGGCACCCTCACCACCTACCTCGAGCCCCCTGAGGACCCAGAGGCGTTCGTGGAGGAGGCGGGTCGGCGCCTGAAGGCGTGGACGGGGCTGTCGGGCATCCGACCGAGCTGGGCCTGGCAGCTCCAGGAAGACTGGGAGACGTTCTGGCGCCACGGCCTCTCGACGCGCCGCATCACCGACCGGATCGTCGTGCACCCCAGTTGGCTGACTCCCGAGGTACACCTCGGAGACGTGGTGATCCAGCTGGACCCCGGCATGGCCTTCGGCACCGCGGAGCACGGCACGACGCGCGGGTGTCTGCGACTGCTGGACGAGCGGGTATCCGCGGGAGACCGTGTGTTGGACGTGGGCTGCGGCTCCGGGATCCTCTCGATCGCGGCGGCGTTGCTCGGAGCGCACGCGGTTCTGGCTGTCGACTCCGACCCGCTGGCGTGCGAGGCCGCACGGGACAACGCCGTGGTCAACGGCGTCGCCGAGACCCTGCACGTGTTGGAGCGCAGGGTCACCGCCTCGTGGCTCGACACGCTGGAACCCTTCGACGGGGTCGTCGCCAACCTGGAGACGCACCTGATTCTACCCATTCTGGCCCACCTGGCCGGGGTCACCCGATCCGGCGGATGGCTGATTGTCTCAGGCATCTTGGCCGACGAACGTGACGACGTCGTCACGGCGGCGGGAAGGGGGGGCGACGCCGGAGCGCTGCTGGAGGACGAGGACCGGGACGGCGAGTGGTGGACGGGCGCATTCCGGGCCGGGCGGGGGTCATGACCAAGCGGGTTCCGTCCCGGCGACATCGAGCCGGTCTCGCAGGCGTCCGTTCTCGGCAAGCAGCCCGAGCCACCGCGCCAGAGCGACGGCGGAATCCCCGTCCAGCCGCCGGCCGAGATAGGCCACGGTTGCCCGAAGCGTCCGCAGGGGACGGGGCGGCGATCGGCCGGCGTCCACGCCCGCCTCGAATCCGATGATCCACGGACCGGCGTATGCCACGGCGAGCGCTTCGATGGGCGCGTGCCGAGCGGGTAGGGACGGCCGCTCTTGCCCGCCCGCCACCTGATTCATTGTCCCTAGCAGGCGCCGCCACCCGGGGGCCGCACGGACGACACGAAAGCGCTCGGGAGACCGGCTCAGCACCGCCAGAAGCGACTGAACCGAGAGAGCGACGCCCGGTGCGTCGTCCTTGAGCAGGCGGAAGAGCTCCTCCAGCGGCAGCGCCGGTGCGGGGTTCCGAGCCAGGGTGGTGGCGGCGAGGTCGAGGATGCGGTCCATGGCGTCTCCGAGCAGTGGTCTGGAGCACCACACTACCGTCTGCCGGAGTGCGATCCCATGGTGGGGAGGGACGCCCGTGGGGTCCGGGGTGGAGCCGGTCGGCGGTCCCCTCCCGTCGTTGACCCGCCCGAGGGGCCCCGGTAGCTTCGATCACGATGAGCAGCGACCTGAAGGCCCGCCTCAGAGCCGACCTGGTGTCCGCCCGCAAGGGACGGGACAAGCTCCGCACGCTGGTGCTCTCCACGACCCTGGCCGACCTTCGTAACCGCGAGATCGAGCTCGGCCGAAAGGCCGATGACGACGTGGTGATGGCCGTGGTCGGCACCGCCATCAAACGGCGCAAGGACGCCGCGTCCCAGATGGCGGACGCGGGCCGTGCCGAGCTTGCCGACCGGGAGCTCGCGGAAGCCGAGATCCTGGCGACGTACATGCCGGCGGGGCTGTCGGAGGCGGACGTGCGCGTCATCATTCGCGACGTGATCGCGGGCGGAGCAGACCAGTTCGGCCCGGTGATGGGGGCGGTGATGCCCCGGATTCGGGGCCGCTTCGACGGGAAGGAGGCGAACCGGCTCGTGCGGGAAGAGCTGGGCCAGTGAGGGGCGTCGCCAGAAGTCCCCGGGAGCGGGCAACCACACGGGCGTCGGCCAACGGGCCGTCGCCCGTCTCTCGTTCAGGGACGCTCCCGTGAGGCCTCATGCGTTTCGCGTTCTGGAGCTGGAGGCCGCCTTGGAGCGTGTGGCGACCCGCGCGTCGAGTGAGCTCGGGCGAAGACGTGTCCTCGAGCTGCGGCCCCACGACGACCGGGATCGTCTGGTCCAGGCGCTGGCGACCGTACAGGAAACCGCCGAGCTCCTCGAGGCAGACCCCCGTTGGGCGCCGCCGCCGCTCCCGGACGCCCACGCTTCCCTCAAGAGGCTTGCCCTGGAAGGCAGCGTCCTCGACGCGGCGCAACTGTCCACCGTGGGCTCGCTACTGGCCTCGGGTCGGCTGCTCAGGGACGCCGTGGCCCAGGAGCGCCATCAGTTTCCATTGCTGTGGGACGTGTGCCGGCAGCTTCATGCAGATCCGAAGCTCGAAGACGCGATCGCTCGCACGGTGGACCCGGGAGGGCAGGTGCTGGACACCGCCAGCCGTGAGCTCCGCCGGATCCGCTCTGGGCTGGCCCAGGCCCACAGCCGCATCGTGCGTCGCCTCGAGCAGTACCTCGGGACGCTCCCCGACCGGCACCGGGTGTCCGACGCGTCGGTGACGATCCGAGGCGGCCGATACGTCGTGCCGGTCCGTCGGGAGGGGCGCCGCGACGTCGGCGGCATCGTGCATGACGAGTCCGCGACCGGGGCCACGCTCTTCATGGAGCCCCCCCTGGCCATCCAGCTCATGAACGACCTGAAGGAGCTCGAGCGAGCCGAGGCCCGGGAGATCCACCGGATCCTGACCGAGCGCACCGAGGCGCTGCGCCCCTCGCTGCACGGGCTGCAAGCGTCCCTCGAGGCAGGCGTGGTCTTCGATACGCTCTACGCCCGCGCCCGGACGGCGCGTGACTGGGGCGCCATTCCGCCCGAGCTCCTTCCGGCCGAGAGCCAGGAGCTGCGCATCGTGGACGGGCGGCATCCCTTGCTCCTGGGGGAGTCCGGCCCCGAGACCGTGGTGCCCTTCTTCCTGGAGCTGGTCCCCGGCGAGCGGGCCATGGTGGTCTCTGGGCCGAACACGGGAGGCAAGACGGTTTTCCTCAAGGCCCTGGGGCTGATCTCGGCCCTGGCCCAGTGCGGCGTGGTCCCTCCGGTGGGTGCCGGCTCGCGCCTCCCGGTCTTCGGAGAGATCTTCGCGGATATCGGAGACGAGCAGTCCATCTCCGAGAGCCTCTCGACCTTCTCCGCTCACCTGGCCAACCTGCGGCAGATCGTGGAGCGGGCCGGGCCGGACACGCTCGTGCTCATCGACGAGATGGGAACCGGCACCGATCCGGCCGAGGGGGTGGCCTTGGCCCGGTCGGTGCTCGAGACGCTGGTGGACCGGCAGGCGCTGTGCATCGTCACCTCCCACCTCGGAGCGTTGAAGCGTCTGGATCTGGAGGGCAGTGGGATCGTCAATGCATCGCTGGAGTTCGACCCGGACCGGATGGAACCCACCTACGTTCTCGCGAAGGGTCGCCCGGGCCGAAGCTACGGACTGGCCATCGCCCGGAAGCTGGGGTTCCCGGCGCCGGTGCTGGACCGGGCCGAGGTCCATCTCTCCGAGGGGGACGCCCGGTTGGACGATTTGCTGGAGAAGCTCCAACGCGAGGAGCGTGCGGCACGCGAGCTGGCCGACTCCCTGGCCGACGAAAAGGCCGGAGCGGAAAGGCTGGCGGCGGAGCTGGCGGGCCGCGAGCGACAGCTCCGTGAGCGGGAGAAGACGGCGGAGCGCCGCGCCCACGAGGAGGCTCGTCGGCTTCTCATGGAGGCTCGGGAGGAGGTCGAGGCCGCCATACGGGAGGTGCGGGAGGCGGCGACGACCGAGCTGGCGGAAGTCGGACGACAGGCCCGCCGGCGGGTCGAGGAGGCGGCAGCCCGCCATAGGGCCTCTGCGGAGCCGGCCGAGGCTCGTCCCCTGTCGGATGTGTCGGTGGGGGACCGGGTCCGCATCCACTCCAGTGGCACCGAGGGTGAGGTCGTGGAGCTCCGGGAAGGGCGCGCGCTGGTTTCCACGGCGGGGCTACGCATGCAGGTTCCCCTGGGCGAGCTGGCCGTAGTCCGCACTCCAGCACCCACGCCACGGCCTTCCAGCGGTGGGGGCTGGTCCGCGCCGGAGATCCGGGGTACCACGGAGATCGACCTCCGTGGGCTCCGCGTGGACGAGGTTCAGCTCGAGCTGGAGCGGGGGCTGGACGGAGCCATCCTGGGAGACTTCGAGGAGGTACGCATCATCCACGGCAAAGGCACGGGCGCGGTGCGGCAGCGTGTGCAGGAGTTGCTTGGGCTGGAGGCTCGCGTGAAATCCTTCCGCCTCGGCGAGCCGGGGGAGGGTGGTGCGGGCGTGACCGTGGCGGTGCTGGGATGATCCCCGACGACGTCGTCGAAGAGGTGCGAGCCGCTGCGGACATCGTGGACGTGATCGGCGAGTTCGTCCCGCTGAAGAAGGCTGGCCGGGAATTCAAGGCCAACTGCCCGTTTCACGAGGAGCGGACCCCGAGCTTCTTCGTCGTGCCCGCCAAAGCCATGTACCACTGTTTCGGCTGTGGAGAGCACGGCGACGTGTTCACCTTCGTCAGGAAGCGACTCGGGCTCGACTTCGTCGAAGCGGTCAAGCACGTAGCCCAGCGCACGGGCATCCCGGTCCGCGAGATACGGTCCGGGCGCTCCGACGACCCGCTGCGGCCGCTGCGGGAGGCCATGGCGTTCGCGCGGGACTTCTTCCTGGATCGGCTTTGGAGCTGGAAGGGGGGAGAGCCCGCACGCAGATACCTCGAGGCACGAGGAATTCGCCGGGAAACCGCCGAACGCTTCGGGCTGGGATTCTCGCCACCCGAATGGCGCGCCCTGCGAGAGGCCGCGGGCAAGCATGGACTGGAGGACGAGCTTCTCGAGGAGGTGGGGCTGCTGGTGAGGGGCGAGAAGCGTGACGCTCCCTACGATCGCTTCCGGGGACGGCTCATGTTCCCCATCGAAGACGTGGCCGGCCGGGTCGTGGCCTTCGGCGGTCGCGTCATGCCCGGGGTCACGGCGGGAGGAGGCAAGGGCAAATACGTCAACTCGCCCGAGACCCCACTGTACCACAAGGGGCGCATCCTCTACGGCCTGTCGTGGGCCAAGAACGCGATCCGCAGGGAGCAGTCGGTCCTGGTGGTGGAGGGCTACATGGACGTCGTGTCCGTGGCTTCCGCCGGCGTCGAGAACGTCGTGGCGGCGTCGGGGACGTCCCTGACCGAGGAGCAGGCCGAGCTCCTGAAGCGGTACAGCAAGCAGGTGTACCTCCTTTTCGACAGCGATCGCGCCGGCCTGCGCGCCACGTTTCGGGCCGGCGACACGCTCCTGGCAGAAGGACTTCACCCTTCGGTGGTCACCCTTCCCCCGTCCGAGGATCCGGACAGCGTCGTGCGCGAGCAGGGCGCCGAAGGGCTCCGCGCCTACGTCGGTGACGCCGTCGACATCCTCGACCGGAAGCTGCAGATCCTCGAGGAGCACGACTATTTCTCGAGCATCGAACGGACGCGGAACGCCGTCGACCGCCTGTTGCCCACCGTGCGGGCCGCCCGTGACCCGACCCTGCGGGACATCTACGTCGCCAAGGTCGCGGACAAGACCCGGGTCCGGAGGGAGACCCTCGAGGCCGAGCTGCTGCGGGAAGTCGCTACCCGCCGGTCTCCACACCCGGGTCCCACGCCTCGCTCCCGGGATCGGAGCTCGTACCGGCTACCGAAGATGGGGGCGGAGAGAACCGTGCTGCTGCTGCTGATCCGACGTCGGGAGTGGGTCGAACGGGCAGCCGAGCACGTGGGCCCGGAGGACTTCCACGATGGATCCTATCGGGCGATCTTCGAAGCGATGGTGCACGATCCCGAGCTCACGCGCCCTCCGGAAGCGATGGATTCGGCGGCGGCTCGGCGCCTCGAAGGCCTGCTCTCGGACCCGGAGGAACTCTCCCACGCCGAGCGGGTCTTTCAGGACTCGATTCATCGCCTGAAGCACGGCAGCCGCGAAGACGCGGTCCGCGAGTTGGAGAGGCGCCTGGAAGGCGCGGAGTCGTTCGAGGAGAAGCAGCGCCTGCTCAAGGAAATGCAGGATCTCCGGGCTTCGACCCGAGACGAACGAGACTGGCTTCCGACCCTACGCCAGGCCCTCGAGCGAAAGCGGTCTCCTACGGCCGACAGCCCGTGAGCCGACACCAGAAGTGAGGATCATGACCGAGAACACACGCATCTCCTTACGCGAGCTGCAGAAGCTGGACACCGACATCCGCGAAGCGCACCAGCAGGTGGGTGGCTTCGCCCCGTTGCTGGAAGAGGTGGAAGCGCCGGCGGCCGCCCTGGAATCGGACGTGGAAAGCACCCGCAAGCGCCTCCGCGAGATCCGCCTGGAGGAGAGGCGGCTCGAGCTGTCCGCCGACGAGAAGCGGGCTCGCTCCAAGCGGTTGCAGGACCGGCTCAACACCGTGCGCAACCTCAGGGAAGAGGCGGCGGTTCACGCGGAGCTCGACCTCGTGCGCCGGGCCCTCGAAGGGGACGAGCAGGAAGCCCTTGGGCTTCTCGACCAGATCCGCAAGCTCGAGGAGCGGCTGGAAGAGCTGGAGGCCGAGCTCGGTGCGGCTCAGGCCGAGGTCGAGCCGAGACGCGACGAGCTCACGGCGCAGCAGGCCGCAGCCGACGCTCGGCTCGAAGAGCTCATCGCGAAGCGCGACGCTTTCGCCGAACAGATCGACAGCGACGAGCGCCGCCTGTACGAGAGCATCAAGGCGGGGGGCCGGACGGTCGTCGTGGCGGAGCTGACCGGGGACGGGGCGTGTGGGCACTGTTTCGGCATGATCCCCCTCCAGGTCCAGGCCAACGTGCGCTCGGGTGCGGACGTGATCCGCTGTGAGGCGTGTGGTGTCATCCTCGCCGCCCCGGTGGGCGGAGACGATGCGTGAGCGGAGGCGATCTCGCCACCCCAACGGTCCTCGCCCCGGCGCCCCAGCCCTCCTGGCGCCCCCCCCTCCCCCCTGACGAGCAAGCGGTCGCGCGCCTTCGATCGGCGCTGAAACTTCCCCGGGCCCTCTGTGCCATCCTGGTGGGCCGGGGGCTGGGCGAAGAGGCAGAGGCCAAAGCATACCTTCGCCCCCTCCTCGACGGGCTCCATCCACCCTCCGCCCTCCCCGACGCGAGTCGGGCGGTGGACCGACTGCTGGCGGCGATCCGATCCGGTGAGCAGGTACTGGTCCACGGTGACTACGACGTGGACGGAGTGTCCGGCGCCGCGCTTCTGACGCGATGGATCCGGCGCTTGGGCGGCCGCGTGACCCCCTTCGTGCCCCATCGCGTCCACGACGGCTACGACTTCGGTCCCGCCGGCCTCAGAGCGGCCCAGGAGGTCGGTGCCAGCCTCGTCGTCACCGTGGACTGCGGCATCACCGCCCTCGACACCGTCGCGCGCGCCGACGCGATGGGGATCGACGTGATCGTCACGGACCATCACACGCCCGGTCCTTCGCTGCCCCGAGCCCTGGCGGTGGTCAACCCGAAGCTTCCGGACAACACCTATCCCAACCCAGGCCTGTGCGGCGCCGCCGTGGCGTTCAAGCTCTGCCAGCTCCTGGCTCGGGCCCATGGCGTCGAGGACGAGGAGCTCCACGCGTCGTTGGACCTCGTGGCCTTGGCCACGATCGCCGACCTGGTGCCGCTGAACGGTGAGAACCGCATCCTGGCTCGCTACGGCCTCCGCGCCATGGCGCGCACGAAGAACCCCGGCCTGCGAGCTCTGCTGGCCCGATCGAGGCTGGACGGCGGGCCCATCGATGCTGGCAAGGTGGGCTTCATCCTGGCTCCCCGGATCAACGCGGTCGGTCGCATGGGGGCAGCCGCCACGGCCCTCGAGCTGTTGCTTACCGAGGACGTGGACGAAGCGGCCCGCCTCGCCGACATCTTGGAGGAGCAGAACCGCATCCGCCGGGAGGAGGACCGGCGGACCCTGGAGCAGGCTCTGGCCCTGCTTGCCGCGGACTACGATCCGGAGCGGGATTTCGGTGTCGTGCTGGGTGCCGAAGGCTGGCATCCCGGCGTCATCGGCATCGTCGCTTCCCGGGTGGTCGAGCGTATCCACCGACCCACCGTGCTGGTGGCGTTCCAGGGGGGCGACGGCCGCGGCAGCGCGCGGTCCATCCCCGGATTCGACCTCTATGACGCGGTGCGCGCGTGCTCCGGGCACCTGACTCGATTCGGTGGTCACCGCCAGGCGGCGGGCATGGACCTGCCGCGCACGTCCCTGGAGGCGTTCAAGGCGGCCTTCAACGAAGAGGCCAGGAACAGGCTCGAGGGCGTGTCCCCGAAGCCAAGCATTCAGGCCGACCTGGAGGTGAGCCTGGAGGACGTGACCCTCGAGATGGCTCACTACCTTCAGTACCTGGGGCCCTTCGGCATCTCCAACCGGACACCCGTGTTCCTGGCCCGGAACGTCGACCTGACCGCGCCGCCTCGCGTCGTCAAGGGTGAGCATCTCGGGCTCAGGCTCGGCCAGGACCGTGCCCGGCTCCGGGCGATTGGATTCGGGCTGGCGCACCGGGTTCCCCCCGACGCGCTCGGCACGGGGCCGGTGGACCTGGTCTTCCAGGTCGCCGAGCGGGAGTTCCGCGGCTCGCCCACGGTGCAGGCTCGCGTCCTCGACGTGCGCCCCTCGGCAGGAGCGCCGTGAGGATCATCGCCGGTCGCTGGCGGGGCCACCGCATCAAGGCCCCCCGGGGCAGGGACGTCCGCCCCACCACGGATCGGGTGAGAGAGGCGTGGATGTCGGCCATGGGCGGATCGGTGGTGGGGGCCTCGGTGCTGGATCTTTTCGCGGGCTCCGGCGCCCTGGGGCTGGAGGCGCTCAGCCGAGGCGCCGACCGTGTGGTCTTCGTCGAGCGAGCCCGCGGCGCGCTGGCGGCCTTGGCGTCCAACATCGACCAGCTGGGGGCGGGAGAGGCCTGTCGCGTGGTGCGCGGAGACGCCCTGGCCTTCGTCGCCGACCTCGAGGCCGCGTCGTACGACCTGGCGCTGGCAGATCCGCCCTACGGCCGCGACATGGCGGCCCAGCTCATCCGGCGCTTCCTCGAAATACCGTTTGCGCGGGAGCTATGGGTCGAGCATCGTACATCGGAGGACGTTCCGGAAGCTCCCGGCCTTCGCCAGCGGAGGTACGGGGACACGACGCTCACCCACCTGGTCGCAGCTCCATGACGCCCACCCGCCCACTCATCGCGCTCTACCCAGGGTCCTTCGATCCCATCACCCGGGGTCACGAGGACATCGCCCGCCGGACCCTTGGGCTCGCCGACCGCCTCATCGTGGCCGTGGCGGCCACCGCCACCCAGGCCAAGAGCGGCCTGTTCACCCTCGAAGAGCGCCTCGAGCTGATCCGTGAGGTCTTCGGGGACGAGGAGAGGATCGAGTGCCGGACCTTCGAGGGCTTGCTCGTGGACTTCGCGAGGGACGCGGGCGCGCGTTTCGTGATCCGTGGCTTGCGGGCCGTCTCTGATTTCGAGTACGAGTTCCAGATGGCACAGATGAACCGTGAGCTCTGGAGCGACATCGAGACGCTCTTCCTGACGCCCGACCTACAATATTCGTTTCTGTCCGCGTCGCTGGTGCGGCAGGTAGCCGCCCTGGGCGGAGACGTCACCCCCTTCGTTTCTCCGCCGGTGCTGCGGCGTCTGGAGAAGAAGCTGGGCTGATGGGGTTTCTGCAGGCCCTCCGTGACCGGGCCGGCGCACACCCCCGGACGCTGGTCTTCGCTGAAGGGCACGACGCCCGCGTGCGGGAGGCTTGCGTCCAGCTTGCCAGGGAGGACTTGGCGCGGCCCGTCGTCCTGGGACCGGGAGATCCTCCGCCGGGCCTGGCGGGGGGACCGGACCGGGGTGAGCCCATGTGGCTCGACCCGACCCAGGGCGATGTCGACCGATACGTCGAGGTCTACCGGCTCACGCGGGCCGCTCGCTCCCGGGGCGAATCTCACGTCCAGCGGGCCGTGCACGACCCGCTCGTGCGGGGGGCCCTCATGGTGGCCATGGGTGAAGCCCACGGCATGGTGGCGGGCGTGACCTATCCGACCGCCGACGTGGTGCGCGCCGGCATCCGTTGTATCGGACCGGCGGAGGGCATTCGCACGGTGTCTTCGTCGTTCTACATGGTCGTTCCGCCATTCCGCTCTGACCAGGAGGAGGTCCTGACGTTCACCGACGCCGGTGTGGTTCCGGACCCGGATGCGGAGCAGCTCGCCGAGATCGCCATCGCCGCCGCCCGCGCCCGCCGTCTCGTGGTGGGAGACGACCCGCGCGTGGCCTTCTTGTCGTATTCGACCCGCGGCAGCGCGGCGGGGGCTTCGGTGGAACGGGTCGTGGAGGCGCTGGACATCTTCCGCAGCCGAATGCCCGACGTCCCGGCCGACGGCGAGCTGCAGGCCGACGCCGCGCTGGTGGCCTCCGTGGCGGATCGGAAGGCGCCCCACTCCGACGTGGCGGGGCGCGCCAACACCCTGGTCTTTCCCGACCTGGACGCCGGGAACATCGCCTACAAGCTGGTCCAACGGTTGGCGCACGCGACGGCGTTGGGCCCCATCCTCCAAGGTCTCTCTCGCCCGTGTAACGACTTGTCCCGCGGGGCGAGCGCAGCGGACGTGGTGGATGTAGCGTGCATCACTGCCCTCATGGCCGGTTGAGAGCGGCGCAGCCGGTGCCGGGGCGGCCCGGCTCCTCGCCGCACCTCGGCGGCAACGGTCTCCGCCACGCGGGACCCCTGGGGCAACCGTCCTACGTTGGCGATCGTCTTGCATGGGACGCCCCGCTTCTTATATCGTTTTTGGATGTATCGTCGCAGGGATCGCACCCTGATTCGGTGACCTGCCGACCCGTTCCGAGGGACGGGCGAGGTTTCCCAGGTCCATCGGAGCTTCACGGAAAGGTCGCGGGAAACGGATGAGCTTTCAGGTCAACAGGGAAGGCGACGTCACCGTCGTCGACGTGGAAGGACAGTTGATTGTGGGCAACCGCCAGGAGCTCAAGCAGAAGGTGCTGGAAGAGCTCGAGGGCGGTGAGCGCACGTTCGTGATCGACTTCGAGAACACCGGCTACATCGATTCATCCGGCCTCGGCGTCCTGGTGAGCCTCTCGAAAAAGATCCGCGAACAGGGCGGGGAGCTCAGGCTCGCCGGTTTGAACGAGGATCTGCGCACGCTCTTCGAGCTCACCAAGCTCGATACGCTGTTCAAGATCGCCGACACCCGATCGGAAGCTCTTCAGGGGCTCTGACTTCCGGGGTGAGGCCCAGCCGACCCGAGGCCCGCGCAGGAGACGCATGACTCGATCCCGCGGATCCGGCCCGCCGACTTCGACGCCGCTCGTCGAGCGTGCTGCGACGGAGAGGAAGACCCGGTAGATGGACCGAGAACTCGTCCTCGAGCTCCCCAGCGACGTTGGGTCGATCGAGCACGCGGTTTCGTACGTGATGGCTCGATGCGCCGTCTGCGAGATCGCTGCCAAGAAGCTCGATCTCAACCTCCGCGTAGGTCTCACGGAGGCCCTGACCAACGCCATGCTGTACGGCAACGCCCTGGATCCGGCCAAGCGGGTGCGCGTCGAGATCTCCCTCGAGGCGCGGTCGATCACGGCTCGCATCACAGACCAGGGTAACGGCTTCGATCCGGGCGCCGTACCCGATCCGCGGACGCCCCAGAATCTGCTGCGGGAAGGCGGTCGGGGGCTGTTCCTGATGCGCGAGCTCCTGGACGAGGTACACTACAACGAGCAGGGCAACTCCGTGACGCTCGTGCTTCGCGTCGAGGCCAGCGCGGCCGCCGAGCTTGCAGACCCCTCGGACGCCGGCGGATGCCCTGAGGCCACGGCATGACCTCCGACGCTCCGAAGGGGGACCCCCTGCCGGAATCCGTCGTCTTCACACTCGAAGAGTTCCGCGGTCGCCTGGGTGTGGATCTGCACCTCTGGCAGACACTGCCTGACGGGTGCCGGGCCCACGTCTTCCCGGCTGGCGGGAGCACGCCGGGGCCGGCAGACCCGTCGACCTCGGTTCGCCGCTCGCTTGCACCGAGAGGCGGCCCACCGCTCGACCTGGAGATCCGCAACGCCGACGGCGATCGGACGGAGGCTCTAGCGGAGGCGCTGGGCGCTACGCTGGAGCGGACCTACGAAGCCGCACAGGAGATCCGGTTCTTCACCTACGAGGTCTCCGAGCGGTACGAGGAGATCAACCTACTCTACTCCATCAGCGAGACGCTGGGATCGATCCTGGACCTGGAGGAAGCGGCCCGGAACATCCTGACGGAGGTCTCCGACGTGCTGGGGGCCCGGCGTGGCTCCCTGTGGGTGCACGCCCCCGAAGCCCACGAGCTGAGGCTCATCGCCTGGGTCGGGGAGCGGGGGCTGCAGGGTCCCCTTCCCGTGGACGATGCCCGGGCCGTCACCACGCGGGTCTTCCGCGAGGGTCGCTCTCTCATCGTGGCGGCGGACACCCCGGCCGGCGACGAGCGAGGCGAGGAGGCGGCGGAGCTCGGACCCGAGCAGCCCGGGCCCGAGTCCGTCCTGTCCGTCCCCATCCGCTACACGGCGCCCTCCGGGAGCGCCAAGACCGTGGGCGTCTTGAACCTCATCGGGCGGCGCCGGGGCGGGCGGTTCACCGCCAGCGACCAGAAGCTCCTCTCCGCCATCGCCAGTCAGGTGGGTGCGGCGCTGGAGAACAATCGGCTGATTCAGGAGAGCCTGGCCCAGGAGCGCGTCTCGAGAGAGATGGAGCTGGCCCACGACCTCCAGATGAAGCTCATGCCTCCGTTGGACCGGGCGGACGGGATCCGGGTCGCGGGTCGGGTGGAGCCGGCCGTGTCGGTCGGCGGAGACTTCTACCACCTGTTCGAGCTGGAGGGTGGTCGCCTCGGATTGATGATCGGCGACGTGTCCGGCCACGGCTTCCCCGCCGCGCTCATCATGGCCCTGTCGCTGAGCGCAGCGAGCATCTATGCGTCGTCCTCGGAGACCCCGTGCCGGGTCCTCCGGCAGATGGACGACGCGCTGCGCGACGAGCTGGAGAGCACGGAGACCTATCTGACCGCGTTCTACGGCATCCTGGATCCGGAGTCTGGCACCTTGTCGTATAGCAACGCGGGACACCCGCACGCGTTCGTGATCCATGAAGACGGCACGGTCGATCGACTGGCTGCCACGGATCCGCCCATCGGCATTGCGGGGCCGGACTCGTACCACCAGTGCGCGGTACCCTGGGCAGGGGACGAGGATTGCCTTTTCCTGTTCACGGATGGGCTCTCGGATACCCTGGCGGCCGCGACTTCGGGCAGCGGAGAGGACTTCGTCGTGGACCAGGTGGTGCGCCGGCGTCGTGCGGCGCCCACCCAGATCGTCGACGAGCTTTTGGCCATGGCCAGACAGGCGACGCCGACGGTTCCGGCCGACGACCGCACCGCCATCGTCCTCAAGTCCTGACCGCTTCCTCCGCCCTCCACGCCGTGCGTGCCCGCCCGCCCGAGCCACATCGACCCAAGAAGAGCCTCGGCCAGAACTTCCTGATCGACCCCAACCTGCAACGGAAGATCGTGGCCGCCGTCGCTCCGGGGCCCGAAGACGAGATCCTGGAGATCGGTCCCGGACGAGGCGCCCTCACGGACCACCTCGCGGGCGTGCCCCGCCGTCTCATTCTGGTCGAGCTTGACGATCACTTGATCCACGAGTTGCAGAATCGGTACGAAGGGCGAGCCGACGTGCATGTGGTGCATGCCGACTTCCTGAAGGTCGACATCCGATCGCTCTCCGAACGCCCGGAGGAGCTCAAGGTGGTGGGAAACATCCCATACAACGTCACTGCGCCCATCGTGTTCAGGCTCCTGGAGCGGCCGCGGCCCGCCGAGATCGTCCTCATGGTCCAAAGAGAGGTGGCACAGCGCATGGCGGCTTCACCGGCGACCGCCGAATACGGCGCCCTGACCGTCGGCGTCCAATCGGTGGCGCGCGTCGGGCTCCTGTTCAAAGTGCCCCGAACGGCGTTTCGACCCATGCCCCGGGTGGACTCCAGTGTGATCCGACTGGTGCCGTCGCATCCTGCGCCCATGTCTCCGGAGGAGGAGGCCGGTCTCCGAGAGCTCACGAGAGTGGCGTTCGGATGGCGCCGCAAACAGTTCCAGAAGATCCTCAGGGATCACCCGCGGTATCGACTTCCCCGGGAGGCGGTGGAGCGTCTGGAAAGCGAATCCGGCCTCGACCTCACCCGTCGGCCCGAGACCTTCTCGCCGGGCTCGTTCCTCACGCTGTCCAGGCTCCTTGCCGGGGCCGGACCACACCGGACCGTGGCATGACCGACTCCCCGATCACGACGACCAAGGGCCAGCCCGCAGGGTCTCGGTGGCTCGACGCGCTGGGCCTGCACCGCAAGGAGCTGCGAGCCTGGGCCATGTACGACTGGGCCAACTCCGCCTTCGCCACCACCGTCATGGCCGGAGTGCTCCCGGTGTACTACGCGACCGTCGCGGGGGCCGACCTGCCGGGGAATCGGGCCACGGTCTACTGGGCGTACACGGCCTCCATCGCCCTGGCGATCATCGCCGTGCTGTCGCCGGTCCTCGGCGCAGTGGCCGACTACCTCGGCGCGAAGAAACGATTCCTGGGCACCTTCGCGGCCCTCGGCATTGCGGCCACGTCTCTGTTGTACTTCGTCCGCAGCGGCGACTGGCTGTTCGCCTCGTGCGTCTTCGTCGTAGCGAACATCGGCTTTGCCGGCGCCAACGTCTTCTACGAATCACTGCTTCCCTCTCTGGCCTCGGACGAAGAGATCGATCGTGTGTCGGCTGCCGGATATGCGGTGGGCTACGTCGGGGGTGGCGTGCTCCTGGCGGTGAACCTGGCTTGGATCCTCATGCCGGAGCGGTTCGGGTTCGCGGATGGCGGGATCGCGTCGCGCGCGTCCTTCGTGTCCGTCGCGGTGTGGTGGGCCGTCTTCTCGGTACCTCTGTTTCGGCGGGTGCCGGAGCCGGAGCGAAAGCTCGAGGAAGGCGAGTCGCTCTCCGCCAACCCGGTCCGGGTCGGCTTCGCCCGCGTGTGGGAGACCCTACGGGAGCTCAAGGGTCACAAGGAGGTCTTCCTCTTTCTCCTGGCCTTCTGGCTCTACAACGACGGCATCGGGACGATCATCAAGATGGCCACCATCTACGGCTCCGAGATCGGCATCGGCCAGAGCCACCTGATCGGTGCCTTGCTGGTCGTCCAGTTCGTGGGGATCCCCTTCACCTTCGGCTTCGGCTTCGTGGCGGGGCGAATCGGCGCCAAGCGGGGGATCTACGTGGCATTGGCCGTCTACACCGCCATCGCCATGCTCGGGTACTTCATGGAGTACGCCTGGCAGTTCTGGACCCTGGCGTTCATGGTAGCCATGGTGCAGGGCGGGTCTCAGGCGCTGAGCCGATCGCTCTTCGCCAGCATGATTCCGGAGGGCAAGGCGTCGCAGTTCTTCGGATTTTTCAGCGTCAGCGCGAAGTTCGCCGGCATCATCGGCCCGCTCCTCTTCGCTGTGGTCGGGCAGATCACGGGCGGCAGCCGGCTGAGCATTCTCTCGCTCATCGTGTTCTTCGTGGGTGGCATGGCCCTGCTGAGCCTCGTGGACGTGGAGGCCGGGCAGCGCAAGGCGCGGGCCGAGGATGCCACGCTGGTGGTCGCCGACTGAAGCTCCGGCGCCTGGATGCGCGGGCCCCCGCGTTCAGTGCGGAACGGTGCGGCGCCATCGGCCCACGGTGCGTCCGACGAGCGCGCGGCCGCGGGGCCGCGTTGACGGGCTCGTCCCTGGGTCGACATATTTGTGAAGATTTTCACAAACGCCTCGACCCACTGTGTCTCACAAGATCTCCGACTCGACAATCCGCCGACTTTCGGTTTATCTTCGCCTTCTGGAAGACCTGGAGGCGGAGGGCACCGCCACCGTGTCCAGCGAGACGTTGGCACGGCAGGCCGGCGCCACCGCGGCCCAGATCCGCAAGGACCTTTCCCTCTTCGGTTCCTTCGGGAAGCGGGGGATGGGGTACTCCGTCGGCGAGTTGGCCACGCGGGTCCGCGAGATCCTGGGTCTCGCGCGGGAATGGCGCGTGGCGCTGGTCGGAGCGGGTCGGATCGGGTCGGCGCTGTTCGCCTACCCCAGCCTCTCCTCCCGGGGCTTCCACATCGTGACGGTGGTGGACAGCGACCCCGGAAAGGTGGGGAGACAATGGGGCGACGTGCGGATCCGCCCGGACGACGAGCTGGAGACGGCCATCCAGCAGGAGCGGGTGGACATCGCCATCCTGGCGGTTCCCGGGCACGCGGCGCAGGCGGTGCTGGACCGAGTGGTCGCGGCGGGGGTCCGGGGCATCCTCAACTTCGCCCCGGTTCCCCTGCGTGTGCCGGAGGAGGTCTGGCTCAAGGACGTCAATCTCGTCATCGAGATGGAGGCGCTGTCCTACGCCCTGAGTCAGGAAGCCCAGGACTGACCGGCCCGTCCCTGGCGGACCGGGCGGCCGACCTCCTTGCGGGGGGCCCGCTCCCGGCCGTCGAGATCGCGCGTCGGGTCATGGGCCTTACGGGTCCGAACCACCTCACTCCCACAGTAGTCGCCACGCTGCTCGGAGATGATGGCCGCTTCCGCTTCCGCCAGGACGGCCGGTGGGAGGTCGCCCCACTCGCCGGTGCCCCCGCTCCTGCACTGAGAGGCCTCCGCTACGCCGTGGTGGACGTGGAGACGACCGGGAGTCTTCGATGGCGCGGGCACGGCATCGTGGAGATCGCCGTCGTGGAGGTCCGAGACGGGTTCGTCGGTGACACGTTTCAGACCCTGTTGAACCCGGGACGGCCCCTTCCTCCCTTCGTCACCGCACTCACAGGCATCACGCCCGCCATGGTCGCCGAGGCCCCGCTCTTCGAGCACGTGGCCCCGGAGGTGTTCGAGCGCCTCGCCGGCCGCGTGTTCGTGGCCCACAACGTGGGCTTCGACTGGGGGTTCGTCCGGGCTCACCTTCAGCACTCACTGGGGCAGGCGCCCGAAGTGCCGCGGCTATGCACGGTACACCTGGCCCGACGACTCCTGCCCCGGGTTCGGCGCCGGAATCTCGACGCGCTCTCCGACCATTTCGGGATCGAGATCCACCGGAGACACCGGGCGCTGGATGACGCAGTGGCGACGGCCAGGATCCTCATTCGGCTGCTCGACGAGGCGCGGCGCATCGGTATCGGTGATCTGTCTGCCCTGGGGGCGTTCCTCGGCGCGCCGGGGCGCCGCCGGTGCGGACGGGAGCGTGGCTCCAGATCCAGCCAGGAGCGAACGTGAAAGGCGGGCGGCAGGGTCCGCCGGAGGCGTGCCATCGGGGCGCCGCCGGCCCGGTAGTCCCGTCCTTTGACGGCCGGTGGTGTGGTCGTGACCCTCGGCGAGAAATCATCTATCTTATAACGCTGTTCGACAAGCGCTCGAACAGGCCCTGGGCCCGCCGCCCCCGCCGGGGGGGCCCACCCATGAAATTGTGGGAGATACACGAATGACCGATAGATCGCGCACGCCCGTCCTTCTCAAGGGCGCCCGGACCCCCATCGGGAGGTTCTTGGGCGGCCTCAGCCCCCTTTCGGCCCCCGAGCTGGGGGCCACCGCGATCCGCGCGGCCGTCGAACGCTCGGGCATCGACGGCACCGAGGTCGACGAGATCATCATGGGGAACGTCGTCACCGCGGGTGCAGGCCAGGCGCCGGCCCGTCAGGCCGGGATCCACGGCGGCGTTCCCGCTTCCGTCCCGGCCGTCACCGTCAACAAGGTGTGCGGATCGGGGCTCAAGGCGGTCATGCTGGCGGCACAGTCGATCAAGGCGGGCGACAACCAGCTCGTCGTCGCCGGCGGCTTCGAATCCATGTCCAACGTGCCGTATTACGTACGCGGCCTCCGGGGCGGCGTGAAGTTCGGCAACCAGTCGCTGGAAGACGGGCTGATCCACGACGGGCTCTGGTGCTCGTTCGGCCACTGTCACATGGGTGGCCATGCCGAGTACACCGCGGCCCGAGCGGGTGTGAGCCGGCATGACGCCGACGCCTTCTCACTCGAATCTCACCGTCGTGCGGTCGACGCCATGGACAGCGGCAAGTTCCAGGACGAGATCGTCCCGGTGGCCATCGAGACGCGGCGCGGCACCACCGTCGTGGATTCGGACGAGAGCCCCCGGCGAGATACCAGCCTGGAAGCGCTCGGCAAGCTCCGGCCCGCCTTCCCGAATGACGCGCCGTCAGAGATCGAGGACCTGGTCGTCACCGCGGGGAATGCGCCGGGGCTGAACGACGGGGGAGCGGCCGTGGTGGTGGCTTCCCAGGCCTTCGCCGATGCCCACGGCCTGGAGTACACCGCCGTCGTCACCGGATACGCATCGGGAGGCATGGAGCCCCACGAGCTATTCTTCGCGCCGGTCGTGGCCGTACGCAAACTGATGGCGAAGGAGGGCAAAGCCATCGGCGACTACGGCCTCGTCGAGCTCAACGAAGCATTCGCCGTCCAGGCCCTCGCCGACATGCGTGAGCTGGGGATGGACCATGACCGGGTCAACGTCCACGGCGGCGCCGTAGCCCTGGGGCATCCCATCGGCGCCTCGGGCACACGCATTCTCGTGACGCTCCTCCATGCGATGGAGGCGCGCGACGTCGACTCGGGCCTCGCCACGCTCTGTCTGGGTGGAGGCAACGCGGTCGCCCTTTCCGTGGAGCGCGCCTAGCGTCTCCAGCTCGCGAACACACCCGGATCTGAACCCAGGAGCACCGCCTCGATGAACGAAGCCACCGGAGCGCACAGGACGTGGAGCCTCGCCGTACTGGTGCCGGACCGCCGCATAAGGACCGCTCTCGGCGGCGCGGCCTTCGTGATCGCCATGACCATCAGCGCGTACGTGGCGATCCCGGTGCCGTGGAGCCCGGTACCCATGACGCTGCAGCCCATGGTGGCTCTCCTGGCCGGTGCCCTGCTGGGACCCTTGGCGGGGGCGGCCGCCATGGCGAGCTACCTTGCCGTGGGCGTGATGGGAGCTCCGGTCTTCGCCGGCGGCCACGCCGGCCTCCCGTGGCTCGTGGGTCCGACGGGGGGGTACCTCATGGCGTTCCCCGCCGCGGCGCTGGTGGTGGGCCTCGTGGTGGGCAGGCGCCGACGGTGGCTGCCGGTGCTGCTCGGGCTTCTCATGGGACTGGGGACCATCTACCTGGGTGGCATCACCCAACTCGCCGTGCTGACGGCTGCCGATCCCAGGACGCTCCTGGCTCTCGGGGTGGTCCCATTCCTGGGGGGAGACCTCATCAAGGTGGTACTCGCTCTCGTGCTCGTCATGCGACTGCGGAAGGAAGGCCTCGGAGGCAGCTAGCCGCCCGGGGCCTTTTTCTTGGTGGTGCGGCCCCCGTCGGCCGCTCGGGTGGTGGCGTTCCAGGATCGGCCGGGGCGCGGGAGGGGCAGGCTTCGAAACGAACAGGAGGGAAGGTGGCATTGCAGCGGATCGTCGTAGTCGGCGGTGGCACCATGGGGAATGGCATCGCCCACGTCTGCGCGCAGCACGGGCGTGACGTGCATCTGGTGGACGTTTCACAGGAGGTGCTCGACACGGCCCGGGCGACCATCGGCCGAAATCTCGATCGTCAGGTCGCGAAGGGCGTCCTCGACGAGGACGCGCGCATCGACACGCTGGCCCGGCTTCGCACGTCCACCTCTGTCGAGGAGGCTGCTGCCGACGCCGAGTTGGTGATCGAGGCCGTGCCCGAGAGGCCCGAGCTCAAGGCCCAGATCTTCGCCGTGCTGGACGGAGCGGCTCCCGAGGCCACGATCCTGGCCAGCAACACCTCGTCCATCTCCATCACCGAGATCGCTTCGGCGACGTCCAAGCCCGAGAAGGTCATCGGCATGCACTTCATGAATCCCGTGCCGGTCATGAAGCTGGTGGAAGTCATTCGGGGTCTGGCCACCGACGAGGCCACCACGACCGCCGTCATGGAGCTGTCGCGCGAGTTGGGCAAGACCCCCGTGGAGGTGGCGGACTTTCCGGGATTCGTGTCCAACCGCGTGCTCATGCCCATGATCAACGAGGCGGTGTTCGCCTTGATGGAGGGCGTGGCCGACGCCGAGGCCATCGACACGGTAATGAAGCTTGGGATGAACCATCCTATGGGCCCGCTGACGCTCGCCGACCTGATCGGGTTGGACACCTGTCTGAGCATTCTCGAGGTCCTGCATCGGGACCTCGGCGACGACCGCTACCGGCCGTGCCCGCTGCTGCGGAAGTACGTCGCGGCCGGCTGGAATGGCCGCAAGAGCGGTCGTGGCTTCTATCGATACGACGGGTAGAGGACGAATAGACGTGGTTCTGACGCCGGAGCAGATCGAGATCCGGGACCTGGCGCGAGACTTCACCGCCGGCGAGATCCGCGCCCAGGCAGGTCGTTGGGACGAGGATCGGCATCTGGAGGAGGATATCTTCGCCAAGCTGGGAGAGTTGGGTTTCCTGGGCATGCTGGTGCCGGAGGCGTACGGCGGGCTCGAGCTGGAGCTGACGACGTACCTTCTGGCCCTCGAGCAGCTGGCCTGGGGGGACGCCAGCGTGGCGCTGTCCGTCGCGATCCAGAACGGGCCCCTGGTAGGGCTCATCCTGGCCCACGGCACGGACGCCCAGAAAGAGCGCTGGCTGCCGGAGCTGGCGAGTGGGACCCTCCTCGGCGCCTTTGCCCTCTCTGAGGCAACGGCCGGAAGTGACGCCGCCTCCCTGGCCGCCCGGGCGGTTCCCGCCGGCGACGGGTGGTGCCTTGAGGGCCGCAAGAAGTGGGTCACGAACGGTGACCGCGCCGGCGTCATCCTGGTGTTCGCGCGGCTGGAAGGCACCGATCGGGACTCGGCTCCCATGGGTGCGTTCCTGGTGGACCGGAGCGCGGACGGATACGAGGTCGGCCGGCGTGAGAAGACGATGGGACTTCGGGCTTCTCAAACCGTGGAGGTGTTGCTGAACTCGGTGACCGTGGGCGCCGAGCGGCTGGTCTCCCTACCTGACGACGGGTTCGTCTCGGTCCTGCGCGCCCTGGATCTCGCCCGACTGGGAGATGCTGCCATCTCGGTTGGCATCGCCCAGTCCGCGTTCGAGCACGCCACGGCATATGCCCTGGAGCGCCATCAATTCGGGACGGCCATTGCGGATTTCGGTGCGATACAGGGCAAGCTCGCCGACATGGCGACGCGGATCGCCGGGGCTCGGGCCCTCACCCTCGACGTGGCCAGCCGTTTCGAGGCGGCTGGGCACGTCTCCGACTCGAGCCGCGCCACCGGTGCGTCGAGCCAGCGGGCCTCGGCTGCCATGGCCAAGCTGAACGCCAGCCGGGCTGCCCTCTGGGTGGCCGACGAAGCGGTGCAGATCTTTGGAGGGTACGGATACATGCGGGACTACCCGGTGGAGAAGCTCCTCCGGGACGCCAAGGGAACGGAAATCCTCGAGGGCACCAGCGAGATCATGCGCGTGGCCATTGCCCGCGAGGTCATCAAAGAAGCCAAGGAGGCGTAGTGGCGACCGGTCAACCAACCGCGGTCGAACGGTCCGAAACGGGCACCGGGCGGCCATCGCCCCCGAAGACGACCCCAAGCACGACGGAGCCGGAGCGCATGGAGATCTTCGAGATGATGGCGGTCCGCGAGCACGAGCAGCTCCTGTTCTGGAGCGAACCGTCCATCGGGTATCGGGGCATCATCGCGATTCACGATACGACCTTGGGCCCCGCGCTGGGTGGCACCCGCTTCTGGTCCTACGCCAGCGATCGGGACGCCCTGGTGGATGTTCTCCGGCTATCTCGGGGCATGACCTACAAGGCGGCCATCACGGGCCTCAACCTGGGCGGCGGCAAGTCGGTCATCATCGGCGACAACCGCACCCTCGATCGGGAGATGATCTTCCGAGCCCACGGTCGGGCAGTGGATTCGCTCAAGGGCCGCTACATCACGGCAGAGGATGTCGGTACCTCGGTCGACGACATGGAATACATCCGCATGGAGACCGATTCGGTCGTCGGTGTCTACGGTGGTTCGGGAGATCCGTCCCCGGTCACTGCGTACGGCGTCTACAGCGGCATCAAGGCGTGCGCGTTGTTCCGCTACGGTGACGACAGCCTGGACGGCAAGCATGTCGCCGTACAGGGCGTGGGTCACGTGGGGTACTTCCTCTGCGAGTACCTGGCGCAGGAGGGCGCCAGGCTGACCGTCACGGACATCGACGAAGAGCGCGTCCACCGCGTCGTCGAGGAGTTCGGCGCGGCGGCCGTGCCGCTGGACGACATCTACGCCGTCGAGGCCGACGTCTTCGCGCCCTGCGCCCTGGGTGCCGTGATCAACGACGACACCCTCCAGGTGCTGAAGGTGGACATCGTGGCGGGTGCGGCCAACAATCAGCTGGCCGGGGAGCGTCATGGGACGGACGTCGAGCACAGGGGCATCCTCTACGCCCCGGACTACGTGATCAACGCCGGCGGGCTGTGCAACGTGTACGCGGAGCTCCACGACTGGAAGCCCGAGCGTAGCCGTCGCAAGGCCGGCGAGATCTACGTGACGCTACTCCGCATTTTCGAGCGCGCGCAGGAAGAGGGGATTCCCACGAGCGAGGCCGCGGACCGCCTCGCAGAACAGCGGATCGAGCAAGCGCGCCAGCTTCAGCGCACGTGGCTCTGAGGTCTGGAAGCGCAGGGACCCACACGACGGCCTGACGGCGGCTCAGCAGCGAACCACAGGATGACGACTCAAACCCGGCGGGGGCGGATGGAGCACCTCAAAAGCGTGGATCCGGAGATCTTCGAGACGATTCGAAGGGAAGCCGAGCGTCAGGGCTCGCAGCTCGAGCTCATCGCCAGCGAGAACTTCGTGTCGCGGGCCGTGCTCGAAGCGACGGGGACGGTCCTGACGAACAAATACGCCGAAGGACTGCCCGGGAAGCGATACTACGGTGGGTGCGAGCACGTGGACGTGGCCGAGGACCTCGCCCGCGACCGGGCGACTCGCTTGTTCGGCGCCGATCACGCGAACGTTCAGCCACACTCCGGCGCTCAGGCCAACATGGCGGCGTTCCTGGCGTTTCTGAAGCCCGGTGACCTCATTCTCGGGATGGACCTGAACCACGGCGGGCATCTCACGCATGGCTCACCGGTGAACTTCAGCGGTCAGCTCTTCGAGGTGTCGGCCTATGGGGTCGACGAGGCGACGGGCCGCATCGACTACGACAGGCTTCACGCCCAGGCCCGCGACGTCCGCCCCGCGATGATCATCGCGGGGGCGAGCGCCTACCCTCGGATCATCGACTTCGCCGCGTTCGGCCAGGTCGCCCAGGACGTCGGCGCTCTCCTGCTCGTGGACATGGCTCACATCGCGGGGCTGGTAGCGGCAGGGGTCCACCCGAGCCCCGTTCCCCACGCCGACATCGTGACGACGACCACGCACAAGACGCTGCGGGGCCCGCGGGGCGGCATGATCTTGTGCCGGGCCGAACACGCCCGCGCGATCGACAAAGCGGTGTTCCCGGGTACCCAGGGCGGTCCCCTGATGCATGCCATCGCCGCCAAGGCCGTGGCGCTCAGGGAGGCGGCCCAGCCGGACTTCACCACCTACGCCCGCCAGGTCGTGGCCAACGCGGCGGCCATGGCCGAACGGCTGTTGGAGCGTGGCTTCGACCTGGTCAGCGGAGGCACCGACAACCATCTGATTCTCGTGGACCTGCGGCGACGCGACGAGCTGACGGGGAAGGTAGCCGAGCATGCGTTGGAGGAGGCCGGGATCACGGTAAACAAGAACACGGTGCCGGGAGAGACCCGGTCGCCGTTCGTGACGTCGGGACTCCGCATCGGTACCGCGGCCTTGACCAGCCGTGGGATGGAAGAGGCCGAAATGGCCAGCATCGCCGATTGGATCGCGGACGTCCTGGAGGACCACGAAGACGAGAGCGTCCTCGGCCGGGTCCGCGGCGAGGTCGTTGAGCTGTGCGACGCGTTCCCCCTTTACAGGGAGTTGGCGAGCCTGGCATAGTTCTCCCGCCGGTGCCGTGAGAGCACTCGGGAACGGCGTCCGGGCGAGGGCCAGGTTTGCGCCCCGCACCCGAGATCGTAAGATTGCTGATATGACCGACTTGCAGTTCGCAGAGAGCATCTTGGACCAGCTCCAGGAGAGGAACCCGCGCTTCCATGGGAAAGCGTACTTGTTCCTCTTGTCTGCCCTGCATGCGGTCATGAAGGACCTGGACGAGCCCCGCCACATCTCGGGCCAGGAGCTCGCCGAGGGCGTTCGTGCGCTTGCCCTCGAACAGTACGGTCCCATCGCACGGACCGTGCTGGAGCACTGGGGTATCCACACGACCAAGGACCTCGGGGAGATCGTGTTCACCCTTGTAGACGCAGGCGTGCTCATCAAGCAGAGTGGCGACTCGAGGGCCGACTTCGAGAACATCTTCGACTTCGAGGATGTCTTCGAACGCAACTATCCATGGGGTGCTGCGAGCTAGGGGCCAAGAGGGCCGCCGGCTTGCGCACACCGCAGCTTTCCACGCAGACGGGAGGGGTTGAACATGGAGGACGGTCGTGGATTCCCTAGTTGTCTGAAGTGCGAGACCGGTCTTCTGCTCCCCTTGTCCGACTACGGCAGGGACGGAGCACCGATCCGGTACAAGGCATGGGTGTGCTCGAATCCGGATTGCGGGTTCAACATCCGCATCGACAACGGGGAGATCACGCTGGGCCGAAACATCGGTCAGAGCTACAAGTAAGTCCCACCCGAGGGTCTGCCGGCAGCGCTTCCCTGCACAACGGACTGGAGGGGGAGTGACCGTGGAAGACCCGAGCCCTTCAGAACTCCCCACCCGGCCCTTCGGTCGGACCCACATCGGAGCCCCGACCGGGTCTGAGGCTGCGGCGTTCGACCGCCAAGCCATCGACCGGGTCGGGGTTCCGCAGTACACCTTGATGGAAAACGCGGGCCGTTCCGCGGCCCAGATCCTCGACAAGCTCCACCCCGACGGTACGGTGGTGGCAGTGGTGGGCGCCGGCAACAACGGGGGCGACGCATTGGTCCTGCTGCGCACGTTGGCGGCCTGGGGACGGACCGTTCGCGCCCTCGTCGTGGCAGATCGAGTGGATGAGGGATTGGAGCACGGCTGGGGGCTCTCCACGGTCCTGGATACCGATCTGGCAGACGATGCGGCCTACGACGCGATCCTGGCCGGGGCCGGGGTCGTGGTGGACGGGATTCTCGGCACCGGCATTCGCGGCGCGCCACGAGCGCGTCAAGCTCACGCCATCGAAGCCGTGAACCGGTGTCCGGCGCCGGTCTTCGCCCTGGACATCCCCTCGGGGGTCGACGCGGGCACCGGCGCAGCCCCGGGGGCCGCGGTGCGCGCCCGGGAAACCGTGGCGTTCGGCTGGCCGAAGCTCGGATCCCTCGTGCCTCCGGGCCGGAGCTTGGCTGGGCGGCTGGTGGCAGTGGAGATCGGATTCCCGCCCGACGGCCCGACCTTCGCCGCGGGGGTGATCACGCCCGGCTGGGCGCACGCCCGCCTCCCGCGGCGCGAGAGCGAGACCCACAAGTACGCGGTGGGCACCCTGCTCGTGGTGGCCGGGCGCGCGGGGATGGGTGGCGCGGCGGTGATGGCCGCTCGCGCCGCGCAGCGGTCGGGCATCGGCCTGCTCCGCGTGGCCTCCGCAGCCGAAAACCGCGAGATCATCCAGACCACGGCGCCCGAGGCCATCTTCGTCGATCTCGACGACCCGGGCGCGGTGCACGCCGCTCTCGAACGATCCGCGGCGGTGGCCGCCGGGCCGGGGTTGGGCACCGACACCGCAGCCGGCGATGCCCTGTCGGTGGTGTTGGCCGGGTCCATCGGCAAACCGACCGTCCTCGACGCCGACGCGCTGACGCTGGCCGCGGCGGGGCGGACGCCCGCGCTCGAGGAGCTCGCCCGGAATCGCCCGCTGGTCCTCACGCCTCACACGGGCGAGCTCGAGCGCATCACGTCGCACGGTCGCGACGCGGTGGCGGCTGACCGCGTGGGGGTGGCACGGGCGGCGGCCGCCACGCTCGGCGCCACCGTGCTCCTCAAGGGGTTGCCTTCCGTGGTCGCAGCACCGGAAGGCCGGGTCCGCGTCGACGTCGTGGGGACGTCGGACCTGGCCACAGGGGGTATGGGAGACGTCCTCACGGGCGTGGTGGGCAGCTTCCTGGCTCAGGGCGCTCCGCCCGACGAGGCCGCGGCCCTGGGCCTCTACTACAGCGGGCGGGCCGCCGCTCTCGCCGGACGTGGAGCGGGCCTGATCCCGGACGACGTGGTGGACGGGCTCTCGCATGTCCTGCTGGAGGAGGGCGACGGCCTCACCGACCTGGACTTGCCCTTCGTGGTGTTCGACGCCGACCCGCCGCGGTAGCGGGCCGTCAGTGTCCCGCCAACGTCGGTTTCCGTCACCCTCGACACCGAGGACGAGCGGTAAGGCGGGGAGGGCCGTCCCGCCCACCGTCCGGCGGCGGCCGGGCTATGCGGCGCTGCTGATCGTGCCCTTCGCGGCCTCGCCGCTCTTTGCCCAGGAAGGCCGGGCCTGGCGACCGGAGGACCGGACCGTGCTGACGTCGTTCCACCTGGTCAGCGGCATGACCCGTGACGACCGACAGCTCTACGCCGCTTCCGAAGGTGGGCTGCAGATTCTCGACCTCCTGTCGGGCCGGTGGCAGCAGCCCTCTACGATGGAGGACGGGTATCCCGTGGACGAGGGTCCGGCGGCGGCGGCGTACGATCCGTTCGAGCGCGTGGTGTGGCTCGGCACCACTACGGGAGGGCTACACAGCTACCAGGTCGACTTCGGGCGATGGCGGCTGGAGGCGTCGCCTGGCTTGGGGCCCATCGTGGCCATCCTTCCGCTCTCGGAGGACCGCGGTGAGGGGGTGTTGGTCCGCACGCCGACCGGATGGTATCTGGTGGAACGCTTCTCGGGCGCGGTGCGGCCCCTGCCACCGGGCCAGCTGCCGCCCGAGGCAGCGGCGCTGGAGGCGCCGGCGCACGAGCGGCTCCGTCTTCTGGAGCCCGCGTACGCCGCGGCTGGCGCCACCCTCACGGCGGACCGGGGAGGTCGCACGTGGCCGGTCACGTCGTTCGTCGCTGGTGACCGTCCGGGCGTCTATTGGTTGGGTACGGCCGGGGACAATCTCTACCGATTGGACGTCCGCTTTCTCGAGGCCGAGCCGCGGCCGTTCGGACTGCTCACTTCGGGATCCGGAGCCCTGGCCGTCGACGCCGGGTGGCTCTGGATCGGAGGGGACGGCCGTGGCCCTCGGCGCGGGCCCGTCCGAGCCGGCCACGATCTCCAACAGTGGCGCCAGTACGAAGCCGGTATCGTCCCCGCACCTTCGGAGCTGGTCGAAGACATCCTCGTGACGGCCGATGCCGTGTGGTTCGGCGGGCGGGGCGGGCTGTATCGACTGGACCGGCGCTCGGACCGCTGGCTGCAGGTCGCTGGTGTCGGTGGGCGTCTTCCCGTGCGGCGGCTGGCTGCCGTCGAGGGCGGGCTCTGGGCGGCGACGGACCTGGGCCTCGTGCGGGTCTCGGCCGACGGCGCGGTGGAAGGCACGTTCTTCGAGGGGCGTGCGGTGCATGCGGTGGTGGCGGCCAACGGGGGAATCTGGGTCGGCGGCGCTGGCAGCCTGGTCCACATGATGGAGGACGGGCAGGTGGCAGCGCCGATACCCGGGGCGCCACCGGCGCCGCCAGGGCCGGTCGTGGACCTGGTCTCGGACCGGGGCGACACCTGGGCGGCCACGCCCGATGCGCTGTGGCGCTTCGACGGGCGGGGTTGGGAAGGTCCTCTGCGCGAGGTGCCGACGAACGTGGGTCGGCTTCGCCGGCTGAGGCTCACGGGAGAGGCGCTCTGGGTGACCGGGGACGCCGGAGCCGCCCGGCGGATGAGAGACGAGAGCGGTTGGCGCTACCTGCTGGTGGGTCGCGACCTTCCCGCGGGCCCGGCGCTGGACGTGGCGGTCACCGAAGACCACGTGCACGTTTCGACCCCCATGGGGGTGGTACGGCTCGAGCGGCGGCGGGGGTACTGACCGTGCGGACCCGTGACGGCGGCGGTGGACTCGGGCCAGGGGTCGAATTCGACCGGATTCGGTCGCTGCTGGAGCGTGCCCGCGCGTCTCTTCCCGCCCGCGTCAGGGTAGGCCCAGGTGACGATGCCGCTGTCGTGGAGGGGACCCCCCTGGTGGTGAGCACGGATCTGTCCGTCGAGGACGTGCACTTTCGGCGGGATTGGCTCTCGCTGGAGGAGATCGGCTTCCGAGCGGTCGCGGCGGCCCTGAGCGACCTCGCCGCCATGGCCGCGGAGCCCGTGGGCGTTCTGGTCTCGGTGGCGCTACCCGAAGCCGACGGGGCCCAGGCTTGGGACGAGCTCGCGAGCGGGGTCGTGTCGGCGTGCGCGCAGGCCCGAGCGCCGCTGGTCGGGGGCGATCTCTCGGCCTCGCCGGGACCGTTGATGCTCGACGTCACGGTGCTGGGGCAGGCCTCCGAGCCCGTGCTGCGCTCAGGCGCCGCCCCGGGTGACGAGATCTGGGTGACCGGCGTATTGGGCGGTAGCGCCGGCGCCGTGCGTCTTTGGCGGGAAGGGCGGCGCCCGCCCCCCGAGCTCCGTCGGGCCTACGCTGAACCCGCACCTCGGATCGCGCAGGCCAGGTGGTTGGCACGAAGGACGGACCTGCACGCCCTCATCGACATCTCGGACGGGCTCCAGGGCGACGTGGCCCACTTGGCGGCGGCGTCAGGGGTGAAGATCACGGTGGACCTCTTCCGCTTGACGGTTCACCCGCTCTTGCCGGGGCTATTCGGCGAGCGTGTCGCGACCGAGCTGGCTCTCACGGGTGGCGAGGACTACGAGCTGTGTCTCGCGACTCCGCCCGGCTCGGTCGAGGAGCATGCCGACGCCTTCACCCGCGAGTTCGGGGTGGATCTGACGCGCGTGGGCACCGTTGGGACCGGATCGGGGGTATACGTTCGCGCCCGGCCCGGTGAGGCGGGCCGGCGCACCCGCACGGGTGCCTTCGATCATTTTGCCGGGGACGCGGGCGAGTGATACGGACGCTATGGGTCTTCACGGTCGGCGTGACGTGGACCGCCCTCTACGGCACCCACATGATCGTGGCGACCCGATTCGGATTCCGGAACGCTCGGTGCATCTGCGACCACCACCCCCGGGAATGGGCCCGGAAGATCCTCCGCGCCGCTCGCTGCCCGGTGGAGATGAGCGGCACCGAGCACCTCGACGTGGAGACACCGCAGATCCTCGTGTCGAATCACGAATCGTGGTTCGACGTCTTCACCCTGGCGGCGTTTCTGCCGGGACGGTGCCGATTCGTGGCCAAGAAGGAGCTGGCGTCCGTCCCCATCTTCGGGCGCGCCTTCCAGGCATGTGGCCACGTGTCGGTGGATCGGGGCGACCGGGGCGCGGCGGTGGAGTCGCTGGACCTCGCCGCACGCCAGATCCGCTCGGACAGCTCCAGCATCGTCATGTTCCCGGAGGGCACGCGGACTCGGACCGGCGAGCTTCAGCGGTTCAAGAAGGGCGCGTTCGTGCTGGCCATTCAGGCGGGAGTCCCGGTCGTGCCCGTGGCGATCGTGGGAAGTCGCGCCATCATGCCCAAGGGAGCCTGGACGATCAAGCCCGGAAAGATCGAGGTGCGCATCGGCGCGCCCATCGAGGTGGAGGGCCTGGGGCACGGCGACCGTGATCTGCTGCTCGGACGCGCGTTCGAGGCCGTGGCCGAGCTCCGGGGTGGTATCGCACCCCCCACGACCGCATGACGGGCCCGGAGACGGCAGGGTTGGCGCCGGACCTTACCGGGCCGGGAACCATGACCACAACAACAGCGAGGCGACCTTGTCGGCAATCGTAGACGTGAGAGGAAGAGAGATCCTGGATTCCAGGGGGAATCCCACCGTCGAGGCAGAAGTCATTCTCGAGACCGGCATACGCGCTCGGGCGTCCGTGCCGAGCGGAGCTTCCACCGGCGAGCACGAGGCCGTGGAGCTGCGCGACGGCGACGCGGAGAGGTACGGAGGGAAGGGCGTTCGCAAGGCCGTGGCCCACGTGGGGGGTGAGATCCGCGACACCATTCGGGGATTCGAGGCGCGAGAGCAGCTGGATCTCGACCGGACCATGATCGAGCTCGACGGAACCCCCAACAAGGCCCGGTTGGGAGCCAATGCGATCCTGGCCGTGTCCATGGCAGTGGCTCGGGCCGCCTCCATCGAGAACAACATGCCGTTGTATCAGTACCTGGGCGGGACATCGGCCGGCGTGCTGCCGGTCCCCATGATGAACATCCTGAACGGCGGCGCTCACGCGCCGAACAACGTGGACATCCAGGAGTTCATGGTCATGCCCGTGGGTGCGGAGACGTTCTCGGAGGGCCTGCGCATCGGCGTCGAGGTCTTCCATGCGCTCAAGAGCGTGCTGGCCGAGGACGGTAAGAGCACGGCCGTGGGGGACGAGGGGGGCTTCGCCCCGGATCTGGCGAGTAACGAGGAGGCCGTGGAGGCAGTGCTGCGGGGGATCGAGCGGGCCGGATATCGGCCCGGCGAAGACGTCGTTCTGGCCATCGACGCCGCGGCGAGCGAGTTCTGCGAGAACGACGAGTACGTCTTTCGGTGGTCGTCGGGCGAGCGCCGTGACGGACCCGGCATGGTCGAGTTCTGGCAGGAATGGCTCGAGCGCTATCCGATCCGCTCGTTGGAGGACCCGCTGGACGAAAACGACTGGACCGCTTGGCAGCGGCTCACCCAGGCCGTGGGCGAGCAGGCCCAGCTCGTGGGCGACGACCTGTTCGTCACCAACACCAGCCGCCTGGAGCAGGGCATCCGCACCGGGGTCGCCAACGCCATTCTGATCAAGGTCAACCAGATCGGAACCCTGACCGAGACGTTGGACGCCATCCGCCTCGCCGACGACTCCAACTACCGCTCGGTGATCTCCCACCGCTCTGGCGAAACCGAGGACACGCTGATCGCGGACCTGGCAGTCGCGACCGGAGCAGGGCAGATTAAGACCGGCAGCGCCAGCCGGACGGACCGGGTGGCCAAGTACAACCAGCTCCTCAGGATCGAGGAGCGGCTCGGGGCCGCCGCGCGGTACCCGGGACAGAGCTTGTGGGCATGACGCGACGACTCATTTTCCCGCTGCTGCTTTGCCTTGCGGCCTACTACGCCCTCTTCGGTGGAGAGTACTCGGTGTTCGAGGTGCGTCGGGCTCGGGCGGAGCACGCCCAGGCCGAGGCCCAGCTGGCGGAGCTGCGAGCCGAGATCGAAGCGCTGCGGGCCCGTGCCGACTCGCTAGAGTCGGACCCGGCAGCTCTGGAGCGCATCGCGCGAGAGAAGTTCGGGATGATCCGGGAGGGTGAGATCCTGTACAGGCTGGTGCCCGACTCCCTCGAAGGCCGGGACGAGGAAGCCGAAGCGGGGACCGACGACCCCGGCTGAGGGGATCACGCCCTCGGAAGCCCGCTCACCCCGTGAAGGCGGGCCGCCTCCCATTACCCGGGAGGCGGCCCGTTCTGCCAATGATGCCCCAGGTGGCGTCAGAACCTGCGGCGGTGTCCGGGTGGCGGCTCAGCCGCCGTCGGACGGCTCGGGCTCACTCTCTGCGGCCTCCGCCGGCACGCCCGAGCCCCCGCCTTCGCCCACTCCGAGCAGCTGCCGAGCGGAATCGGCCAGGAGCTGCACCTCCTCGTCGCTGAGCTGGGCAAGCTGCTCCGGAGACGGCAGCGCGCCCGGGGTGTCGGGGATTCCCCCGCCCTCCACGCCGGTCGCCTTCTCGATGATCGGTTTGAACAGATCGATGGGGATCGGGAACAGCGTGGTGGAGTTGTTCTCGGCCGCGATCTCCACCACGGTCTGCAGGAAGCGCAGCTGCAGGGCGACCGGGTGAGCTGAAATGACCTTGGCGGCAGCGGCCAGCTGCCGAGAGGCCTGGAACTCGCCCTCAGCGGCGATGACCTTGCCGCGGCGCTCCCGCTCGGCCTCGGCCTGCTTGGCCATGGCCCGCTTCATCTCCTGGGGCAGGTCGATGTCCTTGATCTCGACCGCGGTCACGTCGATGCCCCACGGGTCCGTGCCCTGGTCGATGATCCGCCTGACCACCTCGTTGATGCGCTCGCGCTCGGCCAGCAGCTCGTCCAGCTCGGACTGACCGATGACGCTGCGGAGCGTCGTCTGCGCGAGCTGGCTGGTGGCGAAGTAGTAGTCTTCGACCTCCACGACCGCCTTCGCCGGGTCGGCCACCCGGAAGTAGACCACGGCATTGACCGTGACGCTGACGTTGTCCTTCGTGATGGTGTCCTGGGGGGCGATGTCCAACGCCACGACGCGAAGATCCATCTTGCGCATCCGCTCGACGCCGAACGGAACGAGGAAGATCAAGCCCGGTCCCTTGGCGCGAGTGAGCTTACCCAGGCGAAAGATGACGCCACGCTCGTATTCGTAAAGGATCCGCAGGCTCGTGAGCAGCGCAGCGCCCCCGAAGATCGCGGCGGGGATGAGAATCGTGCCCAGGTCCATCGTGGTCTCCCAGAAAGGTTGGGGTGCGGGTCCGGGTGTCCGAACTCCAAGGAACGTGAGACCCGTATTGAAAGCTCACACCCGGCCCATCGTCTTGACAACCCAACCCCCCAGAGCCAGCTTTTTTTCCACTCCTCGCCGGAGTAGCTCAGTCGGTTAGAGCAGCGGAATCATAATCCGCGTGTCGGGGGTTCGAGTCCCTCCTCCGGCATTTCGGGGCCGGCGACCCGGTCCGTCAGGACCGGGTCGACCGGCGCCCCGTCGTCCCTCCCAATCTCCCCCGCCGCGGCACCACGTGTGCCGGTCGTCTGGATGGTTCTGCGGAGGCACGGGACTGGCACGAACCTTCCAGCATCTCCATTCTGCCTCCGCGACCGGGATACGGGATCACGGCGCGACGAGGGTTAGTCGCCGACACCGCTCGGGGCGGTGTCGAGGGCAGACTACGTTTCGTTGCGCCCGTGCAACGTTCTCGAGACAGGATCGTCGCTCGAAGCCGTACGCGGAGCGCCGCAACGGGGTCCTGCCCCAAGCTTGGAAGCCAGAAAAGGACCGCATGGCACAGACCCCCAACTCTCCCAGGCCGGAGTTGCACGAGGCGACCCTCGGGGCTCCGGCGTCCCCCAGCTTGCCATCCGCCCGTCCTGCCGAGAGCCCGAGCCCTGCCTGGATCCTTCCGTCCGGCAACGGGCCCAGCCGAAACGTCGGGGATGAGCCCGAACGCTCGGAGCGGATCGGGCTCTCCGGGCCGCGGCCGACCATATCTGGCCGCTTCTTTCACGCCCAGGGCGGAAAGGCCTACCTGAACGGCGTGACCTACGGAACGTTCCGACCGCAGCTGGACGGAACCGAGTATCCGCCGCGGGACGTCGTCGACCGGGACTTCCGGGTCATGCGCGCCGCGGGATTGAACTCGATCCGGACGTATACCCCTCCCCCCGAGTGGCTGCTGGAGCTGGCCGCCGCGAACGGCCATCACGTCCTGGTCGGGCTCCCCTGGACGCAGCACGTGACCTTCCTGGACGTCCGGCGGGTCACGCGACAGATCCGCAAGCAGGTGAGGGACGCGGCCCGTAGCGTGGCGGGGCACCCGGCGCTGTTGGGGTTCGCGGTGGGCAACGAGATCCCGGCGCCCATCGTCCGCTGGCATGGTCGGGGGAGGGTGGAGCGCTTCATCGCGAACCTGCACGACATCGCCAAGTCCGAGGATCCCGGAGCGCTGGTCACGTACGTCAACTACCCGACCACCGAATACCTGGAGCTTCCGTTTCTGGACTTTGTCTCCTTCAATGTCTACCTGGAGACGAGGCAGAGTCTCGAGGGCTACCTCGCGCGCCTCCACAACCTGGCCGGTGACCGCCCTCTGGTGATGGCCGAGATCGGGCTGGACAGCCTGCGCCACGGGAAGGATCGACAGGCGGAGGCCTTGCGCTGGCAGCTCGAGGCGGTGCTGGGGTCCGGGTGTGCCGGAGCGTTCGTCTTCGCGTGGACCGACGAATGGCATCGGGGCGGCCTGGACATCGAGGACTGGGACTTCGGACTCACCGCCCGAGATCGCACGCCCAAGCCGGCCCTGACCACGGTGGCCCGGACGTTCGCCCGCGGACCCGTCGCTCCCGCATCCTCATTGCCACGGATCTCCGTCGTCGTGTGCACTCACAACGGGAGCCGGACGATCAGGCAAACGCTGGAGCACCTCGCCGCCCTGGACTATCCCGACTACGAAGTCCTCGTCGTGGATGACGGCTCCACGGACACCACGCTCGACATCGTTCGCGAGTTCGACGTGCGCGTCATCTCCACGGAGAACCGCGGCCTCAGCAGTGCGCGCAACACCGGGGCGGCGGCGGCGACCGGTGAGATCGTGGCCTACATCGACGACGACGCCTATCCCGAGGCCCACTGGCTGCACTACCTGGGCAAGACGTTCGAGGAGACCGAGTACGCGGCCGTGGGTGGCCCCAATATCCTGCCGCCGGGCTCCCCGATGATGGCGGAGTGCGTGAAGCACGCGCCGGGTGGTCCGACCCACGTCCTGCTCACCGACCGCGTCGCGGAGCACCTGCCGGGATGCAACCTCGCGGTGAGGAAGGACCACCTGATGAGGGTCGGGGGCTTCGACCCCCAGTTCCGCGCGGCGGGCGACGACGTCGATTTGTGCTGGCGTCTACAGGAAGCCGGCTGGGAGCTGGGCTTCCACCCGGGCGCGGTGGTGTATCACCACTCGCGGGCCTCCGTGCGGGACTACTGGCGCCAGCAGCGGGGTTACGGAAAGGCCGAGGCGCTGCTCGAGCGGAAATGGCCCGAAAAGTACAACGCCGCCGGACACCTCTCCTGGGGAGGCCGCCTCTACGGTCCGGGATTCTATCAGCACCTCGGTTGGAGCCCCCCACGAGTGTACTACGGCACGTGGGGGAACGCCCCCTTCCAACGCCTCTACCACCGGGGCTCGAACTTCATGTTGTCCGTGGTCATGGTCCCGGAATGGCACCTGGCCACCGGTACGTTGGCGCTGCTTTCGCTGTTGGGCACCCTGTGGACGCCGCTCCTGTGGGCGCTCCCTGCGTTGCTGGTCTCGTTGCTGCTGCCCCTGGCACAGGCTCTGCGCGCCACGGCCCGCTCGAGCCGTGAACGCGCGGCGGACGGGCTGTGGAATCACGTCCGCTTCGTGGGGACGACTGCCTTCCTGCACGTGACCCAGCCGTTCGTGAGGTTGTGGGGTCGCTTCCGAGAAGGACTGACCCCGTGGCGGCGGCGGGGCAGGGGGACCGCGGCCTTTCCCCGGCCGGGGATCGTCTCCATCTGGAGCGAGGCGTGGCGGTCACCGGAGGAATGGCTGCGTCACATGGAGGAGCGGCTCCGAGCTCGCGGGCTCGTCCCCCGCCGCGGCGACTGGCACGACCGGTGGGACCTGGAGGTCGGTGCGGGACTCTGGGGCGGTGTCAGGACCGTCATGACGGTGGAGGAGCACGGGGAAGGACGGCAATTCGTGCGATTCCGGCTCTGGCCCTTCGTCAGATCGAGGGTGATCTGGGCCACGGCGTTGGCGATGTTGGGTCTCGGGGTGTTGGCGTCCCTCGATGCCGCTCCGGGGGCCGCGGCCGGCCTGCTGATCCTCGCCATGACCATCACCTTCTGGATCCTGCAGAGCTGCGCGTCCGTGAACGGGTCCATGCTCGAGGCGCTGAAGTCCCTGGACTCCGGAAAGGCGGTCCCGGGAGGGGGATCGGCAACGGGCGATCGGCCTGCCGGAGGGCCGGTATCGGGAGGGTCGGAGGCCCAGGGGGCCTGAGGCCGTTGGGACTCGACCCGCCGGCCGGCGTCGTTGGAAACGGCTGAGGAGACCGGGTATGTTGAGGCGTTCTCCACGGCCCCACTCCAAGCCGATCCTCCTGTATATGGGTACGACGGGCGTACGGGGGCGCCTCACCGCATGCACAGTCCCCTGTGGGAGCCCGGGTTCGCGCCTGCTCCCGCGTCGTGCCCGACCGTCGCTCGGACGCGAGGCGGTGAACCGACGCCGTCACGCGGCACGGACGTCGCCCGAATGAGGAAGAGCCCCCCGGCCCACCGGAGGGCGCGGACGTGGGCGCGCGGTTTGGTCGCCGCTCTGGTGGTCTCGAGCACCCCCTTGATCGCTCAACAAGGCCCCGGCGACAGCACCGTTCGTGTCTTTCTGGACTGCCAGACCAGGGGTTGCGATTTCGACCACTTCCGCCGTGAGATCGCTTTCGTGAACTGGGTCCTCGATCGCGCGGACGGCGACGTTCACGTTCTCGTGACCTCCCAGCGGTCCGGGGCGGGTCGAAGCTTCAATCTCGCGTTCATCGGCCGCGGCCGATTCCAGGACGACGACGTCGAGCTGGTCTTCAGCTCCTCCGACACCGACACGTCGGACGAGCAACGGGCAGGTCTGACCCGCACCCTGGAGCTCGGCCTCGTCCGGTACGCGAGTCAGACGCCGTTGGCCAGGAGCCTTTCGGTGACTTTCGAGCCCGCGGAACCCGGCGCCGACGGCCTCACGGCGGGAGACACCCAGATCTACGATCCGTGGGATTTCTGGGTGTTTCGCATAAGCGCCGGGGGTGAGTACAACGGCGAGTCCCAGCAGCGCGCCACGAGCCTGTTCGGGTCGGTGTCCTTGAACCGTACGACGGAGGCTCTGAAGATTCGCCTGAGAGGCTCGACCTTCTACCGGGAGGACCAGTTCGACTTCGAAGACGAGACGTTGACCAGCATCGCCCGCTCGAACAGCGCGAGCGCGTACGCTGCCCACAGCATCGGTGCGCGGTTCGCCACCGGTCTCCGCTGGGACATTTGGTCGTCGACGTTTTCCAACATCGACTTGGCGAACCGAATCGCCTGGGCGTTCGAGTACAACATCTTCCCCTACGCCGAGTCGACCCGCCGGGAGTTCACGTTCCTCTATACGCTGGGAATCAACGATTTCGGGTACTTGGAGACGACCATCTACGACAAGCTCGAAGAGCAGGTCGCGGACCACGCGCTGATCGTATCCCTGGACCTGAAGCAGCCGTGGGGCGACGCGAACTTCGAGCTCACCGGCCGGCAGTACCTGCAGGATCTCTCACTCTACAGCATCTCCGGCGCTGCGGGGCTCGAGGTCCGGCTGTTCCGTGGACTCTCCCTGGACGCTTCTGCCTGGTATGCCGCAGTGCGGGACCAGCTCTCCCTGCGCGCCGGCGACGCCACGCCCGAGGAGATTCTGCTCTTCCGGCGCGAGCTCGCCACCGACTTCCGCGTGGGTACATCCCTGGGCCTGACATACCAGTTCGGCTCGATCTTCAACAACGTCGTGAACCCGCGACTGGAGCGGTTCCGTCGACCCTGAGACAGGTCTGCGAATATGGTCCGCCTCTTGCTTGATACCATGATCGGTCGGTTGTTCGCCTCCCGCGCAGTGGGCCGGGCTGCCTCCGCGTCCGGGGTGCCCGGTGTCGCTGCGGGGCCACTGCACCGCGGCCTCACCCGCGGGCGCGGCAGGTGAAGCGCCACAGTCGCGGTTCGGACCTGGCCGCCGAGGCCGAGGCGCATCCGCCCCACGTCGAAACCGATACCATGGCACGGACGAAGACGAGAAGAGATCCGCAACAGCCGGGTGGAGGTCTGGCCCCCATCAGCGACGCCGATCTCCAGTCCGCGTTGAGGGAGCATCTCCCGGGTTCGGGCCCGCATGGGGTTCGCTGGCGTCGCACTTTCAAGCGCAGGCAGGACTGGCGGGGCTCGCGCCTCTTCGAGCGGGTCAAGGTGGAGCGCCCGGGGGCGGACGATCTCGAGGTGTGCCTGAAGTACTTCGCTCCCGCGCCCGGCGACGGGTTCCCGGCTCCGGCCGCGCTGCGCGAGGCCCGCGCCTACGAGTTCCTGAACGGCTTGCCGAGTGCCGGCACAGCCCGATACTTCGGCCAGGTCCATACGCCCGAAGCCCGCCACTCGATCCTGGTCCTCGAGTGGGTTCACGGCAGGCGCCTCAAGAAGATCGCGAGCGTCGAACGATGGTCCGCAGCGGGATCTTGGCTCGGCCGGCTGCACGGCGAGCTGTCGTCGTCGGGTCTGCGCCACCGGGAAGACCTGGCCCTGCCCCGTCACGACAGCACGTTCTTCGCCCGCTGGGCGGAACGAGCCGCCCGCGCCGCCGTGGAGCGCTGCCCCGAGGCTGGCCCGAGGTTGGAGAGACTGCTGCGGGACTACGACGGGGTGGTCGAGGCGTTGACGAGCACAGAGCCGACCCTGGTCCACGGCGAGCTCTACTGCACCAACATCATGCTTCGCGGCGGTCCCCGCGGTGGGTTCTGTCCGTTCGACTGGGAAACCGCAGCGATCGGCTGCGGCACGCTCGACCTCGCCTATCTCGGGCGCCAGGAGCTGGGAATCCAGCCGATGGACCTCCTCCGGGCATACGCCCGCGGATGGGCAGATGTGGCGCTTCGGCCGCCCAGCCTTCAAACGCTATCGGTTCAGCACGCGGCGGCGCGCGTGCACGAGCGCCTCTACCTGGTCTGGAGCGCCGCCACGCACAGACGGGTCGGGGAAGCCAAGATCTGGAAATACCTCGACATCCTGGAAGGCCTCATGGGTGACCTGGCCGCCGCGCGCGCCGGGGACGACAGCGAGCTGCCATGAAGACGACCAGGGTAGGGTCGACCCGATGAGCGGCGAGGACCGGGGGGTGGTGGCGGGCCGTGGCCTCGCACCCAAGTCCTGGCGGCCCCCGGCCATCGACATCGACGAGTCGGAGCTCTGCGACAGCGTTGCCGGCGCCCTCGCCGAGCGCTTCGGGAGGGAGGTCGAAGTCGTTTCCCTGATCCGGTCACCCAGCCCGTACGCTACGGTGTTTCCCGCGGACATCGTCGAGGCGCGGCTGGCCGACGGCACGGTCTCGAGGTTGTTCGTGAAGTATCTCGGGAGCGAGGAGAGCGCCCACCCGGACAAGCTCGGGCCGGAGCGCGAGATCCGCCTGTACCGCGATGTGCTCGTTGGAGAGGGGCTCCCGGTGGTCCGGTTCTTCGGCGCACCCTGGCAACCCCGTCTGGGCCGCCACCAGCTGATCCTGGAGCACGTGGACGACTGGAACCTGAAGTACCACGACCTGCCGGTCTGGTATCGGGCCGCGCACGAAGTCGGTCGGCTCCACGCCTGGTTCGCCGATCGCCTACCCGTGCTCCGTGACAGCGGCGTCCTGTCGCGATTGGCCGGAGAATATGTCTGGGATTGGGCCAGGCGAGCCGCCGCCGAGGCCACCGACCGGGGATCGGAGCTGGGCGCGAGAGTCGCGGGCGTGCTTCGCCGCTACGACGTCGTCGCGGCCACGCTCGACGCGGCTCCCGCGACCCTGGTCCACAATGACCTCTCACCCAAGAACGTGGTCGCAGACAGCTCGGAGAAGCCACCGCGGATCTGCCTCGTCGACTGGGAGAGCGCCGGCATCGGATCCGGTCTCCTGGATCTGACCAACCTCTCCTACGGTCTCGGGCTCGAGGCTCGGCGGAGGATGCGGGACGCGTACCGGAGCGGGCTCGAGGCCGGGGGCGTCACGGCCTCGCCCGCCAGGGAGCTGCTCGAGCAGGAGCTGGCGAGCGAGGCCCACAAGGCGCTCTGGCGCCTCGCCCACTGTGGCGCGTGGGGTCTGAGCGACCGGGAGGCACACCAGTTCGCCGAAGAGGCCGAGACGGCGCTGGCGGCGCTGCTCGACCCTGCCGCCGACGCCGAGGAGGGCTGACGTCGTGCGAATCCTCGTGGCGGGGGCGATGACCGTGGAGCCGTTCTCCGCAGGTATCGCGTGGGATTGGATCCAGATCGCGGTCGGATTGGGGCGCCTCGGTCACGACGTGTACTTCGTAGAGGAGCTCGAGAGCAGTTGGGCCGTCGACCATAGCGGTCGGCCGACGTCTTACGCCGCGTGTGTGAATCGCCCCCGCTTCATGGCGCTCGCGGAGCGGTTCGGCCTGGGCGAGCGAGCCTGCCAGCTCTACGACGGCGGCCGGGCGACGACCGGCTTGTCCCTGGCCGAGCTGATGCGGAAGGCCGAGGGCGCCGATCTGCTCCTCAACGTTTCGGGCCACCTCCGGGAGAAGCGGGTGCTGGAGCGGGTGGCCCGGCGCGCGTACCTCGACCAGGACCCGGTGTACACCCAGCTATGGGTCACGGAGTATGGTGAGGATCTCGGGTTCGGAGACCACGACGTCTTCTTTACCGTAGGTCTCGATATCGGCAGCCCGACGTGTCCCATTCCCACCGCCGGCGTGCGATGGCACCCCATGTTGCCCCCCGTCGTCCTGGACTTCTGGGCGCCTGCAACAGAAGCTCACACGGATCGTTTCACTACGGTGGCGTCCCTCACCGGCTACGCGGAGCTCCGCTTCGAAGGGCGCCGCTACGGCTCGAAGTACGCCGAGTTCCGCCGGTTGGCCGAGCTGCCGCGCATGACCGGCCAGACGCTGGAAGTGGCCCTCAAGGCGTTCCGGGAAGACGACGATCTCATCCGGGCCATGCGGCTCGGTGGGTGGACGATCGCCGATGGCGGCGAGGTGGACGGGCTCGAGAAGTACAGGGCCTACATCGCCGCGTCCCGCGCCGAGATCGGTGTCGCCCAGCAGGCGTACGTGGCAGGTCGATCGGGCTGGTTCAGCGACCGCTCGGCCCACTATCTGGCCTCGGGCAAGCCGGTACTGGCTCAGGCCACGGGGTTCGAGCGGCACCTCCCCGTGGGCAGGGGGCTCCTGGCTTTCGCCACGGCCGATGAGGCGAAGCAGGGGATCGACGCCATCAACGCCGACTATGACGTCCACTGCACCGCGGCCCGCGAGCTGGCGGAGGAGCACCTGGACTACCGCGCGATCCTTCCGCCGCTTCTCGACGCGTGCATGTCTCCACGACCGCACGACAACACCGAGGCTGGGGGCGTGGCGCCATGACCCGCGTCGTCGTGGCGACGGCCAACTGGAGTCGGAGGCCCGAGTTCGGTGGCCTCTCGTGGATCCCCCTGCAGTACGCGCTGGGGTTTCGCGATCTGGGCGTGGACGTCTATTGGATCGATCACCTCAAGGCCGTCGATCCGTTCCGGAAGGACCACACCGTCGACTACCTCTGGGCGCGGTTCCGGGACCTCAATCGGAGCTTCGACCTCGAGGGTGTGGCGGGCATCGTGTACGACCACGGCCGGGCTCACTTCGGCCTGACGGCCGGCCAGCTGAACGAGCTGGTGAGCACGGCCGATCTGCTGCTCACCCTCGGCAAGACGCCGCCCGATTCTACGCCGCTCCTGGGGATCGCCCGGCGGGCGTACGTGGACATCGATCCCGGGTTCACCCAGGTCTGGGCTCAGCAGCGGGACATCGGCCTCGGGCCCTACGATCACTTCTTCACCGTGGGGCAGCACGTCGGGGGTCCGGACTTCACCGTGGACACCGGTGACTACGAATGGCATCCGATCTTGCCGCCTGTCCATCTCCCGTCATGGCCGGCACGGATCGACGAGCGCGCGCGCCGCTTTTCGACGGTGGCCGATTGGCGTGGCAGCCAGACGGCCGAGCTCGGCGGGGTGCGCTACGGCACGAAGCGCTCGGAGTTCATCAGATTCCTTCAGGTGCCCCTCCGAACCCGACGGCGCATCGATCTGGCGCTCTGCATCGGCCAGCAGGATCATGAGGACCTGGGCCTGTTGACGGGCCACGAGTGGAGGGTCCGCGACCCGTATCAGTACGCCGGCGACGCCTTCTCATACCGGGAATTCGTTCAGGGCTCCCGGGGTGAGTTCGCCGTGGCCAAGCATGGCTACGTCGTGTCGAACTCCGGCTGGTTCAGCGACCGGACCGCTTGCTATCTGGCGTCCGGCAAGCCGGCCCTCGTCCAATCCACCGGGTTCGAGGGGCTTCTGCCCGTCGGCGAGGGACTCGTCACGTTCCGGAGCGAAGACGAGGCCGTGACGGCCATCCGAGACGTGGAGGCCCGGTACGTCGAGCACGCCCGAGCCGCTCGCACCTTCGCCGAGCGGCACCTCGGGGCCGGCCGCATACTGACCGCCATCCTGGAACGGGTTGGGCTCCCTTTGCCCAGTGCCGAGGCAACCGGCGCGGAAGGCGCGCGATGAGACTCGACCATGGCGCCCTTCGAGCCCTCGTGGACCGCGCGTTCCTTCCGACGCTGACGGGAACGCCGCAGCTCCGCGACCTTACCGCGCGGCCCTTCGAAGGCGGGGGTTGGTACGGCGCCTACACGGTGGGCGTGCATCTGGCGGACGGGGCACGGCACGAGCTCTTCCTGAAGGACTTCGGGGCGCCTCGCGCTCACAAGGGAGACATGGCCGGCCGGCGGGATCGCGAGCGCTGCCTATACGAGCGCCTCCTTCGCCCGGAGGACGACGGTACGGCCCGATTCTACGGCGTGGATTGGGACGACGCTCTGGAGCGCTATTGGCTCCTCCTGGAGTACGTCGACGGCACACCTGTCCGGCAGCTCGACCTCGAGACCTGGTGTCGCGCCGCGGCGTGGCTAGCCCGTTTCCAGGTTACCTCCAGAGCCCAGTCGGATCCGGCAGCCCCGTGTCGCCTGGTTCGCCACGACGAGCGCTTCTTTCTCGACGTGGCCTCCGGAGCCGTCCAGGCGGTGTCGGTGTGGTCGGCCGTGGAGGGGGCGCGCATGCGCGAGCTGGTGAGGGGGTACGGCCGCTGGCTCGTCGACCTCCTCGAGCAGCCGCCCACCCTCGTGCACGGCGCGTTTCTCCCCATGCAGATCCTGGCCGTGGGCGATGGCGGGGACCGGCTGTGTCCCCTGGACTGGGAGCTCGCCGGACTCGGCCCGCCCGCCTACGACCTGGGCTTTCTCGCCTACGGGTTCCGGGGCGATGAGCGCCACGCGCTCCTTGCCGCGTACCGCGACGAGGCCGCGCGAGTGGGGTTGGCCGTGCCGGACGATCTGTCGCGTAGCGTCGCCTGCGTCGAGGTCCACCGCACGCTGGCGGCCCTCGGTCATTCCGTCGAGCGGGCCTACAGCGACGAGGCCATCGGGGAGTACCTGACGATCCTCGAGACGCTCATGGCCGAGAGCGAACCCGGGAAGGTGCTCTGAGTGGCCAGCGGATCCGGGAGCCGTCGCGTGTCAGCCGGCGCGGGAGCATTGGCGAGCGCTCGCGCTCCCCGGGGCGGGTGTCTCCGGTGAGGATCGTACTTGGCGCCGTCGTCTCCCGCTTCTTGCCGGGTGAGGTGCTGCACAGGGCCCAGTATGTAGAGGGGCTTCGCCAGCTGGGCCACGACGTGATCTGGATCGAGGAGCTGGAGCCGAAGGGCTGCGTCGACGCGCGCGGGCAGCCGACCGACTACGAGCGGTGCGCGAACACCGACGGATTCCGCCGAGCCATGACGCACCTGGGCCTGGAGGGCCGCTCTGCCCAGATCTACGACGGGGGCCGGGCGACGGTCGGGCTCGACCTCCGGCAGGTCATGGACGCAGTGAGATCGGCGGAGCTGTTGCTCAACTTCTCGGGCCACGTGCGTCACCCCGAGATCCTCGGCCGCATCCCGAGGCGGGCCTACCTGGACTCGGACCCCGTATTCACCCAGCTGTGGCATGACCAGTACGGAGCGGATCTGGGATTCGACGCCCATCACGTCTTCTTCACGCGCGGCGCCAACCTGGCGGCCGGCGCCTGCCGCATACCGAGCTGCGGCCTGGACTGGCAGCCGTACATGCCGCCCCTTGTTCAGGACCGTTGGCCCAGCCCGCAGGAGGTCGGACCCGGTCCGTTTACGACCATCGCGGCGTGGGGCCGGTACGGAGACTTGTCGTACGAGGGAGAGTGGTTTCGGTCGAAGTTGCCCGAGTTTCGCCGTTTCGCTGACCTACCGCTCGCCTCGCCCCACGAGTTTCGCCTGGCTCTCTCCGGCCGCGAGTACGACCCCGACACCGCGGATCATCTGATCGCGCGGGGATGGTCACTGCAGGCCGGAAGCTCCCTGAAGTCCGTGGACGCCTACCTGGAATTCATCCGACGCTCCGGCGCCGAGATCGGTGTGGCCAAAGACGCGTACGTCCGAGCGCGCACCGGCTGGTTCAGCGAACGGTCGACGCAGTACCTGGCCAGCGGCAAGCCCGTGCTCGTGCAGGATACCGGGCTGACCGGGGTCCTCCCCACCGGACGGGGGCTGGTGACCTTCACCACCCTGGACGAGGCCGTGGCAGGCGCCGCAGAGATCGTAGGGCGCTACGCGGTCCACGCCAGGGCCGCTCGGGAGCTGGCCGCCGCGTGCTTCGACCATCGAAAGCTCCTGGACGAGCTCCTCCAGCGGTGCTTCTCCGGCGCGGGCGGTCCGGAGCCCTCGCTGCCGGGCGAAGAGGTGGTGCGATGACCCTACCCGTCGGAGTGGCCGGGAGAACCGGACCCGCGCCCTGGCGGGTCGTCGTGGCCACGCGCAACACGAGCCGGGTGCCCGAGTTCGGCGGATCGTTCTGGGTGCGGCTCCAGTACTTGTTGGGCCTTCGGGACCTCGGTCTCGACGCGTACTGGATCGATCGCCTGGATTCCCCCGATCCGGGGCGAGAGGCGCACAGCGTCGAGTACATGGTTCGACGCTTCACGGCTTCGCTGGAGGCTTTCGGCCTGGGGGACCGCTTCGCCATCGTCGATGAGCGTGAGGGCAAGGTCCATGGGGCCAGTGAAGCGGAGCTGAGCGAGTGGGTCGCGGGGGCGGACGTCCTGCTCAACATCGGCGGCTTCCTTCCGGCGGGGTCGTTCCTCACCTCCATCCCCCGGAGAGCCTACGTGGACGTGGATCCGGGCTTCACCCAGATCTGGGCGCACGACGTCGACGTGTGGCTGGAGCAGCACACGTGCTTCTTCACCGTCGGGCAGAACGTGGGGTCGCCGGATTTCCCCATACCCACTGCGGGCGTCCGCTGGACGCCCATCCTCCCCCCGGTCCACCTTCCGTCCTGGCCCGTGCGCATCGACGGGCGTTGCCGTCGGTACTCGACCGTAGCCGACTGGCGTGGGTCGCAGGACGCGCTCTTCCAGGGCGAATACTACGGCACCAAGCGTTCCGAGTTCGTCCGCTACCTGCACGTCCCTCTGAAGGCGGGGCGTCGGATCGAGGTGGCCCTCTGCATCGGGCAGCAGGACCACGAGGACCTGGGGCTCTTGCTCGACCATGACTGGCGAGCGCGGGAAGCGTACCGGTATGCGGGAGACCCGTTCGCCTACCGGGAGTTCATTCAACACTCTCGGGCGGAGTTCGGGGTAGCCAAGCAGGGGTACGTCAAGTCGAACTCGGGTTGGTTCAGCGACCGGACCGCCTGCTACCTGGCCTCCGGCAAGCCGGCCATCGTGCAGTCTACCGGCTTCGAGCACCGGGTGCCCACCGGTCGGGGGTTGCTCACCTTCAGCACCGTCGACGAGGCGGTCGCCGCCATCCACGAGGTGGACGAGCACTACGAGGACCACGCCTGGGCGGCGCGATCCTTCGCGGAGGAGAAGCTGGATGCCGGGATGATCCTCACGTACATGCTGGAGCGGATGGATGCGTGACCATGGCTGAGCGCGCGCGTCCGGTAGAGGTGGACGAGAGACTCCTCCAGGAGCGGGTGGAGCGTGTTGTGCGGGAGGCGCTGGGCGAAGAGCGATCGGTCCTCGCTCTGACGCGGTCGCCCAGCGAGTTCGCCACCGTCTTCCCCGCCGACGTGCTTCACGTGACCCTCGACGACGGCCGCGAATTGCGGATGTTCCTCAAACACCTCGGCGCCAGCGACCACCCAGAGAAGAAGCGGCCCGAAAAGGAGGCCAGGATCTACCGGGAGCTCCTGGCGGGGAGGGACCTGCCCGTGCCGAGGTTCTACGGCGCGCTGTGGAACAGCGACAGCGAGCGGCACGAGCTCTACCTCGAGTACATCGACGACTGGTCCTTGAAGTACCAGCCCATCGAGCACTGGTTCTCGGCGGCGGCGGTCCTGGCCGACTTCCACGTCACCATGGCCCACCGGGACGAGGAGCTCGCCCGCAGTGACGTTCTGCAACCGCTCGACACCGACTACTTCCGGGGCTACGCCGCACGAGCTCGCGCCCAGCTCGCCCGTCACAGTCCGGCGCTGATCGAGGCGTTCGACGACGCGCTGGCTGGCTACGAGCCGGCGATCGCCGCGCTCGCGGATGCGGTGCCGACCCTGGTGAATTCGGACCTGTCTCCCAGGAACGTGCTGGCCGACCGTTCACGGGATCCGGTCCGCGTGTGCTTCATCGACTGGGAGAGCGCCGGGAGGGGAGCCGGCGTGCTCGACATTGCCCACCTGGCCTACGGCCTCGACGGGGAGCGCCGGAAGTGCATACTGGACTCCTACTTCGACCGGCTCACGGGGACCTTGCTCGACCCTGGCTCACCCACTGCCCGCCACCGACTCCTGGCAGCCGCCGAGGCCCACAAAGCCGTATACCGCATCGCCCGTTGTAACTACCGAGGCTATGCGAAGGAGACGGTGGCCAAGCTGGTCGGGCTGGCGCAGTCCCGCTGCGACGCCATCGGCCGGGAGCCAGGGGAGGCGTGGGCGTGATGGCAGGCCGCGCGACGGTCCCACGCTCATTGGATGTCGAGCGCCGCGTGCTCGAGGAGGTCCTGAGCGGCGCGCTCGACGGCGACGTCCGGGTCACGAGCGTTGCACGCCGAGCCTGCGAGTTCGCCGGACGGTGGCCGTCCGAGATCCTGGAGGTCGAGCTGGAGGACGGGTCCCGTTTGTCGATCTTCCGGAAAGAGGTGGGATTGAGCGGCCATCCGGACAAGGCATACCCGGACAAGGAGGTCCGCATGTATGCCAGAGTGCTACGAGGAGCCCCGCTCCCCGTGCCCCGCTACTTCGGCGCCAGGAAGGACGAGTCGGCGGGGACGCACGAGCTGTACCTCGAGTACATCGACGCCTATTCCCTGAAGTACCAGAGCATCGAGCAGTGGTACCGGGTGGCGGCGGCTATCGCCCACCTTCACGGCCATTTCGCGCAGCGTGTCGACGAGATCGGCGTCGAAGCGTCCCTGCCCCTTCTGGATGCTGCCTACTACCGGGCGTGGGCCAGGCGGGCCCGCCTGGAGGTGGACGCGTACATTCCCGAGCTCAACCCGAGGCTGACCACGCTTCTGGCTGGATACGAAGAGGTCGTGGGGGTCCTGAGCGAGGGGCCGCGAACGCTGGTGCACAACGACCTGGGATCACGAAACGTCGTGGTGGACACCAGCCAGGAACCTCCGAGGGTGTGTATCGTCGACTGGGAAAACGCGAGCGTGGGGTGTGGGGTGGTCGACCTTACCCATCTGACCTACGGCCTGGAGGACGACCGCCGCCGCCGGCTGTGCGACGCGTACTTCGCGGCTCTCGACGGCACCCCGCTGGCCCCGGCGGACGAGGGTGAGGCCGCCCGACTGGTGGCCGCCGGAGAGGTGCATCGCGTCGTCTACCGACTCGGCCGATGCCGTCGTCGCGGGTACAGCCGCAAGGCGGTGCTCGACCTGCTCGCTCACGCGATCCGCTTTCGAGACCGGGTCTGAGGAGACAGAACGTGGAAGCTCGCATCTACGGTCCACATCCTCGGAGCGCACCGGCCCGCCGCCTCCGCACGACATGAAGATCATCGTCTCTTCGAACTTCTCGCACTGTGCCCGCAGGCCTGGCGCCCTGGACAATCGTATGGCCTACGTGCGGGGGCTGATGGCTCTCGGGCATGACGTCTACGTGGTCGAGGACGTGGCCCCGGAGCGCTGCTTCGACGACGGGTACGAGACCGTCTCGTTCGAGGAGTGGACTGGGCGGGTGCGCTTCCAATCCATCGTGGACACGCTGGGCCTGGGGTCCCGCTCGGCCCTGATCTATGACCGGGGACGGGCGACGCACGGGCTGTCCATCGACGCGGTGGAGCGTCACGCCAGGTCCGCGGACCTTCTCGTGAGCGTCGCCAGCGCGCTTGACACCGAGTCGGTGCGAGACGCGATTCCGTGCCGGGTCTACGTCGACACCGCACCGGCGAAGGTACAGGTGTACCACGATCAGTACGGCATCGACTACGGCTTCGGCCACTATCATCACTTCTTCACCTTCGGTCTGAACATCGGATCCGACGGCTGTCCGATCCCCACGTGTGGGGTCGAATGGCACGGCAGCCTGCCGCCGGTCGTGATGTCTGAGTGGCCCCGCGTCCCTCCCCGAAAGCGCGGGCGATTCACGACGGTGTCGAGCTGGGCGGGCAGCAAGCACACGTTCGACTACGCGGGTGTCTATTCGGGCGACAAGGCCGACGAGTGGCGGCGCTTCGCCCAATTGCCCCGAGCCACCGACCAGACGCTGGAGATCGCCCTCAACATTCATCCTGCCTACGCGGAGGACATCGAGCTGCTGGAGGGGAATGGGTGGGTACTGCGGCCGGCAGGTGAGCTCGACTCGGTCGGTGCCTACCGGGAATACCTGGTCGGCTCCCGAGCCGAGCTCAGCATCTCCAACGCGCGGTACGTCCGCTTCAACACGGGGTTCTTCGGCGACAGAACGGCTCGTTACCTGGCCTGCGGTCGACCTGCCCTGGTCCAACGGACCGGCTTCGAGGGCCACTTGCCCGTGGGGGAAGGGCTGCTGACGTTCGAGACGATCGAAGAGGCCCGTGCCGGTATCGATGAGATCAACGGGCGCTACGAGCTCCACGCTGACGCGGCGCGGAGCATCGCGGAGGAGCATTTCGCCGCCGAGCGGGTGCTCTCCTCGATGCTGGCGAAGGTCGGGTGTCCATGAGCGCGGAACACCGGGTCCCGACCGACCTCGCGCTGATGCGCCGCTCCCTGCTCATGGCACGGCCGTACTGGCCCCACATCGTCGCGACGTTCCTGATCACGCTGATCGCGACCCCCATCGCCCTTCTCCAACCGCTTGCTCTCAAGATCGCCGTCGACAGCGTGATCGGGGACGATGCTCTCCCCGGCTTCCTCGAGCCATGGGTCCCGGGGTCCGTCGCCTCCTCCACCATGGGCCTGCTGCTGTTTTCCGCCGCCCTCGTGGTGCTCGTGGAGCTCATGGCGCGCGTGCACAAGCTCCTGACGGCCGTGCTCCAGATCTACACGTCCGAGCGCCTCGTTCTGGACGTACGCTCCCAGTTGTTCAGGCACGCCGAGAGCCTGTCGCTCTCCTATCATGACGCCAAGGGCTCGGCGGACGCCCTGTACCGACTCCAGTCGGACGCACCCTCCATCAACGCCGTGGCGGTCGGCGGCGTGGTCCCGCTCATACGCTCCATCGTCACGTCGGTCGCCATGCTGTACGTCACCGCCCGCATCGATCTCACCTTGACGCTGGTGGCGGTCACGGTCTTCCCGGCGACCATCATGGTGACGCTCTTCGCCAAGCGGCGTTTCAGAAGTCGCTGGCGGGGAGTCAAGGAGATCGAGAGCTCGGCCCTGGCCGTGGCTCAGGAGGTGCTCACGAGTCTCCGGGTCGTCAAGGCGTTTGGCCAGGAGGAACGGGAACGGCGGAGATTCGAGCGGGTGTCCCGCCAGGGGATCGGCGCCCGCATCCGCGTCCACATCGCCCACAGCGGATTCAGCATCGTGGCCGGGTTGATCCGCGCGGGCGGGACAGCGGCCGTGCTCTTCCTCGGGGTGCTGCACGTCCTGGACGGGTCACTGACCCTCGGCTCGCTACTGCTCGTGATGTCCTACCTGGGCCAGCTCTATGGACCCCTCCTCTCGTTGGGACAGCAGTTCACCACGCTGCAGCGATCCTTCGCGAGCGCCGAGCGAGTCTTCGAGTTCCTGGACCGGGCGCCCGACGTGCAGGAAGCGGCGAACCCGATTCGGCTGGTGCGAGCACAGGGGGATTTCGTGTTCGAGGACGTCTCGTTCTCGTACGGCGACGAGACCGTTCTCGACGGACTCGACCTGTCGGTGCCGGCTGGAGCCCGGGTGGGCGTGGCGGGTCGAACCGGGGCGGGCAAGACCACGCTGATGAGCCTCTTGGCCCGGTTCTACGACCCGACGGGGGGACGGATCCTCCTGGACGGCGTCGACATCCGGGACATCAAGATCTCCGATCTACGCGCGCAGTTTGGCATCGTTCTCCAGGAGCCGGTTCTGTTCTCGACCACAGTCGCGGAGAACATCGCCTACGGGCGCCCCGATGCGTCGAGAGAGCAGATCGTCGCCGCCGCCAAGGCGGCGAACGTGCACGGATTCCTGGAGGGTCTGCCCGGCGGGTACGAGACCGAGGTGGGAGAGCGGGGGATGCGCATGTCGGGTGGAGAGCGCCAGCGCATCGCCTTGGCTCGGGCCTTTCTGAGGGATGCGCCCATCTTGATCCTCGACGAGCCCACCAGCTCGGTGGACATCGAGACCGAGCATTCGATCATGGAGGCCATGCAGCGGCTGATGCGGGGACGAACCACGTTTCTCATCGCCCATCGCCTCCAGACCCTGGAGGCGTGCGACCTCCTGATGGTGATGGACGGGGGCAAGCTGATCTCCGTGACGACCCGTGTCGAAGAGGCCCTGGTGGCCGTACAGCAGGCGGGGGCGTTGGACGCGGTGCCCGAATTCGACCGCCGTCCATGAAGATCATCCTGTCCGGGATCCTCTCAACCATCCGCCGCAGGGCGTGGAACGGGCGGCTTCACCGGGGGCGTGGCAGGACGCCGGTACCGCCGGAGCACCACGCCGGCCAAGCGGAGGACGTGGCAGCGTGCAGAGTCGGTTGAGAGTAATCGTCTCGAGCGTGTTCTCACGTACGCGGTACGCGTCCTTCCCCGGTGACCGCGATGCCAGGATGGCGTTTGCGGAAGGCTTCCGCGCGCTCGGGCACGATGTGTACGTCGTGGAGGAGGTAGGAGGGGATCACTGCCTGGATGGGGATGGCCGTGCCGTGCCGTTCGCTGGCTGGCCCGGGCGTCATCGCTTCCACGCGACGATGATGGAGTACGGCTTCGGTGCTCGAAGCTGCCTCATCTACGACAGCGGGCAAGACACCGTCGGCATGAGTTGGCACGAGATGCGGGGAATCGCGGCGGACGCGGATCTGCTGATTGCCATCGGCGGGCGTCTCAGGAGTCCTGAGCTCCTCGGCTCTGCGAAGCACCGCGCCTACGTGGACATCAACCCGGGGAAGACACAGGTCTACGCCTTCGAGTATGACGTCGACTACGGCCTTGACGCCTTCGATACGCATTTTACCGTGGGCCTGGCGATTGGACAGCCTCAATGTCCGGTCCCGACAGGAGGGTATCGGTGGCGTCCCCTGATGATGCCCGTGGTCCTCGACCGGTGGCGTCCCGCCACCGCGTCAGGCGACGCCTTCACGAGCATCACGAGCTGGAACCGGAAGCACGACTTCACCCTTCAGGGGATCGCTTCGGGGGACAAGGTGGAACAGTGGCTGCGGTTCATTGACCTCCCCGGTCGCACGGACCAGATCATGCAGATCGTGCTCCCCGTGCGCGACACCGCCGAAGAGGAGCTCGCCGTCCTCGCCGCCAACCGCTGGGTTGTCAGGGACGGTGACCAGCAGCCGGGCCTCAGCGACTACGTGGACCTCGTGTCCTCGTCGAGAGCCGAATTCAGCGTGGCGAACGGAAGATACGTGAAGTTTCGGACGGGCTGGTTCAGCGACCGCACTTCACGATACATGGCGACCGGCCGGCCGGTGCTCGATCCCGGTGGACTGAACGAGCACCTGCTCCCCGTAGGTCGAGGGTTGTTGACCTTCCGCACCGTCGAAGAGGCGGTGGAGGGGATCGAGGCGATAAACTCGGATCACGCGAGCCACTCGAGGGCATCGCTGGAGATTGCCCGTGAGGTTGCCGCCTCCGACAGGGTGCTTTCCGGGCTCCTCGAGGTAGTGGGGCTTTCATGAGCGGTGAGGAGCGGCAACAGGCGCCTACGTTCTATCTCTTGGGTGCGCAGAAGTGTGGCACGAGCTCGCTCCACTACTATCTGCACCAGCACCCGGACGTCTGCGTGTCGTGGCCCAAGGAGCCGGTGTTCTTCGAGGCCTATTGGGATCGCGGCCTGCAGTGGTATTGGAACACGTACTTCTCGCATTGGGCTGGCGAGCCGGTGATCGGCGAAGCCCGGGTTCGCAACCTGTACCTCCCCTACGTGGCGCCGCGGATCAAGGAGGTCTCCCCGAGCGCCAAGCTCGTCGCCATCGTCCGAAACCCGGTCGATAGGGCCTTCTCCACGTGGATGATGTGGACGGCCCGTGGCCACGAGCGACGTTCCTTCGAAGAGGCGGTCGAGGACGAGCTCGCGCGGCTGGAGTCGGGTCCGGGGTTGGACGGAGAGGACGGCGAGCGTCGCTGGATCGACAACCTGATCGTGGTCGATCGCAAGGGCCTCGACTTCTGGCCGCGGGAATACACGGCGTGCGTCGAATTGGGGCATTACGCCCGTCAGCTGAGACGCTATCTCGAGTTCTTCCCCCGCGACGCCCTGCATGTGCTCTTCACGGAGGACCTGCGTGAGGATCCGGCCCGGGAGATGCAGCGCCTTTTTCGATTCCTGGACGTCGACCCGAATGTGGCTCTGGAGGATCTTCAGGTCCTCAACCGCTCGTTCTTGAAAAAGGGCGTCCAGCGCGTCATCCGAGATCGCGCCTCCGAACTGGGAAGCGGTGCGGAGGCAACGGTCACGAGCTATCACCGTGCTCTGATGAACCCGGAAACCAGACGCCTTCTCGTGGAGCACTACAAGGCGCACAATCGTGATCTCGGCCTTCTGCTGGATGTGGACCTGTCGGGGTGGGATGAGTGAAGCCGACCCCGGCGCGGCCTTTCATCTCTTCGGGATCAAGCGCAGGCTCGCGAGAACCAGGTCCTGTGTGAACGTCTTGCGGTGCTTTTGTCCCCACCGCAGCAGGTGAGGGATGCACCGGGCCTTCTCCGCCAACGGGATGGGAGCCTTCCTGAGGCCGGCCAAATGCTCGCGGAGCAGTCGCCACTGAGGAAACATGAGGGAGCCGGCGCGGTGTGGGGCGTACCAAGCGATCGCCTGATGGGGATTCCGCCAGGGGAACTTCCGGATGGAACGCTCGGGGTGCTCTCGCACGCTGTAGAGGGTCTCGGGAACCTCGTGGAACCTCCCCAGAAGACTCAGGGCGCTCAGCAGGGGCCGATCATGCGCCGCGTAGTCACCGAGAAGCGAGGTCCGGTCGAGAACCGCCCGGCGCATGACAGCCCACACCGGGAACGCTTTGCCCAGGAAGAGGGCGTCGCGGAAGCGCTCGTGCGGCCGGGGTGACCCGCACCGGCCGGCCAGCGTGTGCGGGGCCAAGACCGTCCCGGCGGCATCGATGATGACGCTCTGCGTATGGCTCAACGCGAGCCCTGGGTCGTGCTCGAGAGCAGCCACGCAACTCTCGAGATATGTGGGTTGGCACAGGTCGTCGTGAGCCATCCATTTGAAGTAGCGCCCGCGGGTACCCCGGAATACGCGCGTGTAGTTCGCCGAGGCTCCCAGATTGGTGTCGTTGCGAGAGTAGCTGACGCGCGGGTCACGAGCGGCGTAGGCCCGGCAGATCTCTGGCGTGCGATCGGTCGACGCGTTGTCCGAAATGAAGAGCTGGAAGTCCCGAAAGGTCTGGGCCAGCAGCGAGTCCAGCGCCTGCTCCAGGTAGTTCTCGCCGTTGAACACCGGCAGGCCGATGCCGACGGCGGGGTGCTCTTGGCTCAAGTGGGCTCCCGGGTATGTACGCTCGTCATGGGAGGACGCTCGATCACGGATGGTGCTCACCCAGTCCAACCGTCGGCCAATCGGCATTCATCGACGCAAGAGCGACGCGCACCTCTTCCAGGTAGACGGGGTTCATCACGATCACGAGCGAGCGCGTGCGTCCTTGCAGACGCTCCGGCGCCACGATTTCCTGTCCGGTCCCAGGAAGAAACGTGCCTTGCTTGTAGGGGTTGATGTCCACGACCAGGTCGGGCTGATGTGACGTCCCCATCGCCGAGCAGAAGGCGACCGCCTTGGATCCACCTCCCCAGATCACGGTCGGGTGTCCGTGTCCACGCGCGTCTCCGATCATGGTTCTCCATGCCGCTACCTGCTCGGCCACTCTGCTTTCGAACGTGCCCACGGAACCAGCGACCTTCGGACGCTCATCCTCCGTCCCCGCCGCTGGATCGAACCCCGTGGCCCGGTTCCCGTGAACGGCGGCGCCGAGAGGCGTACCGGCGGAGTGGGCGGACTCCTCTCCCGAGCCGTCGTCGAAGGCGGGAAGGGCCGCCAGCATCAAGTACTGGTCACCGTAGTCGGTCCACGTATCGAGAACATGGAACCCGGCCGCTGCGAACAGTCTCGTCAGCGACGAGGCCGTGAAATAGGAGCAGTGCTCGTAATAGACGTCCCAGAACGCTGCTTCTTCCAGGATTCGGGCCGCATCGGGAACCTGAAAGAAGAACACGGTACCGGAGTCGCTGACCGGCTGGTCGCGTAGCCCGCGCACAAATCGGCCCACATCCGGGATGTGCTCCAGCGTCATCTTGCAGCACACGAAATCGGGGGTGCCCCACTGCTCGATCACTCCGGCGGGCGGCGGGTAGAGCTCTCGGACGAAACGGGCTCTCGGGTCGTCCATCGCGGGGTTCCGCTCCGGAAGAAAAGCAGGATCGAAGCCCAAACCCTCGTTGTCTCCCAGCTCGCACAACAGTGCCAGGAACTCGCCCTTCCCGCAGCCGATCTCCACCACGCGCCTGCCCCGGAGGTCGAATCGGTCGATCAGATCGGTGGCCAGGCGGCGATGAAACGCTCGAAACGTAGATGAGAAGCCCTGCGTCTCTTCATACCGCCCGGAGAACTCCTGAAGACGCGAATCGAACAGGGGATTGAAGATGAATCCGCATGAAACGCACGCGTTGAGCTCGATGTGGCCCTTACGGTGCGAACGCGCCTCCCGCTCGGTAGGCATGAGCAGCACGGATTGGACGGGGACGTCGTCAATGCGGTAGAAGCGCCGTGCACGAGAGCCGCAGGCGGGACATTGCGAGGTCGACACGGCTCGCGGGGAGCGTGGCCTCAAGATAGGCGCCCGTTCTCCGGCTCGATAACGCTCGGCTCCGGCACCGGGAGGATGAACTTGCCGCCGCCAGCCCGGTACTCGTCCAACTGCGCCACGATCTCCCGAGCGAAGTTCCAGGCCAGGAGCAGCGTGTAGTCCGGCATGTCCTGGGCCAGCCGGCTGACCGGGTGAATGGGCAGGTGATTCCCACCCATGAACTTGCCGTGCTTGAACGGATTCAAGTCCACGACGTAGTCCAGCTCCTCCGTTCCGATACCGCAGTAGCTCATGAGCGTGGCGGCCTTCGCGGCCGCGCCATAGCCTACGATCCGCTGGCCCCGCTCCCTGAGGTCCGAAAGCAGGTTGGTCAGCTCCCGCTTCAGCGCCGAGACGCGCTTCGCGAAAGCCTGACTATAGGCCGGCGTGATGACGCCGTCCCGCTCTTCCGCGGCCAAGAGCACGTCGACGGAATCGTCAGGCGCTGCCCGAGCGCCCACGTACAGCCGCAGCGATCCCCCGTGGATGGGAATGCGCTCCACCCGGTTCAGCGACAGGCCGTGCCGGGCGAACAGCGCCGTCAGCGCCGTCACCGAGAAGTAGCACAGGTGCTGGTGGTAGATGGTGTCGAACTCGCAGTGCTTCATCAGGTCCACGACGTATGGCACCTCGATCACGGCGACGCCGTCTTCGACCAGAATCGTGGCGATTCCTCGGACGAAGCCGTTCAGATCGGCGACGTGGGCCAGGACGTTGTTGGCGATTACCACGTCGGCACGCCTCCCCTCTCGCCGGAGCTCCTCGGCCAGCTCCCGACCGAAGAACTCCTGCAGGGTGGGGATTCCTTCCGCGATCGCGGCGTCCGTTGGGGGGCCGGAAGGATCGATCCCCAGTACGGGAATGCCCCGCTCCCGGAAGTTGCGCAGCATGTAACCGTCGTTGCTCGCCAGCTCGACGACCAGGCTGTGGGCGCCCAGCTGGCGAGATTCCATCAGCGCTCTCGCGTTCGAGCGGGCGTTATCGACCACCGTCCGCGAGACCGACGAGAAATACGGGTAGTCCCTGCAGAACAGCTCCTCCGGAGGCACGGTCTCCGTGATCTGAACGAGTCCGCACTCGCTGCACAGAGCGACCTGCAAGGGGGCCGTGAGCTCTGGCTGGTCCAGCTGATCTGCGGTCAGGAGTCGGTCGGCCAGGGGGGTCACGCCCAGGTCAAGGAACACGCCGACGGCGTCGCTGCCGCAGGAGCGGCAGAAGAAGCTCGGGGGAGCCGGGGCCCAGAATTCAGGCTGCGGGGAGCTCACCCGGGGCGGCCGGCGAGGGCAGGGGAGGCGGGGGGCAGACTCCCCTCGTCGGTCCAGCGGAGCTCACGCCGCAAAAGACCTTTCTTCATGAGCTGCTGCAGCTGCTTCAGACGGCGATAGCGAGCGCCTTCGAAGTCCTCGAGCTCCAGCCCCGTGTCTCGGTAGGCCTGGTAGAGCTCCTGGGCGCCCCGGCGGGCGGTCCAGACCGGCTGGAACCCGGGCACCGTCCGGGCCAAGAGATCGCAGTTCACCCGATAGCAGCGCAGGTCCGCGCCCGCTCCGGGAGCGAACTCGACCCTCGAGCCCGGCACGGCTTCCCGCACGATCTCCGCCAGCTCGCGAATCCGGTAGTTCTCGCTGGTCTGTCCCACGTTGAAGCCCTGATTGTGAACCAGGTCACGCGGCGCCTCGAGCACGGCCGTGAAGGCCCGGGAGATGTCTTCGATATGCACCGCTGGCCGCCAGGCCATGCCGTCGCTCTTGAGTCGGACGACGCCCGTGGTGAACGCCCACGCCACCAGGTTGTTGAGCACGAGGTCGAAGCGGAGGCGCGGCGACACCCCGAATGCCGTGGCGCTGCGAAGGAAGACCGGGGAGAAATCGGCGTCGGCCAAAGCTGACACCTCCCACTCCACCATCACCTTCGACTTGCCGTAGGGCGTAACGGGATTGAAGACCGACGATTCGTCGAGGAAGTCGTCGCCTCCGGCCCCGTAGTTGCTGCACGACGACGAGAACACGAATCGTCCGACGCCTGCTTGCCGGGCCAGCTTCGCGAGCCTCACGGACGCGTGGAAGTTGATCTCGTAGGTCAGCGCCGGATCCAGGTCGCCCAGGGGATCGTTCGAGAGTCCTGCCAGGTGAAGAACCGCGTCGTAGCCCTGGAGGTCCGCAGCCACCACGTCCCGGACGTCCTTGGCCAGGTTGGGGATCTCCGGAGGGGGCTCGCCGAACGACGAGAAGCGGTACAGGTCGGTGTCCAGACCCTCCACCTCGTGGCCGCGCTCCAGGAGCATGGGCGTGAGCACCGTGCCGATGTACCCTCGGTGTCCGGTTACGAGCACGCGCACAGGCTATTCCCAGGTCTTCCAGGGAGCGCGGCCGCCGCTCCAGAGCTCTTCGAGAATCCGCTTCTCTCGGAGGTTGTCCATGCACTGCCAGAAGGACGTGTGCTTGTAGGCCATCAGCTGTCCCTCCCTGGCGAGCCGCTCCATGGGCTCCCGTTCCCAGCTCGTCTCGTCGCCGTCGATGTAGTCCAGGACGGCCGGCTCCAGCACGAAGAACGCGCCGTTGATCCACCCCTCACCGGCTTGAGGCTTCTCCGAGAACTCCACGACTTCGTCGCCCTCGATCTCCACGTGGCCGAAGCGGGCGGGAGGACGCACGACCGTGACCGTCGCCAGCCGGCCGTGGGACCGGTGGAAGGCCAGCAGTCGGCCGAGGTCCACGTCGGAGACGCCATCGCCCCAGGTCAACATGAACGTCCCCCCGCTCAGGTAGGGCGCCAGCCGCTTTACCCGGCCTCCGGTCTTGGTGCGGAGCCCAGTCTCCACCAGCTCCACGTGCCAGTCGGGGGTGCTCGAGTTCTTCCGCCGTACCTGCCCCCGGCCGAAGTCCACGGCCAGGTCACCCCCGAACTGCGACGACTCGACCATGTACCGCTTGATGACCTCGCCCTTGTAGCCCAGGGCGATGATGAAGTCGCTGAAGCCGTGGCCGAAGAAGTGCATCATGATGTGCCACAGGATCGGCCGGCCGCCGATCTCCACCATGGGCTTGGGTCTCCGGTCCGTCTGCTCGGCGAGACGCGTGCCGAAGCCGCCGGCCAGGATGACGACGGGCGGGACCGAGGATTCGTTGTGATCCAAGGATTCGATGCCGTTGGGGTGATTGGAGGGGTCGGCTCGGGAGCCTTCAGATTCGTAGCACGTTTCGTACCGCCAGGGGCTCGTACTCTACGGTAGATGACGGGCCGAGGCGGACGCGCGCCAGAGCCTCCGCGAAACCGGTCGTGGGCCGATCCCTCCGATGCCAGGGCGTGCTCCGCGCCGCTCCCGTAGCACCGACGCGGCCGACGCGCTTAATTGCGTCAGTCTGTAGCCGATTCGCAACACCGCTCGAGACCCGATGGGCTCGAGCCGACACCACCCCACCGCCGAGCTCCGCATGATCCGGCCGGTTCTGGAACCCGCCTCTTGGCCGCCGTCGCCCTCGTAACCGGCGCGTCGTCCGGGATCGGGCGTGCTCTGGCCCTCCGCCTGGCGGCAGACGGCTACGCCGTAGGCCTGGCTGCGCGTCGGGCCGATGCGCTGTCCATGGTCGCCGCGGAGATCGCCGCCGTCGGGGGACGAGGGCTCTCCATACCCACGGACGTGTCGGACCGCGCTTCCGTCGAGGCGGCTGTGGACCGGTGTGGCGCGGAGCTCGGCTCCATCGACCTTCTGGTCGCGAACGCCGGGGTGAGCGCCAGGAACCGACCGGGGGATCCGGACTGGGTCGACGACGTCGAGCGGGTGATGCGGACGAACTACCTGGGCGCCGTGTACGCGACCGGCGCGGTCCTGCCTGGCATGCTGGCCCGGCGCGCCGGCCACCTGGTGGGCATCGGCTCGGTGGCCGGCTTTCGCGGGTTGCCCCGGAGCGCCGCCTATACCGCCAGCAAGGGAGCGTTGGCCAACTACTTCGAGAGCCTCCGCATCGACCTGCGCGGTACGGGCGTCGACGTGACGTTGATTCGACCGGGCTACGTGCGGACTCCCCTCACGGACCGGCAGGACCACCGCATGCCCTTCATGATGGACGTGGACGAGGCGGTGGAGCGGATGATGCGCGCCATCCGCGCGCGGCGGCGGTCCGCCCTGTTCCCCAAGATCTGGGGCGGCGCCGCCTGGGCCTCCCAGCTGTTGCCGGACGCGATCTACGATTGGATCGGCTCGAAGGTCCCCCGGGGCGGTGGCTCGGGCTCGCGCCCCTCCGAGGGTCGGGAGGATCGGAAGGGGCGCGGCTCGAGCCCCCGTGTCCCTGATCGTGACGGGAGCGATTGAGCCGCCGCCTCCTCAGGGCGACCGATAGAGCACGCCCCCCTTCATGACCAGCTCCACGTGCCAGAGCGCGGACACATCGCCGGTGGGGTCCCCCCGCACCGCGATCAGGTCGGCAAGCAGGCCCGGGCTCACCGTCCCCACCTGGTCGTCGATGCCGAAGATGCTGGCGTTGCCGGACGTGGCTGCCCGTGCCGCGTCCAGGTGGCTCATGCCGAACTCCACCATGAGCTCGAGCTCCCGAACGTTGTCGCCATGGGGGTAGACGCCCACGTCGCCGCCGAAGCACATCTCGACGCCGGCCGCCAGGGCGAGACGCACGGTCTCACGTTTCTGTCGGATGCGGTCCGGCTCCGGGTCGACGCCCTTGCGCCAACCGGAGTACTGCGAGATGGCGTCGCCCGCCGCGATCGTGGGGCAAAACGCCACTCCGCGCTCCGCCATCGACGCGAACACCTCGGGGGTGCCACCGTCGCCGTGCTCGATGGTGCGGACGCCGGCGACGACGGCCCGGCGCATCCCTTCGGCGGTGGAGGCGTGGGCAACCACAGGGCGGCCAGACGATCTCGCGACTTCCACGACCAGGCGTAGCTCGTCCACCGTATACGTCGGTTGGGCCGTACCGTCGGGACCCCAACGGTAGTCGGCGTAGATCTTGATCCAGTCGGCGCCACGGCCGATCTGGTCCCGTGTCACCCGGATCAGATCGTCGACGCCATCCGCCACCTCTGCGCCTTTGTGAAAGGCCACCTCCGGCGCGCCCTTGGGATTGTAGCTGCCGGTGGCCACCAGGGCCTTCGTGGTGACGATCATGCGAGGTCCGGGGATCACACCCTTTTCGATGGCGCTCTCGAGTCCCACGTCGGCATACCCGGCACCCTCGGACCCGAGGTCCCTGACCGTGGTGACGCCGGCCATGAGCGTGTGCTCGGCGTGGACCACGGCGCGGGCGACCCGCTCGGCCAGGGGCTCCTGAAGCACCTGGTCGACCCACGGCGTCTCGTCGTACGGGTGGAGCAGCAGATGGGAGTGGCCCTCGATCAGTCCGGGCATGAGCGTCAGACCCGGAAGCTCCAAGACCCGGGTGTCGGCCGGCACGTCCAGGGAGCCGACCGGCCCCAGGGCCTGGATACGCCCTCCCTCCACCAGAACGGCGTCTCCGGGCGACGGCGCGTCGGCGACGCCGTCCCAGACCGCGTCCGGCACGAGAAGGACGGCCTCCTGTGCCGAGGCCGGCAGGGCGGCGAGGCCGGCGGCGGCGGTGAGCAGCAAGGGGCGCAGTGCCATGGCGGGCGTTCTCCGAGGGCGGTCGCGGACTGGACTGGACGAGCAGCCGAAGGTCGGCACAATGGCAGCGGGGCACGGCGCGGCGCCAGTATGTCGACGGGTCGCGTTCGGGGCCCGCCCTCGGTCCCGAGCAAGGACCTGCGCCTCCGCGCCGCCCCGCGGGGGAGCGCGCAGGCGTGGGAAGCGCCGTCGTGCCGCGGTCGGGGCGCCAGTCTCTCCGTGGCTCGCGAACTTCGGCAGCGAGACACTAGTTTGGCGGCTCCCCGATTCCCGACACGCCTCCGACGAAGACGGACATGAACGAACGCGTAAGAACACTGGTCGAGGGTCGCAAGGAACGCATCCGACGCGTCCTCGGCCGCGAGTTAGCTCGGCGGCCGGGGGATCCGGCGACCCTGTCGGCCGACGATCGAGAACACCTCCTGGGATATGCCCGAGAGCTCTACGAGAACGAGTTGGCCTGGGAGGACATCACCGAAGAAGAGCGTCTCGACGACGGCCCCCTCGTCGCCCTCGCCTTCCCGGGATTCCTGGCTTTCGTTCGGGGTCTGCTCCTGGCCGAGGCCATGCCCGACTCGCTGGCTCCGGCGTCGCCGCGGCCAGAGGTGGTGGAAGACGTGCTTCTCTTCCTGGGCGCGCGCTGTCTGGCCCTGAAGGAGGAGCTCACCGCGGGAGAGCGTGACGCGGACGAAGACGCCCGCCGCAGCGTGGCGCTGGACATGACCGGACAGCTCCTGGACCTGGTCCTGTTCGAGCTGTACGGCCTCGACCAGGAAGAGGTGAGGGCGGTCGAGTCCGTGGGAAGCGTGGGCTGAGCCTCGCGGCGGCTTCCTCAGCGCCACAGCTCCGACATGGACGCACTGGGACGATGACTCGAATCCGTCCGGGCCACCCCTACCTGGCGGGCGCACCGCTCCTGATGGCTCACCGCGGCGGCGCCGCGTTGGCTCCCGAGAACACGCTGGCGGCCTTCGGCCAGGCGGTCGACGTCTGGCGGGCCGACGCTCTGGAGCTGGACGTCCGCGCGACGGCGGATGGGCGCATCGTGGTGATCCACGACGACACGGTGGACCGCACCACCGACGGGACCGGTCCGGTCGCGTCGTTCGCCTGGGACGCGCTACGGGATCTGGACGCCGGGTACCGCTTCCTCGACCCGTCGGGGGAGCCCACCCATCGCGGACGAGGCGTTCGAATCCCCCTCTTCGAGGAGGTACTGGAGGCCTGTCCACGGGTCCGGATCAACGTAGAGACCAAGGAGCGGGCAGCGACACGCGGGCTGTTGGAGGTCATCCGGCAGCACGGAGCACAGCACCGGGTGCTCTTCGCCGCCTCCCACGAGCCCGACCGTGCCGAGGCGCGGGGGTATGAGGGGCCCTGGGGCGCCTCGGCCCAGCAGATCCGGAGGTTCTACCTGTTGTATCGTCTGCCCCTGTGCGGCGGGTACACGCCAGGCGTCGACGCCCTGCAGGTTCCAGACGTGTGGCAGGGCCGTCGCGTCGTCACGCCCCGCTTCGTCGAGGTGGCGCACCGCAAGAACATCGCGGTCCACGTGTGGACCGTGGACGAGGTGGACGACATGCGGCGCCTGCTCGGCTGGGGGGTGGACGGGGTCCAGACCGACCGCCCGGACCGGCTGGCCCGCCTTCTCACCGAGGAGTTCGGTCGACCGCCGGCGCCGGGACTGACGGGCGACACGGCCACGGCGTCGCGGTCGCGGGGACATGCCTCCCGAGCCCCGGGGATGACGGACAACGCGGCCACGGCACCCGGACCGACGGGCAACGGCCCTCCGGCGCCGGACACACTCGGCGGGACCGCAGGTGGGGCGCGGCCTTTGTCCACCTCCGGCCCGGGGGAAGGGCCTGAGGACGCCCGATGAATCGGCTGGCCGAGGCCTTCCCTCGGCACTTCCGCGAGCTCGGTGGACCCGACGAGGGAGCCACCGTGGTCGTCGCAGTCTCCGGCGGGGTGGACTCCCTCGTTCTGCTGCACCTCCTGCGCCACTCCCCCGCGGTGCCGCGCATGGATGTGCGGGTCGCTCACTTCGATCACCGCATGCGACCTGGAAGCCGGGAGGACGGCCAATGGGTGGCGGGCGTGGCTCGGGCCTGGGCGTTGCCGGTGGAGATCGGGCGTGCCGAAACACGGCCCGAGGGAGAGCAGGCTGCGCGGGAGGCTCGCTACCGCTTCCTGACCGACTTACGCCAGGGCGTCGACGCGCAGTGGATCCTGACCGCGCACCATGCCGATGATCAAGCCGAGACGGTCCTATTTCGCATCTTCCGCGGAACGGGCATCAGGGGGCTCGCGGGTATTCCGGTCAGGCGGGAGCCGGGCATCCTCAGACCCCTCTTGCCCTTCTGGAAGTCGCAGATCCTCGACTACGCCGGAGAGGTAGGGCTCGAGCCTCGCATCGACCCCACGAACCGCGATCCGTCATTCGCCCGAAACCGTATCCGACACGACGTGATCCCCTCTCTGGAAGCGGGTGCGGCGCCCCGTCTCCGCCGCTCGCTGACGCGTCTGGCCCGGTTGGCCCGGCAGAACGAATCGGCGTGGTCCCACGTCATTCCGGACTTGCTCGCTCGCCTGGACGCCACAGAGCGAGAGGGCCGCATCTCGGTTGATCTGGCTGGTTTGCTCCGGTATGATTCATCAGTACAGGCCCGCCTTCTGCGAGCGCTCGCGCGCCGCCTGGGAAGCCGGCTCGACGAAGCCGGCACGCAGGCGGCGCTCGATTTCTCGGCTGCCGCCGGCAGCGGACGCGAGGCGCAGTTGCCGGGCGGGCTGGCGGTCGCCCGCGAGTTCGATCGCCTGGTGATGACGCGGCCCGCCGAGGCCGGCGAGAACCGACCGCTGGAGGTGCCGGGATGCGGCCCGGGCTCCGGCGCTTTCGTGATCGGCGGCCGACGGTTCGAGGCTCTTTGGTCGGATCGGGAGGCGGTACAGGGTCGTTGGGTCGAGCGGTTCGACGCAGGGGAGCTGGCGTTTCCGCTCCGCTTCCGCGAGTGGCGTCCGGGAGATCGGATTCGCATGCCCTACGGTGGGAAGAAGCTGAAGAAGCTATTTGTGGAAGCGCGCGTGCCCAAGGGAGAGCGGGATCGACGCCCCGTGCTGCAGGATGCGGCCGGAAGGGTTCTCTGGGTGCCCGGCATCGCACGATCGACGTGGGCTCCGGCCCGAGGGCACGCCTACTCCATCGCCGTCTGGATTGCGGATGACACACACGTCCGTTGACACGAAGCGTCAGCTCGGAGGTCACGAGCTTCGCCGCGTCGTGTACTCCGGCGAGGAGATCGCCACCCGGGTCCGGGAGATGGGTCGTGCCATCTCACAGGCTTACGGGCCCGAAGACGACCTGCTCGTTCTTGGCCTCCTGAAGGGGTCTTTCATCTTCCTGGCCGATCTGGTGCGGGAGATCCAGGTACCGCTGCACGTCGACTTTCTCGTGGCCGCGAGCTACGGCACGGAGACGGTCAGCAGCGGCGACGTACAGTTGCTCTACGATCCGGACGCCTCCGTGGAGGGACGCGCGGTCCTGCTGGTCGAGGACATCATCGATAGCGGCAACACCATGAACCGGCTGATTCCGTTGCTCGAGAAGCGCGGTCCAGCAAGTCTCGAAATCTGCGCGCTGCTCCACAAGCGCCTCACACGGCTGGTCAAGGAAGCGCGGTGGGTCGGGTTCGACGCCCCCGAGGAGTTCCTCATCGGGTACGGACTGGACTACTCCGAGAGCTTCCGACACCTACCTTACATCGGAAGTCTCTGACTTCGGGGCGGAGAAACCTCCGCTCCGATTCCGAGTAGTGGTAGGGTACCGGGTGGAGAAGGGGTCTCCGCTTCGGACGCAGCCGGCAGTCGGATAACGCATGACTGAACAGGGAAACAACCAGAACGATCCGGGCACCCGTTGGGCCCGTCTCTCGAAGACGGCGTCCTTCTGGGTCTTCCTCGTTCTCATGTCCATCCTCGCCGTCCAGTTCGTCCGGGGCTCCGAGGAGGCCGCGACGGAATTCACCTACACCGAGTTCCGGGAGCAGCTGAGGGCGGACAACATCCACGAGGTGACGGTCATCGAGGGCCGGGCCATCGAAGGGCAGCTCCGGGCCCCGGTCGTCCGCGATGGCGGTGAGACCGTCGAGTTCACGACCATGCTCCCCGGCGACATCGACGAGGCGCTGCTGAGCGAGATGGAGGACAAGGAAGTCCTGATCTCCGCAGAGGCCGAGACGACCGGATGGGGGACGTTCCTTCTGGGGGCTCTGCCGTGGCTTCTGTTCATCGCCTTCTGGATCTGGATCTTCCGGACCATGCAGGGAGGCGGGAACAAGGCGTTCCAGTTCGGGCGGTCGAAGGCGAAGCTCATTTCGCCGGATACGCCCAAGGTCACCTTCGCCGACGTGGCGGGCGCCGACGAGGCCAAGGACGAGCTGCAGGAGATCATCGAGTTTCTCAAGGACCCGCAACGCTTTTCACGGTTGGGCGGCCGCCTACCCAAAGGCGTGCTCCTCGTGGGTCCGCCGGGTACCGGTAAGACCTTGTTGGCCAAGGCGGTGGCCGGGGAAGCAGGCCGGCCCTTCTTCCAGATGTCCGGCTCGGACTTCGTGGAGATGTTCGTCGGTGTGGGCGCATCCCGGGTGCGCGACCTGTTCGAGCAAGGGAAAGCCCACGCGCCCTGCATCATCTTCATCGACGAGATCGACGCCGTTGGGCGGCACCGCGGCGCCGGCCTCGGCGGTGGCCACGACGAGCGGGAGCAGACCCTGAACGCGCTCCTGGTCGAAATGGACGGCTTCGAGGCGAACGAGGGTGTCATCCTGCTTGCCGCCACCAACCGCCCCGACGTCCTGGATCCGGCCCTGCTGCGTCCGGGACGGTTCGATCGCCAGGTGGTCGTGGATTCTCCGGACGTCAAGGGCCGAGAGGGCATCCTCCGCGTGCACGCGAAGAAGCTGCCCCTCGCCGACGACGTGGAGCTGTCGGTGCTGGCTCGGGGGACGCCGGGGCTGAGCGGCGCCGACCTCGCCAACGTCTGCAACGAGGCGGCGCTGCTGGCCGCTCGGGAAGGCGCGGAGCGTGTGGCCATGGATCACTTCGACCGGGCCAAGGACAAGGTCATGTTGGGGACGGAGCGTCGCAGCCTGGTCCTGACCGAGGCCGAGCGAAAGCTCACGGCCTACCACGAGGCGGGCCACGCCGTCATCGGGCTCCGCCTGCCGGGCCTCGATCCGGTGCACAAGGTCACCATCGTTCCCCGCGGTAGGGCGCTGGGAATCACCGCCAGTCTCCCCGAGGCGGACCGTCACTCCTACACCAAGGAGTGGCTGGAGGGCCAGCTGGTCATGCTGTTCGGCGGCCGCGTGGCCGAGGAGATGATCTTCGGTCCCGAGAAGATCACCACCGGTGCAGGCAACGACATCGACCGGGCCACGCAGATGGCCCGCCGGATGGTCACGTCGTTCGGCATGTCCGACGTGATCGGCCTGGTATCGGTGGGGGACGCGGAGCACGAGGTCTTCCTGGGAAGGGAGCTGGTGCAGCGTCGGAGCGTTTCCGAGCATACCGCCCGGCAGGTCGACGAAGAGGTGAAGCGCTTCGTGGACCTGGCCCATGACCGGGCGCGGGAGCTCTTGGACCAGCATCGCGAGCTTCTGGAGTCCATCGCGGCGGCGCTTCTGGAGCGCGAGACGCTGGACCGGAACGAGATCGAGCTGCTGGCCGAAGGGGAGCCGTTGCCGCCTCTGGACACCGGACCCGAGCTCGGCTCCGAGGGCCCGGTGGCTCCGCTGGCGGGCGCCGGAGTGGGACCCTCCGTCTCGCCGGTGACCCAGACGGAGCTAGACATGGGTGGCGCCGAGGACGCCGGCGCGCCGCCGCCGGAGCAGGAGAGCGAGCCTTCGGGCTCGGTGGGTGCCCCGGCCCGGCTCTCACCCGAGACTCCCGAGGCCGACCCGACTCGCTGATGGGCGGGTCGCCTCCCGAATCCGGCTCGATACCCGGCACCGGCACGCCGCCCGCAGGCGGTTCCCTTCTCGAGCCTGCCCGGCAAGCCGGGCCGCTGTGGCGGCTCCGTGACCGCGCGTTGGACACCAGCGTGCCGGTCGTGATGGGCATCGTGAACCTCACCCCCGACTCCTTCTCGGACGGCGGGGCCTGGCCCACCGTCGCGGCGGCGCTCCATGCCGCCGAGCGCATGGTGCGGGACGGCGCGGACATCCTGGACGTGGGAGGAGAGTCCACCCGGCCTGGAGCCGATGCGGTCCCCGCGCCGGAGGAGCTACGCCGGGTGCTGCCGTTCGTGACGGCGGCGGTCGAGCACTTCGACGTTCCGATCTCTGTGGACACCCGGAAGGCAGCCGTGGCCGAGGCGGCCCTGGAGGCCGGAGCCCATGGCGTCAACGACGTCTCGGGTCTGCGACACGATGGGCGCTTGGCCCGGGTCGTGGCCCAGACGGGCGCTGGCCTGACCCTCATGCACATGCGCGGGGAGCCGGGCACCATGGCTCGGTTCGCCAGGTACCGGAGCGTGGTCGAAGAGGTCCGTTCGGAGTTGGCCGAGTCCGTGGACCGGGCGCTTGCCGGCGGGGTCGAGCGGGATAGGATCGTGGTGGATCCCGGCATCGGCTTCGCCAAAACGCCGGCGCAGAGTCTCGAGCTGCTCGCGGGGTTGGAGCGGCTCGCGGACCTCGGCTTCCCGCTGATGGTGGGGCCGTCTCGCAAGAGTTTCCTGGGGGCTGTCCTGGGGCTTCCCCCTGGTGAGCGGGTGGAGGGAACGCTGGCGGCCTGCGTTGCGGCGTACGTGTCGGGCGCCCGGGTGTTCAGGGTCCACGACGTGCAGGCGGTCATCAGGGCACTGCGCGTAGCGCACGCCATACGACATCCGGAGGGCGTGGCGTGAGCTTCCTCAGGGAGCAGTTCCTGCTCCTTTCGCCGGGGTGGGGGGACTTGATCGAGATCCTCATCGTCACGGCCCTCCTCTATCGCATCCTCATTCTCATCCAGCGCACCCGGGCCATGCAGATCCTCCTCGGGATCATGCTCCTGGGACTGATCTACCTGGGCGCGCGGCTGCTGGACTTCGTGCTGATCCGATACCTTCTGGAGACGTTCTTCCAGTATGGCGCCATCGCCGCCCTGGTGGTGTTCCAGCCGGAGCTGCGCGGAGCGCTGGCGAGGCTCGGGCAGACACGCATGGTGGGCTTCCTCTATCGGGAGCAGGGCAGTCAGGTCGTGGACGAGATCGTGGAGGCCACGGAGCACCTGGTCAGGGCCAAGATCGGAGCCATCATCGCGGTGGAGCAGGAGGTAGGGCTGGAGGAGTACGCCGTCACCGGCAGCCCGATCCAGGCCAAGGTCTCGAAGGAGATGCTGACGACCATCTTTACGCCGTACTCCCCGCTCCACGACGGGGCCGTGGTGATCTCGGGGGACTCCATCAGAGCGGCGGGAGCGATCCTCCCCTTGACGCAGTACTCGCTCCCGGACCGGTCCCTCGGCACGCGGCACCGGGCGGCGTTGGGGCTTTCCGAGGAGACGGATGCGATCGTGGTGGTGGTCAGCGAGGAGACGTCCCGGGTCTCCGTCGCACAGCGGGGGCGGCTCGAGGCGGGAGTCGACGGCCCACGCCTCCGGCAGATCCTCAGCGGCGCCCTTCCCGAGCCGGTGGGCGGTCTCGCGCTGCCCTTCCGGGCGTAGAGCCCCAGGGGGACGCGCCGGCACGGCACGCCTGTCCGCGATCGCCCGGAAGGGACGAAAGCGCACCGCGCACTTGACGTATCCTTCGACACGACGCACGGTTGCGGGTAGGCACCGACGCCCGGGCCAGGCGCGTTGACAGCCTGACGGGGCTATCCGTACATTTTGCGCCTCCAGTACCAGGCGCCGGTCAACCAAGGAGAATCGGCTTGGGAAGCAGCCAATATCAGCTCCTGACGCTGTTCGCGGACGGCGGGCTCATGATGTACCCGCTCATCCTGTGCTCCCTCATCGCGTTGGGCGTGATCATCGCCAAGGCCTGGACGCTCTGGCTGGCACATCACAGCACCAAGCGCATCCTGGGGGAGGTCGAGGAAGCGGCCCGCGCCGGCAACATCGACGACGCCCTCCAGATCGCTGCCGCCACACCCGGCCCGGCCGCGGCCATCCTGTACGCGGGTCTCAGGCGGATCTCCCAGAAGAAGGTCAACGCGGGTGAGATCGAGCAGGCCATCAGCACGGTGGGCACCATCGAGCTCGGCTTTCTGGAGCGGGGTCTGGTGGTCCTGGCCACCGTGGCCAACGTGGCGCCGCTGATGGGCTTCCTCGGGACCGTGGCGGGGATGATCCTGGCCTTCGCCGCCATCGAAGCGGCGGGTGACGTGGATCCGAGTCTCGTGGCGGGCGGGATCAAGGTGGCCCTGCTCACCACTGCGAGCGGGCTGGCCATCGCGATTCCGGTGAACATCGCCTACAACTTCTTCGTGAGCCGCATCGACACGCTGATCCTGGACATGGAGCAGGGCTCCCAGCGGGTGTTGAACCTGGCCTGGGACATGGAGAAGGAGGGATCCCTCGAAGTGGTGGGCAAGGAGACCAGTCCGTCACCCCGAGAGATGCGTTCCACGATGCATGATCTTTCGTCGAGCCCACACGGGGAGGTCGACGTCCCATAGGGGAACACCGCTTTTCGACGTCGTGTAACGAACACACACAGCCCACGTCTGAGAGGGCAGCAGCATGGCCGTAATGCAAGCCAAGAAGTCGAAGGTCAGCGACGAGATCCCCTCTTCGTCAATGGCCGACATCGCCTTCCTCCTCCTGATCTTCTTCCTGGTCACGACCGTGTTCCCGAAGGACCGGGGTCTCGCCATCGTGCTGCCGGAGGAAGCGGAAGAGGTCCAGGTGTCGCAGAAGAACATCCTGCACCTCATCGTCCAGCCCACGGGCATCGTGGATGTGAAGCGCGGGGAGAGTCAGCAGATCCAGCAGATGCGGCCCGACGACGTGGAGTCGCTGTGGCGACAGGAGGTCACCTCGAACCCCAACCTCATCGCCGCCGTGAAGACGCACCCCGACGCGTCCTATCGATACATGATCGACGTGCTGGATGCGCTGCACACCGCAGGGGCGGAACGCATCTCCCTCCAGGTGCTGGAGAACTGACCGATGGCCATCAAGGGTGGCGGATTCGAGCGTAAGTCCAAGGCCTCCGACGAGATCCCGTCGTCGTCGCTCGCCGATATCGCATTTCTTCTCCTCATCTTCTTCATGGTGACGACGGTCTTCCGCACCGACAAAGAGCGCGGCATCGACTGGGCGGCGGCCGAGGCCACCGAGAAGATCGACGAGAAGAAGAAGAACATCTTGAATATCTGGGTGGAGCAGGACGGGTCCATCTGGATCAACGATCGTCCACACGGCATGGCCGAGGTGAGCCAGACGGTAGCTCCCCTGTACGCGGCGTCCGACCGCAGGCTCGTGATTTCGGTGCGGGCCGATCGCGACGTCCCGTACCTTTACATCGACGCGGTCCAGAAGGAGCTGGTCGAAGCCGGTGTGGTGCGAGTGGTGTTCGCTACTGAGATCGAGCAGAGCATGACGAGGGCAAGACGATGAGCGAGCCAGGCACGACCGTCGGCCTCGAGCTGACGGCCAACGAAAAGTTCAAGCGATCGTTCGGGAACTGGTTCTGGGGTTCCATGATCGTCGCCACGCTCCTCCACTTCGCGTTCTTCGAGTTCTTCCCGGATCTGACCGCCGAAGACGTGTCGTTCACGGCCGACGAGCTCGAGGCCATCGAGCTACCGCCCGAGATCGAGATCCCGCCGCCGCCGGAGCAGATCTCGCGACCGGCGACACCCGTGGTCGCGGAAGCGAACATCGACGAAGACATCACGATCGCCCCGACGACCTTTGAGGATAACCCGGTCGAGAATCTGCCGCCGCCACCCGAGGAGGGCGGTACGGACATTTCGGCGGCTCCTACGTTTACGCCCTTCACCGTGGCGCCCGACATCAGGAACCGGTCGGAGGTGCAGCGGGCGCTTCAGCGCGAATATCCGCCGCTCCTGCGTGACGCCGGGATCGGCGGCACCGTGCAGGTCTGGTTCTTCATTGACGAGAACGGGCGGGTGCAGGACACCCGGGTCAACCAATCGTCCGGACACACTGCGCTGGACGAGGCGGCCATCAAGGTAGCGGGCGTGTTCCAGTTCTCCCCCGCGCTGAACCGGGACAAGAAGGTGCCGGTCTGGGTGTCCCTACCGATTACGTTCACGACTCGGTAGGCGCCGCAGGGCCGCGAGAACACGGACCCCCGTCGGCGCTGCCGGCGGGGGTCCTTCTCGTGGACACCCGCGCCGCCGGAGGCGCGGCCCGTCATTCCGGATTCGGTCGGAGGCGAGATGAGGCGGTGCACGACCGCGGGGCGCGGCTGGGGCCTCGGGCTCGGAGCCGGTTGGAAACGGCCCTGCGTAGGAGGCGCCCACCGACGTTCTTTGGAATTCTCCTCGCGCGACTTAGAATTGTCCGATGTATCGAGCGACGCTCCAGGAAGCCCTGCCGCGAGTCCGGGAGGCCATCGCCCGGGCGGCCCAGAGGGCTGGCCGGGAGCCCGAGGCCGTGCGGGTCGTGGCGGTGACGAAGGCACACCCCCTCGCTGCCTTGGCGGCGGCCCTCGAGGCCGGTCTCTCCGACCTCGGCGAGAACCGGGTGGAAGAGCTGGAGTGGAAGCGTGCCCAAATGCCGGACGCGGCGGCCCGGTGGCACATGGTCGGGCACGTGCAGAGTCGAAAGGCCGCCCGCGTCACGGCGGTGGCCGACATCGTGCACTCCGTCGACTCGGTCAAGCTGGCCCGGCGGCTGTCCGCCGCGGCCGCCGAGACGGGAAGGACGCTCGACGTCTTGCTTCAGGTCAACACGTCGGGTGAGGCGTCGAAGAGCGGGCTCGACCCGGAGAAGGCGCTGGAGGCCGTTCAACAGGTGTTGGAGCTCGGAGGGCTCCGCGTGGAAGGGCTCATGACCATGGCGCCCTTCACCGACAACGAGGGTAGGCTTCGCGACGCCTTTCGGGGCCTGCGGGAGACCCTCGAGGCGGCGCGGAAGCTCTCGGAGAACGTAGGAAGTGAGCTGTCCATGGGGATGACGAACGACTTCGGCATCGCGATCGAGGAGGGCAGCACGATGGTACGCCTCGGTACGGCACTTTTCGGGAAGCGACCCAAATGATCGACCTGACCCCACTCGACGTCCGGAAGAAGCGCGGAGACTTCGCCAAGCAACTCAGGGGATACGATGCTCACGAGGTGGACGGCTTCCTCGAGCTCGTGGCGGAGCGCCTCGAAGCGCTCGTGAAGGAAAACCTGACCCTAAAGGAGCGAACGGCCCGGCTTACGGACCAGCTTCGATCCCAGGAGGGGAGGGAGCGGGCGGTGCAGGAGGCTCTGGTGACCGCACAGGAGCTGCGGGAGGACATCCTGGGCCAGGCCAGGCGCGAAGCGGATCTGCTTCAGCGCGAGTCCCGGGCCGACGCGGAGGAAGCCCGGCGGCGCATCGAGGCCCAGGCTCAGCAATTGAAGCGGGACGCCCAGGCGCACGTGGAGCGCGCATTGGAGCACGGACGAACCCGGGCGGAGGACCTGCTAGCCTCGATCGAGGAGCTCGAGCGACGTCGCGTGCGGTTCCTCAAGTCCTTCCGCGGACTCCTGGAGCGAGAGCTGGACGACGTCGAGGTCGAGGAGATGAAGGCGCCCACGGAGGAAGAGGCGCTCGAGATCAACCTGACCGGGTTCAAGTGGCAGGAGGCGAGCGGTCCACCAGCGGCCGCGACCGGCGCCGCGGCAGGCCTCGAGGTCGACGACGCCGAGCCAGCCGAGCCAGCCGTGCCCGTGGACATCGAGACCCTCGCGCCCACGAGTGATGAAGCCCGCCGAGCCGAGCCTTCCGGCGGGCCTGACGATGTGGATCGGGCAGCCGCGCACCAGGGTGAGCCCCTCGAGGACGCGCAGGCGTCACGGGAAACGGCCGACGACTCCGGACCCGGACCGGAGCCGGCCACGGACCCCCGCGTCTGGACGTCGACGCTGGTTTACGACGAGCGCACCGGCAACGCGGACGGTGAGGACCCTCCCTTCCGTGGAGAGTGACGGCGGCTCGGCTCAGCTGGCCCTGCTGGAAGAGGCCGTCCATGCCGTTCGCGACAGGAGCGCCTTCACGCCCCGCGTGGGGATCGTCCTCGGCACGGGCCTCGGTGGACTGGCCGAGCAGATCGACCAGTCGGTTGCCATACCCTACGAGGATCTCCCGCACTTCCCGGCGCCCACGGTAGAGAGCCACTCCGGCCGGCTCATCCTGGGGATGTTGGGCGGTACGCCGGTGGTGGCCCTGCAGGGGCGTTTCCACCGGTACGAGGGGTACGACCTTCGCCAGGTGACGCTGCCGGTCCGGGTCATGAGGATGCTGGGCGCGGAGACCCTCGTCGTGTCCGGTGCGTGCGGCGGCATGCACCCGCTGTGGCCGGCCGGCTCGTTGGTGCTTCTGGACGATCACATCAACCTGCTGGGCGACAACCCCTTGGTGGGACCGAATCTCGACGCGCTGGGGCCGCGCTTCCCTGACATGTCGGAGCCGTACGACCACACGCTGCAGGAAAAGGCCATGGGAGTGGCCCTGTCGAAGGGCATCGCGCTGCACCGCGGCGTGTATGCCGCCGTGATCGGGCCGAACCTGGAGACGCGTGCGGAGTACCGCATGCTTCGGACCATGGGCGCCGACGTGGTCGGCATGTCCACGGTTCCCGAAGTGATCGTGGCCAGACACATGGGCATGCGGGTGCTGGGCATCGTGATCGTCACGGACCTGTGTCTGCCGGATGCCCTCGAAGTCGCCGACATCGCCACGATCATCCAAACAGCCAGGGACGCCGAGCCAGCCCTGACGAGCATCATCCACGACGTCGTGGCCGAGCTCTGACGCCAGGCCGGGTCGGCCTCCCTCCATCAAACTGACGCTTGCTCCACGGGCGCGATCGAGCACATGCGATACCCAGAGCTTCCCGAGTCACTCATTGCCCTGGAAGAAGAGACCCTCGAGCGCTGGCGCGAGGAAGACCTCTTCCACCAGACGCTGACGGCCACCGCCGAAGGCGAGCCCTTCGTCTTCTACGAAGGTCCACCCACGGCCAACGGTCGTCCCGGGCTCCATCACATCATCAGCCGCACCATCAAGGATCTCGTGTGCCGCCACCGGACCATGCAGGGGCGGTCGGTCACGCGTATCGCAGGGTGGGACACGCACGGGCTACCGGTTGAGATCGAGGCCGAAAAGAAGCTCGGGATCTCCGGCAAGCCCGAGATCGAGGCCCTCGGGATCGCAAGGTTCAACGAGGTGTGTCGCGACTCCGTGTTCACCTACAAGACCGAGTGGGAGAGCCTCTCGGAGCGGATCGCCTATTGGCTCGACTACTCGCGCCCGTACGTGACGTTTCGCCCCGAGTACATCGAGTCCGTGTGGTGGATCCTCGCCGAGCTGGCCCGGAACGGCCTCCTCTACCGTGGGCACAAGAGCGTACCGTACTGCCCTCGGTGCGGAACGGCCCTCAGCTCCCATGAGGTGGCCCAGGGCTACGCGGACGTCGAGGATCCGTCGCTCTACTTCCTGGCCCCGCTCCTCACCGACGACGGGGAGCCGGACCCGGACGGTCGGGCGTTTCTGGTGTGGACCACGACGCCGTGGACGGTGCCGTCCAACGTCGGTCTGGCCGTCAACCCGGGTCTCTTCTACGCCGAGGTCGCCCAGGACGGCCGCCGACTCATCCTGGCCGAAAGCCTCGTCGAGCGGGTGTTCGGCCAAGGGGCGGAGGTCTTGACCCGGTACCCGGCCAGCGAGCTGGTCGGTCGGCGGTACGGCCGGTCCCTGGACCTGGTGCCTGAGCCGACGGACGTCGGCAACGCGTGGACCGTCGTGGCCGAGGACTTCGTGAGCGCGGAGGACGGCACCGGCATCGTGCACATGGCGCCGGCCTTCGGCGCCGATGACTATGCCGCCGGCAAGCGGCATGGGCTTCCCCTGCTCAGGCCGGTGGACGACACGGGATCGTTCACCGAGAGCACGGCGGTGGTGGGTGGCATGTTCGTGAAGGACGCGGACCCCGTCGTCATCGAGGAGCTGGAGCGCCGCGGCAATCTGTTCCGGGTCGAGAAGGTATTCCACTCGTACCCTCACTGCTGGCGCTGCGACTCGCCCCTCATCTACATGGCGCGAGACTCCTGGTTCGCCGCCACGTCGCGTCTGAAGGACGAGCTCCTGAAGCAGAATGCCGCCATCCATTGGTTCCCACCCGAAGTCGGCGAGGGCCGGATGGGGGAGTGGCTCAAGGGGAACGTGGACTGGGCGCTGTCTCGCGAGCGGTTCTGGGGAACGCCCTTGCCCGTTTGGGTCTGCGAGACGGACCCCGACCACACCGAATGGATCGGGAGCCTGGACGACCTGAGCGCGCGTGCAGGCGGACTGCCGGCGGACTTCGATCCCCATCGCCCGTACATCGACGAGGTCACGTGGGCGTGCGCCGACTGCGAAGGCACGATGCGACGGTCCGAGGCCGTCCTCGACGTCTGGTTCGATTCGGGGGCCATGCCGTTCGCCCAGTGGCACTTTCCGTTCGAGCACCAGGCGGAGTTCGAGCGCCACTTCCCGGCGGACTTCATCTGCGAGGGACTCGACCAGACACGGGGATGGTTCTACTCGCTCCTGGCCATCTCGACCATGCTGGGGCGGGGCACGCCCTACCTCAACGTCGTGGTCAACGACCTGATCCTGGACGCCGAGGGGCAGAAGATGTCCAAGTCCAGGGGCAACGTGGTGAATCCGTGGGACGCCATCGCCGAGCACGGCTCGGACGCCCTGCGCTGGTACCTGATCACGTCGAGCAACCCGTGGGTATCGAAGCGATACGCTTCCGAGGGCGTGCGCGAGGCGGCGCGGAAGCTCTTCGACACGCTCTTCAACACGTACCGGTTCTTCACGCTCTACGCCAACGTCGAGGCATGGGAGGCCGGTGACGACGATACGCCGGCGGCCGAGCGCAACATCCTGGACCGCTGGATTCTGTCCCGCCTGAACCGCCTCGTGGGTGCGGTCGGCGAGGAGCTGGACGGCTATCAGATCACGCGGGCCTACCGCCAGGTCGCGGACTTCCTGAACGAGGACCTGTCGAACTGGTACGTGCGGCGGTCGCGGTCGCGTTTCTGGGGGAGCGGGGACGACGCCGACGCACGAGCCGCGTTCCGGACGCTGTGGGAGTGCCTCCGGGCAATCTCCCTGCTCATCGCTCCGCTGGCGCCGTTCACCGGAGACTGGTTGCACCGCGGGCTGACCGGCAAGAGCGCACACCTCAGCCGGTTCCCCGTGGTCGACGAGACCGCGCTGGACGGGGAGCTGGAGGCGGAGATGGCAGCGGTGCGCGCCCTGGTTTCGTTGGGACGGGCAGCCCGTGAGGAGGTTCAGATCCGCGTGCGTCAGCCCCTGTCTCGCCTCTTCGGCGTGCTCGGTGGGACAAGCGTGCGCCCCGAGTTGTTGGAGCTGCTCCAAGACGAGCTCAACGTCAAGTCCGTGGAGTTTCTGGGTACGGCCGAGGAGCTGGTCACGCTCGCGGCGCGCCCCAACTTCCGGGCGCTCGGACCGCGCTTCGGCAAGAACACCAACATGGCCGCGGCGGCGATCCGCTCGCTCACGCCGGAAGCGCTCGCGGCGTTCCAGGGCGGGGAGCCGCTCGTCGTCGACCTGGAGGGCGAGAGCCACGGACTGGAGCCTGGGGACTTCGAGGTCGTGGAGGAAGCTCGGGGCGACCTGGTCGTCAAGAGCGAGGGCGGATACACGGCGGCGCTCGATCCGGGCTTGACCGACGAGCTGGTGGCCGAGGGTCTCGCCCGCGAGCTCGTGAACCGGATTCAGCGGCTCCGCAAGGACTCTGGACTGGAGATTACCGACCGTATCGATCTCGGCATCTTCGGCGTCGATGAGGTGATCGCCGCGGTCTCTGCCCATCGCGGGTTCATCGCCGGTGAGACCCTGGCCGAGGCGCTGGACGTGACGGCCGACGGAGACCCGAGTGCCTACGACGCCACCCAGGACGTGGACCTCGATGGCCGTACCGCGGTCATCGGCCTCAGCCGACACGGGAGCTGACGGGCTGGCGGCGCGACCCTGCTCGGCCTCGAAGCCCGGCGTCCCACCTCGCATCGGATTGGGTGGCCGATGACGGCGGGGGGGGCGTCCACCGAGGTGCTAACGGTGGACGAGTCGGCGGAGGGACGCCTGGACGGTTGGCTCGCGGCCCGGCTGGGCCTGTCGCGGACCCGGGTCGCGGCCCTGATCCGAGAGGGGCGCGTGCTCGTCGACGGGCGCAGCCCGCGGAAGTCCGAAGCGGTGTCATCGGGGCAGCGGATCGAGGTGGAGATTCCCGCCCCGGAGGCGTTGACGGCCGAGCCCCAGGACATCGCCGTGGACATCGTGTTCCAGGACGCCTCGGTGGTCGTCGTCAACAAGCCGCCGGGACTGGTCGTCCATCCGGCGCCCGGGCACGCCTCGGGCACGCTCGTCAACGCGCTGCTCCACCACGTCCGCGACCTGTCCGGCGTGGGTGGAGCCCTGCGGCCCGGGATCGTCCACAGATTGGACCGTTACACCTCCGGGCTCATGGTCGTCGCCAAAGACGACCAGGCCCACCGGGCGTTGTCACGGGCGCTCAAAGAGCGGCAGGTCAGACGTCTTTACCTGGCAGCGTCTTGGGGCCACCTTCCAAAGAGCCCTTTGACCATCGACGGGCCCATCGGCCGGCATCCGACCGACCGGAAAAGGATGGCCGTAAGGGAGGGCGGGCGCCTCGCCCTCACCCGATGCGCCGTGTTGGAGCGTTGGCAGGCTGCGGAGCTGCTCCGGGTTTCGCTCGGCACGGGACGCACCCACCAGATTCGCGTGCACCTGTCGCACATCGGCCATCCCGTTGTGGGCGACGCCGTGTACGGCGCTGGTTGGGAACGGGGAATGGGTGGACAGGCGCGGGCCTGGGCTCGAGAGCTGGCCCGGCGCACGACACGCCAGTTCCTGCACGCCGCGGAGCTGTCGTTCGAGCATCCGCGAACCGGAGAGGAGCTCGCGTTCGAGGCACCGCTCCCGCCGGACCTGGCCGAGGTGGCGGCGTGGGCCAGGGAGAATCCCTAGGGGTTCCGGTGTATGACGCCGCACGGGCCCGAGGTCGAAATAGCGACCGGGGCGGACCCCGCGTAGACTAGAGGCATCGGCCGGCCCAGGAGTCACGGCGGCCGTCCATGTTGAACCGAACAGCCCGGGCGATGAAGAACACAGACCTGACGTCGACCGACGAGCGCCGCATGGAGGCCGCTCTCGAGGAGTTTACCGCGGGCTCCGGAGCCCGTTCGGCGGCCCTGGTGGACCGGCAAGGCAGCGTTCTGGCCCGGACGGGGCTGCCCCGTGCCGGGCGGGTGGGGGATCTGGCCACTCTCGCGGCCCGCATCCACGCCTCGGGTCGGCGCATCGGCGAGCTCTCCGGTTCCGGCGAGGTGGGCGAGCTGGTGGCGGTGGGCCGCGGCGGTCGCGTTACCGTGCAGGAATTGGGGACACAGGGAGGGCCGGTTCTTCTCCTTTCCCTCTTCGAGCCCGATGCGGACGCGGGCCGCGCCTCCCGAGCGGTCGAAACCCTGCGAGGAGCGATGGAGGGGTCGCGGGCGGGTTTGGGCCCGCTGGCTGCGCTGGAGGACACGATGCTCGAGCGGCTGGATCAGACGTTCCCGGCCGAATGAGGCACCTGCCGTTCACTGAGCCCTAGCCACTCGTGGATCTGGATCGCCAGCTCACCTTCGAGAGCTTCGTCGTCGGCCCGGCCAACCGTCTGGCCTCGGCTGCGTCTCGGCGCGCGGCAGATTCGCCGGGCCGGAGCTTCAATCCGTTGTTCATCTACTCGTCGTCCGGGCTCGGGAAGACGCATCTGCTGACCGCCATCGCCAACCAGGCAGGTCAGGGGCTCGGGTCGGGGCGCGTCCTCTACAAGACCCTAGAGAGCTACCTGGACGACCTGGAAAAGGCGCTGGAGCGTGGGGAAAAGGACGTCCTCCGTGAGACGTACCGCGACCTCGACATCCTCCTTCTCGACGACGTGCAGTTCATCACGGGCCACCCCGAAGCCCAGGAGATGCTTCTCGGCACGCTGGATGCCCTGACCGGCTCCGGCAGTCAGGTGGTCCTGGCCAGCGATCGGCCCCCGGCCGACATCGACGATCTCGATGCCCGGCTGCTGTCGCGGTTCTCCGGAGGACTCATCGTAGACATCGCGCTGCCCGAGTATGAGACCCGGGTGGCCATTGTGCTCAAGAAGGTCTCGGATCGTGGAACCTCGTTGGCAGTGGGCACCGGAGAGGCGATCGCGCGCTACCCCTACGACAACATCCGGGAGCTGCAGGGTGCGCTGAACCGGGTTTTGGCGATCCAGGAGATCGAGGAACGGGAGGTGCTTCCGGAACAGATCGTCGACATCCTGGGGCCCGCTGGCGGTAGCCGTGAGGGCAGTGAGTTCGCCTCCTTCGTTCAGGAGCTTTCCGCGACTCTGGAAACCAGTGTGTCCGACGAGGAGGAGCGGCTGCGGGCCATGGTGCGGACGACCATGGCGGAGGCGGAGGCCGAAGGCTTCAGCGCCGCCCGGCTGGAGCGCCTTCTCCAGGACAAGCACTCGGCCGACGAGGTGCGGGAGGCCGCCAAGAGCTTCCGCAACGAGCTGGAGCGCCTGAAGGAGGTGCGAGCGGAGCTGGATCGCATCGGGAATCCGTGGCCCGAGGCGGCCGTCGAGCTGCTGTCCAACCCCGACCGGCTGCGGGAGGCCGAGGCACTGCTGGCGTCGGCGCGGGAACGACACCGCCCGTTCCCGGCCCTTCCGGCGGGCCCCAAGCTCCATGAGCTGGCCGATCGCTTCTCACCGTTGGCGCTGCGGGTAGCCGAGCAGCTGATCACGGACCAGCATCCCGACTACAACCCGCTCTACGTGTGGAGCGCGGACGGGAAGCTCGGCCTGGAGCTGCAGAGCGCCACGGGACGCACCGCTCAGGAGCTGCGGCCAGAGCTGCGGATCGCTCTGATCTCCGTCGAGGGATTCGCCGGGGAGTTCATCGAGTCCCTGTCCACCGGAGTCGCCGGGGCATGGAGGGAGCGTTGGTGGACCACGGACCTGCTGTTGCTCCACGGAGTCGAGCAGCTCGCGGACACCGAGCGGGCCCAGGAGGAGTTCTTCCACCTCTTCGAGTCGCTCAAACGGACCGGCGCCAGAGTGCTTCTGTCCGCCGATCGACCGCCGTCGTCCATCGACGGGATCGAGGACCGCCTGCGGACCCGCTTCGAGGGCGGGCTCGTGCTGGAGCTCGAAGAAGGGGCAGGCGTAGCCGCTGACAGCGGAGCGCCCATGGCACCCCCGATGCCGAAGCCGCCGCCGAAGACGCAGCCCGCTCCCCGGGCGACGGCTCCACACGTCGAGTGGCTGCCGTCCCGTGAGTCCGTGATCTGGGATTGGCCACGCATCGTCGAGCGCCTCGCCGAGGAGGTTGGCTGATGGCCATCGAGGGTAACCTCGCCCACGTCGGGCTCGCCGACATCTGCCAGCTGCTGGCCATGGGGCGGAAGACCGGGTGTCTCACGGTGAGCAACCGGCCCAGCTACGGGAACGTCTACTTCGCCAAGGGCCGGGTGATCTACGCCAGCGTGCTGAACCGTCCGGACCGCCTGGGCGACCTGCTGGTCAAGAACGGGGTGATCACCGAGGAGCAGCTTACCCAGGGGATCGACGCGCAGGGCAAGGACCCTGGGCGGCGCCTGGGCGAGATCCTGATGGGCCAGGGCTCGCTCGTGGAGGAGGACCTGAACCGCTTCGTCACCCTACAGATCGAGGAGGCGGTCTACCATCTCTTCGGTTGGAGCGAGGGAACGTTCCGGTTCGAGCCCGATGAGGCTCCGCCCGAAGAGGTCATGCTCGTGTCCATCAACGCCGAGGGGCTCCTGCTGGAGGGCGCCCGCCGCGTGGACGAGTGGAGCCTGATCGAGAAGAAGATCTCCGACTTCGATCTCATCTTTTCCGTGGAGCATCTTCCCGACGAGGACGACGCGGACGTCGAGTTGACCGACAACCAGCGGCGAATCCTCCCGCTCCTCGACGGCGAGCGCACCGTGGAGGACCTGGTCGAGGCTTCGGGCCTCGTGGAGTTCGACACGGCCAAAGCCCTCTTCGGCTTGGCGCAGGCGGGCTTCGTATCGAAGACGGGCCAGCGGATTCGAGACCCTCTCGTGGAAGACGTCTCAGAATCGAGCGAGTTGGCTCCCGCCTACCACCGAACGGGTCTGTATACCGACGCGGCGCGGGAGTTCGAACGCGTGTTGGCCTCGGATCCGTCGGACACGGAGGCACGCTTCGGGCTCGCCGTCATCGCACTGAAGCTGGGCGCGTATCAGGACAGCCTCAAGCATCTCGACGCCCTGGACGAGTCCGTGAAGGGTCGCCCGGGCGTGTTGAAGAACCGTGCCCTGGCCCTGGAACACCTGGGCCGACTCGAGGAAGCGGAGTCGGTGCTGGACAAGCTGCTGGCCCGGGACGCTTCCGATGCCGATGCCGCGTTGTCCCGGGCCATCGTAGCGCTGAAGCGGGGCGATCCGACGCAGGCCCGGCGACGGCTGTCCAAAGCCCGACGGTTGCTCAAGAACGGTGCGCCGCCCCTCTACTATGCCTACGGTGTGCTGGCCGCCGCGATGATGGGCGATCTGGACAGTGCCGCGGCCGTCGGCGAGGAGGGGTTGCGGCGGTATCCCGAGGACACGGCCCTGCTGGTGAACCTGGGGGCGGTGCGGGAGCGCCAGGGAAAGCCCGACAGCGCCGAGGAGCTCTACCTGAAGGCGGTTTCCCTACCGAACCCGACGCCCCAGGCCCACAAGAACCTCGGGGACTTCGCCTTCCGTCGGGGGGACGTGGCGGGAGCCCGCGCCCACTTCGAGAAAGCCGTCAACCTCGATCCCCGGCTGGGCGACGACGTGTACGCCAAGCTCGGCGCCATCGCGCTTCGGGAGGACGACGTCGAGTGGGCGCGCATGCTCTGGCAGCGAGCCCTGGAGCTCAATCCGGAAAACGAGGCAGCGAAGACCGGCGTCGCGGGGCTCGAGAAGGCCACGAGCAGGTGAGCCCGTCTGCCGTTCTCTCCCTTCTCCTGTTGGTCATCCAGGTAGGGGGAGTCACCCCGCAGGCTCCTCCGTACCAGGGTCTCCAGGGAGAGCGCGCCCGAGTCTTCTACCAGGACGGCGACTCGGCGCGGGCAGCGCGATTCCTCGCCTTCGCGGAAGCTCAAGCGCCGCTCCCCGGCCTCCCACCGGGGGTGCCTCGGAACGTTCGCATCTATCTCGCGCCAGACGAGCAGGCCTTCGACGAGGTGACCGGTGGCCGGATTCCCGGGTGGGGGGCGGGCGTCGCGATTCCCGCAGACACCACCATGGTCCTACCCCTCTTCAGCTCGGGCCGAGGTCGGGGAATCGAGCTCCGCACCGTTCTCCGGCACGAGTGGGCACACCTGGCGCTCCACCAACACATGTCCGGACGCCGCGCACCCCGTTGGTTCGACGAGGGCTACGCACAGTGGGCGTCGGGTGGTTGGGACGCGATGGAGGGGTGGCGTCTGCGTGTGGCCTTCGCCACCGGGCGGGCCCCACCGTTGGACTCGCTGGCGCTCAGGTGGCCCCGGGACCGGGCAGCCGCGGAGCTGGCCTACGGCCTGTCGGCCACGGTGCTGGAGTACCTCGTAGAGGAGAGCGGCACGCGGGGGCTCGAGGTGTTGTTGGCGCGCATGCCCGAAGTGGGTTTCGACCGCGCGCTGAGAACCACGTACGGCGTGACGGCCGGGCAGCTCGAGCAGGACTGGCAGAAGTACGTGAAGAAGCGGTACGGGTGGCTTCTGGTGCTCTCCCACTCCTTGATCTTCTGGTCCGCGCTCTCCGTGGCGCTGGTGGTCATGGTGATGATCAGGCGCCGACGTGACCGGGAAGCCCTGGCTCGCCTCAGGGCTCGCGAGGACCCCGACCACCCCGCCTACTGGCTCGGAGCCGATCACCCACCGGCCCGGCGAATCGAGGGTCGGGCAAGCGCATCGTGGACCGGTTGGGCTCCGTCACGAAGGGAGTCATGGACCGCCGGGCCTCCGGCCGTCACGTGGTTGAAGCCGTTGGCTCCCGTACCTTCCCAGCGGTCGGAGACCGAGGAGGTACGGGACGAGGGTGGCTCCAAGCGAGGGGCGTCGGAGTATAACTCGGAGGGACCCGAAGAACCGGAAGAGTGAGAAGCCGCCGATGCAAGAGAGAATCCTCGTCGTCGACGATGACGCCGACCATCGCGGCGTTCTCACGGCCAAGCTGAAGCACTCGGGATACACGGTCCAGGAGGCGGGAAGCGCCGAAGAGGCCCTCTCGGTCGTTTCCGCTTTCGATCCGGCGCTCATCATCACGGATCTTCGCATGCCCGGGATGACCGGGGTCCAGCTCACCGAACGGGTCCGGTCAGACACAGAAGGCATCGACGTCGTTGTCGTCACGGCCCACGAGGACATGGGGTCGGCCGTCGCGGCCATGAAGGCGGGCGCCTTCGACTACCTCGTCAAGCCGGTCCAGATTTCCGCCATCGACGGGCTGGTGGAGCGGTGCCTGCGCGAGCAGGCCCTGAATCGCGAGGCCGGCGCCCCCAAGGTCGACGAGCTCTCGGGAGCGGGGGACGGCGAGGTGGTGGGGCGCGACCCGCGGATGATCGAGATCTACAAGATGATCGGGGTGTTGGCGCGGAACCGGGCCACGGTGCTCGTTCGGGGCGAGACCGGAACGGGCAAGGAGCTCGTGGCCCGCGCGATCCACACCTACTCGGCCCATGCCGATCAACCGTTCATCGCCGTGAACTGCACGGCGCTGACCGATACGCTCCTGGAATCCGAGCTGTTCGGCCATGCCAAGGGGGCCTTCACCGGGGCGGTCTCTTCCCGACGCGGGTATTTCGAGCTCGCGGGCTCGGGCACCATCTTCCTCGACGAGATCGGGGACACCTCGTCCGGCTTCCAGACCAAGCTGCTCCGCGTCCTGCAGGATCGGACGTTCTACCCGGTGGGCGGCGAGAGTCCGCGCAAAACGGAGGCCAGGGTCATCGCGGCCACGCATCAGCCCATCGAAGAGCTGGTTCGAGCCGGGAAGTTCCGGGAGGACCTCTATTTCCGCCTCAAGGTGGTGGAGATACGCGTGCCGGCGCTCCGGGAGCGGGAGGGCGATATCCCGTTGCTGGCCAATGCCCTGTTGGAGCGGATCCGACGGGAGACGGACAGCGACGTGCACCAGATCTCGCCCGAGGCGATGGTCCGACTCCGGTCCTACCGTTGGCCGGGCAACGTCCGCGAGTTGGAGAACACGTTGACCAGAGCGGCGATCCTGGCGCGCGGCTCCACGATCGGCGCCGGGCACCTGTCTCTGGGGAGCATCGTTCCGCCGGAGCGTGGGCCGGCCCACGCCCCCCCGTCGACGTGGGCGCCCGGCGACGACGGCGACCCTGCCGGGCTCACGCTGGAGACGGCCATCCTCGCCCACGTACAGCGAGTCCTGGCGATCACGGCAGGTAACAAGAGCGAGGCTGCCCGTCTCATGAGGATCAGCCGGTCCCGGCTCAATCGGATTCTGCGGAAGATGGATGGAAACGAGGCGGACGGGGACCTGGACGAGGGTTGACCGCGCTGGGACGGGCCGGTAGGATTCGCGCCGTCATGGCAACACGAGCGAAAGACCTGGATCCCGAAGACCGGCCCTCTCTCCGCTTCTCGGCGGTGAACGGCGCACTCGGGGCCGCCGGCCTCGCGGCTATCGTCCTGGGCTACTTCCTGTTGGCACAGGGATCCATCACCGCCGCGCCGCTGCTCCTCGTACTCGGCTACGTGGTCCTCCTTCCGCTCGCGATCATTCTCTGAGCCGTCGTGGCTCGCCAGGGAGCGGCACCGCTACGGGAGATGGCCCGATGGAGGCCTCAACGCGTGGAAGCCCTCCGATCCCCCTTCGCTAGCGCTGCCCGCCGCTCCCGTTCCGTAGGCTGTTGGCTCCCGGCCGCGACGCTGTTGGTCGGCCTGCTGCCGGGGCCGCTGGCGGGCCAGTCGGCCCCACTCGAGGGATTCCGGGACTACGTGGCCGCCGGCGTCGAGGCCTGGGAGGTGCCGGGCCTGGCCGTGGCCGTCGTAAAGGATGGCGAGCTCCGATTCGCGGAGGGGTTCGGCGTGCGCAGGCTCGGAACCGCGGATCCCGTGGGCATCCACACGCTGTTCGCCATCGGCTCGACGACCAAGGCCATGACGGCGGCTGCCTTGGGAATGCTGGTCGACGAGGGGAAGCTGGATTGGGACGACCGCGTCATCGACCACCTGCCGAGGTTCCGCCTCCACGACCCCTACGTGACCCGCGAGATCAGGGTTCGGGACCTCCTGACCCACAGGGCCGGGCTGGGGAACGCGGACTTCCTCTGGTACGAGCAGGAGACGACCACCGAGGAGGTCCTGCGTCGGATCCGCTACGCCGCGCCCGCCTACTCCTTTCGGGCCGGTTACACCTACCAGAACATCATGTATGCCGCGGCCGGCCAAGTGGTGGCGGCGGTGAGTGGGGTGCCGTGGGCCGACTTCGTCCAGAGGCGGATCTTCGACCCGCTGGGCATGGATGGGAGCATCCCCACGATGGCCACGCTGAGTGATCAGCCGGATGTGGCCTTGCCCCACGACATGGTCGGCGACGAGCTGACGGTCATCGAGAACGCCAGCGTCGATCCGGTGGCGGCTGCCGGATCGGTCTGGTCGAGCGTTCACGACATGGCCCGGTGGATGACGTTCCTGCTGGAGGGGGGCGTGACGGACGGCGGCGAGCGGCTGTTGAGCGACGAGAGCTACGCCGAGCTGTTCAAGCCCCACACGATCATCCCCGTCGATCAGTTCTACCCGACGGCCCGTCTGACCCGGCCGCACTGGACCACCTATGGTCTGGGGTGGTTCCAACACGACTACGGAGGCCGACCCGTCGACTTCCACACGGGGAGCATCGACGGAATGGTGGCGATCCACGGGCTGATCCGTGAGGAGAATCTGGGCGTCTACGTCCTGGCCAACCGAGACCACGCCGAGCTACGACACGCCCTCATGTACCGCGTCTTCGATCTGTTCGGCGACGGTGCGGGCCGGGACTGGAGCGCGGACCTGAAGGAGCTGTACGACGGGCTGGCCCGAGAGGCGGACGAGGCCAGAGCCCGGGCCGAAGCGGAGCGGGTGGCAGGCACGTCGCCGTCCCTCGACGAGGACGCGTACGTGGGGCACTACGAGGACCGGCTGCACGGAGCCGTGACGGTGTCACGCGGCGGCGCCGGCGGATTGCGCCTTGAATACGGACCCGGCCTCCAGGGCGCTCTGGAGCACTGGCATCACGACACATTCCGGGTGACCTGGGACGCGGGCTGGCGAGGTACGTCGCTCGTCACGTTCCGCCTGGACGAGGGCGCCCACGTCTCCCGGCTCGAGCTGGGCGATGCCGCGTTCGCGCGCCTCGAGACGCAGCAGTAGTCAGTGACGTCGAGGCCCGAGCCGGACTCGCGCTTCGCGGCGTCCCGTGGGCTCAGTGGCCGAGCCCGCGGCTCACACCTCGCACTCGTGCTCGGAAGGTGCCCCATGCGAAGTCTCCTCATTCCGGCCGTGGCCGTCGCGCTCGCGCTGTCGGGCTGTGAGCGCTCCGGCCCCGCTGACGGCGAACCGCTCTCCCTTCGGGTCGCCGTCGCGCGCTTCTCACACGAGACCTGCACCTTCTGCCCCGGCGGAGACGTGGAGGTCGAGGATTGGACGCGACAGGGGGCGCCCGAGCAGGGCGAAGCGCTGCTGTCTTCCGGTGGCTACGTGGGCGGCTTCGTCTCTCAGGCTCGGGACTTCCGGGACGTGGAGCTCGTGGGGCTCACGTCGCCGGCAGGCGTGTTCGGCGGGTCGTCCAGGAGCTGGAATACCGAAGAGACCTTCGATCACTTCGTGAACCTGATGTTGGAGGACCTCCGGACCGCCATGCCCGTGGATGGTGTGTACCTGGCCCTCCACGGTGCCATGGCCGTTCGAAACGTGCCGCGTCCGGAGGCCGAGATCGCCCGACGGTTCCGCGAGGTGGTAGGGCCCGACGTCCCCATCGCCGGCACCTTCGACCTCCACGGAAACGAGGACAGCGAGTTTCTGCGGTGGGCGAACTTCGCGTTCGTGACCAAGCGTTATCCGCACTACGACGCCCGGATCCAGGGCGAACGTGCCGCCAGGGCCCTGGTGCGGACCATGCGGGGCGATTACACGCCGACCACGGCGACACGGAAGCCGGGCGTCATTACCGCTACGGTGCTCCAGTGGACGGGCCAGTCGCCCTCGATGGACATCATGGAGCGAGCGCGCCGCTGGGAGGCGCGGGAGCGGGACGCGTTCGTGAGCGTCTTCTACGGCTACCCTTGGTCTGACGTCCCCGACGTGGGGGCCACGGTCCACGTCATGACCAACGACGACCAGGCGCTGGCGGACCGGATCGCTGACGACATGAACGACTACGTCTGGCGGGTGCGTGAGGACTTCGCCCGGGGCGACTACCCACAGCCGGCCGAGGCCGCGCGGCAGGTCCGGCGAGCGCTGGCCAATGGCGCGACCCCGGTGGCCGTAGGAGATCACAGCGACCGGCCCGGTGACGCGACCCACATCCTGCGTGCCTTCGAGGCGGCCGGCATCGGTAGGGTCCTGTACGGGACCATCACCTCGCCCGCCGCACTCGACGCCATCACCGAGTCCGGAGCCCAGCCGGGCGATCCCTTCGACATGGAGATCGGGGGGTTCACCCCGTCCGGCGGCGCCCCCTACCGCATCACCGGCACGCTGGCGCACGTCGGCGAGGGTCTGGGGTACGAGCGGATCGCAGCCGTGGAGTTCGGTGACGGCAACCTCGTCTTCCTGACTCCCGCCTACGCCCAGATCCTCTATCCGGAGCGCTTCGCCCTGGGAGACGTGGACCCGTCGGACTACGACGTCTTCGTGGTCAAATCCCGGGTTCACTTTCGCAGGGGCTTCGACGAGACGGGGTACGCACGCGAGATCATCGTGGTCGAGGCACCGGAGCCGTTCGTCGGCACGACCTTCCTCGATGCGCTGCCCTACCAACACGTTGACCTGAGCGAGCTGTACCCGTACGGCACGCCGCCCGAGCGGCGATAGGGAGGTAGGCGCGCTGGAGAGAGAGCGCGGGAATTGAACCGGCCGGACCCATCCGCTTCCGTCCCCCCCACGGCTGGCGGACTACCGCGCTTCGACGACCTGGCGGTCGGGGCGCTCGTCCTCGCCGTACTCCTGTTTGCCCTCCGGCTGCTGGATCTCGAGGCGGACCTTCCCTGGGACTTGAGCTGGTCCAGCGGTGTCTACGACGACGAGGGCATCTACGCCCGCAACGCCGTCTGGTGGGTCGAGACGGGGCGTTGGCTCATCCCGGCCGACTACAACACGGCGCTCAACTACCCGGTGCCCTTCCTGTTCCAGTCGCTGGCCTTCCGCGTCGTCGGCACGAGCTTGTTGGCTGCGCGATTGGTCTCGGTCGCATTCGCGGGGGGCCTCATCGTCGTCTCGGGGCTGCTGGCACGCCGAACCGTCGGCAGACTCGCGGGCGCGCTGGTCGTGCTGCTGCTCGCGAGCCACCCCCTCCTGTTCTTCTACTCCAGGTACGCCCACCTCGACGTAGCCATGGTCTTCTGGTGCGTCCTGGCCGTGCTGCTGATGGTGGCGCGGCGGCCGACGCCCTGGCTCGTCGTGGGGGCCGGTATCGCGGCGCTGCTGGGTCTGCTCACGAAGACCAGCGCCGTCTTCGTGATCCCCGTGCTGGTCTTCGTGCCCCTGGTCGCCGAACAATACCGAGGCGACCGGCTCCGGCCGGTCGTGTGGCTGCTGGCCACGCTCGTCACCGGCTGGCTGCTCTACTTCTTGCTGTGGGTCTGGCCCCACGCGGCGGACTACGCCGCGGTGGCGCAGAGCGTGACGTCGGACCGGATTCGCCTCGACGTGGGCTGGATCGTCACCGGGTTCCTGCTCGCTCTGGCCAACCTGGCGGTTCGAGACAGCACGCTGACCGTGGTCGCCTTGCTCTCAGCGCTCTTCCTGCCGCTGCTGCACGTATTCACGCGGAGAGAGAAGGTGGTCTTGGCCGGGGCGCTGCTCTGGCTCGCATGCTACCTGGGCCTCATCGGTCTGACCCACTACCTGCCGACGCGTTACTTCGTCCCGGCGGTCCCGGCCGTGGCCCTGATCGCCGGTCTCGCGTTGAAGACGGTCGCCCGCCTCGGTCAGGGAGGCCGGGTCCTGGCCATCGCCGCGATCACGGGCATCGTGGCGGACCAGACCCTGTCCATCGCGGTGTACCTCGCCGGGCCCAACCACTCCATGCACGACGTCGCCCGGATGATCACCCAGGACCTCGAGCGGGCTCCCGAAGAGAGCCCGCTGCTCATGGGCCACTCCTCCGGCACGCCCGCCCTCATGCTGGGCATGCCGTCCATCGGCGAGTTCCTCGGCACCGGAGACGTGCTCGAGAAGCTCCGTGTCCACGAGCCGTCTCACCACCTCAGCCACGGGCCCATGCGCGGCGACACTCGGCGGGCTCTGGCAGAGGTGGGCTACGAGCCGCTGCTGGTCGACTCGGTCCCGGTGTACGGCGAGGGGCTCGGCGGCAGGGCGGGGGGGTGGATTCACCTGTATCGCCTCGTCCGCGGCCCGCCGCGAGCGGGGTCGGACGCCACCGGACCGGCGTCCCGACTCGATGCTCCGGCGCAGCCGGTCGATGACAGGTCCATGGCGAGGAAGACAGGCACATGACGGGCAAGGGCGATCTGACCCTGGAGGTTCTGATCCCGGTCTTCAACGACTGGGATGCGGTGGCCGTGCTGCTCCCACGCATCGACGCGGTGCTGGGACGATACGGCGCCCGGGCCGACGTGCTGCTCGTCGACGACGGCTCCACGGATCCGCGACCGCAAGAGCTGACCGAGGGCTCGTACGGGGCCCTCGGCGCCGTCCGCGTGCTCCGCCTCCGCCGTAACCTGGGGCATCAGCGGGCGATCGCGGTGGGGCTGGCTTACCTCGAAGAACGGTCAGCCGCCGACGCCGTGGCCGTGATGGACGGCGACGGGCAAGACGACCCCGAGGCCCTTCCCGCGCTGCTCGACCGGATGGTGGAGCTGGGCCACGACACGATCGTGTTCGCGGGCCGCCGTCGCCGGGCGGAGGGGCTCTTCTTTCGCGCTTTCTACTACCTCTACGCGTCGATGCACCGGGCGCTCACGGGCTTCGGTCTGAGAGTCGGCAACTTCAGCGTGATTCCCCGTGCAGCGTTGCGTAGCCTCGTGGCGGTCGGGGAGCTCTGGAACCACTACGCCGCCGCCGTCTACCACAGCCGGCTGCCGCACGACAGGGTGCCGACGCCCCGGGCCGCCAGGGTCGACGGACACTCCAAGATGAACTTCATCGCTCTGGTCACCCATGGCCTGAGCGCGATCTCGGTGTATGCGGACCGAGTCGGGGTGCGCCTGCTCGTGGGCTCGTCGGTGGCCTTCGCCGTGTTGGCCCTTGCCGTCTTCGGTGCGTCCACCTGGGGTCTGATGCAGGACGGCGCGGTTCCAGGGTGGATCGCCGACAACGTCGGCGTGGTGCTCGTCCTCTTCGTTCAATTCCTGCTGTTCACGCTACTGTTCTGCTTCATCGTGCTGCGCAGCCGCATTCACATGTCGTTCATCCCACACCGGGACTACGGCTACTTCGTCGACTCCGTGATCGGCGAGTCGCCTGCGGTGGCCGAAGGCAGCGCGGAGTCGCTGACGATCGCGCGCGAGGCTCAGCGCCCCTGACCGTCTCCTGCGTCGGTCAGTGAGACGTCCCCAAGGAAGAACCCTGCCAGCTCGGCGCGGCCGGCGAGGCCCGCCTTCCGGTACACCGCCACTGCGTGCTGGCGCACGGTGCGCTCGCTTCGCCCGGTGCGGCGCGCGATGCCCTTGTGACTATAGCCCTTCAGCAGCATCAACGCCGTATCCCGCTCGGCCGGCGTGAGGCCCCACAGCCGAAACTGATCACCGATGGCCTCGCCGAGGACGGTGAGGGCCCGCCCCGCCCGTTCACGCCAGGCGTCCCGCTCGGCTTCTCTACGCCCGATCGTGGCCTCCAGCTCGCGCTGGGACCGGAGGGCGCGCAGCCAACCCGAGGCCAGGTAGGCGGCGGCCCCGAGCGACACGACGACCATGGCGACCTCGAAGAGCACGTGACCCGACAGGAGGGTCGTGGGCTGATCCAGGATCAGGTCGACGATCCCGCCTGTCACGATGACGAGGAAGACCACGACAAGCACCACCTGGAGGCGCGAGTTCTGGTCCACGCCGTTCCCGAGTCGGTCGGCATCGTGGTCCGTCATTTGTCGGATATCCCTTGATTCCAGGGGACTCAGTCATCTGCCCGATACCGCGGCGCCGGCGTGCCGAGCAACGTAGAGGCGTGATTCGGCTCCCTCGTCCATGAACACTGGGCACCGGACACCGGTCTCACAAGCCACGACCGCCAACGAAAGAACGAAGGAGGAACGGCAATGCTACCCGACCCGCTTCACCCGGCCCTGGTGCATTTCCCCATCGCTCTCGCCGTCCTCCTCCCCCTTGCCGCCCTGGTGGCTCTGGTCGCCATCCGGCGGGGCACGAGCCCCCTTGGCGCGTGGACGATGGTGGTCGCGCTCTCCGGCCTCCTGACCGTCTCCGCCTGGCTGGCCGTACAGAGCGGCGAGGCCCAGGAGGAGGTCGTGGAGGAGATCGTCCCGGAATCGGCCATCCACGGTCACGAGGAAGCGGCGGAGCGGTTCCTGTGGCTCTCGGTGGCGGCGCTGCTCGTGACCACGGTGGGCCTGACCACCGGGCGCGCTGGACGGGCGGGCCGGTTGGCGGGCGCTGCAATGGCCGTGGTCCTGCTCGTGGCGGGCGTGCGTGTCGGCGACAGCGGCGGTGAGCTGGTCTACGAGCACGGCGCCGCCAACGCGTATCTGGACGGTCCCGCCGGTGCCGCGGATTCGGAAGAAGCGGAGGGCCGGGAGGATGCGGAGACCCACACGGCTGCGCTCGGGAATCCGTGAGCGAGGCCCGCCCTCTGGGCGGGTGGCGATTCGGGAACCGCCGAAGCGCCGTGGGTCCCACAAGGTCAGGCGGGAATCGCCCGACAGCAGACCGTGCCGACGCCCGGCTAGCTTGATCTGGGCAGGTATCCCGGGCGACGACGGCCGCCGGCCGGGTGGGTCCCGAAGTCGCGAAAGGACGCAGAGCGCAGACGAGAGGAGGGAGCGATGAGACGAGCCTGGGCCTGGGCTCTCGCCGTGGTGGTCGTCGCGGGAGGCTGCCAGGACGAAGAGCGTGCGCCCCCGGAGGATGGGCTCATTCCTTCGCCTCCTTCGCTCCAGGCCGCCGAAGCTGGCAGGATCGAGGTGGTCACGCTTACCGAGGAGCAGGTAAGCAGGCTGGGGATCCAGACCGTCCTCGTCGCGCCGGAGCGGGTCGAGTACGCCATCGGTCTGCCGGGCACGGCGCTCCCCGCTCCCGACTTCTACGCCGAGGTTTCCGCCCCCATCTCGGGCCGTATCGTTCGCATCCTCGCCCACGAGGGCGAAGACGTGGCGCGAGGCGAGCTCCTGGCCGAGCTGGAGAGCCTCGAGCTGGCCAATCTGGTTGCCGAGGTGCTACAGGCGCGGGCCGAGCAGACCTACCAGGAACAGCAAGTCATCCGGGCCGAGGCCCTGGTGGAAAAGAAGATCATGCCGGCCTCGTCCCTCGACAAAGCGCGCGCGGACATGGCTCGGGCCGAAGCCCTCCTCTCGGCGGCCCACGCGCGGCTGCACGCCATCGGCATCACCGACGAGGACCTGGAGGACTGGGCCACGTCGGAAGACCGCCGCCCTCTGATGGAGGTGCGCGCCCCGTTGACCGGCGTGCTGGCCGAGCACCTGATCGAGCTGGGCCAGTCGGTTACCGCCTACGAGACGATGATGACCATCATCGACCCGGCCCGGGTCCAGATCCGGGGATTCCTCTCGCCGGAGGACGCTGACGCCGTCCGGCCCGGCGATCCGGTCCGCATCCGCTCCCAGGCCTACTCGGGACGAGCCATCGAGGCCCCGGTGGGGACCATCAGCCCCGGTCTGGCCGCCGGAAACCGCTCCGTCACGCTCAACATCTTCGTGGATACGGAGAACGGGTGGCCCATCCCCGGTGAGAGCGTGCGCCTGGAGATCCGGGCGTCCACCGGCGAGCCCGTCATCGCTTTGCCGCTCGCCGCGGTGGAGTACGAAGGACAGCGAGCGACGGTGTTCGTCGAGCGCGACGCGAGTCACTGGGAGAAGCGAACCGTCGTCGTCACCCGCGTGACGGAGGATGCCGTCTTCGTCGCGGAAGGCGTGACCGAAGGCGAGCGGGTCGCGATCACCCAGGTCTTCACGCTCAAGGCTCTCGCTCGCTTCGAGCAGTACGGCGAGTCGGAAGAGAGCGGCTGACGCCGGGGCGAGGCCAGCGAGATGCTGAAGCGACTCATCGACAGCAGCCTGCAACACCGGTACGTGGCCCTGGCCCTCGTGGGCCTCATGGCGTTCGCCGGCGGCGCCGCGCTCCTCCGTCTGCCCATCAATTCGCTACCCGACGTTACGCCGGTCCAGGTCTTGGTGATCACCAAGGCGGGCCGCTACTCGCCGTACGACGTCGAGCGCCTGGTGAGCTTCCCCATCGAGACCACCATGAACGGCCTGCCCGAGGTGGCCGAGGTCCGTTCCATCTCCCAATTCGGTCTGTCGGCGGTGACGGTGGAGTTCGAGGAGGACACCGACATCTACTTCGCCCGCCAGCTCGTGGCCCAGCGGGTCCAGAGCATCGCCGACGAGCTGCCGGACGGAGTGTCCACGCCTCAGCTGGGGCCGATCTCCACGGCGCTGGGCGAGATCTACCAGTACGTGGTCCGGGGTGACGCGTACGACCTGACCGAGCTCCGCACGATCCAGGACTGGCTCATCGCCCCCCAGCTCAAGACGGTGAAGGGCGTGACGGAGGTGAACTCGTTCGGCGGCTTCGTCAAACAGTACGAGGTGGTGCTGAACCCCCGTTCGCTTCGTGCTTTCGGTCTCGGCATCGACGCGGTGGCTCGTGCCATCGAGGTCAACAACGCCGTGTCCGGCGGGAACTTCCTGGAGCACAATCGAGAGCAGTACATCGTCCGGGGCTTCGGACAGATCCGCTCCCGGGAGGACATCGAGAACATCATCGTCGCCAAGCTCCCCGATCGCCCGGTCTACGTCCGTGACGTGGCCGAAGTCCGGCTGGGCCGCCAGCTGCGCCAGGGCGCCGTGACCCAGGACGGCAACGGCGAGGTGGTCACCGGCATCGTCATGATGCTCCGGGGCGGCAACGGCCGGGAGGTCATCCAGCAGGTCGAGGCCAAGATCGAGGAGGTCAATCGAGGCCTGCCGGAGGGCGTGCGGATCGAGAAGTTCTACGATCAAGCCGATCTGGTGGAACGCACCACGCACACGCTCCAGACCAATCTCCTCGAGGGCGGCTTCTTCGTGATCGCCGTCCTGCTGCTCCTGCTGGGAGAGATCCGCGGCGCGCTCATCGTGGCGTCGGTGATCCCCCTGTCCATGCTCTTCGCCTTCATCGGCATGCGGGAGTTCGGCCTGGCCGCGAACCTCATGAGCCTCGGGGCCATCGACTTCGGCATGGTCGTGGACGGCTCGGTGGTCATGATCGAGAACATGGCTCACCGGCTCCAGGAGGACGGAGGCCGTCGGCCACGTTTGCAGGTCATTCGGGAAGCGGCCCACGAGGTGGCGCGCCCCATCTTCTTCGGTGTCCTGATCATCCTCATGGTGTACGTGCCCATCGCGACCTTCCAGGGCATGGAGGGCATCCTGTACCGGCCCATGGCGATCACGGTGGCCACGGCCGTGTTCGGGTCGCTGATCCTGGCGTTGGTCTACGTCCCGGCCGTCTCGGCCCTGGTCTTTCGCTCCGGCGTGCGAATCAAGCCCAACCGGCTCATCCAGTGGCTGAAGCCCCGCTACCGGTCGTTCCTGGACCGCACGCTGGAGCGCCGGGCGTTGGTCCTGTCGGTGGCGGGGGGGATCTTCGCGGTGTCGTTGGCTCTGATCCCGTTCCTGGGAACGGAGTTCCTGCCGGAGCTCGACGAGGGGTCCATCCTCGTCGAACAGGTCCGGATGCCGTCCGTCACGCTGGACGAGTCGGTGGCCAACGCGAACTGGATCGCCGGGGAGCTCATGCGTGACATCCCGGAGATCCAGACCGTGGTGCCGAAGACCGGACGATCGGACCTGGCCAACGACTGGATGGGCGTGCACCAGACCGACGTCTGGGTCGTGCTGAAGCCCAGGGATCAATGGCGACGCGGCATGACCAAAGAAGCCATCCAGGAAGAGATCCGTCCGTATCTGACATCGGAGCCAGGGCTCTCGTACAACTTCACCCAACCCATCGCCATGCGCGTGGACGAGCTCACCAGCGGCGTGAAGTCGGACGTGGCGGTGAAGGTGTTCGGCGAGGACCTGGAGGAGCTGAACCGCATCGGCGAGGGCATCGTGGCGCTGCTGCCGGATCTGCCCGGGACTGACAACTTCTACCTGGAACAAGCCATCGGGCAGCCGTACCTGACCGTCGAGATCGACCGGGAAGCCATCGCCTCCTTCGGCCTCAACGTGAGCGACGTTCAGCAGATCATCGAGACGGGCATCGGCGGGAACGAGTCCGGCCAGGTGTTCGAGGGCCAGCGCCGGTTCTCCATCGTCCTGCGCTTTCCGGAGGGCATGCGGGACAGCTTCCGGAAGCTGATGGACGTGCCGGTGAGGCTTCCCGACGGCGGGTTCATCCCCCTGAGCCGCGTGGCTACCGTCACGGCGCAGGAAGGACCCCGAGAGATCGCGAGGGAGAACGCGTGGCGACGGGTGATCGTGGGCGTGAACCTGGCCGGGATCGACATCGGCTCCTACGTGGCCAACCTCAGGCGCGCCATCGACGAGAGCCTGGTGATGCCGGGAGGCTACTTCCTGGAGTACGGTGGCGCCTTCGAGGAGCAGCAGCGGGCCATGCGGCATCTGTTCGTGGTCGTGCCCCTGGCGCTCTTCATCATCTTCGGGCTGCTGTTCATGATGTTCGGTGAGGTGCGCTACGCGCTGCTGATCCTGCTGAACCTGCCGTTCGCCTTGTCCGGAGGGGTCTTCATCCTCTGGATGCGGGGCCTGTATCTCTCGGTCTCCGCCAGCATCGGGTTCGTGGCGCTGTTCGGTGTGGCGGTCCTCAACGGAATCGTGCTGATCTCTCACATCAACGACCTGAGGCGCCGGGGGTTCGGCGTGCGGCAGGCCACCATCGACGGAGCGGCGGACCGTCTACGGCCGGTGCTCATGACGGCCCTGGTGGCCAGCCTGGGCTTCATCCCCATGGCGTTCAACGTGGGACCCGGCTCCGAGGTCCAACGGCCTCTGGCAAGCGTCGTCATCGGGGGCCTCGTGACCTCGACGCTGCTGACGCTCCTGGTCTTGCCCACCATCTACGCGTGGTTGGAGAAGGACGAGCGCGTGCCGGTCGGGCCCGACGCCAGTCTCTGGACCGACCAGCCCACGCCGGTGCTGGCTGGCGCGGGGGCGCCAGGGGGCTCGGGTTCCGCTGACGGGGAGGGGGGACCTTGGAACGCGTGACCCACAGGTCGACCCTGTGGTCGACGGCTCGGGGGATCGGCGTGGTCGTGCTTCTCGCCGCGGGCGCCTTCTCCGCCATGCCCCCCGCCTTGAGGGCGCAGGAGCGGGCGCCCATCGAGGTCCTCGGCGTGCGCGACGCCATCGGGCTCGCCCTGGAGCGGAATCCAGCCGTGAACCGGACCCGACAGGGAATCGCGGCCCTGGAGGGCGAATGGTGGTCCGGGTGGGGCCTGGAATCTCCCCGGGTCAGCTACATGGAGGAAGGGATCCCCGACGGGCAGGAGCTGGGACTGCCCGGTTTCCTCGAGCGACGGTGGTCGGTGTCTCAGCAGGTAGCGTCGCCTCTGGCCAGCTACTACGGACTCAAGCGTACCTCGGCGGAACAGGGGGCTCTGGGCCTCGCACTCGACGCACAGGGCGCGACGCTCCGAGCGGCCGTGAAGCGCTCCTACGTCGAGCTCGTGTACGCCCGGGAGATCCTCCACCTGCGCGAGCAGGAGGTCGAGCTTGCCCGGGACCTCGACGAGGCGGTGCGGACGCGTCTCGAGGTGGGAGAGGCGGCGGAGATCGACGTGATGAAGGCGGAGCTACAGGTCGCCGAGGCGGAGAGCAACCACGCCGAGGCCACCCGGCAGTTCCAGAACACTCGCTACGGACTGTTCAACGTCGTCGGCCTGGATCCGGAGGAGCAGCGGTACGAGGTCGCGTTCCCGGACACTCTGGTCTACGTGCCGGTAGAGATCACCGAGGACGCCGTCCTGGCCGGGATCGAGTCGGCCCCGGACCTGCTGGCGGCAGAAGGCCGTGTACGCGCCGCTTCCATGGGAGTCAGCGCGGCCTGGTGGTCGGCGTTTCCCAGCCTGCAGCTCCAGTTCTTCACGCAGGACCTGGGCACCGGCTTCGACTTCCACGGCTTCCAGGTCGGCTTCAGCGTGCCGCTCTGGTTCCCCTTGAACGAGCGGGGGGCGGTCCAGCAGGCCCGGGCCGAGGAACGTCGCCGACAGTGGCAGCAGCAGGAGACGCTGCTCGCGCTCAAGCAGCAGCTCGAGCAGACGTGGCACGGGTACGAGACCAGCCTGGCCGTAATCCGTCGGTACAGCGAGGACGTGAACGCCCGTGCCGACGAGCTCCTGGAGCTGACGCGGGAGGGGTACCTGCTCGGTGAGCTCGACCTGTTGACGCTGCTCGACACGCAGCGCACCTACCTGGCCAGCCGGAAGCGCTATTGGGACGCGCTGAGAGGGTACTACCTGCACCTCATCGACCTCGAGCGCTTCGTGGGGCGCGAGATCGTGTTCGCGGGCGGCTGACCGGGGCCGACCCCGGAAGGGCCCACCGCGGAGGAGAGAGCGCCCGCACCCCTGGCCCGCATGGACCGGTTCTTGCTACCCTGGCGCCAGCGCGCTCCCGTCACGGGCCTGATATCCATTCCCGACGACCGAACCGATGCAACTGCCTGAGTCATCGCCAGGGGTCCTCGCGCCCGAAAGCGGTTTTCAGCCCTCCGCCTTCCTCGCGTACTGCGTGCCCCGCCGGGGCGACGCGGCCACGGTGGACGACGGTCGGCGCTTCGCTACCGCTTTCGGCCGTGCACACGCGGAGACGCTCCGGTCGGAGGGCTGGACCGTGCACCTGGCGGTGGAGGGGTCGGCGGACGTGGGGACCGAACCGGGCGGGCGGGTCTCCGTCCTGCTCCACGGTGAGCTCTACGCGCCCTCACCGCGTACGGCCGAGGCGCTGGCGGCAGCGTACGTAGAGCGGGGGGACGCCCTGTTCCGTGACCTGAACGGATCCTTCACGCTGCTGCTCCTGGACCACCGGACCTCCCGGCTCACGGTGGTACCCGACCGGGTGCGCTCCCACCGGGTCTTTCACAGCTGGGACGGCGTCGGTCACCGGCTCACGTCGCGGCTGACCGAACACCCGACCCGGGAGCTGGACTTCGACCCAGTGGGCGTCGCCTGGATCCTGTCGTCCGGCTCGTGCTTCGGCCCCCGCACCATCTTCGACGGCGTCCAGATCTTCGAGCGCGCGCACGCTCACGAGCTCACGCCCGGAGGAATCCGGTCCACGGAGTACTGGAGCCACGCGGTCCGTGATCCCGAGGATGCGCCGGATCCCGACCGTCAGGCGGCGGAGTTCGAGGAGATCATGGTGGAGGCGGTTCGCCGGCGGCTGGAGGGCGCGGGCGACGTCTTCCTGTCGCTGAGCGCGGGGCACGACTCGAAGGGCATCGCTGCCGTCCTCGCTCGGCGCCTCCACGTCCGGGGCGTCCGGTCGTTCTCGTATACTCGACGACCGCTGCGCCCCGGCACCGATGCATTCGTCGCGGAGCAGATCGCTCGACGACTGGGCTTCGAGCACTGGATCGTTGAGAGCTACCGGGGTGACTATCTGGAACATCTGCGGCAGAACGCGCGGCTTGGCCAGGGCATGGTCAAGTGTCACGGTGTTGACGCGTGGCTGGAGCTCAAGGACACGTTCCTGGCGGCCGACGCACCGGTGCTGCTCACCGGCGAGGAGTACCTGGGCATGCACGCGTTCGACCTCCCGGACTTGGCCACGCTCCGGGCCCGGATGCGCTTTCGCGAGCTTCTCTTTCCGGCCCGGCTGGATCGGTACCTCCCGAGCGATCTACTGCGCGAGATGCGGCGAGGATTGGACGAGGACGCCTGGACCATCATCGACGGCCAACCGCCGGCGGACAGCCTTTGGCAGGCCTACGCGTACTGTGCCTTCGATCAGCGATGCGGCAACGTAGTCCTGCCCTGGCGGGAGACGTTTCCCGCCCGCTGGACCAGGGTCCGCAATCCCTGGCTCGACCGAGACGTTCTGGACTATGGCGCCACGGTCGGCTGGGCGGAGCGGCGAGACAAGCGCCTGTTCAGACGTGCCCTGGCACGCATGGACGCCGAGCTGGAAGCCATGCCCAGGGAGCGGGAGGAGGGGTACCGGGCTGATTATCGCGAGGAGGCCGTGAGCCACGCGGCGGAGCTCCGCGACTGGATGGCTTCCACCGAAAGCCGCCTGGACGACCTGATCCCGGTGGAGTTCGGCCATGCGCTCGTCGAGGCGGGCACGCGGCCACCCGCGCGCCCTTCCCTCGCCAGGCGCGCGACTCGGGCGTTGCGGCGGCGACTGCCCGGCGGGCCGCCGCCCCTCGTCCAGCCGGCCGCCAAGTACCTCCGCCGGTACGTCGCGCTCAGGATGGC
>JBDHLD010000123.1:0-8892 GCA_039586035.1 Gemmatimonadota bacterium | reverse complement strand
CGAAGAACGCCGCGTGGATCGCCCGAAGCGCCCGCTCCTCGTCGTCTTGGCCGACGACCAGCGAGATGTTCAGCTCGGACGACCCCTGAGCGATGGCGCGCACGTTGATCCGGTGGTGACCCAACACGCCGAATACGCGACCCGATATCCCGGGCACCTCCCGCATCCCCTCGCCTACGGCCGCGATCACGGAGCACGACGCCTCCACGTCCACATCGTCCACCAGACCGGCTTTGCGTTCCAGGTCGAACTCCCTGCGAATCATCTCCGACGCCCGCTCCAGATCGGCGGGCTCCACCGCGAAGCAGATGGAGCGCTCGCTGGACGCCTGGGTGATGAGTATGACGCTGATGCGCTCGCGGGCCAGCGCCCCGAACAGCCGCTGAGCGATTCCCGGCACGCCCTGTAGACCGGTGCCCTCGAGCCTCATGAGCGCGACGGCATTGACGGAAGCGATGCCACGGACCGGGTGACCGTCGCTGGCCCGTGGCTCGGGCACGACTCGGGTTCCCACGAACTCGGGATTGAAAGTGTTGCGGATGCGGAGGGGGATGCCGGCTTCCCGCACTGGCCGGACCGAGGCCGGATGCATGACCCGAGCTCCCCAGTGCGAAAGCTCCATGAGCTCTTCGTAGCTCAGCGCCTTCAGAGAGAACGCCTCGGGCACCATACGAGGATCTGCGCTCATGACGCCGTCGACGTCGGTCCAGACCTCCACCTCGTCCGCTGCCAGCGCCGCACCGAGTAGCGTTGCCGTGTAGTCGGATCCGCTTCGACCGAGCGTCGTGGTTTCGCCCCGAGGTGTAGCCGCGATGAAGCCGGTCACGACCTGCAGGCGAGAGGCGGCCTCGAAATGTGCCCGGACCCGGCGATGCGTCTCCTCGAGGTCGACCCATGCGTTCCCGAACGTGTCGTCCGTAGCGATCAGTTCGCGTGCGTCGCACGCCTCCGCCTCCACACCGTGCCTCCGAAGGGCGGCGGCAACGAGCGGAGCCGACGAGCGCTCGCCGAAGCTGAGCACGCTGTCCCAAACCCGAGGGGAGCATTCCCGCACCAGCGAAACTCCGTGGAGCAAATCCCGGAGATCCCCCGACAGTTCGTCCGCGAGCTCGGTGAGTGACGCGCGCTCTTCGGGCCTGGTCAAGTCGGCTACCGCCTCAAGGTGCCGATCTGTAACAGCCTTCAGAGTATCGCGATAGCGCTCATCACCTGATGCGGCTTGTTGGGCCGCGTCGACGAGCTGGTCCGTGACGCCCCCGAACGCCGAGACGACCACGGCAACGGGGCCGCCGGCCAGGCTCTCCGAGATGAGCCCGCAGACCGACTCCACCCGCTCGGGCGTCGAGAGGGACGTGCCGCCGAACTTCAGGACGCGCAGCCCCAGGAAGTGGGCGGGCGCGCCGCCTGACCGGGACGCAGGCTCTTGCGGGGCCATTCGGTCGGGTCAGAGGTTGAAGTTCAAGCCCAGCCGGACCACCGAGCCCTCGAACTCGTCGAGGAACTCGTAACGCCAGTCAGCGAAGAGGCGGACGCCGAGGTTGAGGTCGACGCCGAGACCCAGGTTGAGGCCGGACTCGCTCTTCGAGCCCAGCTCGCCCCCACGGTCGCCGTCTCGGTACGACAGTCCACCGGTCACGTAGGGCCTCACCAGAGGAATGGGGAGTCTCAAGTTGGCGTCGAGGCTGGCGCCCCAGAGAGAGCACCCGTCGCGCCCTTCGCTACAGGACGGCGAGAAGAGCTCGGCCACGCCCACAATATCGAGGGGGAGAACCGGCAGATTCAGGCCCAGGCGGGCGCCTCCGCCGGCGCCACCGTCCTGATAGGTGGTGAAGGCTGCGTGACCACCCAGGAAGAACTGGCCTTGCACCGTGTGGGGGATGGCCAGAGCCAACCCGACCAGTGCAGGCAGCAGGAGTGTGCGGCGCATGTCGTGACCTCGAGATCGAATCCGGTGTGTCGGGGCTGTGAAAACCGCACAAGCCTGGGGAGAACCTCGCGCTGCGCCCCCACATAAGCGGCGGATCGTCAGGGTGTCAATCCGCCCACGAGGACGAGCATGAGGTCCATGACGTTGGTGCCTGTGGGGCCGGTGACGATCAGGTCGTCCAACGCCCCGAAGAAGGTGTACGCGTCGTTCTCGGTCAGGGAGTGGGCCGGATCGAGGCCGGCCTTACGGGCTCGTTCGACGGTGCTCCCGTCCACCCACGCGCCGGCGGCGTCGGTGGGGCCGTCACGCCCGTCGGTCCCCACGGACATGACCAGCATGTCAGGCATGCCGGCCAGTCCCGCGGCCGCGCCCAGGGCCACCTCGAGGTTGGGGCCACCCATGCCCGCCCCCCTGACCGTGACGGTGGTCTCGCCGCCCATGACCAGACAGGCAGGCGGCCGCAGGTCGTCCTCACCGTCGCGGAGCCGCCGGGCCAGGCGTGAGAGGCGGACACCGACCTCCCGGGCCTCGCCTTCCACAGTGGTGGACCGCACGGCCGAGACGAATCCCCGGGCTTCGGCCTCACGGGCGGCCGCGGCTGCCGCGAGCTCGTTGTTGCCGATGACCTCCACCGTGGTGCGGTCGAGGTGCGGATGGAGGGGGCCGGGGGCCTCCGGGACCTCACCGCGGGCGCCGGCCTCCAGATGAGCCCGCACGGGTGCGGGGACGTCGTCCCACACGCCCCGGTTTCGCAACACCGAGAGGGCGTCGTCGTAGCTGGTCGAGTCCGCCGTCATCAAACCGGAAGCGATCACGTCCAGGCGGTCTCCCACGACATCCGACACGACCAGCGCATGCGTCCGAGCCGGGTGGCAGAGTGCAGCCAGCCGGCCCCCCTTGAGGCGGTCGAGGTGCTTGCGGACGCAGTTGAGCTCACCGATGGGTGTGCCGGCCCTGAGGAGCAGCACCGTGGTCACGCTCACGTCGCCGAGCGAGACGCCAGGCGGGGGATATGTGACCAGGGCAGAGGAGCCCCCCGAGATCAGCGCCAGGAGCCGATCGCCGGCCTCGAGGGATTTGGCCAGACCGTGTAGCGCCCGCCCCGCCTCCAGACTCCCGGGTCCGGGAACCGGGTGCTCGGCCGCGAGCATCTGCAGCGGCGCCAGCGCGTCGGCATCGACGGGTGTGGGTGTCACCACGAGTCCTCCGGCTACGCCGCCCGGCAACGATTCCAGGGCTCCGGTGGCCATACGTTCTGCCGCCTTGCCGATCGCCATGACGAACGTGCGCCCGGCCCGGTCCTCCCGTGCGTTCCCGCGGGACAGGGCCTTCCTGACCAGCTCACCTGGCTCAACGGCATCAAGCGCCGCGTCCAGGCACCCCCGGGCCACGTCCCGGAGGTCCACAGCTTTGGAGGTCCCCGGAACGCGCATCATGGGAGGTGGCTTTCGTCCCGCCGCCCGGAGCTCCGAGCGGAGGGCCTCGCCCTGGGTGCGGGCCTCATCGACGGACCCACCGGCGATGGATCCGCGACGCAGGCTGCAGCATGGGCATCATCGGCCCAAACGCCGGTCATGAACGGCCGTACCGTAAACTGCCGGGTTGACTACGTTCGGCGCTGGCTCTCCCTGGAGGTGGGCCATGGCGTTCTCGGCCGCCATGGCGGCCATCCGGGCGCGGGTGTCGGTGCTGGCGCTGGCGATGTGGGGCAGGCGAAGCACGTTGTCCAGCTCGGCCAGCCCCGCCGCCATGGCCGGCTCGTGCTCGTAGACGTCCAGCGCCGCGCCTGCGATCCAACCCTCCTGCAGGGCCGTCACCAACGCGGCCTCCTCGACGACCGGTCCGCGCGCCGCGTTGATCAGATAGGCGGTGGACTTCATGGCCCGGAGTCGCTCCTCGTCGATGAGATGATGGGTTTCCGGCGTCAGCGGTGGGTGCAGTGTAACGAAATCGCTCTCGGATAGCAGCGTGTCCAGCGACGCCCACCGGGCCACGGGATGCTGGTCGATCCGCTCCCGTGCGAACGGGTCGTGCGCCAGGACTTCCATGTCGAATCCCATGGCTCGCCGGGCGACGGCCTGACCGATCCGTCCGAAGCCCACGATGCCGAGCACCTTGGCACGTTCGCTGCCGCCCGGGCTCACGTCGGCACCCAGGAACAGGTTGGGACCCCAGAGCTTGTACCGCCCCTCCGTCATGTAGGCATGGGCCTGAGGAATACACCTCGCCACCGCCAGGATCATGGCCCACGTGCAATCGGCCGTCGTGTCGGTGAGGACGCCTGGCGTGTTCGAGACCGGGATTCCGAGCTCCGTCGCCGTTTCGACGTCGACGTTGTTGAAGCCGACCGCCATCTGGGCGACGCCCTTGAGCACCGGATTCGCCTCCAGCACCTCACGGTCCACCCGCTCCGTGAGGAGAGTGAGAAGCACGTCGGCCGCGCGAGCGCCGTCGAGTAGGGTGGACCGGTGGACGCCGGCCTCCTCGTCCGTCTGGCCCACGGTCACGTGGACACCCGCCTCCACCAGCCGGTCCAGCCCGGCTTGGGGGATGCGGCGGGTTACGAAGACACGTCGTGGTGCCGAGGTCAGAGCAGGCCTCCCCGGGCATTTGGCATCGAGCATACTCCTGCTGTAAGAGCTGAATGTCGGCCAACGCGGCGTCTCGGGCCTTGTGCGCGGAGGGCCACTCGTCAAATTGACATGCCCGAGACTACAAGACGAATCCTCAGGACTGGCTGACAGCCTGACCCCCCCCGAAAGCTGGAGCCGCCCTCCGTGAGTCTGTTCTCCGAGTTCAAGGAGCGCCACCTCTTCCGCATCGTCGCCGCCTACGCGGCCGCCGGCTGGATCGCGGTGAGCGGCGTCGATCAGCTCGTCGACCGGGAGGTGCTGCCGCGCTTCGTCTACCTGATCGCCCTGGTCTGGTACGTCGGCGGCTTCCTGGCGGCGGTCATCATCGGCTGGTATCACGGCGAGAAGGGCGCACAGAAGGCGACCACGAACGAAATCGCTCTGCTGTCGGGGATCGGACTCGTAGCGGTCATCGTTTCGGGGTCGATCATCCAAAGCAGCATGGCGAGAGCTGCCGACGGGGCCGCGGGCCTGGAGGGCAATCTCGACATCCGCCGCGTGGCCGTCATGTACTTCGACGACCGAAGCCGGGACGAGAGCCTGCAGTTCGTGGCCGACGGCTTGACCGAGACGCTGATCGAGCAGTTGGCGCAGGTTCAGGGAATCGACGTCGTGTCAGCGAACGGGAGCGCCCGTTTCAGGGACTCGGACGCCCTGCCGGACAGCATAGGGAGGGCGCTCGAGGCCGGTACCGTCGTCGAAGGCACCGTGCGCCCGGACGGCGCGCGCATACGCGTCGACCTGTCTCTTTCGGACGGCATCAGCGGGGCCGAATTCCGGAGCGCCACCTTCGAACGCTCCGCCGAAGAGCTCACTGGCCTCCAGGAGGAGCTCGGCGTCGAGGTGAGTCGGCTGTTGCGAGCTTGGCTCGGAGAGGAGCTCTCGGTCCGCACCACCGCCGCCGAAACCGAGAGCTCCGCGGCCTGGGCTCTCTTCCAGCGAGGTGAACGGGAGCGGAAGCAAGCGGAGGAGGCGCGCCGGGAGGGGCGGGTCGAGGAGTTCTGGGCCGGCCTGGCGCGGGCCGATTCACTCTTCGCGCAAGCGGCCGATCTCGACTCGGAGTGGGCCAGGCCCTGGGTCATGCGAGCGGAGGTTTCCCGACGTCGCGCACAAGGATCGGCGGGCGACCCACTCGAAGCGGACGAATTCATCCAGGAGGGACTCCTCCAAGCCGAACGCGCATTGGGGGTCGACGTCCAGGCTGCCGGCGCCTACGAGAAGAGGGGCATGCTGCGCTACATCCGGTGGGCGCTCAGCCTGGAGACGGATCCAGCGAGGGCCGATCAGCTGCTGGCCTCGGCCCAGGAGGACCTCGAGCGAGCCGTTCAGATCGAGCCCGGCCGCGCGAACGCGTGGAACGTGCTCAGCATCATCCACGCACAGAATCTGGATCCCATCGAAGCCAAGCTCGCCGCGAGAAGAGCCTATGAAGAAGATGCTTTCCTGGACGTCGCGGACCATCTCGTCTACGGGCTGTATCTCTCGTCCTATGATCTCGAGCAGTTCCCCGACGCCGTGAGCTACTGCAGGGAAGGCCGCGAGCGCTTTCCCGAAGACCCGCGGTTCTACGACTGTGAGCTCTGGCTCCTCGCGTCGCGGGCCCTGGAGCCCGATGTCGAGCGCGCATGGGCTCTGGCTGACACGATCGCGATGCTGACGCCGGATCAAGAGCGGGAGTGGAAGCGCCTCGAGAGCACCTTGGCGGTGGGGGGGGTGCTTGCCCGAGCGGGCATGGCGGACAGCGCCCGCGCCGTCTTCGACCTGGTCCAGTCGAATCCGGAGGTCGATCCGTCCGGCGAGCTGCTCACGACCCAGGCCGTATTCCGCATCCAGATGGGGGAGCAGGACGAAGCGATCGAGTTGATCAAGCGGTACCTGCTTTCCAACCCCGAGCACCGGGAAGGGTGGGGCTGGTCATCCCACTGGTGGTGGAGGCCGCTGCAGGACAACCCGGAGTTTCGGGATCTGGTGGGCGGCTGACCCGCGCCAGCGCATCTCATGCCGCCGTCGGTCGTCCGTTGGGCCCGTCGGGTATGCGGGCCTCCGGGGCCACGTTCGACGCGATCCCGTACCAAACGGAGTGGATCTAGAATCAGGTTCTTGCGGTGAGGCTCGCTCGGCTACATCTTGTGGCCCGTCCGTCTCCCGCCCTGGCCGACGGCCCACGAGGCGCGTACCCCGCAACGACGCGCTGACGGGCCCTAGGCGATCGGCTTCACCTGCGACGGCCGTCCCCCCCAAGAACCGGATACCAAAACATGAAACGACGACTCCTGGCCCTTGGCCTGGTCCTAGCCGTGGGCGCCTGCGACACTACGCAGAGCCCATCTTCATCCCTCGACGACCTCGCGCCACGGTCTGCCCTGGTGCAGGGCGATCAAGGATTGGGCGGCGAGGCCTACTTCAAGCCGCCGATCGGCTCCGCGAGCGGGATCCCCGCCGGGCTGAACCCGAATCTGCTGGTGCGCCTGGTGATCTGCGAGAACAGCCCGGCCGAGGTCTGTGCAGAGACGGATGCCGCGAAGGTCATCCCCAGCAGCGAGATCACGGTCGATCTGGTCGACGAGTGGTACCTGGCGAACTGGGACACCGACGACCGGACGAAGACCGGCCCCGCGTTCAGGATATTCGCGGTTTTGCCGCTGGTTGGCGCGGTCGCCTATGCCGACGTGGAATTGGGCTCCAGTGGCTCCGATCTCAAGGCCATTCGGGACGGCGTGGAAGAGGTGGTCGCGCTGAAGGAGGGCAGGACCCTGCCCATTGGCGTGCGCCTCCTCGGCTTCAACGAGCAGCCTTCGTCTCGTGCGTCGGACTGCGTCGATGGCATCACGGGCAGTGGGATTCTGGATTGTGCTGTCGTCACCGTGCCCGAGGGAGGGCCGTCGCCCGCTCCTCTCGTGGTCACCGAGACTTCGACCGGAGGTGAAGACGTAGGTCAGCTCACTCCGCCCCCGACGAGCAGCAAGGCATACGATCCGGCTTGCGTGGCAACCTCGGGCTTCGTGAGCGCGTGCCTCGAGGCGTTCACGCTCGTGTTCGAGCACATCAACTTCAATCCGGGCCAGAACGCGAGCCCTCCGATCCCGGACGCGGACGCCTACGGTTTCTTCGTTCGTGTCGACGCGTTCGACGCTGCGGGCGACCCGGTCATCTTCGATCCTGCCGACGGGGGTTGGGAACTGCTGTTGTGCCAAGACGCCGCCGCGGAGGCTCTCGGAGGACCGTTGGTGCGTGCGTTGGCCGTCTTCCAGGCCAAGGACGACGGAACACTGACGTTCCCCGCCTTCACAAACGGGACGGGTGGGTTCTGCACCGGAGCGGGGAACGGTTCGGCCTTGATTCGCCCCGACAACGGATCGGTCCTCGGTCAGATTCGGACCAAGCTCAGGAGCTTGGCTACTCTGGTGGCTCCACGCGCGCTCTTCGCCAGTGCGGGAACGGTCACGCATGGCGGCAAGCGCACGACGGGTCTCACGGACTTCTCGGGATTCGGAACGACGCTCACGAATCTGACGGCTGCACCAACCGGATGGGGTTCCCCGTTCGGGTATTCGGGGCCGAATGGAGACACCGGTATCGGCTTGGGGCCGTTCTCCACGAACGGCGGCGCCGGCTGTCCTGTGTTCAGCCAGTCTCCGACGTTGGCAGATGGAACCCCGACGGCGGACGGATCGGGGATCTGGCCTCTCGGCGGCATTTTGGTCCTGACGAAGCGGTTCACGACCACGGCATCGTCCGTGAAGCTGCAGCTGGCGATCGACAATGACTTCGGGATCAAGTTGGAAGGCGTCGAGATACCCGTGGTCTTTGGGCCGGGTGGCAACGTCCTCTCCGATGACGGTCAGTTCAGCCCCGGCCCGACGTTGGGATCCCCCTATGACGTCACGCTGACGAACCACGAGAACTGCGCGGCGAGACCGAACATCGAGATCCAACTCGATCTGCCAACGGCTTCTGACGGGATCTATGATCTCGAGATCATCGCGCGCGATCGCGGGACCATCGGATACGTCGACGCGAACATCGTCGAGCTCTAACGAACGTCGAGTACCTGGAGGGCAGGGGGAGCGGGCCAGCGCCCGCTCCCCTTTGTATTCGCGGTTCCGTCGCCTTCGTACAGCTGGTCCGAGGTCCGCCTTGTTCGCGGTGGGGGCCACCGTACATTGAAGAAGGGCGATCAGATCCGGAGGGTCCGGGCAGCCCTGAGCCGCACCCCCCAGGCTGGAGCAGCCACTCGACGTGGGTCTTCTCTCCGAGTTCAAAGAGCGACGTCTCTTCCGAATCGTGGCCGCCTACGTGGCCGGCGGGTGGATCGTGCTCAGCGGCGTCGAT
>JBDHLD010000122.1:0-8898 GCA_039586035.1 Gemmatimonadota bacterium | reverse complement strand
TGGGCTCCGATCGTGGCCCGCGCCGCGGGGATGTACTCGTCGAGCATGAAGGCGAGGAATCCCTCATAGGCGGGCACCACCGACTCGATGATGACGCGCGCTCCCTCGCTGGCGAGCCGTTCCCGGTCCGCGGTCGCCATGGCTCCGGGGAAGCGCTCGAAGGGGGCCCAGAAGACGGACGCTTGCGCGTCATCGACCACGTGGGTGGCGATGGTGACGTCGTAGCCGTCCAGAATGACCCGCGAGAGCGTCATCCCTCGGGCCACTCCCTCACGCAGCAGGTCGGTGTACTGCTCGAAGTACTGGGGCGCCGAACGCAATCGTGAGATGTAGTTCTGGTAGTCGTCCGCGTGTCGCATCGGCATTTGCGAGGGCAGCCGAGCGAACGCGATGTGAAAGCCGTTGTCGACCGTCAGCGGCAACAGGTGGCCGCCCAGCTCGTAGTCGCGGATTCGGTTCCCGAGGCGGCTCCGGAACATGTCGTAGTTGATGCGGTCCTGCGCTCCCAACGCCCCACGATCGACCGCCTCCAACCTCTCGAGCGCTTCGCGCCAGTACCGATCCCTGCGCTCCAGGTCCGCCAACGCCACGGAGGGCAAGCGGTCGTTGTAGTCCCCGACCCCTGCCGCGGTGGCGAGAAGCGGATCCTCGGCGAGCTCGAAGGCCCAGGTTTCCTCGAAGAGCTGGCGCAGCGGCTCCGTTGGTGATCGACCGACTCGCTCCACCGTGCAGGCGCTCGTCGACAGGACCAGGCCCGGGATCGTGGCCAGGAGAAATCGAAGCATGGGAGGACTCCGCGTGGTAGCCCAGGTGGGGCGCTACTCGGTGCCCCAGGGGCGAATGAACTCTTCCGACTCGACGCCCAGGGCGTCCACGACCCGGGTGATGTAGTTGAAGTACGCGATGACCTGGACCGCGTCGTGGAGCGCGCGGTCGTCGAGTCCATGTGCACGCAGCCCCTCGAGATCCCCGTGAGTCATTGCGTGTTGGTCGTGCGTGAGCTTGACGGCGAACTCACACAATGCACGATCCACCTCCGTGAGGGGCGCGGTCCGCCAGTCCCTGGCCACCGCGTGCACAAAGGCGTCTGCCTCCTCTTCGGTCATGTCCTGGACCTCTTCACGGAGGTCGTGCGCATGCGCTTGCGTTCAGTAGTGACAGTCCACCTCGGCCGAAACCACGGTGGCCAGCAGCTCCCGCTGCGCGCGGGTGAGCGGCGATCTGCCCATCATGATGGCGCCGTAGAAGCCGATGCTCGCGTCGAGGGCCCGCGGGTTCACGCTCATGATATGAACCACGTTCCAGACCCGTCCGGCCCTGGCGAGCGCCGCGTCGAACTGCTTCTTCAGGAAGCCCTTGGCTTCGGAGATGGGGACCTGCTCGATCCAGGGCATGCCGTTCCTTGCTCGTGGAAGTGGTGTGGTCAGCAGTGTGACGACGGGCCCCCCTGCCGTCAACGGCGATCTGATCGTAGGAAGCCGAGCCTTGCGTTTTGTTGTTGCAACAAATATCGTGTTCATGTACCCGTCGAGGGACATTGCCGGACCGCAACTACCCCGCCAACGGAGAGGCACCGGATGGCCAAGTCGCTGCTCGTCTCCGAGCTCAAGCAGACCAAGCCCTTTCGGCTCGTCGAGGAAGAGGCTGTCCTGAACGTTCAACGCACGGCCGAAGCTCTACGACGACCGACCGAGCTCCTGATGAAGGAGCACGGTTTGTCCCCGTCGACCTACAACGTGCTGCGGATTCTGCGTGGTGCGTACCCAGAGGGGCTTCCCTGTCACGACATCTCGGATCGCATGGTCTCCCACGTACCGGACATCACCCGACTTACGGACCGGCTCGTGTCCAAGGGGCTGGCGGAGAGGGAGCGTTCTACCGACGACCGCAGGGTCGTGCTGACCCGGGCCACCGCCGCTGGGGTCGAGCTGGTGAGCTCTCTGGACGCTCCGCTCGGCGACACGCTCAAGGCGCAACTCAGTCACATGACCCGCGACGAGCTACGGACGATGATCGGCCTGATGGAAAAGGCACGGACACCCCTGGAGGAGCGGGACGCCACCGGCTGAGGAAGATCGGCCCTACTCCATCCCCAACAGCCGCTTCGCGTTCCCTCCCATGATGTCGGCGTGCTCGGCGTCCGACAGCTCCAGCTCCCGAACGCTCGATATCATCTTCTCCAGGCTGCCGATCTTGTGGGGATAGTCGCTTCCGGCCAGCACGTGATCCGCGCCGGCGAAGTCCACCGCGAGCTGAAGCGCCCTCGGGTCGAAGTTGACCGTGTCGTAGAAGAACTCGGTGAGGTAGGTGCTGGGCGGGCGGTCGATGTTGACCCGGCAGTCCGCGAAGGCTTCCCACCCTCGGTCGAGCCGCTCGGCCAGATATGGGATCGCCCCGCCCAGGTGGCACAATACCCACCGGATTCGGGGAAAGCGCCCGGCGATGCCGCTGAATACGATCTTGGCGGCCGCGAGGGTGGTGTCGTAGGTGAAGCCGATGAGGGGCATGAGCCAGTACTCCGTCATGGCCTCCACGCCCACCGGGTAATACGGGTGGATGTAGAAGACGACGCCACGATCGTTGGCCTCCTCATAGAGCGGCAGGTAGCGCTCGTCGCTCAGGGCCACCCCGTTCACGTTCGACAGCAGCATGAAGCCCGGGAACCCGAGCACGTCCACGGCCCGACGCAGCTCTGCGACGGCCGCATCCGGGTTGTTCATGGGCAGCGTGGCGAGTGCCCGAAACCGGTGCCCGCGCTCCACGACAATCTCGGCCAGGGCGTCATTCACGATGGCCGAAAGCGGAACCGCGGCCTCCGGGCTCTCGAACTGTGTGCCGGGAGTCGTGAAGGTCAGGATCTGCATGTCCACGCCGGTCTGGTCCAACACCCGCTGGCGAAACGCGATGTCCCGATGCCCGGGAACGATGACGTTGTAGTCCCCGGGGTAGTGCAGGACCGGGTTGCCTTCGTCATCCCGTTCGAAGCGGATGTTGCTGGGGCCACGCTCCACTGCCTCCAGGTAGGCGGGTGGGTAGTAGTGGTTGTGGAAGTCGACGATGGTCATGCGGTACCTCGTTCCATCGGAGGGGGTTTGCGAGAGCGCACCATCCACCAGTAGGCGGGTAGGCCGGCTGCGACGATGGCAAGCCCCACCAGGCTTTCTCGGGGATCCGCCAACAGCTGGTTCACGACGATGGCGAACGCGGACAGCGCGAAGATGACGGGCACCCAAGGATATCCCCATACGGAGTAGCCACGCTCGACTCCCGGTCGCCGACGGAGGACGACGAGCCCGACGGCCAGGAGGCCGAAGAAGATCCACTCGGTGTAGATCACCCTGGTGAACAGCGCCCGATAGGTACCCGTGATCACGAGGACCGACGACCAGGCCGCCTGCAGCACGATGGCCCGGTGGGGTGTGCGGAACCGGTCGTGAACGACCGCCACGCCGCGGAAGAGCAGGCCGTCCCGCGCCATGGCATAGTAGACGCGCGGCCCGGCGAGGATGATTCCCCCCACCGCCCCGAAGGTGGAGAACATCACCAGGCCGGCCATGGCAGCCCCTCCCCCGAAGCCGAACAGCGCGTCGGCCGCCTCGGCGGCCACCCTCGTGGACGAGGCCACCCGGTCCATCGGCAGGATGTAGAGATACATCGTATTCAGGGCCAGATAGCACCCGGTCACGATCAGCGTCCCGATCACCAGGGCCCTGGGGATGGTCCGTGCCGGGTCGCGCGTCTCCTCGGCGTTGTACGTCACCATGTGCCACCCGCCGAAGGCGAACAGGCCCGCCACGAGAGCCAGCAGGAAGTCGCCGGGGCTCGTGGTCTCGAGGAAATCGCCGCCCCCCGCGAAGTGCTCGGGCACCCGGTGCCCGAACGCGAGCCCCAGGACGATGATCGCGGCGATGGCTACGAGCTTGCCGAGGGTGAACGCGGCCTGGAGGCCGGCGCCGTGCTTGACGCCGACGTAGTTGACGGCGGACAGGATCAGGATCACGCCCACCGCCACCGCGCGGGTCCCCGTATCGCTCAACGGAACGAAGAAGCCCGCGTAGCGAGCGAACACCACCGCGATCGCGGCGATGATCCCCGAGTGCATCACCCAGAACATGGCCCATCCCCAGAGGAATCCGAGGGCCGGGCCGAAGGCCTCGCGGAGGAACACGTACACCCCCCCGGAGCCCGTGTAGATAGAGGCCAGCTCCGCGCAGACCAGCGCGCCGAACAGGGTGAGGATCCCGGCGACGGCCCACGCGAGAATCACCCCCGTGAGGGAGGGCACGAGACCCGTGATCTCGGAGGGCTGCACGAAGATGGAGGCACCGATGATCGTGCCCACCACCATGGCGGTGGCCCACGGGAGGCCGATGGCTCTGCGCAGCTCCTCGGATTCGCTCACGCCACCTCCCGATCGACCGTCGGCCATCCACCGACGAAGGCGGGCAAGATCGGGGGCCGGCTCGGTTCGCGCAAAGAAAGGGATCGCGACCGCTCCCAGGAGCGGCCGGCACGAGGGTCACGTCACGGCCTCGACGGGAGGGCCACCGGTCGTCGGTCCGAGTGCCGAACGGCGAAGGGCCCGGGCGGCAGACGCCGTCCGGGCCCCTGGCCGGAGACGATCCCCGGAACGGTCAGTCCATCACGCCCTCGACGGTCATCTCCTCGCCCTGGCGGACGATGCGGATGCCGACGCTCTCGCCGTCCCGGTAGGAGCGGAGGATTCGACGGGCGTGATCGGCGTCCTCCACGTCACGGCCGTCGATACTCAGGATCACGTCGCCGGCGCGCAGGTTGAGCGGGGAGTCATCGTCCGCATCCAACACCAGCGCACCGCGCTCCACGTCGAAGTACTCTCCCAATGCCGAGTTCATCGGCGCCAGACTCAGCCCGGCCACGCGACCCCTGCCCTCCCACGCGAAAACTGGCGCGGCCCGTCCCAGGGCTTCGAGGCGCGGTGACAGGTTCCTGAGCCTTTCCATTTCGGGAGCGATCACCTCGAGGCGGTGTCGGATCCGTTCGTCGTCGAAATCGTTGGGGTCGAAGTGGAAGGCTGTGGCGCCGCGGCCTCCGTCACCGATCCACGCGAAGGTGGGGCTGACGTCCTCGGCTACCAGCTCGACGGTTTGCTCGGAGCCGTCTCGCAGGTAGGTCACCCGCACGGTGTCCCCCGGGTCGAGTCGACGCGACAGGGCAAGCAGCCGCTGCACAGGCACCGATCGGTCGAGATCCACCTCCTCTTCGTCTTCGCGGTCAGGGAGAGGGTCGAACAGGCTCTGCCCGTCGATGGCGGTGATCACGTCTCCCTCCCGGAGGCCGGCCTTGTCCGCCGGCCCGTCCTCGGTAACGTCCACGATTTCGGCGCCACGGAGCTCCGCGTCGTCCTGATCGGTCGTGACCGACACGCCCAATCGGCCGCGCTGCCCGAAGACGCTCATGCCCTGCCCCGGGCTGAAGACGCTCACCCTTGGGCCGTGGGGGCAAACGCAACGCTCCTGCTCCTCGGGCTCCTGCGCCCCGACAGGGTCAGCGGACCCGAGCAGTGCCAGAGCCGCTGCGCCGAGTGCCAGCAGCGAGAGCCTCGTGGGGGTACGGTCGTTCATTTCTGCTCTCTCCGTCTTCATGTCTTCCGGTTCATCCGGATGGAGAACCGGTGGTCCAGGCGTCGCCGCCTGCCACCCGATACGATGACGGAGGGGAACGGTGGGGTTGCCTGCGGGCGCGGCAGGATCGCGCCGCGACCCCACCGCTTTCTCGCTAGCCGGCGTTGCGTCCACCGATGAGGGCTCCGATGACTCCGCCGAGCAGCCCCGTCACCCCGGAGGAGAGGGGCGCGAACGCGAGGAGCGACCAGGGTTGATCACCCATCAGGATTGCCACGAGGACTCCCACCACGGCGCCCACGAGGCCAATGACGAACCCACCTTTGGCTGCGTCGCCGTACGCAGGCTTTTCGGCCACGCCGTACCAGAGCGCCACTACGAACGGAATCCCGGTGCCCAGGATCGCGGAAAGGCCGATGACCGCGGGAGAGTAGTGTCCGGCGATCACCATCAACACCTGCAGGATCAGCGCGATCCATACGAACCCCTTCATGGCTCACTCCTTCGAGTTTGGGGGAGTGCCGCTGTCCTCCCGGTTGTGGCGAGCTCCGCTAGTCTCGCCGGGTGTGGGCACGGCCACCAGGGCGGTGGCGATGACGTCCAGCTCCTCGGACCACGTCACCTTCCAGACGCCGTCGTCCGGCGCCAGGCTCAGCACGCCCACGCGTGAAGGCGCGGTACCGGAGAGGGGCTCCCTGGAGCGGATCACCACGTGGGCGCTCGGAGCCCCGCTGGGAGCCCCGGCCTCCACCGAGGCCCGGGCCGCGGGATCCTCTATCACATGCCCGATGATGGCGATGCGCTTGCTCGTCATCGCCTGCATCATTCCAGGCGCGTAGCCCAGGATCCCGCGGAGCAGTCGTGTGAACAAGGCGTCGGTGGACATGGCCTCGAGCTCGACGGGCTCGGCGTCGAACACCTGGCGCGCGACCCGACCGGTGGCGTCGTTGCGCACGACCTGAAGCAGTCGGTGCTGGAACAAAGCCAACGCGTCGGGATGCAGGCTGGCAGCCATGTCGGCCCAACGCCCGCGCTGAAAGCTGGAGTAGAAAGCGGCGGCGCCCGCCTCGGGGGTGCCGGCCTCGGGCTCCTGCGCCCCAAGCCCCACCGCCAGCGCGGCGGCGGCGGCCATGGACGCCGCCCATGCGCCGATGGCCATGGTCAAGCCTCCGTACGATCGTCTCATTGCGTCGTCCTCGGCTCGGGTCTACGTGCTCAGGGCGGCACCGGCCGGCCCAGCGTGGCGGATCGGCGCTCACCAGGGCAGATTCCGCGTCCCGACGGTGGTCGTGCGACTGCGCGCCAACGAACGCGCCCACTCGCGCCTGCCAGCCTGGCCCGCAAGGTAGAGCTATGGAGGTCGATGTGCTCAGGCCCAGCCGATTCCTGTTGATCGTGATGCTCACCACCGCCTGCCAGAGAGGGGACGGACCGGCCATGGACGAGGCCCCGGCCGCAGGCCAGACGGCCGACCCGGGCAGCGTCACCGCCTTCGTCGGCGCCACGGTTTGGGACGGCACGGGCGCGCCCTCCATGTCCGACGCCGTGATCCTGGTGCGAGAAGGGCGCGTGGCGGCCGTGGGTCCGAGCGCCGACGTAGACGTGCCGGATGGCGCCGAACGAGTGGATCTGACGGGGCGATACGTGATGCCGGGCATGATCAACGCCCATGGGCACGTCGGCGGGACTCTGGGCCTCGAGGGCGGACACTACTCCGAGGCGAACGTCCTCGATCACCTCGGCCTCTACGCCCGCTACGGGGTCACCACCGTCGTGAGCCTGGGCGGCGACGAAGGAGCGGGAGTGCGGGTTCGCGGCGCGCAGGCGACGCACGACCTGGATAGGGCCCGGCTCCACGTAGCAGGCGCGGTCGTCGTCGGTGAAACACCTGAGGAAGCGCTAGAAGTTACAAATGCTAACATCAATATGGGTGTTGACTTCGTGAAGTTTAGAGTCGACGACAACCTGGGCACGGTCGAAAAGATGAAGCGCGAGGTTCAACAAGCCGTCATCGACCGTGCGCATGAGGTCGGGCTCCCCGTCTCCGTCCACGTCTTCTACCTCGACGACGCCAAGTTCCTGCTCGAAGCAGGCGCCGACTTCATCGGTCACAGCGTCCGCGACCAGGACGTGGACGAGGCGTTTCTTGCGGCGATGCGAGAGCGGGACGTGTGCTACTCCCCCACCCTGATGCGGGAGGTCTCGACCTTCGTGTATGAGTCGGAGCCGGATTTCTTCTCGGACCCGTTCTTCCTCAAGCACGCCGACCGCGCGGTGATCGACGCGCTGAAGGCTCCGGAGCTCCAGGAGTCGGTCCGCGCCAGCCGGGCCGCACAGGCGTACAAGCTCGCGCTCGAGCAGGCGACGGCGAACCTGCGGAGCATCCACGAGGCCGGTATCCGCGTGGCCATGGGCACCGACTCGGGCCCACCCAGGCGGTTCCAGGGCTACTTCGAGCACCGGGAGCTCGGCCTGATGGCGGAGGCGGGCCTGGACGCCGAGGCCGTGCTTCTCGCTGCGACCCGGGATGCGGCGGCGTGCATGGGTCTGGAGGACGTCGGAACGCTCGAGCCAGGCGGGTGGGCCGACTTCCTGGTTCTCGGCTCGGATCCACTGGCGGACGTGGACAACACGCGGTCACTCGAGTCCGTCTGGATCGCCGGCAACCTCGTTCCTGGATCGAGCTGACGCGGGGTCGTTCAGGCGGGACCGTGCGGGGTCCGTCGGAGTCGTACAGGCGGCCCCCCCAAGCCGCCGCTGGACGCCGCGGCGGGGGCGGCGGTCCACCGCCTCGAGCATGCTTCTTGCTTGCCGTCTCGCACGATTCAGCCGCATAATCAGGGGACCCCAGAGACGCGGCTCGAGCCCCCGACCCCCCGAGTAGCCGATTGTCCCACCTGAAGCGCCTCATCCACGAGATCCACCGCAGATCCGTGTGGCAGGTCATCGGTATCTATCTGCTGGGTGGATGGATCGCTCTGCAGGTCGTGGAGACGCTGGTCGACAGCCTCGGGCTGCCCGACTGGTTTCCGGCGTTCGCCGTGATGCTGCTGATCGTGGGTTTCCCCATCGTAGTGGCGACGGCGTTCGTGCAGGAGGGCGTCGGCGGTGGCGTTCCGGCACCGCCGCCAACTTCCGGCCCTCCGGAGGGCTCTGAACCCTCCGAACGGCCCCAACCCACCTCCGCTCAAGCGGCGGCCAACCTGGCGGTCGGAACCGGCTCGCTGGACCGCCCCAGCACCCGCCCGCCACGCCTCTACCGCATGTTGACGTGGCGAAACGCCATCGGTGGCGG
>JBDHLD010000286.1:0-2180 GCA_039586035.1 Gemmatimonadota bacterium | reverse complement strand
ACGAACGAGATCGCGCTGCCGATCCTGGAGGCGAACCCATCGTCGTCGACGAGGCCGGCGCGGCGCAGGATCACGCTCGTGTAGTAGCTCGTGAATCCCTCTGCAAACCAGAGCTCGCCTGACAGGTTGGCGCGCTCGAAATCGAAGGGCTCGAGGCTGGCCGGTCGGAGCCGCTCGACGTTCCAGGCGTGGAAGAACTCGTGGGCCACGGTGCCGGCGAGGTCCAGGGCACTCGTGTCCAGCCCCCGAGTGCTCGTCAGGCTCGTCGAGTTCCGATGCTCCATGCCGTCCCCGCCGGCCCACGGCAGATAGGCCGAGATGAAGGTGTACGTCCCGTAGTCGAAGCGAGGGAACCCGCCCCAGATGTCGCCGGTGACGTCGACGATCCGTCGGACGGCGTCCTCGAAATCGTCGACCTCCGAGCTCGTGCCTTCGTGGTGCACGGCCAGGCGAATCGTGTACTCGTTCTGCCCTCCGACCTCCCACTCACGGACGTCCATGCGGCCCAGGTGGGTCGGGCTGTCCATGAGGTACTGCAGGTCGGAGGCCGTGTAGGTGAAGGGCTGGCCGGTGGGCACCAGCTGGGTCGCCACCTGCCAGCCGCTGCCGTCGGGTGGGCGAAAGTCGACCCGGACCGGCTGGTCCTCGAGGCCCCGTGCCCACATCAGGGTCGCGGGCATGTTGAGGTGGGCCATGGACCGGTCGATCCCGCTGTAGGTGCCGTCGCCCAGGTCCGCGAAGAGCGTGTAGGACACCTTCACGTCGCCGGCCGGATGATCCACGACCCACAGGTACGGATCCGGACGCCTCACCGGCAGCGTGCCACCCATACCGTCCACGACCCGGACGTTGTAGACGTTCTTGCCGAACTCGTGCAGGGCATATCGGCCCGGCGAGCTCCGGCTCATGCGTAGCTCCAGCGTGCCCTCGTCCAGGTCCGGAAACGTGACCACGATCTCGGCTTCGTGGTGAGCGGCGTTGGGAAACGACAGCTCGTACCAGACGGGGTCCTGCGCCGAAGCGGGCGACGAAAGGCTGAGCGAGATCAGGAGCGTAACCATCAGGGGGAGCTTCATCGCGCTGCTTTCGTCGTTTGGCGAGGGAGATGTGGGTTTCCGCGGAGAGCTGGCACGGCGCGAGTCCAGTCAGCGAGGGCTGAAGGTTTCAAGCGTGGGCCCCAATCACGCAAGGACCAGCCTATGAGCCCGGCTGGCTCTCGGCTATGTTGCGGCGTCGAGCTCCCGGCAACCCGTGCGCGAAGAATGCCCGAGACACCCACCACCGCCGCCGCCCTCGAGGCTCGCCTGGGCGCCGCGCGTGTCCTCCGGGACGTGCCCCTGGCTCCCCTGACCACCTTCCGCATCGGTGGGCCCGCGGACCTGTACTACGCGGCCCGAACCGCCGAAGAGCTCGCGACCGCCATCCTCGCCGCCCGGGAGCTGGGCGTCCCCCACTTCCTCCTGGGCGCCGGCGCCAACATCCTCGTGGGCGACCGGGGGTTTCGGGGGCTGGTCATCCGCTCGGAAGTATCCGGTACCGAGTTCCGGGAGGACGGGCTGGTACGAGCGGGCGCGGGCGTCCACACCTTTCCCGACCTGATCGAGTCGACCGTCGCCCGCGGTCTCGCCGGCCTCCATCATTTCGTCGGCATCCCCTCGACGGTGGGTGGCGCTATCTGGCAGAACCTCCACTTCCTCTCCCCCGACCGTGAGCGGACCGTATTCATCGAGGAGGTGGTGGAGTCGGCCGAGCTCCTGACGGAGGAGGGCGAGCGAGCCCGGGTCAGCGTGGACTATTTCCGGTTCGGATATGACTACAGCATCCTTCACGAGCGGGATGACGTCGTGCTGTCGGTGGATTTCCGGCTGACCTCACAGGACCCGGCCGCGCTTCGCGACGTCATCCGGGACAACCTCCAGTGGCGAGACGAGCGCCACCCGGACCTTTGGCTCTATCCCTGTGCCGGCTCCATCTTCCAGAAGATCGAGGGGATCGGGGCCGGCCGCCTGATCGACGAATGCGGGCTCAAGGGTCACCAGCACGGATCCGCCCAGATCTTCCACAAACACGCCAACATCATCGTCAACCTGGGCGGCGCCACCGCTGGGGAGGTGCGCCACCTGATCGACCTCTGCCAGGAGACCGTGATGCGGGAGAAGGGCTACGAGCTCAAGCCCGAG
>JBDHLD010000041.1:0-37250 GCA_039586035.1 Gemmatimonadota bacterium | reverse complement strand
TCACGATGGTGGAGGTTCGAGCCGAGCGACGGCCTGTTGGCTGAGCGTAGCGAACGGATCCGGTGACTCGCGAGACGAGCGAGGACGGCCGAAGGCCGCCCGCAGCTCAATCCTGGTGGGCCCACTGAAGCAGACTGTCTTTTCACGATGGTGGAGGTTCGAGCCGAGCGACGGCGAGTCGGTTGAGCGTAGCGAACCAGATCCGGTGACCCGCGAGACGAGCGAGGACGGGATCGACAAGGGCCTGCGCCGAGGTAGCGGCCCGAGGCCGCCCGACGGCGCACGAATGAAGCTCACATGATCCCCGTCGCCTCGATCGCCGGCCGCGTCCCGCCGGCCCCGCCCCCCTCCATCCGCCCCATCCTGGCCGTCAACTTCGTCGGGGCGCTGGGGTTCAGCATCGTCTTGCCCTTCTTGATCTTCCTGGTGACCCGTCTGGGGGGGAACGCCCTGGTCTACGGCGTCATGGGCGCGACGTACTCGGCCTTCCAGCTGGTCGGAGCGCCCATACTGGGGCGCTGGTCCGACCGATTCGGCCGCCGCCGCATCCTCCTGCTTAGCCAACTGGGCACGCTCACGGCGTGGGCCGTCTTCCTCGGGGCTCTGTTCCTGCCCGTCACGCCCCTGGTCCGGGTCGACGCTCCCGTGGTCGGGGCGTTCACGCTGACGGTTCCACTGGTCGTGCTCTTCTTCGCCCGCGCCCTGGACGGGATCACCGGTGGCAACGTGTCGGTGGCTAATGCCTATCTGGCCGACGTCACGGCGGACGAGGAGCGCAGCGCGAGTTTCGGCCGCATGGCCGTGGCCGCCAATCTGGGCTTCGTGGTAGGTCCGGCTACGGCGGGGCTGCTGGGGGCGGTGGGGCTGAGCGAGGTCTGGGCCGTAGCGGCCGCCCTGCTCGTGTCCATCGTCGCCATGGCCATCATCGCGTTCACGCTGGACGACGTGACACCGTGCGTGCTCACCGCCGACCCCGAGCACCTCAGCGTCAGAAAGGTCATGGGTCAGGAGCAGAAGGAGTGCTTCGAGCTGGCGGGCGACCAGCGGCTTTCCGGCAGGGCGATCCTGGCCCTCCCCGCTGTGGGTCGCCTGATCGGCATCCAGTTCCTGGTATTTCTCGCGTTCAACTTCTTCTACGTCGCGTTTCCGGTGCACGCGGCGACTCGCCTCGATTGGAGCCTGGCCGATACGGGCGTCTTCTTCGCGTTCATGGGGCTCATGATGGCGGTGGTGCAGGGCCCAGTCCTGATCCGAGCGTCGGCGCTCTGGCCCGAGCATCGTCTGGCCGTGGCTGGCGGGCTGATCCTGGCGTTGGGCTTCCTGTTCTTCCTGTCGCCCGAGCGACCGCAGATCTACCTGGGCACCGCGGTGGTGGCGCTGGGGAACGGCCTGATGTGGCCGTCGCTCCAATCACTGCTGTCTCGCTCGAGCGATCGAAGCCTGCAGGGCTCCGTCCAGGGATTCGCCAGCAGCGCAGGGGCGATGGCCAGCATCGCCGGATTGCTGGCGGGGGGCCTCTTGTACGGTTGGGTGGGAGCAGGCGTCTTCGCGTTGTCTGCGTCAATCGTGGGGCTCGCGTTGGCGCTCTCCCTGGGAGCCTGGCGGTCGGAGCCCGCCAGGTGAGTGTCGGAGCCTCGTTGCGACCGAGGACCCGAGACGTGAGTTTTGGCGCCATGACCACCTGGATCAGCGTCATGAATTCAATCGGGCACCCGTGCCGGATAGTAGCGGGCCGGACGCCCGCCATCTCCCGCGTTTCGGCTTGAAGGCGCGAGTCGGAGCTCGTCCGGTCGTGGCACTGCTGGCATTGGGGCTGGGAGCCCCCGCGCCGGCAGCCCTGAAGGCCCAGGGGGCCTGCGAGACCGGCCTCATCTCCCGTATCGACATCGAGACCAACCGGATCTTCGAGCCCGAGGAATCAGGTGAGGCGGGCGTGCTGAAGGGGTTATACCGGGTCATGAACGCCGTTCACGTGACCACCCGTGAGTCGTACGTCCGGAGCGAGCTCTTCGTGCGCGAAGGCGACTGCTACGACCAGTTCCTCGTGGACGAATCGGAGCGCGTGATCCGGGCCCTGGAGTTCATCTCGACCGCCGAGGTCGAGGGCGTTCGGCAGGACGATGGAACGTACGTGGTGCGGGTCGTGACCCGGGACGCGGTGTCCATCAAGCTCAGCCTCGGGATTACCTTCGACGACGGCTTCACCTTCGAGAACATCGGCATCAGCGAGATCAACTTCCTGGGACGCGGGCTTCTGATCGGCGTCTTCCGGCGTGAGCAGCGCGAGATCCTCGAGCGCGGCGTGGAGCTCGGTAGCCCACGGGCGTTCGGACTCCCCCTGGACGTCCGCCTGTCGGGTGGCGCCACGCGGGACGGCAGCTTCCTCAGGGAATCGATCTTTCTGCCGTTCATCAACGAGCGCAGCCAGTTCTCGGCGCGGCAGACCATCGATTGGGCCGAACAGCCGTTCGCGTACGCGGTGACGCCGGGCGAAGGTGTCACGCACGCGTTGCTGCCCGTCAACGCGTTCAAGGCGGAGCTCACATCGGCGGTGAGGTGGGGTGACGAGAGAGCCCTCTTCTGGGTGGCGGGCGGTCTCTCGTGGGAGGGCGTGGACTTTCCCGGCTATCCCGAGACGGTGCAGGTCGTCGAGAACAAGGACTTCAAGAATCCGGTCGAGGCACCGGACACCGTGGCCAGCCTTCTGGCGGGGCAGGCCATTCCTCAAAACGCCACCCGGCTCCACTTCCTCGCCAGCCGCCGCGATGTGGTCTTTCGCCGCCGGCGCCGGCTCGATGCCGTGAACGCGGTCCAGGACGTGCGGGTGGGCACCGAAGTGGTCGCCACTGTCGCTCCCTCCATCAACGCGTTCCAGATCGGCAGTCATCGCTCCGAAGACGTCTACACGCGTCTGGAGTTCTTCGGAGGCAGCCACCTCGGGACGGAGTGGTTCTGGACCACCCAGCTGTCGTTGGAAGGCCGGCTTCAGACGGTCGAGGAAGGCGGCAACCAGGATCGTTGGACGGATGTGATCGCCGAGCTGCAGGGCGTCCTGTTCTGGCAGCCCGCCTACCGGCCCGAGGACCCGGGCCGTCACACGCTCATGGCCAGGGCCTCCTGGGACGATGGCCAGACGACCCAGCGACCCTACCAGTTGACCTTGGGCGGGCGGGATGGAGTACGAGGCTACTCGCGGGACGCGTTCCCCGGTGCGCGCCGAGCGATCATCACCCTCGAGGACCGCATCTTTCTCGGTTGGCCGAGCACGCAGCTGTTCGACCTGGGGGCGGCCGTGTTCTTCGACGCCGGCCGCATGTGGGCCCAGGACGTACCCTTCGGTGTGGACTCAGGCTGGAAGGCCTCGGTGGGTTTCGGGCTGCGACTCGCCAGTCCGGCCGGATCGGATCGCACCACCCGCATCGAGTTCACCCTGCCGTTCGATCGCACGCCCGAAGCCGACCCCACCTACTTCCGGTTCTACGTCGATCTCGGCGGTGTGCTCCGCGGCCTAAAGAACGAGCAGATGGAGCGGAGCCGGTTCTCTGGCGTCAGCTCCGACATGGTGAACCGGCCGCGGCGGGGTTCCTGACCACAACGGGGGCGGCCGTGCCCGGTGGCCTTGTCACGACCCCATCGCGGACCTACGGTCCATTCAGGACCCGAGACACCACCCGCCGAAGACCTCGCTTTCGCCCACTCCGCACGACGACGCATCGATGGGCCAATCCGAACCGATCACGGATCTCCTGATCTCGGTCAGGGAAGGCGACCAGGACTCGTTGGATCGGCTCTTCGAGCTGGTCTACGACGACTTGAAGCGCCGAGCTCACCACCAGCTCGTCGGGTCGACGCCGACGTTGAACACGACGGCGCTCGTGCACGAGGCGTACGTGAAGCTCGCCGGAGCCGCCAACCCCGGGTGGCAGGACCGCACGCACTTCTTCCGCGTCGCCGCGCGAGCCATGCGGCAGATCGTGATCGATCGCGCACGGGGGCATCTGGCCCAGAAACGGGGTGGTGGTGCGGTGCCCGTGAATCTGGACGATCTCCAGGTCGGCGCCGCGAGCCCCGACGCGGCCGCCGAGGCGCTGATGGCCCTCGACGACGCGCTTTCTCGTTTGGCGGAGCAGAACGAGAGACTCTCGCAGGTGGTCGAGCTGCGCTTCTTCGGAGGACTCTCCGTCGAGGAGACGGCCAGAGCACTGGACGTCTCCGACCGGACGGTGAAGCGGGACTGGCGACTCGCACGTGCGTTCCTCCAGGAGGTGCTGACGGAAGGCGAAGAGCAACCGTGAGCCCACACTTGCCGCCGCCGCTCGATTCGGAGCGCTGGTCGAGAATCGAGGCGCTGTTCCACGAGGCGTCGGAGCTGCCCGAAGCCGAGCGGACGGCCTTCCTGGTGCGTGCGTGCGGCGACGACGACGAGCTCCGTCGGTCGGTGGAGCGCTTTCTCGCCGCTGACGCAGCGGAACGCGCGGTCATCGACGGGTCCCTCGAGGAGCTGGCGACTCCACTTCTGACGGGCGGGTCCAGCGCACACGGTCAGCCGCTCGAGCCCGGCACGAAGGTCGGCCGCTACCGCGTGATCGACGTGCTGGGCTCGGGCGGCATGGGCACGGTCTACCGCGCCGAGCGGGCGGATGGCGCCTATGAGAGAGAAGTGGCCATCAAGCTCGTCCGGACCGGACGTCTCGACGCCGATGCCGAGCGCAGGTTCCAACGGGAGCGGCAGATTCTCGCCCGGCTCAGCCATCCGGGCATCGCCACTCTGCTCGACGGTGACGTGACCGACGAGGGCCAGGCTCTCTTGGTCATGGAGTTGGTGGAGGGCGAGGCCATCACGGAGTATGCGCGGCGCAGGGACCTGGACCTCCGGGGGCGGGTCAGGCTCGTGATCCAGATCGCGGACGCCGTGGACTACGCGCACCGCAACCTCGTGGTGCATCGCGACCTCAAGCCTTCCAACATCCTCGTTCGGGAGTCGGGCGAGGTGAAGCTCCTGGACTTCGGCATCGCGCGTCTGATGGAGGAGGACACCGAAGACAGCCTGACCCGCACCGGTCTCTTTCTGCTGACGCCCGAGTACGCGGCGCCCGAGCAGATCCGCGGCGAGGCGATCACCACCGCCACGGACGTGTACGGGATCGGCGCGATCGCCTATGAGCTGCTCGCGCTCGAGCGGCCATTCGGTCGGGTCACACCGAAGTGGAGTGATCTCGAACGCGTGCTCCGCGAGTCGCCCGCGCCGCTGTCGCGGGCCGAAGGGCTGGACCGCGCGACCCGGCGGGCGCTCGACGGTGATCTGGACACGATCGTGCAGAAGGCGCTGCGCAAGGACCCGCAACGGCGCTACGCGTCGGCACGGGACCTCGGAGACGACCTCCAGCGGTACCTCGACGGACTGCCCGTAACCGCGCGACGGGATTCGGTCGGATATCGGTTCGGGAAGTTCGTGGGGCGTAACCGGGCGGCCTCAGCCACGGCGGCCGCCCTCATCGTCGCGGTGGCTCTGGGCGCGTTCGGCACGCTCTGGCAGGCCCGGGAGGCGCGGCTCCAGGCGGAGCGGGGGGAAGCCGTGGGAGACTTCCTGTTCAGCTTGTTCGAGGGCGCCGACCCCGATCTCAATCCCGGAGAGTCCGTGACGGCGCTCGAGCTCCTCGAGGCCGGCCTGGCACGGGTGGATTCGCTCGACGCCGGCCCCGAGATGCGGGTGGATCTCCTGACCACGCTGGGCGTCCTGTTCGGCAAGATCGGCCACTACGACCGATCCGACGCGCTGCTCACCCGGGCCGTGGCCGACGCGAAGTCCACGCTCCCTCCCAGCGATCCGGCCCTCGGTGACGCGCTGGATGCGTTGGGTATCCAGCTCAGCCTGCTCGGCGACCTGGAGCAAGCCGAGCGGGTGCTGCACGAAGCCCTCGAGGCGCGCCAGTCGAACGGGGCGTCCCCGATCGAGGTCGCGTCGACACAGGGCAACCTGGCGCTGACCCTGCGAAGGCGCGGTCGGTACGAAGAGGCTGCTGCGCTGTACGGGGCCGCCATCGCCACCCTGGAACGCGAGATGGACGGCGACAGCGTGGGCTTCGCGTCCGAGCTGATGGGCCTGGGCCAGGTATACCAGTTCCAGGACCGTCCCGAGGACGCGGAGGCGCTGTTCCGTACGGTGCTCCGGTTGAAGGAGGACGCCGGTGCGGAGGAGCCCTTCGTCGCCCACGCGATCCACAACCTGGGCGTGGTGCTGGCCGACCAGAGCCGCTACGGGGAATCGGAGCAGGTCCACTTCGAGGCGTTGGCGACCTGGCGTGGGCTCTTTCCGGGAGGTCACCCGGAGATCGCCCGCTCCTACGAGGCCATCGCGCGGGTCGTGGCGATGCAGAGCAGGTGGTCGGAGGCCGATTCGCTCTACCGTGAAGCGGTCGACCGGTGGTCGGAGCAATACGGCGACGAGCACACCCAGATCGCCGCCATCCGCGCCAACCAAGCCAACCTGCGGTACTTCGCGGGCGACTTCGACGCTGCGGCGGAGGCGTACCGCGACGGCATTCGGATCTGGCGGTCCAACGACGAGCGCCGGCTGCTCGGGATCGGGCTCCGCAACCTGGGCATCATCGAGCGAGAACGGCGTGACTACGAATCGGCCGACACGCTACTCGCGGCAGCCCTGCAGCTGCGTAGGGAGCTCAACGGCGACGTGCACACGAGCGTGGCCGAAGTCCACTCCGCGATCGCGGGCTTGCGGAACCAGCAGGGGCGACACCAGGAGGCCGAAGGGCACGCCCGCACCGCGGTGGAACAGTACGACGCCCTGTTGGAGCCGAGACACCGGTTGATCTACAACGCCAGCCTCGAGCTCGGGGTTGCCATCGCGGGTCAGGGACGCTTCGCGGATGCTCGGCCGGTCCTCGAGCCGGTATTCGTCGAGTTCAGCGAGACCCGGAACGAGGCCGACGCCCACCTGGGTCGGGCCGGACTCTGGCTGGGCATCTGTCTGGCCGGCTTGGGGGAGGCCGACCGCGCGCGGGAGCTCATCGAAGGTGCTCTTCCCAGTCTCTCGGCCGGTCTGGCCCCCGACGCGCCCGACCGTCTCCGCGCAGAACGAGAGCTGGCCCGGCTGGAGCCCTAGGGCCGGTCGTTTCCCGGCCCCCGGTGCTCGCCGGCCTTCCCGTGGTCCTCGTGCGTGTCGTGGCCCTCGCCCTCCATGTCCATGTCGTGACCGGGATCCACGGGCTCATGGCCCATGTCGTGGAGCTCGCCCTCCATCTCCATCCCGTCGTGCTCCCCGATGGCGCCACCGCCCGCGGCGATCAGGTCGTAGTCCCCCCGGACCTGGCGCATGTAGTGCTTCCGGTCCAGCTGGTAGAGGGGGTCGGACGTATCGACCAGGGGCCACCCGGCACTGCCAGAGGGCATGAACACACCCGCCACCACGCCCATGCCGCCGGCCGTGATGGTCTCGGTGCCGGGGTTGTCGTAGTCCACGGTGACCCGGTACACATGCTCCGGATCGATCGCGACGCCGAGGCGCCGGTAGAGCTTGCCGATCGTGACGCCCTCGACCGTCTCGCCGTCGTCCGCGATCAGGGGTAGCCCCTCCCAGAGCACCTTGTCGGCCGACACGTCCTCCAGCCGAATGCTCGTGGCCAACTCGTGAAGGTGGGACCCGATGGCCATGATCCGCCCAGCCATGCGCGGGCTGCCCTCCCAGGAGAACGACGACGGACCCGGCGGCAGGTCGACGCTCTTGTCTCCGGCTGGGAACGCCACGTCGAGCTGGAACGGGTACACCTTCAGGAAGGGTAGCACGCCTCCCGCGTCCACGTAGTCGAGCCGCACCCGGACCTGCACGTCCTCGTGCTGCTCGCCTGTCGGATTGTGGAGCATGGGCGAGACGACCAGCTCTCCTCCCGCCTCGACCGGGACACCCAGGAGCCACCCCGGCAGAGACTGGGATCCGGTCTCCTTGCCCATGGCCAGCAGCCGCTGGCTGATGGGAAGGAAGAGCTCGCTCCGCTCCGGGGTGATGAAGTTGAGGTGGTGGACGATGGCCGTGGAGATCCTCTCCCCGTCTCCGTTCACGACCTCGTAGGAGAAGCCCTTCAGGTACGCGTCACGCGGAAACTCGACGCTCAGGATCGGAGGGAACACCCCCATCTCCTCGTGGCTCGCGCCGTGCTCGCTGTGCGACATCACCGCCAGGTCTACGGGACCCATGGTGATCAGGAACGAGCTGACGTCTTCCTGGTCGACCAGGTCCACCCGATAGTCGGCGAAATCCTGGGCCGTCAGCGGCGCCGCCATGGCGCCCAGCATCGCGGCCAGGGCAAATACCCGTTTCATCGAACACCTCGCTGCCTGATCGGGCCGGTGGCTGGCGGCCTCGCGTGCACGTGTGGGCCGGGGAGGTCCCGGCCCGCCCTCATACGCCCGGTGTCCCAGGGATCGCCTGCACCTACGTCTCCGGTGATTCGCTGACGTCCTCGAGGAGGCACACAAGATGGAACGGCTGTCCCGAGGGGTCCAGTACCGACGTAAGACTGACCCGGGCACGGAGCAGCTCCCCGCCGACGCGGCGCAGACGTCGGTCGGCCTTGACCCTTCCTGCGCCCTGCTCCGTCAGCGAGGCTACGTCGGCGGCCACGTCCTGTCGGTCCGAGTCGGCGAAGAGCACGGTCACCTCTCTGCCTTCCAGATCCTCGCCAGGGCAGCCGAAGATGTCTCCGGCGGCCCCGTTCGCCTCGAGGACCGTGCCGTCGAGATCCAGGATCAGGATCCCGAGGCTCGACCCGGCGGCCACGGCCCGGTAGTGCGCTTCGCTGTCCACCACGCGACGGACGCGCGCCAGCTCCGTGGCGTCCTCGATGGCCCCCTCGATGTACTCCACCTCACCGGTGGGTCCCCGGTGTAGGCGGGCGCTGTTGCGCACGTGGATGATCGACCCGTCTCCCTTCCTCAGGCTGGTCTCGAAGCCCACCACCACACCTTCGCTCTCCAGTATCTGACGGAAGCGCGCCTGGTCCCCCTCCGTCACGTAGAGCTGCGGGCTGTACACCTTGCGCAGGGTTGCGCGGTCGGGGGAGCCCAAGATCCGGATCAGGGCCGGATTGGCGTCCAGGAACTCGCCGTCGGGGGTGATGCGGTACAGGCCCAGTGGCAGGCGCTCGAACAGCGTCCGGACCCGCTCCTCACTCGCGCGTAGCGCGTCGGCGCTCCGGCGACGCTCCATCGCGTAACGGATGGAACGCTCCATCAGCGCCGGCTCGAGCGAGCCCTTGACCAGGTAATCGGCGGCACCCGCGTTCATGGCTTCGACGTCCACCTCGCGGCTTCCCTTGCCGGTGAGCATGATGATGGGCGTGCGAATCCCCCGCTCCCTGGCCCGCTTGAGCAGCTCCAGGCCATCGCCGTCGGGAAGCACGTAGTCGACGAGGAAGACGTCGTAGTCACCGTCCAGAGCCGACAAGGCCTCCCGGTAGGTGGCGGCACGGTCCACGAGCACGCGGGGTCTGTCCAGCTTCTCGAGGATCGCCCGAGCGATCAGGTAGTCGGTCTCCTGGTCCTCCACGAGCAGGACGTGCACCGGAGTCGAGGGCAGGGGGTGGTCGGGTGTGGGGCTCAAGCGTCTTCTCCAGGGTCTGGCTTGCGTCTTTGTCGCTTCTTCTCCGAGCGGATGCGCTTTTCGGCGAGCCGCCGGCGGCGTTCTCGCTCGGGCACCTGTGTGGGAGCGCGTTCCGGCTTCGGCCGATTCAGGGCCTCCAGGCGCGCCCGGAGTCGTGCCAGAGCGTGGGCGCGGTTGCGGTGCTGGCTGCGCTCCCGGCGGGCAGTGACGACGATGCCCGTGGGCAGATGCGTCAGGCGCACGCCGCTGTCGGTTGTATTCTGATGCTGGCCGCCCTTCCCGCCGGAGCGGAACGTGTCCACGCGGCACTGAGCCAGGAGGTCCTCGTCGGAGGGGGGGATGTCGACGGGACCGGGCGAACGGTCGACCATAAAGGGAAGGTAGGAGGTTCGGGGCCGAGGAGAAACGGACGGCGCGCCAAGGCGGGGAACGTCGCGCCCCCCGTGGGGCTATGGCATGTTGGGCATGGCCGTCCGCCGCCGCGGCCCTCGTCCAGGTGTATGTACCTCCGCGGACGTCGTCAGCCGTGATCTTCGACCGAACAGAAGAGAATCCGGGAGCACGATTCCTGTTCATCGCCGCCTGCATGGTGGTGGTGGTGTACGGGCTGCGTCTGGCGCGGCCGATTCTGCTGCCGTTCTTCCTGGCTCTGTTCCTCTCGGTCCTCAGCCTCCCGATCCTGATCTGGCTGCGGAGGCGGATGCCGGCCCCGCTGGCAGTCTTCTTCACGATGCTGATCAACGTGGCTGGCCTGATCCTGATGCTCTTGTTGGGCACCCAGTCCGTCGGTCAGCTTCAGGATCGGCTGCCCGTCTATCTGCGGCGCTTTCAGGTCGTCCGGGACTCCTGGATCCAGTGGCTCGAAGATCGGGGGATCCCGGGACGCCAGTACCTGAGCCTCGACCTCATCGATCCGGCGGCTTGGCTCGATTTCGCCGCCGGGTCCGTGACGCGCTTGGCGACGCTGGTATCGGCGCTGGTGCTGGTTCTGCTGGTCATGTACTTCATGCTCAGCGAGGCCACGGTTTTTCCTCAGAAGTTCCGGGCGATCTTCCGGCAGCCGACGCTGGGCAGCGGACGGGCCGGCAAGTTCGTGCAGGAAGTGCAGGCCTACCTGCGCATCAAGTCCTTGGTGAGCCTGGCGACCGGGGTGCTTCTGGGGCTCTGGTGCTGGTTCATGGACGTGGACTTCCCGCTGTTGTTGGGCCTGCTCGCGTTCGTGCTCAACTATGTGCCCACCATCGGGTCGGCCATCGCGTCCATTCCGGCGATCTTCCTGGCGCTGATCCAGGTGAGCCCGGCGCACGCGATCCTCGTGGCGGTGGGCTACCTGGGCGTCAACCTCGTCTTCGGGAACATCGTCGAGCCGAACCTCATGGGACGGCGTCTGGGCCTGTCGACGCTCGTCGTGCTCCTGTCGTTGCTCTTCTGGGGATGGCTGTGGGGGCCGTTGGGAGCCCTACTGTCGGTGCCCCTGACCATGGTGGTGCGGATCTGGCTCGAGAACACCGAAGACCTCCGCTGGATGGCCGTGATTCTCAGCAAGAACGCGCCCGAGGCCGTTGTCGTTCCGCCACTGGAGATGCCCCCACCCATTGCTCGGTCGAGGGCTGACAGCAGCCCTTCGGCCGAAGTCGAACCCGGACCCGACCCCGAAGGGTCGCGAGAAGAGGAACAGGCGCATGCCCCGCATCCCCTTTGAACAGATCCCCGACTCCGGCCGCGTCTGGATCTTCGGCAGCGATCGCCCGCTGACGGACAACGAAGAAACCCGCTTGTTAACGGTCGTCGACGCGTTTCTCGACGGCTGGGCCGCCCACGGCACGCCCCTGACCGTTGGGCGGGACTGGCGCTACGGCCGATTCATCCTCGTCGGGCTCGACGAGTCGTCGGTGCCGCCTTCGGGCTGCTCCATCGACGCCATGGTCAACGCGCTGAAGGAACTGGAGAGGGAGCTGGGCGCCACTTTCGTGGACAACACGCCCGTCTGGTATCGGCAGGACGGCACCATCGGCCGGGTGTCCAGGAGCCAATTCAAGGACCTCGTCCAGTCGGGATCGGTGGGCCTGGACAGCGTGGTCTTCGACAACACGGTGACCCGCGTCAGCCAGGTCCGGTCAGGGGAGTGGGAGCGTCCGGCAGGTGAGAGCTGGCACCGGCGTGCCTTCTTCCGGGACCGGACGCCGGCCTGAGGCTGGGCGACGCGCTTCCAAGAAGAGAGCGCCCCGGTGGAGTGGAGTCCACCGGGGCGCTTCGTTGGCCGCAGGAGCGGCTGCTTGATTCCGCGGGACCTCAGCTGACGCGCGTCACGTTCTCCGCGGCCGGACCCTTGGGGCCCTGGACCATTTCGAACTCGACCGCGTCACCTTCGGCCAGGGTCTTGAACCCGTCACCCTGGATCGCGGAGTAGTGGACAAAGCAGTCCCGCTCTCCCTCCTCAGGGGCAATAAAGCCGAATCCCTTAGCATCATTGAACCACTTCACGGTTCCCCTGGCCATACGTCCTTCTCCCTCTGTACGATGTCGTCCTGGGCCCCGGTGAGGCGGGGTCCCTCTCCAGGCTCGATCCGGAAGCCGAACCGCGAGGCGCGGCTGGCAGCGGCGTGCCCGCAATTTCCAGATTCGATCCGCGCCCACTCTATGTCGGTAGGGGCTCGATCGTCAAGCATTTCCTTCACTTGGAGCGTTTCCCTCACCTGGAGGTTGTCACACCTCCAGCGCGCCGGGAGGGAGCTCTCGCCCTCAATCGGTGGCCAGTCCCGCTTCGGGGCCCACCTCGTCGGAAGCGAAGAAGGGCTCCCACTTCTCGCGGGGGGAAGCAGGCGTCAGAAGACTCACGACGATGAGCAATGACATGGAGACGAGTACGCCAGGGATCACGATGTAGTCGCTCGACGCGAAGTCGAACTCTCCCCACGTGAAGTCGACCCCGACGCGGGACAGGACGCCGAGGGCCACGATGGTGCCCATGCCGCCTGCGATGCAGGCGACGCCGCCCGCGGAGGTCACCCGCTTCCAGAGGAACGCGGCCAGCAGCGCGGGCGTCAGACTCGCGCCCACGAGCGAGTACGCGTACAGCGCCATGGCGAGGACCGAGTCGAACTGCGTGATCAGGACCAGCGCCAGGCCCCCAAACGCCACGATGACCACCCGCTGCAGCAGCAGCAGCGTACGCTCCCCGGCGTCGGGGTTGACGAACCGCTGGTAGATGTCCCGCGTCACGTTGGTCGACGGGATCAAGAGGAACGTGTTGCCCGTGGACAGCACGATGGCCACCGCTGCCGCCAGGAGGACGGCCCCACCCAGAAGGGGGAGGCCGTGACGGGCGATGTACAGGATCACGGTCTCGGTGGCGGCCCGACCTACGACCGACGTCGCGCCGATGAGGTCCGGATAATGTGCGCGCCCGACGATGGCCAGCAGCGCCAGCGCCGTTTCGAGAAGCACGACCCCCGCCACCATGCCGATCACGGCCCGGCGGGCGGCGTGGGCGTCCTTGGCGGAGAAGAACTTCTGGTACATTCCGCTCTCGCCCAGCAGCAGCAGGAAGGTGGGGAGGGCGACTCCTGCCACCCACAGCAGATTGTGGCCGCCCAACGGTGTCATGTGCTGCGCGGGGAGGGCATCGATGACGGCGCCCACGCCGCCGAAGGTGACCACCATGTAGGGCAGCGCGAAGAGCACACCCAGCGTAATGATCACGCCGTTGAAGATGTCCACGGTGACGATGGAGACCATGCCAGCCAGCGCCGTGAACACCACGATCGCCGCCGCGGTGATGTACATGCCAGCGGTGGGGCTGATGGCGCCGTCGGTGACGATCGACAGGATCCAGCCGCCGCCCCGGAACTGGTAGGCGGCGATGGTGACGTAGGCGAGCACGATCGCCAGGGTCCCGAACAGACGCGCGGCCGCGTTGTACCGCTTCTCCAACAGGTCGGGCACCGTATACTCGGCGATCCGCCGTACCCGGCCGGCGATGAAGTACGCCACGATCAGGCCGACCCACGCACCGGAGCTGAACCACAGCTCGGCGATGCCGGTCCGGTACGCCAGACCAGCGCCTCCGAACAGCGATCCGGACCCGATCCACGTGCACACCAGCGTCCCCACAAGCAGCACCACCGGCACCGAGCGTCCAGCCACCATGAAGTCGTCGTGACTCTTGACGGACCGGGAGCGCCAGAGGCTGATGCCGATCAGGATCACCGGGTACGCCAGCACCACGATTACGAGCAGGCTCATCGAGGTCCTCGCAGGTTGGATGGAAAGGGCGGCCCTACGGCGCAGCGCTCTGTCATCGAGGTGGGCCCGTACCGGACGGCGCGACACGCAGGATCCTGTCGTCGCCGGCCCTGGGGGTGCCTCTAGACTGATTGCTGGTCCCTATGTAGAGGGCGCCATCGGGGCCCACCACCATGCCCCGAAGGCGTCCATAGACCGAGCGCCCCTCGGGGGTGATGAACCACCGCTCGATGGCGGTGGGCCGATGGGGATCCACCGGATCCTGAAAGCGGATCCGGAACAGCGCCTCGGAGCGCAGGGTGGAGTAGAACAGGTCGCCCCGAAGGTCGGGCATGAGGTCGCCGTCGTAGAAGATCAGATCGCCGGTAGGCGCCCCCTGGGGCCACATGAGCAGGGGGTCTTCCAGGCCCTGGGCTCCCGGCGCCCCGACCGCCAACGGCCACCCGTAGTTCTTGCCGCGTTCGGTGATGTTGATCTCGTCATGGCCCCCGACTCCGGGCCACTCTCCGCTGGGACCGTGCTCGGCCGTGAAGAGCTCTCCCGTGTCCGGGTGCCAGGCGATGCCCTGCACGTTCCGGTGACCGTAGCTGAAGATCGGACTGCCCGCGAAGGGATTCTCCGTCGGGATCGAGCCGTCGGGGGCGATCCGCAGGACGCTGCCCGCCGGGTCGTCCAGATCCTGAGCGCGTTCCTTCTCCCACACCTCGCCGGCGCCGACGTACAGGAGTCCGTCCGGTCCGAACCGGATCCGTCCGCCGTTGTGGTTGGCCCGCGCGGGCAGGTCGTCCAGAATCACCTCGAGCCGGCCACCGCGGCCCTGCTCCTCGCGGATGTGGGCCACCCGGTTCACGCCTCCGTGCTCGTTGGACGTGTACATGACGTACACCCACGGCTGGGCCGGAAAGTCCGGGTGCAGTGCGATGCCCATGAGGCCCCCCTCACCTCGGGCTCGCACGTCGTCCACCACCGCCCAGGGTGTGGGGTCCAGGTGCCCGTCGGCCCCGATGACCCGGATGCGTCCCGGCCGCTCCGTCAGGAGCATGCGTCCGTCCGGCGTGAAGACCATGCCCCAGATCACCTCCAGGTCTCGAGCGAAGGTCTCGATCCGAAGCCCCGGCGGAGACTCCAACACCCGTTCCCCGGGCATGTCAGGGGGCCCGCCCATGATAGGGCGCGATTGGCAGGCCACCGCGGGCGGCAGCAGGAGAGCCACCAGCGCCCCCGACACGAGCCGGCGACAGTGGAGCAGGCGGCGCCCCCCATCCGCGTTGTGCGTCGGCCAGGAAAGCCGGCTGCCCACCGGTGCCGGGTGCGGCCGGGACTGGGCGGGAGAGGTCAAGGCGTGCTCCGGGCAGGGTCGGGGGTCGCGGGTTTGGCCATGGAGGGGTGCAATGTGGGGCGAGGCGCTCGGTCTGGAAACTCGGCCATTCTCCCTCGGGGCGTCAGGAGATCTGGTCAGCGCCTCGGTCTGGCCCCCGCGTCACGTCGGATGGCGTGAAGTGGGACGCTACACCCGCATCTGCTCCGCGAGGAATCGAGCGGCCTCGGTCTCGGCCCAGAACAGGGGCGCCCAGGGCCTGGCTCCGGCCACGAAGCCGACGTGGCCCCCGTGATCGCAGAACGCCGACACGAGGTAGTCCGAGTGTCGGGCCGAGCACTCGAGGGTCGGGTCGTACGGGAAGAACGGATCGTTGCGAGACTGTATGAGCAGCGCGGGCGTGCGGATCCGATCGAGGAAATACTTGGAGCTGGAGCGGGCGTAGTAGTCGGCGGCGTCGTCGAAACCGTGGAGCGGCGCGGTGGCCACGTCGTCGAACGCCCAGATGGTCTCCGCGGCCAGGGCCGCGTCCAAATCGATGTGGGGACGCACGAGGTGGGCCTTCCCCAGCGCCTTGGCCTTGAGGTCCTTGAGGAAGTAGCGGGTGTACGCCCGCCCCATGACGCCCTCCTCCAGCCTCCGGGAGCCCGCGGCCAGGTCGAAGGGGACCGAGATCGTCACGCCGGCGGCCACCGGCGATGCGTCGCCCCGTTCGCCCAGGTACTTGAGGAGCACGTTGCCGCCGAGCGAGAAGCCCAGCACTCCCAGCGGACGATCCGGGAAGCGGGAGCGGAGCGTGTCCACCACGAAGCCCAGGTCGCCCGTTTCCCCCGAATGGTAGAGGCGGGGCAGGCGGTTCAGCTCGCCGCTGCAGCCCCGGAAATTCAACCCCACGGCCTGGAGGCGCCGATCCGCCAGCGCGCGGTACGCCGCCAGCATGTAGGGTCGGCGGGTGAAGCCGCCCAGGCCGTGCAACACCACCACCAGTGGCGCTTCGGGCCCGACCTCGGGGGCGAAGTCCAGATCCAGGAAATCTCCATCCAACGTGTCCCACCGCTCCCGCGTGAGCGGCAGTGGGTGGAGGGGTCTCAGATACTTGCCACCCACGGTCTGGGCGTGGCCACCGGGCAGCCACCAGGCCGCCCGGAAGGAAGCCGCTTGGAAAGGCAGGGGAACCTGGGGCATCAGAGCGGAAGACCGGCCCTCATCCAGGGAGGATCGAGCTGTGCGATGCGTTCGAAAACCGGGCACGCCGGATCGTGGGCGCCGGGGAGGTACCCCGTGGAGAGGAGAAACTCACCCGTGATCTCTCCGCCGGTGAAGCGAAACGTCTTCTTGAACAGCTTGACCCACTCGGCCTTGGCCCGCGCGCGCCGACCCTCGCCGTCGACGAGGAACTGATGGGCATCGAGCCAGGCCGCGAACGAGCCGTGCTCGTCCTGGATCTCCAGGATACGGCCGGCGTTGTGGATGGCCGCGTCCACCTTGAGCCGATTCCGGATCACTCCGGGGTCCGACAACAATCTGGCCCGGTCCTCCTCGCCGTAGGCCGCGACGACCGCCGGATCGAAGTCGGCGTACGCCCGGCGGAAGCTCTCCTGCTTCTTGAGGATGGTGAGCCACGACAGGCCTGCCTGGTTCATCTCCAGGCAAAGGCGCTCGAACAGGCGCCGGTCGTCCCGGATCGGGAAGCCGTACTCGTTGTCGTGGTAGGGCCCGTGGTAGGGATGGTCCACGGCGTGGGCGCAGTAGCTGCTCGGTGCGATCTCGGCCATGGGACAAGATAAGCGCGTGGGCCCCGCGCCGGGACCGCCAGAGGTGGTTCGCCGGGCATTCGCGACGTTCCCCTCCGGCCCGTCAGCGCCCGCCTGCCGACCTCCCCCCTGGACCCCTCGAGGCCGGATGCCCACCTTGATGGGTCCACTCGCACAGGTTCGCCGTTCTTCCAACGAGGTGTTCGCGACCGTGTCCTCCGCCACGTTCGCCGCCCGCCCGGGTGTGCCCATCATGGCCGCTGCCGCCCTCCTGTCGTGCGCTCCGGACGCCCCGGCCCCGCTGGACCTGGACGAGGGCGTGCCCTGGGAGTTGGCGGAGCACAGGAAGGCAACCGTCTCAGACGTGCGCTACGCGTTCGACCTGCGCATCCCCGGCGAGCGCACCGATCCCATCGATGCCTCGGGCGTGATCGCCTTTCAGTGGAGTGACCCGGCGGGGCAGCCACTGGTCTTGGACTTCCTGGAGCCCGAGAAGGTCCGGAGCGCGAGCGTCAACGGCGCCGCGGTAGTCTTCGAGCGCGTCAACGACCATCTCGTGATCCCGTCCGAGGGGCTCGTCGACTCCGGCGAAAACCAGGTGGCGCTCGAGTTCACGGCCGGGGACGGATCGCTCAACCGAAACGACGAGTTCCTCTATACGCTGTTCGTGCCCGAGCGGGCCCGGTTCGCGCTGCCGGTCTTCGATCAGCCCAACCTCAAGGGCCGTTTCGCGGTGACCCTCACGGTCCCGGAGGGCTGGACCGCCGTCGCCAACGGCCCGCTGTTGGAGGAGACGTCGGGCCACGACGAGGCGGGCGATCCCGTCACCACGCTCCGGTTTGCCGAATCCCGGCCCCTGCCCAGCTACTTGTTCGCCTTCGCAGCCGGACGCTTCCAGGTCGAGACCGCCGACCGGGACGGCCGCGAGATGCGCTTCTATCACCGGGAGACGGATCGGGCGAAGGTGGAGCGGAATCTGGATGCGATCTTCGACCTCCACACCGCCGCGCTGGCGTGGCTCGAGGAGTACACCGGCATCGACTACCCCTTCCAGAAGTTCGACTTCGTCGGGATCCCCTCGTTCCAGTACGGCGGCATGGAGCACGCGGGCTCGATCCTGTACCGCGCGTCGAGCCTTTTCCTGGAGGAGTCGGCGACCCAGGCCCAGTACCTGGGGCGAGCGAGCGTCATCGCCCACGAGACCGCCCACATGTGGTTCGGCGACTACGTGACCATGAACTGGTTCGACGACGTCTGGATGAAAGAGGTCTTCGCCAACTTCATGGCCGCCAAGATCGTGCAGCCGTCGTTCCCCGACATCAACCACGATCTGAGGTTTTTGTCGCACCATCAGTCCGCCTACGCCGTGGACCGTACGGCGGGCGCGAACGCCATCCGCCAGCCGCTGGACAACCTCAGGGAAGCCGGCACGCTCTACGGCGCCATCATCTACCAGAAGGCACCGGTGGTGATGCGCCTGCTCGAGCGTATGGTGGGAGAAAGCACGTTCCAGGAGGGAATGCGACACTACCTCAGGGCCTACGCGTACGACAACGCGACGTGGCTCGACCTGGTGGGGATTCTCGACGTGCTCTCGCTGGAGGACGTGACCGCATGGAGTCGGGTCTGGGTAGAGGACGCCGGCAGGCCCGACGTCGAGGCCGAGGTGAGGGCGAATGACCAGACCGTGTTGGAGGCGCTGGTGGTGAGGCAGACGGACCCGGCCGGGCAGGGCCGGTTGTGGCCCCAGCCTTTGGGCCTCTGGCTCGGATACGGGGACGACTTCGAGCGCGTGGAAGCGCGCCTCGTCGGCGCGGCCGTGGAGGTCGCGGGTCCCAGGGGGAGGCTGGCGCCGGACTTCGTGCTTCCCGAGAGCCGCGCCCTCGGGTACGGCGGCTTCCGGCTCGATCCGGGCAGCCGAGCGTACCTGCTCGACCATCTCACCGAGCTCGACGACGCCGTGGTCCGAGGCGTGGCCTGGCTCACGATGTGGGAGGCGCTGCTCCGGCAGGACGTCGCGCCGGTTCCGTTCCTGGAGATGCTCCTTCGCGGTGTCGCCGAGGAGGCGGACGAGCTGAATGTCCAGCGGGTCCTGGGCTTCCTCGGCACGACGTACTGGCGGCTGCTGTCTGCCGACCAGCGCGGGGAGTGGGCGCCCGTGGTCGAGGCGGCCATCTGGTCCCGATTGCAGGCCGCCCCCACCACGACGGCGCGGGCGGCGCTCTTCGGCGCGTACCGGGACGTGGCGCTCACCCCCGCCGCGGTGGAGCGTCTCCGCCGGGTGTGGGCGGAGGAAGAACCGGTCCCCGACCTGCCCCTGGCCGAAAGCGACTATACGGCCATGGCCTACGAGCTGGCCGTACGCGGCGTCGAAGGCTGGCGAGAGGTTCTGGACCGCCAGGCCGGACGGATCGAGAACCCGGACCGCCGGGCTCGCTTCGAGTTCGTGAGGCCTGCGTTGGACGCGGATCCGGCCGCTCGGAGGCAGTGGTTCGAGGCGCTGGCAGATCCCGCCAACCGGGAGCGTGAGCCCTGGGTACTGACCGGACTCGCGTATCTGCACCATCCGCTCCGGGCCTCGGAGTCGGAAGCCTTCCTGCAGGCGAGTCTCGAGCTCGTGGAGGAGATCCAGCGGACCGGCGACATCTTTTTCCCGAAGCGGTGGCTGGACGCCACCCTGGGCGGCCACAACACACCGGCGGCCGCGGGCACCGTGCGGGCGTTCCTCGAGGCGCGACCGAACTACCCGCCTCGTCTGCGAGCCAAGATCCTCCAGTCGGCCGACATGCTCTTCCGGGCCGCGGACATCGTTGGGTAGGGCCGAGGGCGTGACCGCGGCGACGGACAGGGTGGGGGGTGCGGCCGTAGCGGCGCTGGGTCCAGCCCTCCGACGTGGATTGGCCGCCAGCCTGACGCTCCTGGGCTGTTGGGCGCTTCAGGGGTGTGGGGACCGCACGCTGCCGTCGCCCAACCGGCTGGACGCTCCCGTCGCTCCCCCCGTGCGGCCCTCCGACGGCCTGCTGAGCGACTCGGTGCTCCAGCGTATCGTCGAGCTCCAGAACACGGGGTCGGCCTCGGGCATGTTGGAGCACCTGTATGGAGGTTCGCCGACGGCTCGCGCGCGGGCCGCCTTGGCCATGGGCTCCATCCGCGAGGGGCGGGCGTCCCAGGCCGTCCGTGACCAGCTACGCCATCCCGACCCGCGGGTCCGCGCGGACGCGGCGTTCGCCATCGGCCAGATGCCCCGGGCCGACGCGACGCCGGTCCTGGGACTGGCGCTGGAGGCCGAGGCGGACTCGCTGGTGCGCACCCGCCTCGTGGAGGCTCTCGGAAAAGCGGGTGGCGCCACCGCGGCGGAGCAGCTGGCCCTGCGGCCCCTCGACGTGGCGGAGGCGGACCTCGTGCTCGCGCTCGGACGGATCGCGCTCCGGATCGACACCGCCTCCGCCGTCACCCTGGACCGGCTGACCGAGTCTCTGGTGTCGGCCGACGGCCATGCCCGGGAGATGGCCGCGTGGTATTTCGGCCGGGAGACCCGGACCGAACGGTGGCTCGATCGGCTCGACGCGGTACGGGCGGCCCTGGACGGGTACGCCGCCGCCGACCCGGCATCGGCGGGTCTGGCCCGGGCATTGGGACGCCTGAGCGACCCAACGGACGTACCACGCATCAAACGTTTACTGCAATCCGACGATTGGCGCCTCCGCGTGAGGGCTTCGGCAGCCCTGGGGAGCCTGGTCGCTGACGACGAAGCCCGCGCCGCTCTCTTCGGTGCCCTGGACGACGGCTCCACCCATGTGGCCGTGGCCGCGGCACGATCGATCGGCGCGATCCGGCGTCTGTTGGATTCCGACAAGGACCGGATCGAGGCGTGGATCGATCAGCACCCGGAGGACTGGCGCACGGCCGTGCCGCTCCTCGAGGCCCTGGCGTCGCAGGGCCGGGCGGGATTCGTCCGGCAGTGGTTGGAGACCCGGGTCGAGGCGGACGTGCACGTGCGAAGCCAGGGCATTCGGGCGTTGGCCCGGGCGCCGGACCAGGGCGTGGCGCGTTCCCTGATGGACCTGGCCCGGTCGGACTCCCTGGTGCTCTCTGCAGCCGCGCTGGCGGGGCTCGCCCAGCGCTGGCCAACCGAGCGCGGCAACCGCGAGCTGCATCAGGCGTACTGGGAGGCCTTCGCCGGGGCGCTGGCGCGGGGGGACCGCGCGCTGGTGGCCACGGTCGCGCCCGTCATGTCCGACTCGGTCTTTCTGGCACAGGGGGCGCTCGAGCTGCTGGAGCAGACGTACGTGGCCCTCACGCCTCTCGAGGACGTCGAGGCGGCCCAGGCCATCGCCGATGCGCTGGGCGCCACCGAGGACGCGGCCGCCGTCCCGACCCTCCAGCTGCTCATGAGCGACCCGCACCCCACCGTGCGGCAGCGGGCCGGCGAGCACGCGCAACGGCTCTCGGGACGGCGGGCCATGGTGTCGGAGGAGGCGAGTCCGGTGGGGCGCTCGCCCGACTGGCAGATCCTCTCTGGCCTGGGCCCCCATCCCCGCCTGGTCCTGGAGACCGACAAAGGCAGGGTCGTGATCCACATGGCCGCCGAGCTGGCTCCCGTCACCGTTCAGACCATCGCCGAGCTGGCGGGAGCCGGGCGATACGACGGTGTTCGCTTCCACCGGGTGGTGCCCGACTTCGTCCTTCAGGGCGGCGACTTCGAGCGGGGAGACGGCTACGGTGGTCCTGGTTTCGTGATGCGGTCCGAGATCACGGGCATTCCGTACCGCCGGGGGGTGGTGGGGATGGCCAGCGCCGGTCCTGACACCGAGGGCAGCCAGTTCTTCATCACGCATTCGGCCCAGCCCCACCTCGACGGGGACTACACCGCCTTCGGCTGGGTGGTGGAGGGGATGGACGTGGTCGACCGGATCTACGAGGCCGACCGCATCGTCGCCGCTCGCGTCGAGGCGGATCCGGGGCCCGCGCGCGCCGACACGGCCCCCACGCCGGAAGGACGCTGACCCGGAAGACGTCGATGGCTCCCGGCGTCGGAACCGGGTCACCGGGGGCGGCGGAGTGGGCGGCGGCCGGATGGGGCCGCGAGCTGGGGGCCCCCGGTAGCGGGGGTGCGCACCCCGCGACTAGGTTAGCCCCGATCCGCCGCCTGGACGTGAGTCGGTCCTCCCGATGGCCGCTCTCGTGTCCGGCGCTCCGCTCGAACCCCGGAAGGACTGAAGGCCCATGAGCACCCGGATATTCGGCTTCCTCGCCCTGGCCCTGCCGCTCCTGGCCGCTGCCGCTTCGGTGCACGCCCAGGATCTGGCTCTGACCAACGCGCACGTGGTGAACGTAGAGGACGGGACGATCACCGAGAACGCCACGATCGTGATCAGGGCGGGCAAGATCGAGTCGGTCGAGTCCGGCGGAGCGGCGCCGGCTGGCCTGGAGTCCATCGACGTGGGCGGGATGTACGTCTCGCCCGGCCTCATGGACGCCCACGTCCATATCGGATCGGTGGCGCAGGCGAAGCGCGCCCTGGCGTCGGGCGTCACCACCGTCCGCAGCATGGGGGCGGGCAACTACGCCGACGTCGGGCTGCGGGAGCTGGCCAAGGCCGGGCACGTGGACATCCCGGAGGTGCTCGCGGCCGGCTATCACGTGCGCCCCGAGGTGGCCGAGGACTTCTACAAGAACCACCCCGAGATGGGGCGCTACATGGAAGAGGGCATCCGGGGGCCCGAAGCCATGCGGGCCATGGCCGAGGCACTTCTGGACTCGGGGGTCGACTTCATCAAGACGACCTCTACCGAGCGCGCCGGCTTGCCCGACACCGATCCCCGCAAGCAGCTCTACTGGGAGGACGAGCTTCGCGCCCTGGTAGAGGCTGGTGCCGCCCGTGGCGTCGGGGTGTCGTCCCACGCCCACGGCGACGAGGGCGCCCGGGCGGCGGTGGAAGCGGGTGTCACCACCATCGAGCACGGCACGTACATGTCGCCCGAGACCCTGGGCCGCATGGCCGAAAAGGGGACTTACCTGGTACCCACCATGGCCATCGTTCGCGATCTGACCATCCCGGGTGGCGACTACGACAATGCCGCGCTGCGCCTGAGGGGCCACCACATGCTCCCGCGCGTACACGAGATGGTGACCAACGCCCACGGCCTGGGCGTCAAGATCGTCGCCTCCACGGACACCGGATACGGTCCCAACAGCACCGTCCGCGTGTCCCACGAGCTCGAGGAGTTCGTGTCGATCGGCATGTCGCCTCTCGAAGCGCTCCAGTCCGCCACGCTCACGGCGGCGGAGCTGTTCGGGGTGGACGACCACACGGGGAGGGTGGCGGTGGGCCTCGACGGCGACCTGATCGTCACGGAGCGCAACCCGCTCGAGAACGTCGCCGTGCTCAACGACGTCCTGATGGTCGTGAACAACGGCCGGGTCTCGGTCACGCGGGGCGACTGGTTCGAGTCGGCGGCCCCGCGGCCGGTCTCCTGAGGACCCCCACCTCGCGAGCCGAGGGGCCGATGAGCCGACGCTTCCGCCAGGAGCGATCCGCCATGAGGCGGAGCGAGCGCCCGGTCACGCCGGTGGGGGCCACTGGCCCCAAGCCTCGGGGGACGGCCCGTGTTGAAGGCACCGTCGGCCGCCCGGTCGTCTCGTTCCTGGCGGTGGTCGTCCTCGCGTCGGCCGTTCGAGGGATCGCTCCGGTGCGCGCTCAGGACGCGCCGGCTCCCGCCAGCGCTCTTGGCACATCGCCTCCCTCTCCCACAATGCTCCACTACACCTCGACCAACACCGAGACCGGCAACGTTGTCCGTACCCTCGTGAGCGTCGCGGCCAAAGACGACGGTGGCTGGCTGGTTCGGTGGTCGGATCTGGAGCTGCCGGGCGAGGGCGAGGAGCTCCACCTCGACGCCCGCTTCGCCACGGTGCGCTGGGTGGTCCGCTATCCGTCGACGGGCTACGAGTTCACGGGCGAGCGGCGGGGGGACACGCTGGTGGTGGAGGGCCTGTTCGCCGGCGAAGCGGTTCGCAAGAGCCTGGAAATCGACGACAAGCCCTTTCATTACAATTGGAAAGTGGGGCTCCGCGACTTCGTACGTTCGGGAGAGGAGAAGCGGCGATTCTGGGTCCTGAGGCCCGACAACCAGACCGCATACGAGTTCGAGGCTCAGCGGAAGGAAGAGGCAACGCTGACCATCGACGGCAGCGAGACGCGGGCTGTCCGGATCGAGTGGGGCCTCACGGGGATACGCCGCATGTTCTACACCGGTGATCACTGGCATCGGGTCGACGACGGGTACTTCTTGCAGGGTGAGGAAAACGGCGTCCTCACCGAACTCGTGGGGGAGGGGGAGCGGGATGGCGAAGGCAACGACGACGCGCCGGGCGAGACCGGGTAGCTTCGGAGAATCCCGCCCCGCGCGCCGTCGCGCGCCCCCTCTTCTGTCTGCCTCTCTTGCCGTCCTGGCGCTCCCCGCGCTCCTCACGCTCTCCTCCTGCTCCGACGCCGAGGTGCTCACCCTGTTCGTGGGGCCCGAGGAGGTCGAGTGCTTCGGGGTGGGTCCTCGGACCTGCCTCCAGGTGCGCGAGAGTCCCGACGAGCCGTGGCGTAACTTCTTCGACTCGATCCAGGGCTTCGACTTCGAGCCCGGATTCCTGTACGAGCTCGTGGTGGAGAAGCGGCCGGTGAGCCCCGTGGAGGCGGACGGGTCGAGCTACCGCTACCGGCTGCTGCGGGTCGTCAGCAAGGCACCGGCGGACGAGGGCTGACCCAACCGCTGCCCGGAGCCCAACTCCGGGTGCGCCCCTGGATCCCCGGCCGATTCGATCCTTGGCCGAGAAGACCTCGGCTGCCCTGACGTCACCCTCGGGCAACGCGGGATCCCCGCCCGGGTGAACCACCGCGCTGACACGCGTTCGATCAGTCTTTTTCGCCGGGGGATCCCCACCCGGATGGACCGCCGCCCCCTGGCCGCGCACGCGGCTCGCTGGGGCCAGATTCCACTTTGTGAACGATTTCACTAAACGGCGCAAGCAGGGTGAATGCCCGTACCAGTTGACCGATCTTTCGCTCTTGTTTACACTGTTAACTTATGAGCATACAACGAGACCAAATCGTAGCCTGCGCCTGCGACCTGTACCTGGCCGAGGGACTCGACGGCTTCTCCATGCGAAAGCTGGCGCGGCTCATGGGCGTGACCGCCCCTGCGCTTTACCGGCACTACGACGGCAAGGAAGCCGTTCTCATCGACGTGGTGGGCGAGGCGTACAAGCTGTTCGCCCAGTACCTCTACCGAGCGCTCGGAGCCCCGACCGCCGCGGAGCGATTCCACCGGGCCGGCGAAGAGTACCTGAACTTCGCTCTGGAGCATCCTAAGCTCTACGAGGTGATGTTCACGTCGCCCGATGCGCTTGGATTGGAAGAGCTTCCGGAGGAGGCCGCCACCCATGCCTGTGCGGTGGGTCAGTACTGGCGCGACCGGGTTCGGGAGGCCATCGACGCCGGTTTGCTACGGGATTTCGGCACGGAGGCCGTGAGCACGACCATGTGGGCGCACGCGCATGGCCTGGTGACCATCTATCACCGTGGGTTCATCCCGGTGACGGAGGCGGAATTCCGTGAGCTGTTCCACCAGTCCGCCCTGCGCATGACGCTGGGTCTGGGCTCGGCGGAACGCTCCCAGGAGGTCGAGGAAGAGCTGGCGGGGCTGAAGGCGCAGTTAACGGCGTAAAGGCCGTGAAACTACACCACCCCCGGCAGAACGTAGAGGGGCGGGGCGTTCAGAGGAGGGGCGGGGTGCCGGCGGCTCGAAGCCCCTGGTACCAAAGACGAAACCCTGGCGGAGGCCAAGGGGACACGACGCCGCACGAGGGCGGAGGGGAAGACGATGATACGATCGCGAAGCGACCGATTCGTGAGAGGAAATGTGAACGATAGATCAGGCGGGCGCGGTGCATCTGGCTCGCGAGCGGACCGTGGTCGCACGGCCCCTGAGGCCCGGGCCCGGTCCCGCGCGAACGAGGAATCCCTGTGGCTTCGGGTACTGCTCGTGGCAGCCGCTGCCTTGGCGGCGCTTGCCCTGTCCACCGGCGCCGCGCTGGGGCAGGAGGTGCCCGAGGAGGATTGCGAGGAGGAGGAGGCGCGCCAGACGCTGAGTCTGGTCGATGCCGTGGGTATCGCGCTGCGCCAGAGCCGCGACATCGAGGACGCCGAGCTGGATCTGGAGATCGCTCAGGAACAGGTGCGGGACGCCTGGGCCGGGGTGCTCCCCAAGCTGGACGGCTCAGCCCAGTACACACGTAACGTCAAGCCGGCAGTTTCGTTCTTGCCGGCCAACATCTTCGATCCGACGGCTCCGGAAGGGCAGTTCGCGGCGATCCAGTTCGGTGCGGACAACGCGTGGAACGCCGGGCTCAATCTGTCCCAGCCGCTCTTCGACGCCCGGGCGTTCATCGGCGTGGGCGCCGCCGGCCGCTTCGAGCTGCTCCAGTCCGAGGCGGTGCGCGGCCGGAGCCAAACGGTGGTCACGCGGGTGCGCGTGGCGTTCTACGACGTCCTCCTGGCTCAGGAGCAGGCCCGGCTCGTCGAGAACTCCGTGAATCGAGTGCGCGAGTCTCTGGCCGAGACCCAGGCCATGAACCGGGCCGGTGTCTCGTCTGACTACGACGTGCTGCGGCTGGAAGTAGAACTCACGAACCTGGAGCCCAACCTGCGCCGCGCCCGGAACGCAGAGGCCGCCGCTCGTCGCCGGTTGGCGGTGGAGCTGGCCATGGAGAATCTCGACGAGCTCGAGGTCGAGGGTTCGTTGGCGGCCATGAACATCGCCGACGTACAGGCGAACGACGAAGCCAACCTGGAAGTCCTGTTCTTCGCCGGGCAGCCGGACGCCTGGCAGATGGCGCCGGAAGAGGCGTTTCAGGTGGCGGACGCCAGCCGCTCCGACCTGAGGCAGCTCTATCTGACGGAAGAGCTCAGAGGCGCCGAGCTGAAGGCCGAGGAGCTGGAGTGGCTGCCCAAGATCAACCTGTTCGGCACGTGGTCGCTGAGCGCCGCGGCGAACGGCCGTCCGGACTTCTTCGGAACCCCGGACGCCCGGGCCACGGCCCTCTTCGCCGGCGTCACGCTGTCCGTGCCCATTTTCACGGGCTTCAGCCGGCAGGCCATCACGGACCAGAAGCGGGCGCAGCTCAGGAAGGCGCAGACGCAGACCCGGCTCATCAAGGACCAGGCCGAGACCCAGATCATGGACCTCATGGACCAGGTAGCCGAGGCGCGTGTCAGGGCGTTCGCCCAGCAGCGCGCCGTGGATCAGGCCGAGCGCGGCTTCGAGATCGCCGGCGCACAATACCGCGAAGGTCTGGGGAGCCAGCTCGAGCGCACGGACGCCGAGGTTGCGCTCCGGCAGAGCGAGTTCAATTACGCCCAGGCCGTCTACGACTTCCTCGTGGCCCGAGCGGGCCTCGACGAGGCGCTGGGCCTGGTGCCGCTCGTGGACGTGGCCTGGGAGGGTCCGCCCACGGTCCAGACGGACGACGATGACGACGCGGACGCTGGGGACGAAGCTCCGCAGGACAATGACGCTGATTCGGGCGGCGACGCCCCGAGCCAAGAAGGCTGAGTCCCTTCGGGATACGAAGGGATATGAGCTTCCATAGAGCGAGATCGCACAGGAGCGATTCAATCATGTCGATAGAGAAGCGGTGGATGAGGGGTCTGGCGAGCTCGTTGGTCGTGGCGCTCGCTGCGTGCGGAGGAGACGCGCAGGCCGACGGGACACCGGAAGCCGAGGCGCAGCCGACGTCCGGCTTCGTGAGAGTGATCAACGTGGAAACCGTGACGGTGGAGCCCATGGCTTTCACCGAGCTGATTCGGCTGACCGGCACCGTCATGGCCGATCAGGACGTGATCGTGGCGGCCGAGGAGAGCGGGATCATCCGAGAGCTGTACGTGGACAAGGGCACCTGGGTCCGCGCCGGTCAGGCCATCGCCAAGATCGACGACCGGGTCCTGAGCGCCCAGGTCGACCAGGCCAAGGCCAACGCCGACCTGGCCGAGGAAGTGTGGCAGCGCCGGAAGACCCTGTACGAAGAGGACCAGGTGGGCTCCGAGCTCGCGTACCTCGAAGCCAAGTACGCGGCCGAGCAGACCAAGGCCAGCCTGGCGTCGCTGCAGGAACGACTGGAGCGAACCGTCGTGCGGTCGCCCATCCGAGGTGTGCTCGACACGCGCGAGGTGGAGATCGGCTCGATGGTCCAGCCGGGTGTGCCCGTGGGGCGTGTCTTGGTGCTGAACCCCGTGAAGATCGTGGCCGGCGTGCCCGAGCGTTACGCGGCCGACGTCAAGCGCGGCGCCAAGGTGAGCCTGAGCTTCGACGTGCTGGGGCAAACGTTCGAGGGGGAGCTGACCTACGTCGGCGCTGCAGTGGACGCCAGGAGCCGAACGTTCCCGGTGGAGTTCCGCATCCCCAACCCGGAGGGCACGATCAAGCCCGAAATGGTGGCAAACATCGGGCTGGTGCGCTCGACCATCGACGACGCCATCGTCGTGCCGGAGGAAGCGCTGGTCCGGGTGGAGCAGGGCTTCGTGGCGTTCGTGGTCACCGGGGCCGAGGGTGAAGCGCGGGTCGAGAGCCGTGTGGTGACGCGGGGGCCGGCGCAGCAGAACAAAGTGGTGGTCGAGGAAGGCCTGACGGCCGGAGACGAGGTCGTGGTAGTCGGTCAGCAGCAAGTGGCGGCTGGCGACCGGGTGCGAGTGGTCTCGCGGTAGACGACGACGAAGAAGACGACGACCGAACGAAGAGCGAGATAGATGATCAAGCCGACCGATCAAGACGAAGGCAGGCAGTCCCTGGAACAGCCTGAGGACGCGACGCTCCTGGACAGGTTCAAGGAGTTCAGGCTCACCTCGTTCGCAGTGGCGCACTCGACGAGCATGCTGGTGCTCTTCGTGATCATCACGCTGGGCGGCTTCATGGCCTACGGGGCGATCCCGAAGGAGTCGTTCCCGGAGATCGAAGTTCCGTTCATCGCGGTGAACACGATCTACCCCGGGGTGGCGCCGGCCGACATGGAGACGCTGGTCACCCGCAAGATCGAGGAAGAGCTCAACACCATCTCGGACATCAAGGAGCTCACGTCCAGCTCCATCGAGGGCTACTCCAGCGTGGTGGCCGAGTTCGAGACCCACGTGGACCTGGAGGCGGCGCTACAAAAGGTCCGCGAGAAGGTGGACCTGGCCAAGCCGGAGCTGCCGAGTGACGCGGAGGAACCGTCCATCGTCGAGTTCAACTTCGACGAGGTGCCGGTGCTCCAGGTGAACCTGTCTGGCGAGTACGGCCTGGTTCGCCTGAAGGAGCTGGGAGAGGACCTCCAGGACCGGCTCGAGCAGATTCCCAGCGTGCTGCGGGTGGACCTGCGGGGCGGACTCGAGCGTGAGGTCAAGGTCGACGTTGACCTGACCAAGCTCCAGTTCTACGACATCGCCCTGAACGACGTCGTCGAGACCGTCGCGTTCGAGAACGTCAACATCCCCGGCGGCGCCATCGACGTGGGATCACTCAAGTACCTGGTTCGCGTCGACGGCGAGTTCGGCGACCCCTCGATCATCGAGGACCTGGTCATCACCACGATGAACGGGCGGCCGGTCTATGTGCGGGACTTGGCGACCGTCGAGTTCGGCTTTGCCGAGCGCACGAGCTACGCCCGCCTCGACGGCAACCCCGTGGTGACGCTGGACGTGGTCAAGCGCTCGGGGCAGAACATCATCGAGACGTCGGAGACCATCCGGAGCGTCGTGGCGGACATGGAGCCGCTGTTCCCGCCCACGACGGTGGTGAAGATCACGTCCGACATGTCGGAGGACATCCAGAGCATGGTGTCCAACCTCGAGAACAACATCGTCTCGGGGCTGATCCTGATCGTGGGCGTCCTGTTCTTTTTCCTGGGCGTGCGGACGTCGATCTTCGTGGCGCTGTCGATTCCCACGTCCATGCTGCTGAGCTTCCTGATCCTCGGACTGCTCGGCGTGAGCATGAACATGGTGGTGCTGTTCAGCTTGATCCTCGCTCTGGGGATGCTGGTGGACAACGCCATCGTGATCGTGGAGAACATCTACAGGTACGTCGAAAACGGCTGGGACAAGAAGATGGCCGCCCGCAAGGCCACCGGTGAGGTGGCCATGCCGGTGATCGCCGCCACGCTGACCACGCTGGCCGCGTTCGCGCCCCTGCTGTTCTGGCCGGGGATCGTCGGCGAATTCATGGGCTACCTGCCCTTGACGTTGATCGTCACCCTTTCCAGCTCGCTGTTCGTGGCCCTGGTGATCATCCCGACGTTCTGTGCGCTCTGGCTGCACACGGACCAGGAGGAGTGGAACCCGCTGACCCGCCAGGCCAGGTGGGCCATGTGGATCGGCGTGGCGCTGTTCCTCCTGTTCGTGGCGAGCCGGAATCCGCTGACTGCGGGCCTCTTCGTGGCCACCGGGCTGATCGTCTACGGGCTCCATCGCTTCATGCTGCAGCGTATCGAGGTCTGGTTTCGGGAGAGGGCCCTCCCCCGGATCGTCACGTTCTACGAGGGGCAGCTTCGGTTCGCCCTGCGGCACCGTCTGTTGATCGTCTCGGGCTCGGTGGGGGTGCTGATCGGCAGCTTCTTCATCTTCGGGGCGTTCAGTCAGGGGATCGAGTACTTCCCAGAGGACATTCCGCCGAAGCAGATCTGGGCGTCCATCGAGACCCCGGTGGGGAGCAGGGCCGAGTACACCGACCTGATCGCCAACCGTATCGAGGCCGAGATGGCGGGCGTCGAGGGGCTCGCGGAGGCCGAGTCATTCGTGACCACCACCGGAAGCTCGGGCGGTGGCGGGAACCCCATGGGCGGGGGTCCGGGTGGACCCAACGCCAGCCGCGTCCTCGTACAGTTCATCGACTACGAGGACCGTCAATACGACGCGTTCGAGACGTTGGCCGAGATGCAGGCGAGGATCGGCAAGGACATCGCAGGCGCGGAGATCAATGTCGACAAGCTCGAGGAGGGACCCTCGTCGGGTCCCCCGGTCAACATCGAGATCGTGGGCGAGGATCCGGACGTGCTGAAGGAGCTGTCGGACCAGGCGCTGGACATTCTCAGAAACGCGCCGGTGTTCGAGAAGCTCGTGGGGCTGGAGTCGGACCTGGACGCGGCCCGGCCCGAGCTCGCCGTGATCGTCGACCGCGAGAAGGCCGCGCTCTGGGGCCTGACCACGAATGACGTGGGACGGGCGGTGCGCGGAGCCATCAACGGGGTCGAGGCTGCCAAGTTCCGGACCGGCAACGACGAATATGACATCATCGTGCGGCTTGCGCCCGAGTTCCGCGAGGACTTGGCCCAGCTCGCTGACCTGACCGTCATGAACGAGGGACAACAGATCCCCCTGAACTCGGTGGCGAGCTGGGAGGTGAACGAGGGGTACGGATCCATTCGCCGCAAGGATATGGACCGGGTGGCCACGATCAGCTCCAAGGTGGCGGCCGGAAACCAGATCAACGCGGTCATGGGCGAAGTGACGGCCACGCTCGCCGAGTTCGGCGGGACGCTGCCCCCGGGCTACACGCTGCGGATGACCGGGCAGAACCAGGACCAGCAGGAGGCGCAGGCCTTCCTGACGTCGGCCTTCCTGGCGGCGTTGGCGCTGATCGCGTTCATCCTGATCAGCCAGTTCAACTCCGTGGTGAAGCCAGTGATCATCCTGACTTCGGTGGTCATGTCGACGGCTGGCGTGCTCCTGGGCCTGACCCTCTTCCAGATGCCCTTCGGCATCATCATGACCGGCGTGGGCGTCATCAGCCTGGCGGGAATCGTGGTGAACAACGCCATCGTGCTCATCGACTACATCGACATCCTGAGAGTACGGGATGGGATGAGTCGACACGAGGCGCTGGTCCAGGGCGGGAAGACGCGTTTCCGTCCAGTCGTGCTGACCGCCATCACGACGGCTCTCGGGTTGGTGCCGCTGGCTATCGGACTGAACTTCGACTTCTACGGTCTCTACAGGCGCCTGGACCCGGCATTGTTCTGGGGCGGCGAGCAGGCGGCGTGGTGGGGTCCCATGGCCATCGCGGTCATCTCCGGGATCATCTTCGCCACGTTCCTGACGCTGATCCTGGTTCCGGTGATGTACTCGCTGGTGGACGACATGAGCGACTTCTTCAAGCGGCATTTCGTGGCGGGCGGCGAGGCCGACGAGACGGAGGACGAGCCGGCGGAGATCACCGTAGCAGCCGTGCCGCCACAAGAGATCCCGGATCCGTGGGTGGCCGAGCCCGAGCCAGCCGGCGTGAGGCGCCAGAGGGTACCGGCACCGCCGTTCGGAACGCCACCGCTCCGACCCCAGACCGAGTAGGGAAGGGCACGGGCGGACGGCCGCCCCCTGGCGGGAACGGTCTCCGAACCTCCTTCGGGACCGACGCGGTCGACACGGAGATGCGGAGGCCAGCCGGCCTCCGCATTTTCCTTTTCGCGCCGGAGGGCCATCTTTCGGCAGTGCTGGGATTGGCATCCCAGGGATCAATCCGACCTTCATCGACGAGAGGATTCCCGTGATTCGAGCCATGCGACACGTAGGAGTAGCCCCGACCCCGACTCGCGCCCTGTTGGTTCTTGCGGCTGTCGCCACCGGACTCGTCTGCACCCGTCGCGCCGGCTGAGCCCAATGGGCATGGCCAAGATGCACCTCGGAGACACCTACGTGAAGGTGACCTACGGCCGTCCCTACATCCGGGACCGGGACATCTTCGGTGACGCGTCAGAGGGGGAGTACCTCGTCCCCCTGGGCGAGCTCTGGCGCACTGGCGCCAACGAGGCCACGGAAATCACGGCTACCGGACCCATCATGATCGGCGGTGAGCGACTGGAGGCGGGGACCTATTCCGTGTTCACCGTCCCGGGAGCCCAGTCCTGGGAGATTCGCTTCAGCCCCCAGCTCGGGATGGACGGCATGGGCATGCTGACGGCTAGTGGCGAGTTCACCGCCGACGTGTACGATTCCGCCATGGACGTGGCGACCGTCAGCGGGACGGTCGGCCGGGTCGAAGAAGTGGTAGACCCGTTCACGATCGAGCTACTGGCGACCTCCGCCGGCGCGGACCTGGTGCTCAGCTGGGAGCACACGGAGGTGCGCGTGCCCATAGCCTTGCCCTGAACAGAGCTCCTGGAGAGTCACATGAGCAGACCCACCTTCGCCGCGGCGCTGCTCCTGACGGCGCTGACGAGCCCGTTCCCTGCGAACGCTCAGGATCTGGCCCAAGGACCCTTCGACCGGATGGTGATTCGAGGCGTGACGATCATCGACGGCACCGGTGGGCCGCCCGAAGGCCCATTCGACGTCGTGATCGAGAACGACCGTATCGCGGAGCTCCACCTGGTGGGCGACGACTTCGGGCGCATCGACGAGGCGTCCCGTCCGGCACCGGGTGACTTCGACCTCGACGCGCAGGGGCAGTTCCTCATGCCCGGATTCATCGACGCCCACGTGCACATGGGCGGGCCGGAGCTCACCGGGCTCCCCATGGACTACTACTACTACCTGATGTTGGGGCACGGGATCACGACCGTCCTGGAGGCGGGCAGCGGTAACGGGGTCGAGTGGACGCTGGAGCAGAAGCGGGCGAGCGACGCTCACGAGATCGTCGCGCCGCGGATCCTGGCTTACGTGCGGCCGGGCATGGCCTATGAGGGTCCGGTGGAGACGCCGGAGCAGGCGCGCGCCTGGGTGCAGGCCATGGCAGCGCTCGGGGCGGACGGCCTCAAGCTGAGCTCCCATCCCCCCGAGATCATGGCCGCCCTGATCGACGAGGCGCACGCCCACGGCATGCAGACCACGGCCCACCTGGCGCAAGGCGGCTCCCAGCGTGGCACGGGCATCCGCAACAGCGTGACTCGCATGAACCTCGTGGACGCGGCCCGTCTCGGTCTCGACCACCAACAGCACTGGTACGGGCTGCCCGAATCCATGCTGGAGACCTACACGGTCCCGCCCATGGAGCTCGACTACAACTACAACAACGAGCAGGATCGCTTCCGTGATGCCGGCCGCTTCTGGAACGACGTGGAGCCGGGATCGGAGAAGTGGTACGGGGTCATGGACGAGCTGCTCGAGCTCGACCTCACGATCATCCCGACCATGGCCGTGTACGAGCGGAACCGGGACCTCCAGCGAGTCCGAGAAGCGCCGTGGCACGAGGCGTACGCGTCACCGCGCCTGCGGGCGAGCTGGGATCCCGATCCCGGGCAGCACGGATCCCGCTACTACAACTGGACGTCCGAGTACGAGGCGAACTGGTGGGCCGGCTTCGCCAAGTGGCAGCGCTTCCTGAACGAGTACAAGAACAGGGGCGGTCGGGTCGGGACCGGCGCGGACGAGGGGAACGCGTACAACCTGTTCGCGTTCGGATACGTCCGCGAGCTGGAGCTGCTGCGCCAATCCGGATTCCACCCGCTGGAGGTGATCCGCGCGGCCACTCTGGCGACCGCCGAGGGGCTCGGCATGGCCGAGAACCTCGGGACCGTCGAGGTCGGCAAGACCGCCGACTTCGCGATCGTCGGAGAGAATCCGCTCGTGAACCTCAAGGTTCTCTACGGCACCGGCACCCAGAGGTACGATCCCGACGCGGACCAGATGTTGGACGTCGGAGGCGTGACCTATTCGGTGAAGGACGGCGTCGTGTACGACGCGAAGGCCCTGCTGGCCGAGGTGCGGCGGATGGTGCGGGAACAAGCGTCTCCGCGCGCTGACGTGTCCAACTGAGGCGAGGAGTCGGGGCAGCGCATTCGAGGCCCTGCCTCGTCGCTCGCCGAACTGAAGGGCCTGCCTCGTCGGTTGCCGGCCTGGAGGGCCTGCCTCGTCAGTCGCCGAACTGGAGGGCCCTTCCTCGTCGGTCGCCCGACTGGAGGGCCCTTCCTCGTCGGTCGCCCGACTGGAGGGCCCTTCCTCGTCGGTCGCCCGACTGGAGGGCCTACCTCGACAGTCGCCGAACCGGAGGGCCCTTCCTCGTCAGTCGCCGAACTTGATGCCCTGGGCCAGCGGGAGCTCGGTGCTCCAGTTGACCGTGTTGGTCTGACGGCGCATGTACGCTTTCCAGGCATCGGAGCCCGACTCGCGTCCCCCGCCGGTCTCCTTCTCGCCCCCGAAGGCGCCACCGATCTCGGCCCCGCTGGTGCCGATGTTCACGTTGGCGATGCCGCAGTCGCTCCCGCGGTGAGACAGGAAGTGCTCGGCCTCACGCATGTGGTCCGTGAAGATGGCCGAGGAAAGCCCCTGGGGGACGCCGTTGTGGATGGCCATGGCCTCTTCGAGCTCGGCCACGGCGGCCGTGGGTGACGCACCGGCGCCGCCGTACTCCAGGATGTACAGGATCGGCGCGAACGTCTCGTCCTGCACGATCTGGTAGTGGTTCTCAGCGGCGGCGATGCAGGGCGTGACGTACAGCCCGCCGGGGTAGTCGTCGCCCTGCAGGAGCTCGCCACCGTAGAGGATCTCGCCCCCTTCGTCCTGCACCTTCTGGCGGGCGGCCATCAGGTCATCGACGGCCTGCTGGTTGACGAGCGGACCCATGAGCGTGTCGGGGTCCAGGGGGTCGCCGATGCGGACGTCCCCGTACGCTCGGACCAGGCGGTTCACCAGCTCGTCGCGCACGGAGGCGTGCACGATGATCCTCCGCGTGCTGGTGCAGCGCTGCCCCGCCGTGCCGACGGCCCCGAACAGGATGGCGGGGAGCACCAGATCCATGTTGGCGTGGGGCGTCACGATGATGGCGTTGTTGCCGCCGAGCTCCAGGATGGTCCGGGCCAGCCGCTTGCCCACCACCTCGGCGACCCGGCGACCGACCTGGCAGCTGCCCGTGGCCGACACCAGGGGGATGCGCTTGTCGTGTAGCAGGCGGTCGCCCACGGTCGAGCCCCGGCCCACGACCAACGAGAAGATGGCCGGGTCGACGCCATTTTCCCGGCACACCGCCTCGGCGATCTTCGAGACCGCGATGGCAGTCAGCGGCGTGCCGGAGGCCGGCTTCCAGAGCGTCGAGTCACCACACACGGCCGCGATGGCCGCGTTCCAGCTCCAGACGGCCACGGGGAAGTTGAACGCGCTGATCACGCCCACGACGCCCAACGGATGCCACTGCTCCATCATACGGTGGTCCGCCCGCTCCGAGGTCATGGTCAAGCCGTAGAGCTGCCTGGACAGCCCGACCGCGAAGTCGCAGATGTCGATCATCTCCTGGACCTCGCCCTGACCCTCTGCGGCGATCTTGCCCATCTCCAACGTGACCAGTGCGCCCAGGGCCTCCTTGTTCTCCCTCAGCCGGTTCCCCAGCTGCCGCACCACCTCGCCGCGGCGAGGCGCCGGGACCTTGCGCCACTCGAGGAACGCCGCGTGGGCGCGGTCCACGATGCCGTCGTATTCGTCCTCGGTCACCTGCCGCACACCGGCGATCCGGGACCCGTCGATGGGTGAGAAGACGTCTAGCTCGGGGCCGGATCCGACCCAAGAGAAGCGAGAATCTGTTCGCGGGTCATGTCGATCGGGGTTCAGATTGGGCTTGGTTCGAGTGATCCAGAAGTCTCTCACCGAAGGGGCGTGAAGGGAAGGAGGACGGCTGAGGCGCTCGAGATGCCAGGCGTCGCTTTTCACGAACCCAGCCGGCGGGACGTCCTACGTGGGGCAACATCGAAGCCTGAACCGGGAGAAGGCATGACAGACCTCGACCGCATCCGGGACCAGCTCAAGCGGTCTCTCTGGGGCGATGCGTGGCACGGACCTGCGTTGCTGGAGCTGCTGGACGGCGTCGACCTGGCGGCCGCCACCGCGCGCCCGATCGCAGCCGCGCACACCATCGCCGAGCTGGTGCCCCACATTACCACGTGGATCGACGTGGCCCGGCGCAGGATCGGGGGGGATTGGTCGCCGGTGGCGGACGAGGAGAACTTCCCGCCGGCCGCGACCACCGACAGGGAGTGGGCGAACGCCGTGACCGAGCTCCAGGCCGCGGTCGTGCGGATGGACCAGATGCTCGAACGAGCCGACGCGGCCGTGCTCGAGCGCGTCTCGCCCGACGGCAGGTATACCGTGGGGGTCATGCTAGACGGGGTGATTCAGCACAACCTGTATCACGCCGGCCAGATCGCGCTGCTCAAGAAGGGGGGCGGCGCCACTGGCTGATGCGTCAGTGCGAGTCCTCCCCGCGGACCGCCCCCTGTCGGCAAGAGCGGTCGTGTCCATTGCCGAGCCCTCGGAGGGACGGCCCAGGGGTCCCGATCGACACCTCCTGCGCTGCCCGGTTCGCCCCGAAGGAGG
>JBDHLD010000121.1:0-9131 GCA_039586035.1 Gemmatimonadota bacterium | reverse complement strand
CTTAGTACACGATGTCAAGAAGTGCAGTCCTTCGCCGCCATTCGAGGGGACGTCCTACGCCGACGGGGGGTCTACGACACCTGCAATGCCGTCGTGAGCCGGACTACGCCTCGGCCGTCGGGTCTTCCCCGGCCTCGCCGGCGCCGCTGCCCGCGCCGCCTTCATCGGCCGACTCGACGCCCGACGCGGCCGGATCGGCAGGGTCTTCATGCTCCTCGACTGCTCCTCGACCTTGGCCAGCACCATCTTCTTGGAGTCCGCCAAGGCACGGATCTCCTTGAGCCAGCGGGCGTGCTCGGCCGAGTCGTCGGGGCTGTAGTTGAGGTTCTTGTAGAGGCTGGTGAGGCGGGTGAAGAAGTCGCGGGCGTCGTCCCGCGTGTCGAAGGCGTACTCCGCGGTGATCAACTCCTTCACCTGCTCGAAGCTTCGCCTTTGCCGCTCGCGAGGCATGGAAGCGTCGACGTCGTCGAAGGCGTCCTGCTGCAGGAAGACCATGTCCAGGAGCACCGACTTCTGCCAGGTGACGTAGTCTTCCATGGTGATGCCCTCCTCACCCGTCACCTGCATCATCTGATAGATGCCGTCACCGCGATGGAGAAGCTCGTGCGCGGCCTTCACGTCCTCGACCCACGTCTCCGACATGTTCTCCGTGAACCAAGCGGCCATCTGGTCCAGGTAGCGGGACCAGGAGATCAACGGATCGATGGCTGGATAGAATCGCTTGTACGCCCGATCCGCCGAGAGTCCCAGGAACGTCTTCACCGTGGCCAGGGTGGCCTGTGTCACAGGCTCCTCGAAGTTTCCGCCTGCCGGAGAGACCGTGCCGATCAACGTCACGCTGCCCGTGGCGCCGTCCGGAGTCCGGATCATGCCGGCGCGCTCGTACAGGTTCTTGATGGACGAGTCCAGGTAGGCGGGGAACGCCTCTTCCCCGGGGATCTCCTCCATCCGACCGGAGGTCTCGCGCATGGCCTGAGCCCACCGCGAGGTGGAGTCGGCGATGCACAGGACGTTGTAGCCCATCTGACGGTAGTACTCGCCCATCGTCACACCCGTGTAGATGGACGACTCGCGGGCCGCCACCGGCATGGACGACGTGTTGCACACGATGATGGTCCTGTCCATGAGCGATCCGCCGGTACGGGGATCGATGGTCTCCGGGTACTCGGTGATCGTCTCCACCACCTCACCCGCCCGCTCGCCGCACGCGATGATGATCACGATGTCCACCGAGGCGTGGCGGGCCACAAGGCTCTGCAGCACGGTCTTCCCTGCCCCGAACGGACCCGGGATGCATGCCGTCCCACCCCGAGCGACAGGGAAGAACGTGTCGATGATCCGCTGGGTGGTGGTGAGGGGCTCGGTGGGGTAGATCCGCTCGACGATGCGGCGGCGGAGCATGGCCTCGGGCACCGGACGGCGGACCGGCCACCGCTGCGCCATGGTGACCGTCCGTTCCTCGCCGTTCGGCCGCTTGAGCCGAGCGACCGGATCGACGACGGTCAGGTTGCCCCGGGCCACCCAGGTGACCTCCAGCGGCTCCGGCTCGCCGAACGGCACCATGACCCGATGCTCGTAGTGACTCTCGGGCACGGATCCCAGGACTTGGCCCGCCACCACGGTCGTGCCCGGCGTCACCGCCGGAGTGAATTCCCACCGCTTCTCCGTGTCCACGGCCTGTACTTCGAACCCGCGGGGCAGAAGGAACCCATGCTGTTCGGCCAGGTTCGCCAGCGGATTCTGGAGCCCGTCGTACACCGTCCCGAGCAGTCCCGGCGCCAGCGTGACGGACAGCATCTCGCCGGACAGCTCCACCAGGTCGCCCACGGTCACACCCGAGGTGTCCTCGAAGACCTGTAGATCGGCCGTGCGGTTCTGGACCCTCAGGACCTCGGCCTTGAGGCGCTGATCTCCCAGCAGGACGTGTCCCACCTCGTTCTTCATGACGCGGGTGTCGCTCACGTCGATGGTGACCAGGCTCTCCTTCACGCCGACGATCGGTGCCGTGCGGGCCCCGGTGTCCAGCGTAGCCGCCTCAGGCGAAGAGCTGCTGGTGGTCACGCGTCACCTCCAGAATCAATGTCTCGAAGCGCTTCCTCGCCTCTTCGGCGTCGTACGAAAGCCAGCGCCTCAGGATGTCCCACTTGAACACGAACCCGAACACCTGCTCGAAGCCGAAGGGGTTCCGGTCGGAAAGATCACTCAACAGTCGCCAGGACTGGTCCATGAGAAGGCCCTCGAGCTCCATGGCATGGCCCTGCTCCAGGTGGACCCGGGCCTCGTCGATCCAGGGAAAGACCGCGCCCAGCCCGAAGTCGGTCTCTCCCCAGCGGGTCTCGATGGTGCGGACGTAGGGGCCCACCCCCCAGCGCTCGTCCGGGGGCGTTCTGCCATGGAGGCGCAGCCGAAGGGCCACCAACACGGTGCGCATGTGCATGCGGAACTGGAGCACGTCCCTCAGGGTGTCGCTCCCGGTACTCGTGAGCGCGTCGGCGTAGAGCCGGGCGATTTGCTCCGTGGTCCGGCTCACGGGCTGGCGCCCCCACGCCACCAGCTCGGCGGCCCGGTTCAGGTCCGACGCGTCGGCGGGGTGCAGCAGCCCCAACCGCTGCTCCAGACGGAGCTGGCTCAGCGGCAGGCGGCCGGCACGCCGGAAGTGCGGCAGGGCGGGCAGTCCCGAGACGAGCTGGTAGTAGCGTCGCGTCACCGAGATTCAGCCTGCCCCGGGACGGATGGATTCGGTGACGCGACCCACCGAGACGCCGGCCCCTCCCATCACTGCCCGGCCTCCACCAGGATGGCCCGATACCGCGGCAACAGCAGGCCGAGCATCATCTCGGAGAGCGCCTCGTCGCTCAGATCGACCTCCAGGTCGTCGCCCTTCAGCTGCACCCGCGCACCCCCGTGCAGGTCGCTGGCCGGGATCAACTCGATACCTTCTCGGAGCACGTTTCCCGAGATGGCAGCCGCCGAGCGGCGGAGGAACTGCTCCAGCTCCTCGCTCGGCTCCTCGGCCATGGCCTGTGGGATCAGGATCGCGGCCTCACGATCCTGGATCACCTCGGTCGCTGCCCGCCCAGCGAGCACCAGCACCAGGTCCCGCAGCACCGCGCCGTCGGTGGTCACGTCGGTGACCAACCGCCGCACGTGCTCCTCGAAGGCCGAGAACACGGCTGTGCGCAGGGCCAGGCCGGTGTCCCGGGCCGCCATCTTGAGCGCCTCGATGGATGCGGTCCGTTCGGTCTCGATCTCTTCCCTGGCAGCCTTGCGCATCGCCTCCGCCTCGGCCTTGGCCGCGGCCACGAGGCGGGCGGCTTCCGCTCGGCCCTCGGATACCAGGCGGTCCGCTTCTGCCCGAGCCGACTGCACCCCCTCGTCACGGATCCGCTCGATGAGCTCCTGGACGCCCGAAGTCACTACCGATTCAGCCATGATTCGACCTCAGCTCGGAATCGAAGGCGCCAGCACGAGCGCGAACACGAAGACGAACACCGCGAAGCCCTCGATGACCGCCGCCGGCGCGATGGAGATGCCGAACACCTCTACCTTGGATTTGGAGGCGTTGATGGCCGCGGCGCACGCGGACCCCTGCGCCATGCCGCTGAGGAGCAGCGCGATCCCCGTCAGGGAGCCCAGCACGAAGAGGCCAGGAGCGTTGGTCACGGTCACCGGCCGATTGAGCGTCAGCATCACGACGATGCCGTAGATGGTCTGGGAGGAGGGCATGGCAGCCACGCCGACGAACCGGCCGTAGCCACCCTCCACCTCCAGCATGGCGCCGGCGGCCGCGAGGCCACCGCGGGCAACCCCCAACATGCTCCCCATGCCGCCCAGTGCCAGCGGCGAGAAGATGCCCAGCCAGCCCAGCGTGATTACGAGTGCATCCAAGGGATCACTCTCCTTTCTTCTTGAACGGACGGAAGAGCTTGCCCTCTTCCGGAAGTCCCCAGTTGAAGAACTCGATGACGTTGAGGCGAAGGCCGTGGATGAACCCGCTCGTCACGGCCAACACCAGATTGAGGGTATGCCCAACGACCAGGATCGTGAGGGCGACCAGGAGGCCTACGCCGGGAATCGCCTCCCGGGCGCCCGCCGCCATGCCGTTGAACGCGACGGCCAGTGACGCGGAGGCCAGCCCCAGGGCGAACAACCGCAGATAGCTCAGCACGTCGCCGAACAGCTGCGAAAGCCGGGTCAGGGCAGCCAGGCCCTTGCCCACGCGCCCCAGGGGGCGGGATCCGTACCCCGAGAACGTGACCACCAGCAGGAGCCCTACGGCAGCAGCAGCCGCGCCAGGTGTGCGCAGCGCGCCCAAGCCCGGTTGCGTCGAGAGGAGGCCCGCGTACCCGCCCAACACCACGCCCACCCAACCGACGGGGGCCAGGGCCGCGGGCGTACGCCCCTTGCGCCCCGCGTCCATGAGGTTGGCAAGAGCCACGTGCAGCACACCGATGGTCACCGCCAGGCCCATCATGGCGGTGGTGTTGCTCATGTCCAGGAGCGCCAGCCGGCTCAGGATGCCGTCGGGATCGGGCGAGACTCCGAAGTACGAGCCCACGAGCACCCCGTAGCCCACGGTGGCCACCACCAGAGCCAGGAGCACCCAGCGCCAGCGTCTGCCGGCCGCGGAGCCGGACATGGGCTTCCAGAATCGCGCCAGCGGCAGCGCCAGCACCAGGCCATAGCCGGCGTCCGACACGATCATTGCGAAAAACACGGCGAAGGAGTACAGAACGGCCGCGGACGGGTCCCATGAGCGGTAGCCCGGGGTCTTGTAGAAGTTCACCAGGTCCTCGCCGCCCTGGGCGCGGTCGTCGTTGTCCAGGAGGGTCGGCGGCGCCTCGTCCGGGTCGGGGGGGCGCGTCTCCAGCACGATCCCCCGCTCGTTCGCGTAGTCCTTCAGGGCGTCCAGGGATTCGTCGGGCGCCCACGCCTGGAGCGCGAACAGGGGACCCGACTCCAGGCACTGCTGGCCGGCCAGGTCGCGCCCGGCCAGATCCTCCAGGTCATCGAGGCTGCTGGACAACAGCTCCCGCCAGCGGGTCAGACGGATCCGCTCCAGGTGCGCGTCCTCCAGGGCCAGCTCCACCTCCTCGAGGCGCCGCTCCAGCTCGTGTCGCGACACCTTGCCCGTCCGCACGCGGGGAGCGGGCACACCCGCCGGCTCGCCTTCGGAGACGATCACGACGTAGGAGCTGCGGCCATCCCGGCCCACCTCCTCCCAGACGAGGTCCGTGCCCGCGAGGTCGGCCAGGCGGTTGCGGGGGACCACGTAGAACCAGAGGCGCTGACCGCCCAGGTCCTCCCGCGGAGGAAACGTGAAGTCGCCCCACGGACCCAGCGCTTCGATGCGCTGAATGAGCTGATCCCGCTCGAGCTCCAGGTCGTGGGTACGCTCCTGGAGAGCCACGACCTCGGCTTCTACCGCCACCGCGTCGAAATCCGCCGGGTTGGTGGCGGGTCGCTGCTTCTGGGGGCACCGGTTGAGGTAGGCCAGCGCTTCCCGACTCCTCTTGGCTGGGTCCCCCTCCACGACCTGGGTGGCCGCCAGGGGAATGAGCTCGAGACAGCCCAACTCCTGCAGACCTTCCAGGACGGCGTCCTTCTGCGATACGTGGCCCGCTATGGTGACGCGGCTCAGGGGGACGATGGCCATTCGGCCTCCTCCTCGTCCGCGCCGAGTCCGACCCGGGTCCCACGTTGTCGAGCCTTGGCGAGCTTTGCCTGCACCACGGCCGCGCGCTCCAGGTCACCGAGAAAGATTCGGATCCGTTGGATGTTCTTCTTGGCCCGAGGGATCAGGATCTTCTCGAAGAGATTGACCCGCTGCGTGATCCGGCGCTCGGCCCGGGTCAGGATCCGGACGCGCTCCTCGGCCACCTGTATGCGCGTTCTCGCCTCCGCGGCGTCCTTCAGGCGCTCCACCAGGGCATCCACCCAGGCAGGCTTCGCCAGCAACGAGTACTCGGCGACCTCGCACTGGACCTCCTTGAGGAGGGGGAGCCGGACCCCCACCACGTTTTCCTCCTCCATGTCGAACGCGGTCATGCGTACCAGCCCCAGCAGGTCCACCGCGGTGTTGGCGAGCATGGGAAGCTCCGCGCCGATGCGTGCCTCCAACCGCTCGACCTCGGCCTGCGTCGCCTCGTGCTCCTCGCGGGCCTTGTCGAGCTCCAGCTTGAGCTGCCGTCGCTTGAGATCCAACGAGGGGAGCAGCTTCTCGTACAGCTGGAGGCGCGTTCGCTCCTGCTGAAGCGACGCCTTGCTGAGCTTCAAGCGGGCCATGCCGTCAGGCCCCGACCACGTCGCTGTCGCTGTCGCCCTGCCCAGGGTAATAGCGGTCCACCAGGTCCTGCTTCATCAGGAGCTCGTGGGGCTCGAAACACTCTGCCAGGGTCTGCCAACTGACGTCCAGGGCCTTCTTGAGCGGCATGGACACATCGACGTCCATGAAGCGTCGTCGGAACAGGTTGCCGAACTTGAGCAGCTTCATGTCGAAGTCGGACAGCTCGAAGGCCATGGCCTGTTTCTGCTGTGCTTCCCGAGCCCCGGCGTAGAAGCGGACCATCGTGTTCATGATCTGGGGGTGGTCCTCCCGGGTCACCTTACCCACCACGTGCTGCTTGAGTCGTGACAGCGACCCGAACGGGTCGATCACGCCGTCGTGCAGGTAGAACTGGCCCTCGGTGATGTAGCCCGTGTTGTCCGGGACCGGGTGGGTCACGTCGTTTCCGGGCATGGTGGTGGCGGTGATGATCGTGACCGAGCCAGCGCCCTTGAAGTCACACGCTTTTTCGTACCGACGTGCGAGCTGCGTGTAGAGATCCCCCATGTAGCCGCGGGTGGCTGGAATCCGGGCCTGCGCCACGCCGATCTCCTTCATGGCGTCTGCGTACGCCGTCATGTCGGTCATGAGGACGAGCACCCGCTTCGAGTGCTCCATCGCGAAGCGCTCGGCCACCGCAAGTGCCATGTCCGGCACGAGGAGCCGCTCGACGATGGGATCCGAGGCAAGGTTCACGTACATGATGGTGCGGTGGGAGACCCCGTTTTCCTCGAACGCCGTCCGGAAGAAGTGGAAGTCGTCGAAGATGAGGCCCAGCCCCCCGAAGATGACGATGTCCGCGTCGGCCTGGAACCCGATCCGCGCCAGCAGGGCATTGAACGGTTCCCCCGCGACCGAGAAGATGGGGATCTTCTGGCTTTCCACCAGGCTGTTGAAGAGGTCGATCATGGGGACTTCCGTCTCGATCATCTTCGACGGCATGACCCGCATCATGGGGTTCACGGTAGGGCCAGCCACGCGGATGCTGGGCTCGGCGTCCAGCGCCGGCTTCCCGTCGATGGGCTCGCCCGAGCCACGGAAGATCCGCCCCAGGATGTTGTCCGAGAAGGTGACCTCCTGGGGATGGCCGAGGAACCGGACACGGGCATCCGTCGCGATGCCCTTCCCACCGGCGAAGACCTGGAGGCTGGCGATGTCCCTTTCCAGCTCCACGACGCTGGCGGCCGATGTCTCGCCGTCCGAGCTCTCCACGACTGCCAGGTCTCCCAAGGCCACGCCCGTGGCCCGGACCCGGATCATGTCGCCTACGATTTCCAGGACGCCGGTGTGGCGGACGAGTGTTTCGAGCATGGTCTTCGGGGCTTTGATTTCAGGGCGTCCGCCAGGCCTGGGCGCGGCACCGCGCGGACTGTCGCGTCACGCACCGCGGCTCCCGCGAGGCCCCCATCTGGCCTTCCGGATCCCCTCCGGAACAGCGGCGTGGCACATGATAGCGGGACACCCCGTCGAGCGGTATCCGTCACGGGCGCGATTGGCTCGCCAGGACCCGGCATGGTCGCTGCTCGGCGGGGTCTTCGGCGATGGGCGCAGCCCCTCGCCCGCGTTAGGTTGGAGCAATGGACATCCGGACCAAGCTGGTGTTCGCGCTTGTCGCGGTCGCCGTGGGCAGCATGGCGGTGCTGGGGGCGTTCGCCTACCGGACGGCTCGCGATTCGCTCCGCGACAGCTCCCGCCAGAGGCTCGAGGCCGTGGCGGTGAGCCGGCTCGACGACCTGGATAACGTCACCCGAGCCTGGCACGACCGCGCGCACCTGATCTCGACACGTACCCAGCTCCGACTGAGCCTCCGCGCGTACCGGCTTGACCACGACCCCGAGGAGCGAGAGCGCGTCGCCCGTATCATCGGTGACGCCCTGCGCGCGGTTCCTTCCATCAGGCGAATCACGGTCTTCGATGTCGACGGTCACGTAGTGGCGTCGGCCACGCGCCCACCCGGGGGAGCGGGCGAGGGGGACCCGGAGGCTGGCCTCGAGCCCTCCGACATCGATCCCGGTACCTTGCCCGGTCCGGGTGACTACGACCTCGGCGACCCGTTCCTGGTGGACGGCGAGCTACACATCGCCTTCGACATGGGGCTGGAGATCGACGGTGACGCGGCCGGGTGGGCGCACATCGTCATCGGAGCGACTGAGCTCATCGACATCACCGACGATTTCGAGGGACTCGGCGAGACCGGCGAGATTCTCCTCGCGGCGCCGGTGCCGAACGGAGGCGCGCTCATCCTGAACGCCACGCGCCACGGGCCGGCCGAGCCGATGAGCCTTCACATACCCGACGACGGGGAGCTCCGGCCGCCGCTCGTCGCCGTCAGCGGCAGCCCACCTGCCACGATGGAGAACGCCGTCGACTACCGCGGACAGCAGGTGTGGGCGGCAACCCGTCATCTCCAGGACCTGGGGTGGGGACTGGTGGTCAAGTTCGATGCCGAGGAGCAGGATCGCCCCGTGCGCGAGCTGCGAGACTCCATGGTCCGGGTGGGGATCTCGCTCTCCGCGTTCGCGGTCGTGGTAGGCACGCTTCTGGGCCTCTGGTTCGCGCGGCCCATCCGCCAGCTCGCCGCGGTGGCCGACCGGATCCGGAACGGCGAGCTCCACGTTCGGGCCGAGGTGGAGTCCGCCGACGAGATCGGCCTGCTCGCGGACACGTTCAACCGGATGACGGAGGAGCTACTGCGCGTCGATCGCCCCATCCGGACCGAAGGCGAGCCCGACACTCGCGACGACGGCTGAGGATCGGTGTTCGCACTCGAGGTCTTCGGCGGCATCACCTACCTCTTCCTCGGCGG
>JBDHLD010000120.1:0-15025 GCA_039586035.1 Gemmatimonadota bacterium | reverse complement strand
GAGCTCTCCGGACCGGGCGTCAAACGGGGCCGCCAGGATTTGTCCGTCCAGGGACATGGAGACCAGGTGGCCCGACGGAGTCGAAATCCCTCTGACCCCGGGGACCAGAACGTGTCGCTCGCCGGACTCCAGGTCGACGCGCTCCACGCGCGGTTGAGTGCCGAAGGCGCTGACGATGCCGGAGCTGCCCCCGGGCAGCGGTTGGAAGAAGCCGAGATCGGCGTCGTCTTTCGCGACGACCAACTCCGGCGATCCCCCACTCGCAGCGACCCGGTAGATGCTCCAGTCGGTGCCGGCGTAGTAGACGTAGCCGTCGTCGTCCCAGTAGCCGCAGCACGCCGCTCCCTCGGTCAGCTCGCGTACCAGACCCCCCTGCAGGTTCGTAACGCTCAAGGCGCTCTGCGCGAAGAAGGCCACTTCCTGGCCGTCGGGCGACAATATGGGGTGGTGAGCTCCTTCGGTCCCCTCGAGCGCTCGGGTGTCGAGGTTGTCCAGCGTGCGTACGTAGAGTCGGACGGCCGACGTCTCGTCGACGCCCAGGAGGACGATGGACGACCCGTCGGGTGCGATGGCGAGGCTCGGTGTCGTCAGCCACGTGGCGTCTTGCGGCTGGGGCATCACGAACCGCTCGACCGGCCGGGGCGGAGCAGGCCGTGTGGCCGTCCACAGGGCCACCCCGACGGCGACCGCAGCCACGACCGTCGAAACCGCACCGATGGCAGGCCACGGACCGGGAGGCAGCGCTCCCGGCGGCGCCTCGCCCACCGCCCCGTGCCGGAAGCTCGGATCGGCCAACGCCTCCGCGAACTCCTTTGCGGTGGCGAAGCGGTCGGCCGGCAGGCGCTCCAGCGCGCACCGGATAGCGGCATCCACGTTGAGGGGGATCGTGGGCCGAACCTCGGTGGCCGAGACCGGCTTGCCCTGGATGATCTTGCCCAAAACCGCTTGAGCTGTGGCGCCCGGGTACGGAGGCTCGCCGACCAGCATCTCGAAGAGCACGCAGCCCAGGGCGTATGTATCGCTCGCCGGCCCCACGAGGTTGTCGCCGGTGGCCTGCTCGGGGCTCATGTAGAAGGGCGTGCCCAGGCTCAGGCCGGTCTCGGTGAGTCGCGCGCCACCCGCCGAGCCAACGGCCAGCGCGATCCCGAAGTCCGCCATGAGCGGACGGCCCTCGTGCATGAGTATGTTGGCCGGCTTCACGTCACGGTGGACCACGTCGCGGCGGTGCGCGTAGTCGAGCGCCTCTGCCAGGTCTGTGACGATCTTGACGGCTTCGTCCACTGGGAGCTGGCGCTCGCGGTCCAGCCGGTCTCGAAGGGTCTCGCCCTCGATATACGGCATGACGTAGTAGAGGAAGCCGTCGGCTTCGCCCGAGTCGTGAAGCGGCAGAATGTGTGGATGCTGGAGGTTGGCCGTGACCTCGATCTCGGCGAGGAACCGCTCGGCCCCGACCACCGCGGCCAGCTCCGGCTTCAGCACCTTCAGGGCTACGGATCGGTTGTGCTTGAGGTCCTGCGCGAGGTAGACCGTGGCCATGCCACCCTCGCCGAGCTCGCGCTCGACCTGGTAGCGATCTTCCAGCGCGGCGTTCAGGCGGCTGATCGTATCGTTTGTCATGGACGCAAGATCCGCCGCAAGGTTGGCGGGAGGCAAGGATGGCGGTCGGTGGCGCCGCCTCGTCGAGGCAGCGGCCCCGGGGCGCGGACGGCCAACGACCACCGGGGCATGGCTGCGGCAGGGTTACCCCTTCACGGCCTCCCAGACCCGGTAGACGGCGTCCTCGTCCAGGATGCGCACGGTCCTGAACGCAGCCCGGAGCGCGGCTTCCAAAGGAAGCCGCCGTTGGACCACCAGCACGAGCCGGCCGCCCGACACGAGGACGCGAGGCGCGTCGGCGACGAAGGCCTCGGCGGTCCTGGTGGTCTCGGCCTTGCCCTCGTGGTAGGGCGGATTGCTGACGATCGCGTCGTACGGATGGGCCTCCAGACGGGCGATGCCGTCAGCCAGGACGGTTCTCGCAGCCGGGACGTTCTCGACGACTGCGGCCAATGCCACAGCGTCCACGTCCAGGAAGTCCACCTGGGCGTTGGGAGTGCGAACCGCCAATACGCCGCCGACGATCCCGGACCCGCAGCCGAAGTCCAACACCCGTGCGCCGGGTGCCAGGGCCGGTACCGCGCTCAGCAGCATGCGGGTGCCGGTGTCCAACCGGCCGTGGGCGAAGACGCCTGGGTAGCTGACCCAGGGCGTGGGAAGCTCGGGGACGTCCAGGACCACCTCGACGCGCCAGTCGGCCAACTGGCCCCGCAGCCCCGGCGTCGCCTCGGGGCGAGTCGCGGCGAGCACTCGGCAGTGGCCCCCCGTGGCCAGGGTCCGTACCGGACCGAACAGCGGCTCGATGCGACGGCCCGCCGACCCGATGCCCTCGTCCTTGGCGCCGTAGATCAGGAGCGTGCCGCCGGCTCGGAGGCCGCCCGCCGCCGCGTGGACCGCCATCTCCAGCTCGTCCTTGGCCTTGGGCAGGCGGAGCGCCGCCAGGTCGAACGGGCCGGGTGGGGGCCAAGCGGAGGCAGCGCGTCCGCCCAGGCACCGCCGCCACCAGCGGCTCACAGCTACCCCGGTCGAGGCCAGGCCGTGCGCCACCTCGTCGCGTCCGTCCTCCATGACCAGGGCGGTCCCTGAAGGGTCCAGGCGGGACAGGTGCTTCACGACGAGCTCGCCCGCCGCCGCGTCGCGCCAATCTGGGTCACGCCTTCCGGACATCGTGCTCCCGTTGCAGAGCTGTCGGTGCCTCCGCCACGCCGAGCGGTGGGTCGAGGGTCAGCGCCAGAGGGCCTGGATCCGTCAGCCGAGTCAGGCGCGGCCCCCGGGAATGCGGCCCACAGGGCTTCGGTCCTGACGATTCTGGCCGCGTCGCTGTCTCGCAGGATACGAGCACCCGACCTCGAACCGCGAGGCTGTTGCGGGCCCGATGGGGTTCAGCCCTACATTCGCCGCCTGACTCAACCACGAAAGGCAGGCGATCCGGTGACAGGCGACCAGGCGGTGGGCACCCGCGACAAGACGATCCTCTGGGAAGCGGAGTTCAACCCCAAGGTGCGCACGTATTGGCTCCTGAGCGGGGCCCTCGTGTTGCTGGCTACCGTGGTGGGCATCCCGCTGCTTCCCTTCTGGTTCCTGTTCGGGTACCCCCTCACCGACCGGTACCTGAAGCACATGCGGTGCGTCTTGACGACGGGCACCCTCGAGGTGTCGAAGGGCATGTTCGTCCGGGTCGAGAAGACCGTTCCGCTCGACAAGATCACGGACATCGGGTTGGTCCACGGCCCCATCATGCGCTACTACGACCTGCGGGCCCTGTCGGTGGAGACGGCGGGCCAATCGTCGGCCGGCGCCCTGGTCAAGCTCATCGGCGTCGTAGACACCGAGGCGTTCCGCCAAGCCGTGCTCGACCAGCGCGATAAAGTCGTGGCGGCACTGGCGGGTGGGGAGGCGGCGCCAGTCGCACTGCCGGCCACCGGCGGGGGCGATCAGGTCGAGCTGCTCACCGAGATCCGCGACGCCATCCACCGGATCGAGGGACGGCTCCCGGAGCGCGCCGAGGGCTGATTTCCCAGGGGAGCCGCAGCCGGGCAGCGAGGCGCTGGCGGCGGTCCTGCCTCAGCTTCCGCCGGGAATCCGATCCAGGATCTGCGGGATCTCGTCGTGCTCGTCGTACCAGATGGGGTGCACGCCCAACTGTCCCAGGACCTTGGTCTGCTGAGCCTCGTCCACCTTGCGGACCTCTTCGAGGATTCCAGCGATCTGCATCGCGTACATGGGTCCCTTCACGCCCGAGCTGGACATGGGGCCGGGCTGGGCGGACTTCACACCGACGTGCGTCCCCACGTTTTCGACGCGGTCTTCGTCGCCGCCCTTGATGCCGCTGTTCCGAAAGCGGTCCAGATAGGCGATGGCCTTGTTGTGGATGCCGGAGAGCTCGTCCAGCTCCGGCGAGTCTCGGGGGGGCCGCTTGAGCAGGATGAAGCTCTCCGAGTCCAGCGGGGCCTGGGCGATCGCGTCGAGCAGACGCCGGATGTTCCGGTCCGACAGCGATAGGCCCACCATCAGCCCCACCGTGCTCGACATGGCCTGGATCTGGACCAGGTTGGCCCACGAGTAGGGATCCCGGGCGGCCATATGGTATTGGTCCTCGGTGAAGACGATGTCGTCGGGCAACGAGCCGTCGCCGCTCAGCGGAACGAAGCCGTGGACGTGGGCGACGGGGAATGCGTCTTCTTCCAGCGGGCCCACCTGGTAGATGGACTGATGGTGCACCCCCTCCAGAACCATCTCCACCAGGTTGTCGTAGTTGTACGTGATCACACCCCGCACGCCCCGGCTCGCCGACCCCGCCTCGATGCCGGAGAAAGGCCTCTCGGTCGTCCCGTCCGTCGCCATCGGACCCGTAGAGGTTGCGGAGCTTGCGCGCCGTGATCTCCAGCGGCTCCCGGGTCTGACCCAGCTGCCACTCCGCGATGGCGTACAGGTAGTTGGCGAACGGGCGCCATGACCCCAGGCGCTGCTGACTCATGACCGAGTAGTACATGGCCAGCACGAGCCGCTCCCAGGTGGGAAGCCCGTTCCCCACGGAGACTCCGGCGCCCAGATAGAGGGTCAGGCGCCGCTGGGCGAAAGCGGCCGAGAGTCTTTGGATGGCCCGGTCCTGTCCGTTGCTCATGATGATTCGGGGTTGAGCTGACCGGGGGCTGGGCAGCGAACCTGCAATCTCCGTCAGGAGTCTGGCTCGAACAAGAGAGCCGCTTTTTGCGTACGGTGCGCTTTCCGGGACGGCCGTGTCGACTCATGACGTCCCGCTCGGTCGAAGGGGCATCGTCCCATGGGGCGTGGCAGCTGGCTTTCGCCCGGGACCATTTTCGGGATATATTCGGGTTGCGGGTCCCATATGCGCGGCGCACCCGATCACGTGCGCCTATGCCGCCACACGAACGATCTACGCATTCATGGTCGAGACCCGCCACATCCGCGCCCTCCTCCTCGCCGACTCCCACCTGGGCTTCGATCATCCCGTGCGCCCCAAGGTCCGGCGCAGGCGTCGCGGGCACGACTTCCTGGCCAACCACCGACGGGCGCTACAGACGGCCATCGACGAGGGGGTCGACCTGGTGGTGCACGGAGGCGACCTGTTCCACAAGCCCAGCGTCCCTGCCAGCCTCGTCCACCAGGCGTTCGAGCCCCTGAAGCGGGTCGCCGACGCGGGGATCCCGGTCTTCCTCGTTCCGGGCAACCACGAGCGCTCCCGCATCCCCTTCGATTGGCTGGCCAGCCATCCTGGTGTCCACGTGTTCAAGGACGCCGGGACCGTGAGCGTGAAGGTCGCCGGCACCACCGTCGCGGTCTCGGGGATCCCCTGCATCCGCCGCGATGCCCGAACGCGATTCCCGGACGCGCTGGCCCGGACCGGGTGGGCCGCCGAGGAGACAGATCTCCGGCTGCTCGTGCTCCACCAGGCGTTCGAGGGTGCCACGGTGGGTCCGTCCGACTTCACGTTCCGGCGCGGCCACGACGTGGTGAAGCTGTCGGACGTGCCCGACGGCTTTGCCGCAGTGCTGGCTGGTCACATCCACCGGTCCCAGGTCCTCGAGACCGACCTGCGCGGGCGCCCATGTCCAGTTCCCGTGTTCTACCCGGGCTCGGTGGAGCGCACAGCCTTCGCCGAACGGGACGAGGTCAAGGGCTTCATGACGCTGGAGATGACGCCATGCTCCGCCGGCGGCTCGGTCAGGAGGTGGACCTTCAGGGACCTCCACGCCCGGCCCATGGAGATCCGGCCCCTTCGCGTGCGGGGACTCGATCCGGACGCACTGGAGCGGGGGTTGCGAGCCGCGGTGGCCTCCGTCCCGCCCGACACCGTGCTGCGGTTGGAGGCTGATGGCCCACCCGTGCCGGGCGCCCAGCAGGTCCTGGCCGCGGAGCGTCTGCGGCGCATCGCGCCCGAGTCCATGAACGTGGATGTCGTGGTACCCGGACTGCGGCAATGGAATGGTCGGCCTAGAGCCGCGACGCAGTCGAAAGACGCTGGTCGGTTGACCCACGCTGGCCGCTCGACCGACGCACGTACTTCTCGACGTTCGCCGTCCGGCTCCGACGGCCCCGTTCAAGGAAGCCTGTTCTAGAAACCGCGAGAGCCCTTCCGGTCGCGCGCCTCCCGACCCTACAAGTCCAGCTCCAGCTCCCCTCCGGGCCCGAACCGCCTGAGATACCCATCCACGTTCACCTTCCGGCGCGTGGATTTCGAGGTCATGGACCGGACCTTGCCGTAGACGGCGCGCTCCGGCCAGCCCCGGTCGTAGCGGCCCAGGGTCCAGAAGATCCCCCCGTAGGAATTGGGGTCCCGGCCGTCGATCGCGTACCGGTTGTTCAGGTGGATCATGGTGGCCAGGGCCTCTTCCGGCGATGCGCTCCACTCCAGGATCTTCTTGCCCCAGAGCATGCGCAGGTAGCCGTGAATGACGCCTTCGGTGACCAGCTGCCGCTGCGCGGCGTTCCAGAGGGGATCGTGGGTGTCGGCGGCCTCGAACGCGTGAGCCGGATAGAGGTGGGGCCGTGGGTCGGCAGCGTGGTCGGCCAGGGTGCCCTGCGCCCACTCCGGCAGCGTTTGGTAGCGATCGAAGCCGGGAACGTGGGCCGCGGTGTTGAAAGCCAGCTCTCTCCAGGTGACGAGCTCGTCGAGGAACGACTCGGCGTCATCGCTCATGCCCCACCATCCCGACCGTTTTCCGTCGGTCCGGTCTGACAGACGGCCTGGGTTCCATCCTTCCGCCGAGGCGACGGCGTCGAAGATCTCGTGCACCGAGAGTTGACCCCAGTGCAGGTAGGGCGACAGGCCGCTGGTGGCGCCGGCGTCGGGGTCGTTGCGGGCCTCGCCGTAGCGGCCCAGATCCTCGCGGACCCACGCTTCGAGCCGGGCCCGCCCAGCCTCGCTGCCACCCCGGGCGTCGACGGGGGCCACCTCGTGATCGATGGCGATCCGCCCCAGAGCGTCCGCGCCGCCGGCAAGCAGGTCCGGGTCGGCAGCCGGCCACTCCTCGAGCACGTCGCCGAGGTCGACCCGTCGGCGCGGCACGTCCGCGAGCGGATCCGCCGCGGGCCGGGCCATCAGATGGTCCGGAAGCGTCTTCTGCAGGAACCGGCGGAAGTGATAGGCAGCGGTAAACGCCTTGGACGCCGCCCGCATCGGCAACAGGCCGTTGGCGTCCACCACATCCAGCCGGACGGGTAGCCGAGGGCCCACCTTCCGGACCATGCCCGGGAGGAAGAACGCGGGGAAGTCGTCGGTGACCACCGCACATGCCCGGGCGGCAAGGGTCCCCAGGAGCCCCGACCCGGACCCGTGCTCTGGCTCCACATACGGGTAGTAGGTGACCGGCAGCGCGTCCGTGGCCGTCTTGTGCACGGCCATGCCGTCCAGGGCGAACCGGTGCAGCCGGTCGCTGGCCCACGGATAGCCGGCCCGGAGGGCCTCGAGAATCACCAGGGGCTTGTCCAGCTCCCGCGCCAGCCCGGTGGCCTGGTCCAACGCGAAGTTCAAGCTCAGACGCCGGTTGGCGATCATCCAGTAGAGGACGAATTCGCCGTCGGGCCGAAGCGGGGCTTCGTTCGCCCGCCACACCCGTAGCGGTGGCGCGTGCAGGCGCGTCGCGCCTCCCGTGTCAGCCAATCAGGCCTCCCAGGGAAGTTGGCGAGCCAACGCGTCCGGCGCTCCTCCCCTCAACCACCCGTCTCGACGGTGGCCCGGTGGATGTAGTCCAGCCGAGGGTACTCCGCCCGTAGCCAGTCATTCCCGCGCTGAAGGATGAACTGGGGCGCCGGCCCTCCGCCGCGGGGCGCCATCTCTCCGTATCCGGCGTAGATCTGGTCCACCACGTCCATGCCTTCGACGATCTGGCCGACGGGCGAGAACCCGTCTTCGTCCAGGACCGTGTTGTCCACGAAGTTGATGAAAAGCTGGGTCGTGCGACTGTCCGGGCCCCTCATGGCGAACGTGACGGTTCCCCGCGTGTTGCTCAGCACGAGAGGGTCGTCCGGGATCGTCTGCTGGGCCCACGCGACGGCGGTCCGGGGGTCGCCGTTGATGCCGAACTGGGCCATGAAGCCCTCCACGACCCGGAAGAACCGAACGTCGTCGTAGTAGCCGGCCCGGACCAGGTTGTAGACGCGGTCGGCACCGTTGGGTGCCCACTCCCGCTGGACCTCCATCACGAAATCGCCTCGGGACGTCTCGAATCGCACCCGGAAGTCGTCCGGGGCCTGGGCCTGGAACGCCGAGTCGGCCGGATTCCGTAGCCGCTCGAGGTCGGGGCCGGATTCGGAGCCACAAGCAAGGGGACCGGAGCCCAGGATCAGGGTGGCGCCCGCCAGACAACCGCGGGCCAGGCGCGACTTCGACGGGCCGCCTCCCGGCCTCCATGCCCGCCCTCGCCTCTCACCCTGCGGCGACTGCGCACGCGCCATCCCACGCGATCCGAGTCCCGGGAGCCCCGACCGCTCGCCCCTCATCGACTCGGACAACCTTCCCGCTGCTGCGTGTCCGCGATCTGGAAGATCCTCCAGGACGTGCCGTCGTGGGCGAGCTGGAAGGCGTCGAAGCCACAGTGGCTGAAGTCGTCGCCCAGGTAGAAGTCGTACTCGACCCACACCGTGGCCAGGTTGCCGTCGATGCGCACTTCCGGGTTGTAGATGCGCTCGTCGAGGAGCGCTTCGGTCTCGGCCGTGACGATGCCGTCGACGAACTGGTCCATGGGCGTGTCCCGCACGGCGAAGGTGCCGTCGGGGCCGGTCACACCCCGTGAGAGCCGCGCCCCGTCCGTGAATACCGCCTCCAGTGCGCTCCGGTCGCGAGCGCGCATGGCGTCGAACAGGTCCTGGACGACCTGCACGACTTCGTCCTCGGCGGACTGACCCGACAGGGGCGGGGCCGGTAGGGTGAAGAGAATCAGCGCGGCTGCAGCGCAGAGGTGGATCCGTCGCATCGATGATCTCCCGTTCCGTGAATCACTCCTGGACGGCGAACGGCCCAGGCGGGGTGTGGGGGAGAGACAACATCGGGTGCGAGCCGAGTGGGCGCTACAGGAGGGAGAGGGGCGGTTCGCTGGCTCGCTCGTGGAGTGTAATCCGGCGCCATGGCTTGCGGCTCTGCGCGTCCGCGGCCGTGTGGAACGCCTGAGGGGCCTCCGGGCAGCCGGCGGGCGCGCTGCCGGACGGGAATATCGAGGCCACCTCAGGCGCCCACGTAGGCGGTCGCCTGCACCGGGGACGAAGTCCGGGGCAGCAGCAGCTCCTCCAGCCCTTCGGCGACGGCGTCGGCGATGTCGCTCTGCAGGTCCAGCACCACGTCGTCGGAGAAGTCGCGGTCGAACTTGGCCGACCACAGCTGCCGGTCCTGCTCGGTGTCCACCAGCCGCACCAGCACCCGGATCTTGTCGCCGACCCGCTGAACGCACCCTTCCAGGGCCAGGGGGGCACCCAGCTGTCGCACGCCATCCGTGCCCGCCGAAGCGGCGTCGTAGGACTCCACGGAGGCGTGGGACAGGACCGGCAGACCGGGCACCCGACCCAGGCGTGTCACCAGGCTCTCGTGCAGCGCCTCGGCGAATCCGTCATCGTCGTCCTCGATGGCCGACAAGGGCAGCACGGCCAGCGCGGCGCCCGACTCGGCTGCGGGGGCGTGCGTGGACTCTGCCACCGAGGTCGCGTCGCCGTACGACACCGCCGCGGCCAGGACCCCGGACGCCACCAGCAGCATGCCCGCGGCCACCAGGCCCAGGCCGCCGATGTCTCGGTGGGCACGGCCGGTGCGCAGGATGCCACTCGGGGTGACGTCGTACACCCACGCCAGGGCCACGGTGATCGGCAGTCCCAACAGCGCCGCCGCGACCGCCGCCCGGATCACCCAGCCCGGCAGGCCCAGCGACGGCCCCACGTGCTCCAGACCTGTCAGCGTCCCCATCACCACGACCAGGTATCCCATCAGCACGCGGAACACGCGCCGCCGGTGCAGCTCGTACAGCAGGGCGGCCAGGGGCCCCTGGACGGTGGGCTCCTCCTGGCACGGCGGGCACGGCGGGGTCGCGGACGCGGACGCGGAGGCCGACGCCGACGCGGAGGGCTTGGAGATCCACTTGCCGGCCGTGACGGCCATCGTGTCGGCTCGGGCGGCCCGCTGCGCGTTGATGGTGAGCTCGCCCAGCCCCGGGATCTCCAGCGCCGGATCGTCCAGCGCGTAGACGTCCATGGGCTCCTTGATGTTCTTCAGCTGCACGGTGCCCAGGGCGATGGTCTCGATTCCCGACTGGTTGGACAGCTCGCGGGCGACCCGGTCGGAGATCACGACCGAGCCGGGGGCGGCCAGAGACTCGATGCGGGCGGCGACGTTGACGCCCGACCCGTACACGCCCTCGTCGTCACGCACGACGTCGGCCAGGTGCAGTCCGATGCGTACGGGCACCGGATCGCCGACCCGCAGCATGCGCTGGAGGAACACGGACGCCCGGGCGGCCTCGACCGCGCTGGAGAACAGCGTCAGCGAACCGTCGCCATAGTGCTGAATCACCTCACCGCCATGGCGCTCGGTGGCCATGGCCAGCGCCCGGCGGTAGCGGACGCGCGCCTCATAGGCCCGGGCCTCGTCGCCGGCCATCAGTGCCGAGTACCCCACCATGTCCGCGAACATGATGGCGGCCAGGGCACGCCGCGCTGAAGGTGAGGGTGTGTCTCTCATTTCTTCGCTTTCCTTATTGAGAGTGTTCATTTGGGTAGTGCGGAAAGGAGCCGGATGACCGGACACGGGGCTCTGAGAGTCTTTTTGCTTGCTCCCTCGCCACTGCTCGGACAAACTGGAGGCGGACGCCACGGAGAGGCCGGGAACAGGAGGCTGCGAGGACATGACGACGGGCGGGGAAACGGGCGCGGGCGAGGTGACACAACTCCTCCACCAGGCGCGGGGCGGCGATCGCCTGGCGGTGGACCGCCTGGTGGCCCTGGTCTACACCGATCTCAAGCAGATCGCGCGGGGTCAGCTTCGTCGGGAGCGGCAGGACCACACGCTGGACGCCACGGCATTGGTCCACGAGGCGTACATGAAGCTGGCCGGACCGGCGGGCCTTGCGTCCCAGGACCGCGCCCACTTCCTGGGGATCGCCGCTCGCGCCATGCGCCAGGTGCTCGTGGACCATGCGCGGCGCGTGAAGGCCGAGAAGCGAGGCGGCGGATGGTCGCGGACGACGCTGGGCGGCAAGGCATTCACCGTGGACCTCGAGCCGGAGGCCCTCCTGGCCCTCGACCAGGCCATGGATCAGCTCGAAGAGCGCCAGCGACAGGTCGTGGAGCTCCGCTACTTCGGCGGCCTCACCGAGGAAGAGGTGGCGGAGGTCCTGGGGATCTCCGAGCGGACCGTCCGGCGAGACTGGATCAAGGCGCGAGCGTGGCTGTACCGGATCCTGTATCCGGAGGAGGGGTGACGGCAGATGATCGCCCCGTTCAATCGGGCTGACGGGACGCAGGGCCCGTCCGGCATGGACTCGCCGGTCACCTGGGTGGTCGACACCCGCTGGTCACGCGTTTCCTTTTCCGCGAGCCACCGACTCGAGCCGCCCGTGTCCGGACGGATCATGACGGTGCAGGGGACCATCGACGTGGACCTCCGCGATCTGCTCGGGAGCACGGTGGACGTGGAGGCCGAGCTGGCCATCGACAGCGAGGCCGCCGATCAAGCGTCCCAGGACCTGCCCACGCTGCCCGTCCTGGGCTTCCGGAGCCGGTTCGTGGAGCGCACCGAGGACGAGCATTTCCGGGTGCTGGGCGACATGGCCATCGGTGGCGTGGTTCGCGCCGTGGAGCTCGCCATGGTGGAGAGCGGGCGGGGCGTGGACGCCGACGGCACGTGCCGGGTGCGGTTGGCCGCCGCCACGCGGCTGGAGCTGAGCGGGCTGCCAGGCCTGGAGCGAGCGTTGAGCAGCCAGTGGGGGCTTCACATCGGTCAGGCGGTGGAGATGTTCGTGGAAGTGGACGTGGTGGAGGCGCGAGCGGCCTGAAGGGGGGCGATCGCCCCAGTTGCTCGAGCTGCCTCCGTTCCGGCCTTCCCCTTATGGTCTGTGGTCGCGACTGCCCCGCAACTCCGGGGCGGCACCACGGACTCCCGCCACGTGCAGGCTCGGTGTCCCCGGCAACCCTCTCCCGCCAAGACGTGTCCCACTGTCAGTGATAGTCGATTGACTATATGTCAAACGACCTATATTATGGATGTGTGATGAACGCCATCCCCAGACTGATTTGAAGCCGTCATGGAACCCAACGACCTGATTCCGCTGAATCCCAGGGATTACCTGATTCTCTTCGTGCTCGAGGCGGGCGAGCGGCACGGCTACGGGATCGTGAAGGAGGTGGAGAGGGAGAGTGGCGGACAGGTACAGCTGGACCCCGCCAACCTCTACCGCTCGATCAAGCGGCTCAGCCGGGACGGCCTGGTGGTGGAGGCCGACCGTCGCGCCGTGGGGGGGACCTCGGAGCGGCGGCGCTACTACGCCATCACCGACTTCGGTCGGCAAGTGGTGGCGCTCGAGGCGGCCCGACTCGCGGCTCTGGCCGACGCGGCCCGGGCCAGTGGATTGATCCCAGAGGCGCGGACGTCGGCATGAAGCGAACGGGTGAGGCGGGGCATGGCGAGGCGGGGCACGGCGACGCGGCGCATGGCGAGGTGGGGCATGGCGACGCGGCGCATGGCGAGGTGGGGCATGGCGAGACGGCGCATGGCGAGGTGGGGCATGGCGAGACGGGGCATGGCGATGCGCGGCCCGGGGATCCACGGGGCGACGACGCCCGGCGTGGTGGTTCGCGGTCGGACCGCGGGGGAGGGACCGGGGACGCCGCGGGTCCGGGCCGCCGCTCCTTTGCCGAAAGGAGCTATCGCGCGCTCCTGAGGCTCATGCCTCGCGATTTCCGCGAGGGCTACGGCGCCGACGCCGACGAGCTCTTCCGCGATCTGTACCGGGCCGCGCTCGAGGACCAGGGTCGGACGGCGGCGTTCCGACTCTGGCTACGGTCGGTGGGTCTGTTGGCCCTATCCGCCTTGGATGAGCGCATGGGGCGCGGGCGCTCCCCGGACCGCCGCGGCGGAGCTCACCCGCAGACGAATGCCCCGGGGCCGGGGCTCGGACGAAGAGGGGACCTGCGGCACGCGATTCGAGCATTTCGCCGACGCCCCGGCTTCACGTTCACGGCGGTGGCCATCCTGGCCATCGGCATCGGCGCCACGACCACGATCTTCTCGGTGGTCGACACCGTGCTGCTCCGGAGTCTCCCGTACCCCGAGGCCGAACGTCTCGTGTACGTCGACAACGGCAGCCATTCCTACCCCGACTTCCGGGAGTGGGAAGAGGGCATGTCCGGCTTCGAAGTCATGGGCGGCGTGTGGAACGAAGAGGTATCCGTCACGGGAGACGGCGAGCCCGAGAAGCTCCGGGGCGGCCAGGTGACGCGGGACTTCTTCGAGGTCATGGGCGTTCAGCCCCATCTGGGCCGGCTCTTCCTGGAAGACGACCACGTCGGCGAAGCGACGGTGGTGGTCCTGAGCCACGGCCTGTGGGCGCGGAAGTGGGGGAGCGACCCGTCGATCATCGGCCGGCGCGTTACGATCAACGGCCAGCCCATGGTCGTTGCGGGGGTGGTCTCGCCCGAGTTCCGTCCTGCGGAGCTCCTGCACCGGGGCGGCGCCGTGGACGTTTGGCTCCCGCTCGACCTGGCGGACCCCGACTACCAGAGTCGGGGGTGGCACGTGTTGAACGTGGTCGCCAGGCTGACGCCCGGCACGACGGTCCCGGCCGCCCAGTCCCAGCTCGACGCGATCCTCGAGCGCGCCGTGGCGGCCCACCCCGACAGCTACCTGGACCGGAACGGACAGTTCGAGGGGTTCCCGCTGGTACCGCTCCACGAGGCGTCCGTGCGGCAGGTGAGCTCGACGCTGCTCATGCTCATGGGCGCCGTGGGCCTGATGCTCCTGATCGCCTGCGCCAACGTGGCCAACCTGATGCTGGCGCGGGGCATGGCGCGGGCGCGTGAGCTGGCGCTGCGCGGTGCGCTGGGTGCGAGCCGGCGGCGGATCGTGGGCCAGCTACTCACCGAGAGCGTGACGCTGGCCCTGGGCGGTGGGTTGGCCGGCGTTCTGCTGGCCTTCGCAGGTGTCCGCGCCTTCTCCCACTTCGATCCAGGCGGCATCCCCCGGCTCCAGGAGCTGTCGGTGGATCCCCGGGTGCTGGGGTTCGCCGTGCTGGCCTCGGTGGCGACGGGGGTGCTCTTCGGCATCCTGCCGGCGCTGCAGGCCACGCGAAAGGACGCGAGCGACGCGCTCAAGGACGGCGCGGCGTCGGTTACCGCCAGCCGCAAGGGCCGGCGACTCCGGAGCCTACTGGTCGTGTCCGAGATGGGGCTCGCGCTGGTGCTGCTGGTGGGAGCCGGGCTGCTGTTCCGGAGCCTCACCGAGCGCCTCCAGGTGGATCCGGGCTTCCGGACCGAGCAGCTCGTGACCATGAAGCTGAACCTGGGCCCCACCTACGAGGAGGAGGAGCGGGTTCGCTTCACCCAGGACCTGATGGAGCGGGTGAGAGGATTGCCTGGCGTGCGGTCCGTGGCGGCAGGAGCTACGCTGCCGTTCGAGCTCGCGGGCCGCGGCCGCTGCTGCTGGCGCACCACCGTGACGCCGGTGGGTGACGGCGGCGAGGAGATCCGCTCGATCGTGCACCCCGTTACGCAGGACTACTTCGGTACGCTGGGCGCCTCGGTGGCGTCCGGGCGCGAGTTCACCCAGGCGGATCAGGTGGCCGATCCGTCGGTAGCGATCCTCAACCGCGCCACGTCGCTGCGGCTGTTCGGCGACGAGAACGGCGTGGGCCGGGAGCTGGAGATGGCCCAGACCACGCTGACGGTGGTCGGCGTGGTCGACGGCGTGCATCACTGGGGCCTGGACCAGGAC
>JBDHLD010000001.1:0-190088 GCA_039586035.1 Gemmatimonadota bacterium | reverse complement strand
GGAGCCTGGAAGTTCCGGAAAGGTCGGGCCCGAGCGCGATGGTCGACGCGGCTCACCCGGCCGTTCCGGCTTGGTGAAGCCGTTTCCAGCGGGTCCCCTGGGCGCCGTCCTCCAAAACGATCCCCTTTTCAGCCAGCTCGTCCCGGATGGCGTCGGCCTGGGCCCAATCCCGGGCCTCGCGGGCAGCCCTGCGGGCCTCGATCCGCTCCTCGACCCAGGCGGCGAGGTCGTCGTCGACCTCACGGCCGGAGCGGGCCACCTCGATCAGACCCAGCACCTGGTCGACGCGCTCGAGGGCTTCAAGGGCCGCCGCCCGGTCGTCGGGCTGCAAGCGGTCCCCTGCCCTGTCGAGCTCCGCGTTCACGTCTTTCACGAACACGAACAGCGCCGCCAGCGCCTCGGCCGAATTGAGGTCGTTGTCCATGGCCGTGCGGAATCCCTCCACCAGGCCGCTGGCGAGCTCGCCCAGGCGGGTCGGCTCGGCGTCTCCGGCGACCGCGGCTCCGTCCAGGCGATCCCTGAAGTCGAGCAACCGCTGCACGGCCTGGGCCGACGCGGCCAGACCGGCCATGGTGAAGTTCAGCTCACTCCGGTACTGGGCCGAGATGAGCTGGTGCCGGATGGCGGCCGGCTCGTACCCCTTCGCGAGGAGGTCGTGCACGCGGATGTCGTTGCCCAGGGACTTGGACATCTTCTGTCCCTCGACGATGAGGTGCTTGACGTGAATCCAGTACCGGACGAACGGCTGCCCCGTCGCCCCCTCCGACTGGGCGATCTCGTTTTCGTGGTGAGGAAAGACCAGATCCTCGCCTCCCAGGTGGACGTCGACCGTCTCGCCCAGCTCGGTCACGGCCATGACCGAGCACTCGAGGTGCCAGCCCGGTCGGCCGCGGCCCCACGGCGAGTCCCACGCCGCCTCGGTTTCCTCGTCGATCTCCTTGGCCGCCTTCCAGAGGACGAAGTCTCGCGCGTCGTCCTTCTCGTACTCGTCGACCGCCACCCTTGCCCCCGAGCGAACGCTCGAGGGGTCGATGCCCTTCAGCTTGCCATAGTCCGGGAATGCCGAGATCCGGAAATAGACGCCGTCTTCGGTCGGGTAGGCGAGCCCATTGTCGATCAGGCGCTCGATGAACGCGACCATGGGGGCCACGTACGCGGTGGCGCGGGGATAGCTCTCGGCCGGCACCATGCCCAACGTGCCGGCGTCGCCCAGGATCGCCTGTGCGAACGGGGCGGTGTATGCCTCGACGCTCTGCCCGTGTGCGGCGGCCGACTCGATGGTCTTGTCGTCGACGTCGGTCAGGTTCATGACGAAACGGACGTCGTATCCGCTCCACATCAGGTACCTGTGAAGCAGGTCGTAGACCATGAAGCTGCGGAAATTGCCGATGTGGGCGTGATTGTAGATCGTGGGTCCGCAGGCGTACACGCGCACCTTTCCCGGCTCCAGCGGCTCGAACTCCTGCACGGAGCGGGTCAGGGTGTTGTTCAGTCGAAGCGCCATGTGGGGTCGTTCTGCTCTATTGCGATGTTGAATTGGCCACGCCGTGGCGTGGGCGCCGGAGAGCGTCCCGCTCGGGGCCCGGGACGGCGAGGTTCATGGGGCCGCCACGAGACATGTGGGGCGTCGCCCCGCTGTGCCCACCGGCTTTCCAGCCAAACACACTACCGCAGGACACGTACCTCCGAAACCTGCCAGTCCTGGCCTTCCTGCACGAATTCGGCGAATACGGTAAACCGCATGAGCTCGGCGGTCTCGGGTCGGGCGGCGGTCCACACGAATTCCGCAAAGCCCCGGGGTGGCTTGCCACCGACCACGGAGATCCGCTTCACCGTCATCTCCCGGGACTCGTGGGCGCCGAGGAAGTCGGTCAACGCCGAGACCGCCCGCCGGCGTTCCAGGGAACCGTGCTCCCGGCCCAGCAGCGCCAGGGTGACGTCGTCCGGTCGGAGGGCCTCGGCGATGCGCGACGCGTCCCCGGCCGCCAACGCCTGGGCGAAAGACTCGGAGGCCTGCTCCAAGGCGCGCTGCTGGCCAGCGGCAGGGTCCGCGATGAACAAGGCGGCCACCAGCCCGGCCAACAGGAGGGGGCCCGTCCCGACTCCGGCCCACCGTCTCCCCGATCTCACGGGGCCGTCTCCGCCGTCCGGCGACCCATGGCGGACTCGGCCCGGACCTGGCGCAGCGCGGCAACCGGGTCGGCGGCCTGGGTGACCGCCCGGCCCACCACCAGGTAGTCCGCTCCTGCTTCGGCGGCTGCCGCGGGTGTAGCGACCCTGGCCTGGTCGTGCCTGCTTCCCCCGGCAAGGCGGATGCCCGGCGTCACGATCGTGAACCCCGGTCCTGCAGCTGCTCGAACGGCGGCCGCCTCCTGCGGCGAGCATACCGCGCCGTCCACGCCGGCGGCCTGAGCCATGCGGGCCATCCGCTCGACCTCGGCCAGGGGGTCGGCGCCGGGCCGGCCCAGCACCTGACCCAGCGTGTACCCCGAGAGAGACGTGAGCACGGTGACCGCCAGAATCTCGAGGTCTGCGTCCGCGGCACCGGCCGCAGCCGCGAGCATCTCGGGTCCCCCCCAGGCGTGCACGGTCAACAGCCGCACGCCCCCCGCCGAGGCGGCGCGCACGGCGCCGGCCACCGTGTTGGGAATGTCGTGGAGCTTCAGATCCAGGAAGACGCTCTTGTCACGAGCCGTGAGCTCAGCCACGACGTCCGGTCCCGCACGGGTGAACAGCTCCAGGCCGACCTTGTAGAATTCGGCCTCCTCGGCCAAGGCGTCCACCAGCCTGAGGGCGGGTTCCCGGCTGTCGAAGTCCAGGGCGACGATCACTTCGGCCAAGAGGCCTCCTCTGTTTCCGCTGCCGGCTCGGCCACGGGCGCGGGAGCCGGCGCTGCCGGGAGCTGCGCCGCACCGACCAGGTCTTCGATGCGTTCGACTCCGTGGGATCTGCCGCACCGCCTCAACCCGCGGATTACACGCTCCGCCGTTCCCGGGTCCGCGAACGAGGCCGTGCCCACCTGAACCAGAGACGCCCCGGCGAGCAGGTACTGCAGCGCGTCGGCGGTGCTGGAGATGCCGCCGACGCCCACCAGGGGAATGCGCACCCGGCTCCGTGACCGCCACACCGAGTACACGCCCACCGCGCGGAGCGCCGGCCCGCTGAGCCCCCCGGAACCGGCGCCCAGAGCGGGCCGGCGAGTCTCGGTGTCGAGGACGAGCCCGGGCAGCGTGTTCACCAGCGTGAGCCCGTCGGCACCGGCCTCCTGTGCCCGCCAGGCGCTCTCCCCGATGTCGGGGTCGTTCGGCGCCAGCTTCACCAGCAGCGGTCGTTCCGTCCGCCGGCGGGCCCGCTCGACCACCTCGGTCAACGCTTCGGCGTCCAGCGAGAAGGGGCGGCCGCCCAGCCGGGCGTCGTTGGGACAGCTCAGATTCAGCTCGAAGCCGTCGAAGCCCTCGTCGTCGTCCAGCGTCGCGACGATACGCACGTACTCGTCCAGCCGGTGGCCGGCGACGCTCACGAAGACGCGTGCCCGCTTCACGTTGTCTCGGAGCCAGGGGATCTGCTCTCTGCGCACCGCATCCAGACCGGGGTTCGCCAACCCGATGGAGTTGAGCATGGCCCCCTCGAGCTCCGCCACGCGCGGCGCGGCGTTGCCATGGCGCGGCTCCACGGTGACCGACTTGGTCACGAATCCCCCGAGAGCCTCGAGGTCCGTGACGTCCCTGAGCTCCATGCCGAAGCCGCAGGTGCCGGCGGCCAGCAGCACGGGGTTCTGGAAGTCCAGGCCGAACACCTTCTGCCCGAGATCCACGCTCACCGGTTCATCGCTCCTTGGCGGGCACCGGGCTCTGCGGGCTCGGTGCCCTCTCACTGGTGGCACGAAGGCGCCGGATCAGGGGCCGGGCTGGCCCACCCCGTCCTTTCGCATCCGCCATCGGTGGGAAGGTATCCCCGCCGAGCGTGTCCGCGAAGAGTGAGTCCAGGCCCGACGACCGCCGGATGCTGTCCAGACGCATGGAGTCGATCCTCACGGAGTCCTGCCTGAGAGAGTCCAGCACCGTGGAATCGCCCTCGGCGAGTCGTCGCGCGATGTCCTCCGTCGTGCGAATGCTGTCCAGAGTGCGCACGGCCTCCGCGACCAGGACGTCCCGGGTCTGCGCCTCCGCCGCGACCTGCGCGCCGATGGTCGCGAGTAGCCCCTGCAGTCGACGCTCCAGGACGGTGAACTCGGCGTCGCGGTCGTCGAGCTCCCAGCGCGCGGCGGCCGCGTAGACGTTGTCCGGGATGGCGTCGAGTCGCGACTGGACCTGGGTCCGGCCGGCTTCGGTGGGCGTCAACGCCAGGGCAGCCAGCAGCGCCTTTCCCTCCCAGGCAGAGCCGGCCTCCAGATCGGCGTAGGCCAGGAACAGCGTCCGCGCCAGCAGGGGCGCTTGCAAGATGTCGCGAGCCAGCTCGGCAGCCCCGAATAGCGCCAGCTCCTGTCCCCGACGCCCCGACCGCTCCACCATCAGGCCCACCTTCTTGATGCCGTCCAACAACGCCACGGCCTCCGTGGAGCCGACGGCGGGCAGGAGCATGTCACGCACGCCCTCGAGCTCGGCAGGCTCCGTGAGCGCGCTCAGCTCCCAGCGAGCCAGCAGCACCCGGCCGGCGTCGGCGGACGGGCCCAATTTGGAGGCCACGGTGCGGGCGTCAGCCAACGCCGTGGCCGTGTCACCCCTTGCGTGAGCAATCTCCGCCCGGAGGAGCAGCAGGCGCTCACGGTCGGCCGGAGGCCAGGGTGCACCCTCGACCCCGACCAGGAGCGGTCCGGCCTCGTCCGCCCCCCAGCGAGACCACGCTGCCCGGACCAGCGCGATCACGGTATCCTTGGCGGCCGCCGCCCGTCGGCTCGTGGTCAACGCGTGCGCGCCTCGGGCGGCCTCTTCGGGAGCCCCCGCGTCCACGGCCCAGGACAGTCGGTCCAACGCCGCTTCGACGCGGTACCGGTCCCCACCCACCGCCGCGCTGTCGAGGTCGTTCCACACCTGCTCGAGATCGCCGGCGGCAAAACCGCCACGCGCTCGCCAGAGGAAGGCTTCGGCCCGCGTGGCTTGGTCCTCCACCTCGTTCAGAGCCGCTTCCAGGAGCCTCATGCCCGCGTCGCTCTCCCCCAGCGAGACGGCCGCGGCACCCAGGAAGACGCGGGCCCCGGACCTCACGCGCGGATCGCTCGTCACCGCGAGGGCGGCATCGAGAGCGGCCCGCGCCTCGGGCCAATCGCCACGCCGGGCATGGGCACGCCCGATGAGGTACAGCGCGTCGTCCGCCCATCGGCCCTCCTCGGAGCCGCGGTAGCTCTCCGCGGCCTTGTCGATGGCTTCGGCGTACTTGGCCTGGGCCGTCGACTCCCGCCCTTCGCGCCGGGCGTCCTCGGCCTCGGCGAAGGCCCGGTTCGCGTTGTAGAGAGAGTTGTAATACGCACACCCCACGAACCCCAGGGTCAGGGCCAGGGCGACGGCGGTTCTGGTCATTCCGGGTTGCCCACGGAGCGGGGCTCGTTGGCCGGTGGATACCCCGCGAAGAAGCGGCCCACCGCCGTCGCGAGCGCCTCCGCCGCCGCCACGTGGAACTCGGGCTCGGCGAGCAGCTTCTCCTCGGCGGCGTTGGTCAAATACCCGATCTCGACGAGCACGGACGGCATGAGGGCGTTGGTGATCACGGCCAGCGGCGCCTGCTTCACCCCACGGTTGGGACCGGGATGAACCGCGGCCAGCTCTTCCTGGACGAGGCTGGCCAGGTGCGCCGACCAGTGCTGGTGGTCCAGGTTAACGAGCTCACCGAGGATGAAGGAGAGGCCGGAGTCATCCGCCGATCCTTCCCGGACCGTCGGCGGCGCGCTGGCATTCTCGATCGCGGCGAGGCGACGTTCGTGCTCGGTCCGCGCCTCCGCCATGACGTAGGTCTCGAACCCGCGGGTCTGCCGGTGGCCGGGTTGGGAGTTGGCGTGTATGGACAGGAAGACGGCGGGCCGACCCAACCTCCGCTCCGTCGCCAGTGCCCCCCGGCTCCACACGGGGATGAAGACGTCGGTCTCGCGTAGGAGATAGACGACGTAGCCCCGCTTCTCCAACGCGCGTCGGAGCTCCAGCGTCAACGCCAGAGCCACGTCCTTTTCCCGGACGCCATCGTAGCCCAGGGCCCCCAGATCGCGACCGCCGTGCCCGGCGTCGATCACGACCAGGCGATCTGGAGCCGCGTCAGGTGCGGCCGCCAGCGTGGCCTGGCCCGAGGCGCCCAACGTGACGGGCTCACCGGCCAACTCGCCCAGGAGTTGAATCGGCACGAAGAAGACGCCGTCCCTCCGGTAGGGCGCGTCCGCGAGCTGTAGGAGCTCATCGTCGCGGAGGGCGAAGGGCGACGAAGCGCCTACGCGCAGGACCGTGCCGTCCGGATTCCGAGCCGTAGCCGAGTCGCCGTCCACGATCACGTCCCACCCGCCCATCCTGAGCAGCTCGATGGACACCGCTGCGAAGCCCTGGTCCCACTGAACCGGGGTCGCACCTTCGGGTGCAGGCTCCACCGCGTCGGCAGACGACGCTTGGGCCTGGGCGGAGACTGACACCGCGAGCCCGAGCACCGCCCAGAGGACCCCGCGGCAGATCGGTGCTGGGCGGGATCGGGTGATCATCTGTGGGCGTCGATGGCTCTGCGGGCTTCTCTTTCCTGCGTCTCTCGGCGGAGCTTCTCCCGCTTGTCGTGGAGCTTCCGCCCTCGAGCGAGCGCGAGCGTCACCTTGACCACCCCCCGCTTCAGATAGAGGTCCAGCGGAATGAGCGAGAAGCCCTTGGCCTCCACCTTGCTCAGCAACCGACGGATCTCGTGCCGGTGAAGGAGCAGCTTCCGGGGGCGGAGGGGATCTTCGTTCCACGTGGTGGCCGGATCGTAGGGGCTCACATGGAGGTTGTGAAGCCAGACTTCTCCGGCTTCGATCCGGGCGTAGGCGTCCTGGAAGCCGATCTTACCGGCCCGGATTGACTTCACTTCGGGACCCTTCAAGGCCAGGCCGGCCTCGAAGGTCTCCAGGATCTGGTACTCGTGTCGGGCTTTGCGGTTGCGGCCGAGAACCTTGCGGCCAGCGTCGTCCATATAGCGGCGTTAGTAGATCAGGACTGGGGTACCCACGTCGATCATGTGATACAGTTCACGCGCCGCTTCGTTCGTGAGACGGATGCAACCGTGTGAAACGCGGCGTTTCTCCGGATCCGGATTCAGCAGCAGGCCGGGGCTGTTCGTGCCGTGGATGGCGAGCCCATCGCCGAGGTAGACGGCCGTCGTGCCCATGACGCCCGGCAGCCCAGGACGAGACTCGAAAGGCGGGATTCTGATCCCCTTCTCCACGTAGTACCAATCCGGCGGGATCCAGAGCGGGTCCTTTTCCTTCCGCAGGATCTTGAACAGCCCCTTGGGCGTGGTGAACTTCCAGCGCTGGCCCTGTCCCGCCAGGCGGAAGCCGGTCCCCGTGCCGGCCGGCGCGCTCCACACGGCTTCGGTGCCGTCGATCACGAAGACCCGGTTCTCGGCCAGGTGCACGATCACGTAGGGACCGTCGTGCTCGACGAGGGGCTGATCGAAGGTGATCTCGCGATCCATGAGACGAGCCCGATAGACGACGAGATTCTCGTCTTCGTCAAGGGGCTCCTGCGCGAGGACGGGCGCGGCAACGAGCGCCACGAGCACGGGAATCAGGGCGTGACGGAGGTGTACGGAGAACACGGCGTCTGGACGCTCCTGGATGGTGGAAGCCTGTTGCCAGATGTTCCTAACATAACACTATCGACCACTCGATCGATCCTCTGAAGCCGCCGGCTGCTGCCAGGCACCCGGGCTATCCACCGAACCGACCGCCACCGGCCTGTACTTCCAGGCCCTCCGCATCGTCGACACCTGGGCGATCTCACCGGCGAGAATGAAGGCGATCGACGCGTAGTACACCCAGAAGAACAGCACTGCCAGGGTGCCCAGGTTCCCATACGTCGTCGTATAGTCGGCTACCCGGGTCACGTACCACGAGAAGCCGCCCTTCAGCACCTCGTACGCCACCGCCATGACCGTGGCCGCGATGATGGCGGTCCTCCACGGGATCCGGCGGGCTGGCAAGAACCGGTAGATGAGCAGGAAGAGGACCCAGATGGAGGCGAAGGCGAGCGTGAATGCCAGCAGCCGCTCGCCCCACGGCGGTGCGGCCTCCACCACACCCAGCACGTGCACGCCCAGCTCGACAGCGGTCCGGACCGCCACGGTGATGCCCATGTTGAGTAGGAACAGCACCCCCCCGACCACCACCATCTGCCCGTCGAAGATCTTACCGGCGACGATGCCCCTACCGTGCGCGATGTCGAAGACCTCCCTCAGAGCCGTGCGGAGCGTACCGACCAGCCGGGTGGACAGCCAGATCAGGAGCACGCCGCCGACCAGGCTCAGCTGGCGTCTTCCGGCCAGGATGGCGTCGATGAGGTTGCGCACGCTCTCGACCAGGCTGGAGGCACCGGAGACGTCGGGAAGCGTGCCCAGGATCATGTCGGTGATGACGTCGGCGGGGTCGCCGAACCTGGCGCTCAACACATACCCCGCGACCCCCACCACGAACAGGACGAGTGGAACGAAGGCGACCACGATGTTGAAGGAGATCGCCCCGGCCATGAAGAAGATGTTGTCTTCGTCCGCCTTCCAGTAGACGCGCGCCCAGAACGCGCGAAACCGTTGGCCCGGCTGCCGAACGAAGTCCAGGATGTGCAGGTGGTGGTCGGTCGTCTCCCTGCCGGGAGGATCGTCGACCGGGCTCGGGACCTGGCGAGGCACGAGACTCTCGCCCGAGGCCACCGATGCGACGCCGCCGCGGAAGCCCGAGCCCCCGCGGCGCCCTCCCTCCCGCGTGTCACCGCTGTCCTGAGCGCTATCGGGCCGTCCGCCGGGGTCCGTCGGCCAGTCGCGGCCCGGGGGCACTAGGCGTCCTCGGCCTCGGCCTCCTCGTCGTCAGCCGACTCACGGGCCGCCGCGATGCCCGCTCGGTAGGCGGCTTTGGAGCGTTCCAGCTTGACCTCCAGCTCGTCCCGCGCCTCGAGGGCGGCGCGCCGGCCGGCCTCTACGGCGTCCTTCACCGACTCCACCCGACCCTGGACTCCGGTGCGGGCCTGCTCGAGCCGGTCCTCGAGCGTGCGCTGGGCCTCGCGCACCCGGTCCTCCGCCGCGCTTTTCAGGCGTAGCGCTCGATCCTTGATCTCCTCCTGCGTCTCGGCGCCGGACTGGGGCGCCAGGAGAAGAGCCAAGCCGGCGCCCACGAGCGCCCCGAGCACGAAGGTCCCGAACGCTCCCCCGCTATCCCGCTCGATCACGATGTAGGGCTGATCGCCGTCGTCACGCATCTTGAGCCTCCTCGAGTCACCCGATTCTCCCCGCGTGCACGGGGACGATTGGAAGTTATCCGCGCACCGAAACGGGTACAAGCTGCGGTCACCCTCGGCGCGCCGATCCGGTCATGGTTTCGCAGCGAGGCGGGGATGTTCAGACCCTGCGTGCGACTGCGGCTCTGCCTGCTCCTTCGCACGCTCAGCCGGTGACGCGCCAGCGGGGATCGCCCTCTCCCAGGCGGATGGCCTCGAAGCCGTCCCGCCCCAGGAGGCCGTAGGTGAGCTCCTTGCCAAGCTCCACCCCCGGTTGATCGAGCGCGTCCACGTCGTACAGCGCCGCCGCGTAGACGGTGGCCAGCTCGAACAGCATGATCAACCTGCCCAGCCGGTCGGCGTCGATCCGGTCGATCTCGATGGTCATGCTGGGCCGCCCACGGCGGCGGAGCGCCTCGGTGGTGGCCCTGCGCTCGGCGTCCAGCAGCGCGCCGATGCTGTGCCCCCCCAGGTAGCTCAGGCCGGCGTCCGTGGTGGATCCTGAGGGAATGGCCACCGGATCGCCCATATCGTGGACGGCGAGGAACACGATCACCTTGTCGAACGGGCCCTCCATGAAGAGCTGCACCTGGGCGTGCTGATCCGTGGCGCCCACCGCGGGAAGGGGCGTGGGACCCGAGTGCACGGTGCGGCCGTCGGTCGTTACCGCCTTCCCCAGCGACTCGGCCCACAGCTGCTGGAACCATTGGGAGAGGGACCGCAGACGGTCTGCGTACGGCATGAGGACGTGGATGGCGGCACCCGATTCGGTGTGGGCCGTGTGGAGGGCCGTGGCCAGGAGACCGGCGGGGTTCTCCAAGAGCTCGGGGCTCTCGCAGCGTTGCGCCATGGAGCCGGCTCCCGCGAGCAGCGCTCTCGTGTCGACCCCCGTCGCGGCCGCCGGTAGCAGCCCCACGGAAGAGAGCACCGAGAACCGCCCTCCTACGTTTTCGGGGACCGCCAGCGTCGGGACGCCCTCGGCCTCGGCCGTGGCACGGAGACTGCCCCGGGTCGGGCTCGTGGTAAACAGGAAATGACCCGCCACGTGCTCGGGGCCCACGGCCTGCTCGAGGCGGTCCCTGACGACGAGGTACTGGGCCATGGTCTCTGCCGTGGAGCCCGACTTGCTCACCACGTTGAAGAGCGTGCGCCGGACGTCCAGAAACGACAGCAGGTCTTTCACGGACGAGGGGTCCGCGTTGTCCAGGACGTAGAGGCGAGGGAAGTGCTCACGCCCCTCCGCGCTCAACTGGTTCCACAGGGGACCGAGTAGGGCATCCCGGACGAATCGGGCGCCCAGGGCGGAGCCTCCGATCCCGAGGATCACCAGGTTCTCGAACCACTGCCCGAACGAGTCGGCGACCTCCTGCACGCGAGACGCCGTCTCCTCCGCGTTGGGGAGGTCCAGGAAACCCATGTCGCCGGCCTCGTGCCGGGCGGCCACCTTCTCGTGTGCCTCCCGGAAGCGTTGGGCAAGGTCGCCGTGCAACCGCTCGGGCCCGATGCCTCGCTCGCCGATGGCGGTTTCGAGGACGTTGTTGACGTCGATCACGAGGGGCGGCATGGCAGGGGTCCTCACGTCTGGTGTGGGGTCATGAAGCGGTTTCGGAGGATACGCCGAGGTCCACCGTGAGCCCGTCGTACGCCGGTTCGATCCCGGGAGGGAGCGCCTCGAGGAGCTCGGCATGGCGCAGGCGGTGGGTCAGGTGGGTCAGGTACGTTCGTCGTGCGCCCACGAGCCCGGCGGCCTCCACGGCTTCCTCCACGTTGAAGTGGGTGGGGTGGGGGTTGCCCCACCAGAGGGCGTTGAGAACCAGCACGTCAACCCCTCGTAGCGCGTCCAATACGCGTGGCCGTAACTCCTTCGCGTCGGTCACGTAGCCGAGGCTGCCCACCCGGAATCCCCAGACCGTCATCGGCCCGTGGGGTAACTCCAGCGGCACGATCTCCCGGCCCAGGATCCGGACGGGCGCATCGGGATCGAAGGACACGAAGCGCAGCTCCGGCTTCGAGGTCCCTGACGGCACGGATATGGCCGGATCGAAGATGTACGGAAAGCGAGCGCTCATCTCCGCCGCCACACCCGGACCCACCAGGATCGGGAGCGTGGCGCGCGACTTCAGGCTGAAGATCCGAAGGTCGTCGATCCCGTGGACGTGGTCGGCGTGGGTATGCGTAAACCAAACGGCGTCTACCCGGTCGACGCCCGCCGTCAGGAGCTGGATCCGAAGCTCGGGAGGCGTGTCCACCAGGAGCCGGCCGGCCTTCAGCGTCAAGAGCGCGGCGTGTCGCGTGCGTCGGTCCCGCGGGTCGTCGGAGCTGCACGTGGGACAGTCGCAGCCGATGACGGGAACACCGAAGGAGGTGCCGGTTCCCAGGAACGTCAGCTTCAAGAAACGCTCGACGCGGCTGTGCGCCCCTCCACGCTCACAGCTGCTCCACGCGCATCGTGTTCGTGCTGCGGGCCTCGTGAAACGGGTAGCCGGCGGTGACCACGACGGACTCGCCGGGTTCCCCGATGCCGGCGTCCACCACGGCGCTCTTCCCGAACTCGGTCATCGACTCGTAGCTGACTTCATCGCTGCCCGCCAGCAAGGCCTTCACGCCCCACACGGCGCTCAGCTGCCGCACTGCGGTCTCGTCGGTGCACACCGCGAAGATGGGGACGGGCGGGCGATAGCTGGCGACGAGACGCGCCGTGAAGCCCGACCGCGTGATGACGATGATGGCAGGCGCCTCCAGCTGGTGCGCCGACTCCACGCTGGCCGAGGCGACGGCGTGCTCTCGAGCACTGGCGCCCGTGCGGTTCATTTCTCCCGGATCAACGAGGTAGCGCGGCCCTCGCTCCAGGACCCCGCTCCGCTCGATCTCACCGATGATCCGGACCAGGGCGTTCAAGGCCTGGAGCGGATAGCGCCCCACCGCCGACTCGCCCGAGAGCATGACGGCATCGGTGCCATCGAGGATGGCGTTCGCCACGTCCGATGCCTCGGCCCGCGTCGGCCGGGGGTATTCGATCATGGATTCAACCATCTGCGTGGCCGTGATCACGGGCCGCCCGGAGAAGTTGGCGAGCTGGATGACTCGCTTCTGCACCAACGGGACCTGCTCGAAGGGTAGGTCGACGCCCAGGTCGCCTCTGGCCACCATCACGACGTCGGCCCCGTCGATGATCGACTCGACGCGATCGAGGGCCCGCGCCAACTCGATCTTGGCCACGATGAGGGCACGCTTCCCGACGCGGCGGCGGAGCTGCTGGATGTCCGACTCGTGGCGGACGAACGAGAGCCCCACGTAGTCCACACCCTGATCCAGGACGAACTCCAAGTCCGTCAGGTCCTTCTCGGTCGTCGAGGGAGCCCGGACGTCGACCTCGGGGAGATTGATGCCCTTCCGGCTGTTGAGCGTCCCGCCGCGCACAACCTCCAGCCGGACGTTCTCGCCGTCGACCTCCTTCACGCGAAGCCAAAGCAGGCCGTCGTCGAGGAGGACCGCCTGACGCGGGCCCACGTCCTGGGCGAACTCGTCGTACGAGACGGGGATCGCGTCCGGATCCCCCGCGCCCTCGCGGGCCATGGTCACCGTCTCGCCCACGACCAGCTCCACCGGAGCGGGTAGCTGCCCCACCCGGATCTTGGGTCCCTGCAGATCCGCCAGGAGCGCGACGGGACGGCCCACGCGGTCTGCCGCCTCACGGACCAACTCGATGAGCCGACCGTGGGTCCCGTGGTCTCCGTGAGACATGTTGATCCGCGCCACGTCCATGCCCGAGCTGACCATTTCCTGAACGACTTCGGGCGTGGAGCTCGCGGGCCCCAGCGTGCATATGACCTTGGTTCTCAGCATCGATCCGGTCCGAGCGGCGTGTGGGATTCAGGGAAGAGGACCGGGCGACCGCAGCGCCGAAAGCTCAGAAACCTGTCGCCGCGACCAGGCGACGGCAAGCAAGCGGCAGACGGGGGCTCAGAGCGGCGGAACCCACCTGCAGAGGGGCGAGTAGTATGCTCTCGACCGCCCGACGACCCGCCTCGGCAACGTCCAGCTTCCCGCCACCCACGCCTATCCTCGTGTCAACCCCCGTGATCCAGGACCCGTCGAGCGCCGCGCCGCTCAGGGCCGCGCTCGACCGTGCCCAGAGCCTCGCGTTGGACTGCGAAGCGGCGGGGTTCCACCGGTACACCGATCGCCTCTGCCTGGTCCAGATCTCGGTCGACGACGTCGACTTCGTGCTGGATCCCCTGGCCTTCGACCTCGCCGACACGTTGCGGAGCGTCCTGGTGGACCCCGAGGTGACCGTGATCATGCACGGCGCAGACTACGACCTCAGGCTGTTGGACCGAGACCTGGGCCTGTCCGTTGCCGGGCTGTTCGACACGCAGGTCGCGGCGTCCCTGCTTGGGGAGCCGGGACTGGGGCTATCGGCGCTACTCGACAAGCACCTCGGCATCGCGCTGTCCAAGAAGCACCAGCGGGCGGATTGGGCCCAGCGCCCTCTGCCGCCGGACATGATCGAGTACGCCACGGCGGATACAGCGCACCTCGGCCGCTTGGCGGCCATTCTGCACGCCGAGCTGTTGGCCGTCGGCCGTCTCGACTGGGCCCGCGAGGAATTCCGGCTGCTGGAGGCCATCCGTTGGGAGGAGGAAGAGCCCACCGATCCGGTCACCCGGTTTCGCGAGGCCCGCAAGCTCGGAGCGAGAGATCTCACGGCGCTGCGAGTGGCGGTGGAATGGCGGGACGACGTGGCGCGACGTAGAGATCGAGCGCCTTTCCGGGTCGCAGCCGACCAGGCGCTGATGGACGTGGCTCGGGAGCGTCCCCGGACGTTGGCCGGCTTGCAGCGGATCAAGGGTATTTCACGGGGCGCGGTCCGGTCCGCGGGACCGGCTCTCCTCGACCGGCTCCATGCCGTCGAGGGCATCCCGGAAAAGGAGCTGCAGGGATACCCCGCCGCGCGCCGCACCGGACCGGGCCGGCCGCCTCCTGAGGTCGAGGAGGCCGCCGCGGCCTTGAAAGAGGTGCGAAACCGGCGCGCCCAGGAGCTGGGGTTGGCGCGCGGCACGCTCATGTCCAACGCCACTCTGCTGGAGATCGCCCGCCGGCAGCCGCGTACGGTCCGGGCGTTGAGGGAGGTTCCCGGCGTCAAAGGGTGGCAGATCGACGCGGTGGCTGACGCGCTGCTGACGGCGTTGCCGGACGGGGGTGGCGTCCGATAGCGGTACGGCCGAGCCGCCCTCCGCTTCTCGAGCGTGGGGGCCGCCTCCTACGGTAGAGGGGCCCGGCGCATGGCGCCGGGCCCCTCTACGTTTCTTCCGGCACAGGGAGCCGGTGTCAGGCGGCTTCCTCTTCCTTCAGCTTGCAGTCGATGCAATAGCGCGCGTGGGGCAGAGCGTCCAACCGCTCGAAGCCCACGGGCTCCCCGCAGGTGTGGCAGGAGCCGAAGGTCTCCGGGCTGTTGTAGAGACGGCGCAGCGCCTCTTCCAGCCGGTAGAGATAGCGCCCCTCTTTAGTCGCGAAGAGCGCCGCCTTCTCTCGCTCCATGGCCTCCGTACCCTGGTCGGCCATGTGATCCGTGTACGCCGACAGGTCCGAGTCACCGGACTCGCGATCGGCCTTGGCCATCTGGTCGAACAACCCCAGGGACCGGAGGGCGCGGGAGCGCTCGTCGAGGAGCCTCTTCTCGATATGAGCCAGCTGTTTCTTCGTCAGGACCATTGTTGTTTCTCTATCGGGGTGCGCGTCCAGCCAGTTTTCCGGCAGAATCAAAAGCTAAATCAATCCGGAGGAAGCGTCTACCGCACCCGGGAGGGTAGGAAGGATCGACGGAACAGCGTCCGGACCGACGTCTCGACGCGGCGCTTCGGGAAGTCGGTTACGAGCCGTGTTCGCTTGGCCGGCCTCCGCTCCGGGGGACCTCGCGAGAGGGCTCCGGGTAGGCTGATGCCGTCGCCCGAGGCGCATCATCCAGGGTCCGCAACCTCTGAGGTAAAGCGTGGAAACGATCCGGTGTCGCCGCTGTGAAAAGGACGCCGCCCCCATGTCGCGGGCACCCTTCCGCAGCGAGTTGGGAGAACGGCTCGTAGCGAGCATCTGCCAGGGCTGTTGGCAGGACTGGCTGGACCACCAGACGTTGCTCATCAACCACTACGGTCTGGACCCGAGGGACGCCAAGGCTCGCGAGTTCCTGTACGAGCAGGTTCGCGCCGTGCTCCTGGGCGAGGGCCGGGTGGAGCGCGTGGACACGGGTCAGAAAGGAAGCGTGGACTGGTAGAGCACCCCGAAACCCCGCCCTGGGAGCTCCCGTTCGCCCTTCATTCCCCCGCCCCGAGCAGCCGAGCGCGGCAGGGGTCGTCCCAGTTGAGCCGCACCAGCACTCCCCCGTCGTAGGAGGCGCGTACCTCCACGGCGCCCCCCGGGCACAACGCGTCCACCCGGTCCAGGGCCTCGCCGTGCACCCTTCCGCCGTGCTCCACCAACACGTGATCCAGATCGGCCGCTATCCACAGGCGGTACTGGTCTTCGGGCGAGCCCCAAGCGGGTCCGCCAGCGCCGCCGGGGCGAAAGGGCGCGCTGGGCCCTACCCGTCTCGCCGTGTAGAGGTGGATGCCGGCCCACAGCTCCGGAGCCCCGACCACGGCGGACTCGTCGGTGGTCCGCCGCACGGCCTCCACGGCATCGGCCATGGCCCGGGCTCTGATGCGATAGCCGGCCTCATGACGCCCACGCAGCAGCCCTGTCGCCGATACGGCGGCGAAAGCCACGGCCCAGAACCCCACCGCCACCCGAGGCAAGTGCGGAAGGATCCGGCGCAGCCGGGGATTCCAGCCAGTCGCGTCGTCGGCCGACCGGTATCGCGCGAGCCAGTCGGCGGAGCGGAGCCCGCCCAGAAATACCACCAGTACGAGCCACGGGACCACGGGTCCCATCAGGCGCCGGTCCAGAAAGGGCCACAGCCACAGCGCTCCCAACATCAGCAGGAGCGTCAGGCCACCGAACCGGCTGCGACGGATCAGCTCCCGCACCCCGAACGCCGCCAGGACGAGCAGCAGGGTGCCCGCCGTCCACCGCAGTCCCGGAGGTGCATCCGGGAGCAACACGGCGGCGCACCAGTCCAGCAGGTTCCAGGCGCGGGATGGCAGGGTGCCAAGGAATGCCCACGGGTCGGCGGCAAGCCTGCCTCCGAGCCACCCCCCGTAGGAACCCAGGATGTCCTGCAACGGTGGCGGAATCTCCGCCGTTCTTGCGTTGGACCACAACGTCCATGGCGCCATGACCGCCACAACGCCTGCCCCCAACCCCGCGGCACGACGCCAGCGTCCGGCGAGCGCCGCCGAAAGGACCGCGGCGGCGCCTACCGCCACGCCGATGGTGCGAGCGTGAAAGACCAGAGCGAAGCCTACCAGGAAAAGCACGGCGGCCGCGGGCTTCGCGACGGGCCGCTCCGCCCGGTGGCCCCAGAGCAGGGACAGGAACAGGGCCACGAGGAAGAGGGGCTCGGAAAGTGGGATCGCCCCCAGCCGCCACAGGTCCAGGGACGACCATGCGGTCGCGGCGATCGCCACGGCCAACGGCACCGGCAACGCCAGGGCTCGGTGACACCACCGGCCGAAGAGGCCCCCGGCCAACGCGAGGAGGAGGAGGTTCAGACCGGCGATGACCCTGAGATTGGCTGGGAACCCCGGGGCCAACCACCAGACCCCCGCCAGCACCGCCGGATAGAGGGGGGGGAACTTGGTGGCGGGGGGCTCGCCTACGACGCCTCCGTATCGGAGCCCCTGTCCCTCGGCCAGAGTCCGACCCAGGAGCACGTACACGCCGTCGTCGTGCCAAACGCCGACGGGCAGGGGCTCCCAGGTGTACAGACCCACGGCCAGAAGCAACACGCCCAAGACGACGAACGCCCGCCAGCCCCCCCCGTCGGGAGAAGCGCTGGCAGGCGTCGTCATCGGGACGGGGCCCGCCCCGTCCGGAGAGGACGAGGGCTGACCGGTCACGGACGCAGCCGCTCGGGGCGCGACGCCCTCAGGCCAGCAGCACCTCGGTGATGTCGATCAGCGCATCCTCCAGGACCGACTGCTCGATCACGAGGGGAGGCGCGAAACGAATCACCTGATGGTGCGTCTCCTTGGCCAGTATCCCCCGATCCTGCAGGGCTTCGCAGAAGGGCCGCGCCGGACCCGAGGACTCCTTGATGACCACGCCGATCATGAGCCCCTTCCCTCGGACCTCTTCCACGTGAGGCGAATCGATCCCCCGGAGTCGGTCCATGAACCACGTGCCGAGCTCGTCCGAGCGCTGGGGCAGCTCCTCGTCCAGGATCACCTGGAGTGAAGCGCGCGCGACCGCGGCTCCCAATGGATTACCTCCGAACGTCGATCCGTGGTCGCCGGGATGGAAGACGTCCATGAGCTCGTCGTCGGCGATGGCGGCCGCGACGGGATAGACCCCACCTCCGAGGGCCTTGCCGACGATGAGCACGTCGGGCCGGACGTCCTCCCAGTCACAGCAGAACAGGCGACCGGTGCGGCCCAATCCGGTCTGGATCTCGTCCGCCATGAAAGCGATCCCCCGGTCGCGGCACATCTCCGCCGTGTACGCCAGGTAGCCGTCAGGCGGTACGGCCACCCCGCCCTCACCCTGGATCGGCTCCACCAGGAAACCCACGGTGTTCTCCGTGATGGCCTCCTCGAAGGCCCGGGCGTCTCCGTAGGGCACGAGGGTGAAGCCCGGCGCGAAGGGGCCGAAGCCGTCCCGGTACTGATCCTCGGAGCTGAACCCCACGATCGTGGTCGTGCGGCCATGGAAGTTGTTCTCGCACACGATGATCTCGGCCTGATCCGCCGCCACTCCCTTCTTCTGGTATCCCCACTTCCGGACCATCTTGATGGCCGTCTCCACCGCCTCGGCCCCCGTGTTCATCGGCAGCGCCTTGTCGTACCCGGTGGCCTCACACAGCTCGCGCAGAAACGGCCCCATCTGGTCGTTGTGGAAGGCCCGCGAGGTCAGCGTGAGCTTCTCCATCTGCTCCTGCGCCGCCGCCAGGATCCTCGGATGCCGATGCCCCTGGTTGAGCGCGGAGTAGGCGGCCAGCATGTCCAGGAACTTGCGGCCCTCGACATCCCACATCCACACGCCCTCCCCCCGCTCGATGATGACCGGTAGGGGGTGATAGTTGTGCGCCCCGTAGCGGTCCGCCTCAGCCAGGTACTGATCCGTTCTGGTCATGCTCGTCTGTACCATGGTCCGTCTTCTCTGGTTTCGATGGGTCCAGCCACCGACCCTCGCCGTCGGCCACCCATGCGTGACTGGTGAGTTGCATAATTATACATCAATTATGCATCACGGCAATCGGCCTCGCCTCTCAGACGCCTTGTCCGGCCGCCGCACCGCCGCCGGGAAGATCGGGCCGGCGGACGGCGCCGTCCACCCTCCGCACCCCCACCCGCACGGGCGACACCGGCACGGCTACCCGCTCCGCAATACGGGAGGCTGCGGTGTCTCAACGACTTCGAAGCGGAAGACGTCGGGACGGGCGTAGTGGCCGACCACGTCGAAGTCGAACTTGGCACGGGCGATTGCCGTCATGTCGAGCGAGGCCGTCAGGATCCCCTCCTCGTCGAAGAGGGGCCCGGCCAGACACTCCCCCAGGGGGCCGTAGATGGCGCTGCCGCCGCGGCAGAGCGTCTCGGGCCAGGCGTCCAGCTCCTGCCGTATCTCCACGTCGTCCGGGTACATGTCCCGCGTCACGAACTGATTGCATCCCAGGACGAAGCACCGGCCTTCGAGAGCGATGTGCTGGAGCGTCGCTTGCCAGCGGGGGCGAGCGTCGGCCGTCGGCGCCACGTACAGCTCCACACCCTTGCCGTACACGGCCATGCGGGCCAGCGGCATGTAGTTCTCCCAGCAGATCAAGCCTCCCAGCTTCCCGATGGGCGTATCCAGCACGGTCAACGTGCTGCCGTCGCCCTCCCCCCAGATGAGGCGCTCGGCGGCGGTGGGCTTGAGCTTGCGATGCTTGCCCAGCAGCGTTCCGTCGGGACCGAAGTAGAGGATCGTGCAGTACAGGGTTCCGCCCGAGTACTCACGGTCTCGCTCGACCACGCCCACAGCCAGGTGAACGCCGGCCTCTCGCGCCGCCTCACCCATGCGGGCCACCTCCGCCCCGGGTACCTCCACGGCCCCCTGCCAGTAACGCTCCCAGGTGCGGCGGCCCGCCGGGGTTCGCCCCCCCACGGCGGTTCCGAACGCGAGCCCCCAGGGATACCCCCCGACGTAGGCCTCGGGGAACAGCACCAGGTCCGCCCCTGTGGCCGCGGCCTCCCCGGTCAGTTGGACCACCTTGTCCACGGTGCCCGTCCGGTCGAAAAGAAGGGGCGACGCCTGCACCACGGCGGCTTGAACCCGTCTGTTGTCTCGCTCCATGTCCTCTCCGGTGGCGCGCCGGCCGGCAGGCTCCACTGGCCCACGCGGGTCGGCGCCGTCGATGCGCCTCAGGCGGTGACTAGCCGCCTCGGTACACGAGCTCCGCCACCACCTCGCCCACCATGCCGAGCGTGGTGGCGCTCACGTTTTCCGGCACGTCGTCGGGGGTGTGCCAGAGGGCGTTGCCGGACCCGTAGTCGAAATCGATGATGTTGACCGTGGCTATGCCCGCTTCGTTCAGGGGGATATGGTCGTCGTTGACCCGTTGACCCACCTGAAGCGGGAAGTATCGCCCGTACCCCAGATCCCGGGCCACGCCCCAGATCCGCTGCACGACCTGCGGCGCGTATTCCGACGACCAGGCCTCGGCGGGAAACGCCGGGCTTCTGTCGCCTACCATGTCCAGCAGGACTCCGTAGACCCACGCGTCGGGGTCGGCCTGGCGCGCGAAGTGGCGGGATCCCAGAAACATGTCCTCCGTGCCCGGTCCATAGTCCTCACCGTCCACGAACAGGAGGTCAACGCCCACCGAGGGCAGCTGGCGGCTCATGAGGTCGGCCAGCTCGAGCAGCACGGCCGTCCCCGACGCGCCGTCGTTGGCCCCCGGCACGGGGCGCCCGCGGTCCTCCTCGCTTCGGCTCTGATCCGCGGCGGGGCGCGTGTCCCAATGGGTGAGAAGCAGGAGGCGTCGCTCCGCTTGGGTCCCGAATCGGCCCATGACGTTGACCAGCTCCAGGCTGTCTCCGGATTGGGTGACGTGTCGAAAGGTGTCGGCCACGACCGTGTCCGCCCGCGCCGCGAGCCAGCTCAGCATCCATTCCAATTGACGAGCATGACCCTCTCCACCCGGGATGCGGGGGCCAAAGTCCACTTGCGCTTGCACGTGGGCGTATGCGTTGGCGCCGGAGAACTCCGGCCGCTCCACCGTGCGCCCTCGGGGTGCGGGTGCGTCGGCCTGACACCCGGCCGACGCCGTGAGGGTCAATGCCAGAGCCAGGCCGCGGTAGGACCGAGAGCGCCTCACGCATCCTCCAGTCGACTCAGGAATCCGACCAGCGCTGCGTTGAATGCCTGGGGATTCTCCAGATTGCTGAGGTGTCCCACCCCGGGAATGACCTCGAGCTCGGCCCCAGGGATGCGGGCCGCCATCTCCCGGGCCTGAGCCGGAGGGGTGAGCGTGTCCTCTTCGCCCACGAGGATGAGCGTCGGCACGGCGATGGCGTGGAGGGACTCCGTCGTGTCCGTGCGGCCCGCCATGGCCAACTGGGCCGCCACGACCCCCGTCACGCGCTGTTGGCGCAACATGTCCTCGACGGCGCTCACGACCCGGGGCCTGTCGCCCAGCGTCGTGGGTCCCAGCACCTTGGGCAGGAACGCCTCGGTGAATGGACCCATGCCGCTCCTCTTCAGCTCGCGGACAGACTCCGCCCGACTGATCTTCCCCTCGTTGCCGTCCGCACCGCTCCGTGTGTCGCAGAGCACGAGGGCGCGAAATCGACGCGGCTCCCGCTCTACCGCGCGCAGCGCCACGTACCCTCCCATGCTCAGCCCGCAGACGACCGCCCGGTCCTCGCCCAGGTGGTCCAGCACCGCCACCAGGTCGTCTACGTACGACTCGAACGCGTATTGACCGTCGCCCACTTCGGTGCGTCCGAGCCCTCGAAGATCGTAGGCCACGACGCGGTATCGATCCGAAAGGGCTTCGATCTGAGGGACCCAGGCGGCGTGGGAGAACGGGAAGCCGTGCACCAACACCACGGGAAGCCCGCCGCTGGGTCCGGCCTCCACGAGCCAATGCCGGTAGCCGTTGAGGATCGGACGCATGGACCTCAGCTCTGTCATTCCGCCGCTCCCTCTCCGCCCAGAACCCGGTCCACGACTTCTTCCAGGAAGGCCCAATACAGGTCTACGTAGGTACGATCGCCCGGACCCGCCAGAAGCCAGGGATTCATGAGCGTGTGACGCAGAATGAACATGTGATCCGCGTCCCGCTCGGGGTCCTCCGGTAGCATGCGGAACGTGGCAGGGTCCAGGCCCAGCGCGTCCAGGATGCGGTGCGCCTCGGCGCCCGGGAGCTTCCCCTTCTGCAGCGAGGTGTGCGAGCCGATGAACGTCTCCATCTGCACGGGCTTGCGCGCATCCACCTTCATGTACGAGAAGACGTCCCGGGTGAAGCGGTTCATGCGCGCCACGCTCGTGTTCTGGACGGGGTTCAGGGCAAGGCAGATCAGGTTGCTGTCGGGCTCGAAGGGAACGAAGAGGCGGACGCGGTCGGCCAGGCGCTCGCTCATGGAAGCGACGGATCCGTAGAAATGCTCGCAGGAGCGGATGGTCTCGGCCAGGAGCCGACCGAAGCCCGTGCAGTCCAGTGGCAGCACCTTGTGGGTCACGTGAACCGCCGCTGCCGCGGCTCCGGGCTTGGAGCCCTCGAGGATATACTGTCCCAGGTTTCTGAGCTTTTCCCGGGTGGGCACGTCCTGCTCCGCCTCGCCCAGGTCGAAGACGTACGCCGCCTCCTGGGCGATGAAATCCACCACCTCCCGGTTCCGGGCCACGAACGCCCCGGCAGCGTAGGAAACATAGCCCATCTTGTGGGGGTCCACGGTGATGGAGTCCACCTCCGAAAGAGCGTGGAAGGCGTCGTAGACGATCTCTCCGGGAAAACAGGCGAAGTCCCGAGCTACGTCTTTACGGGACCGGAACTCCCCGTCGGGGCCCCGGAACACGGTCGTGAGGTAGCCTCCCCACGCCCCGTCCACGTGAATGCCGAAGTCGAAACCCCGACCCCGCCAGCGCTCCCGCTCCGCGACGATGCCGTGAATCGGATCCACCGTCCCGAACTCGGTGGTTCCCAGCGTGCCCACGACGGCCAGGACGGGGATGCGCTCCTCGTGCGCCTGGGCGAGGCTTTCGGCCAGGTGCCCCAGGTCCATGCGCATGTGGCTGTCCACCCGGACCTCCACCAGGTTCGACGTGCCGAGACCCAGAACCTTCATCGCCTTGGCCCAGGAGTAGTGGGCCGCCGCCGATACCATGACCTGGGGCGCCCGCAGGTCTCGGTGCTCGAGGAAGAAGGCGGCCGTTCCGAGGCTTTCGATGCGCTCCGACCGCACGGCCTGGGCGAACGCGAAGAAGTCACGGGCATCGGGGTCCCGCATGAGAGCCGCCAGCGCTCGCCGGAGGGCGATCGTCTCGTCGACCGTGAGGTTCAACAGCTCCCACTTCGAGTAGGCCCCCAGCGGCTTCGCCAGCGGACCGACCGACGCCGGATCGAAGCCGACGGCCCGGGCGCCCTGCTGTAGCGCGATGCCGTAGAACTTCAAGCTCCGGAGGTTCCAGAGGGCTTCGTAGTTGGCGACGGTGCCACCACCGGTCAGGTGGCCCCACGCGCACGGCTCGCGGTCCTCGTCGCAGGAGAAGCCGAACATGCGGGCCAGCTGCTCGCCCACCTGCAGTTCCTTCTCGAGGGTGACGGGCGCCGCCTCCTCGGTCACGTTGTTCGGGTTGTACAAGGTCGTCAGGATCCGCGCTACGAGCCCCGGGATCAGCTGGTCCGAGTTCATGTGGCCCACGTACCGCGGATGAAAGAAGGGGACCGCTCGTTTCAGGTCGGCCGAGAGCTCGTACAGGGCAGCACGCGTCCGGGCCTGGAATGCCAGGAAGTCGGGCCGGTTGCGGGCGTCGGCCGTGATGCGGAAGCCGTCCTCCGGATGGAAGTTGCGACGCCAATAGGCGTGATCTCGGAGAAACTCCACGACCAGGCTTTCGAGCAGCTGATCGTTCTCACCGGCAGGCCCCAGGAAATACGGCTGGAGGAATCCGAGATCCGAAGCGGGAAGGTCGCTCATGGGCATCGATGACCGCGACGGGCTGGCATCATGGTTTGATCGGAACGACGATGAGGGTTGGGGTGACCGGTCCGGCGACGTGGCGCCGATGGCGCGGCGGCGTAAGAGGTTGGGAAGAGACGCTCCCCGCCTGGCGCACGCAACACGCAGACCGTCCATTTGCGCGACTCGGTTCGTGGACTGAGAATCGAGCGTGGGGGTGTTGGCTTGTGCCGCGCCCGTACGTCCCGCTTCGCCACCCGCTCCCCTTGGTGACTGCCGAAAGCCCAGTGTCCGACGTTCGCAGCGCCTTCCAGCCGTCCCGCGTTCAGGCCCGCATCGCCCGTCGGGACGCGACCTCTCCGGGCCGGGCGCGGCAGGAGTTCCGCGCCGTATTCGGGTCCGAGCCTCAGATCACGCTGGAGTCGCCGAGCTGGGTCGTTCCCGTCGCGCTGACCGGGGGGGCGACAGTAGGCTGGGATTCGGGGGGCGGAGTGGGCGTGGTGCTTCACGGCGAGATCCACACCGACGAGGGCGCCTCGGCCGAAGCCGTGGCCGGCCGCTATCGGAGCTTGGGTGACGGGCTCTTCCCGTCGCTGAACGGGTCGTACGCGCTGCTCGTCATGGACCGCGACGCCGACCGGGTCATCATCGTCACCGACCGGGTGGCCTCCCGTCGGCTCTTCTGGAGCCGGGACAGAGGCGGCGGCTGGCTCACGACGCGCCTGAGAGATCAGCCGACGGCGCGGCGAGATCTGGATCCGGTCGCCGTTGCCTGGTACCTGGCCAACCACGCCTGCTACAACCACCGGACACCCTTCGCCGGTGTACGCTATCTGGCTCGGGGGCACGCACACGACATGACGCCGCGAGGGCTTTTGTGCACCGAGTACTGGTCGCATTTGGTACGGGAACCGCGGGTGCCGCCCGACCCGGCCAGGGTCGAGATGGAGCTCGCGGAGCGACTCGTCGCGGCGGTGCGGCGACGGACCCAGGGGCACCGGGACGTGCTTCTTTCGCTCAGTGGCGGGCTCGACTCCACCGCCATCGCCCTGATATTGGGACAGGTCCTGAAGACCCGTGACGTGCAGGCGTTTTCCTACGTGGCGCATCCCTCCCACGCCAAAGCCAACGATCTCGAGCGGGACGCGCGGGACAAGGACGCTCATGTGGCGGCCGCGACGGCGCGGCGTCTCGGGTTCTCCCATCGCATCGTCGACAGCTACGCGGGACCGCTGCTGGATCACCTACGACTGAACGCCACGCTCGGCGAGGGCGTCGCCCCGGCGGTGTCGGAGGCCACCATCTGGCCCCGCCTCGAGGCTGAGCTGCAGGCGGCCAGAGACCCGGTCCTTCTCGTGGGGGACCAGTACTTCGGCCGGCCGACGCGTGACGCCCATCCCGATATGGAGGCCGTGTGGAAGTACCTGTTCTACACGGGGCTCGTCATCCCCCCCTGGGCGTCCCGCTACCTGCCGGGGCCACTCCTCAGAACCATGAGGGCGGGGCTCGAAGCGGACGTCCGCGAGATCCTGTCCCGTCAGCCCGACACCCCCGATCTCAACTGCCTGTTGGACCACCTGAACTTCGATCACAGAGTCCTCAACGTGATCTTGCCGTGGCGGGAGCGGGTGGCCGGCTCGTTCATGCAGGTCCGGAACCCGTGGCTGGACTCGGACGTCCTGGACTTCATGGTCTCTCAGGGCATGGCGCCCCGCCGGGGCAAGGAGGCGTTCGTTGGCGCGGTAGCCAGGCTGACACCGGATTTCCGGGAGTTTCGTAGGGCGAGCAGGGACGCCTACCATCCCGACCGCGCCGCGCTGCTGCGAAGCGATCAGGGACCCCTCCGCGACTGGATTGGCAACTCCACCAGCCGGCTCGACGAGGTGGTGCCGCCGACGTTCGGGCTGGCGTTGCTCGACGGCGTCGCCAACCCCGGCGCCATTCCCTGGTCCGTCCCGCGTCTGTGGTCGGCCGTGCGCCGGCGGGCCACCCGCGTCCCCTGGGTGACCGCGCCGGCGAAACCGATCTACGCCCCCAACCTCTTCATGCGTTGGGCGACGCTGAGGATGGCCCTGGAATCGTAGGAGAGCGGACCCCGGCCCCTCAGCCGCACTCCGAGTATCCACAGACGTGACACTTCACGCAGCCCTCCTCGTGCATCAACTGACCCGCGCCGCATTCGGGGCAGCTCCCGAAGAAGTCCTGGGCGGTGGAAGACCCGGCCGCATACGCCTGCGTCTGCGTCCCTCCCGCGGGGGTCGCCAACGGCGTGAGCAGATCCTCCTGAACACCTTCCTTCTCCTCCAGGTACCGCTCGATCGCCTGGGCGATGGCGTCTGGAGCGGAGAGCACCTTGTTGGGGCCTACGCCCACGGCACGATCGGACGAGATGCCCCGGAGCTGGTCCTTGATGGACGGCACGGCCACCCCGGATCGGAGCGCCAGGGAGATGAGCCGACCGATGGCCTCGGCGTCGGCGGTAGCCGCGCCTCCGGCCTTGCCCAGGGTGCAGAACATCTCGAAGGGCCTGCCGGACTTGTCCTCGTTGATGGTGACGTAGATGTCGCCGAGGGGAGAGGCCATCTTGATGGTCCGACCCCGCAGCATGGCGGGGCGCTGACGCTTGTGGCGTGCGGCAGCGGCGTTCATGTCATGCTCCGTGGCCGCCCGGTCCCGGACCTCCAGCTCGACACGCAGACGGTGGAGCTCCTCGCGGGCGTCGGCCAGCTGCTGCTCCAGGGCGACGCGCTCGGCCTGGGCCTCGGCCAGCTCCACGGGCGCCTCCTGCTGCGTGGTCTTGCCGGTGGAGAGGACCTGCATGGGCCGTGAGCCGTCGCGGTATACCGTCACGCCCTTGCACCTGAGGTCGTAGGCTAGCTCGTAGATGGCCCGAACCTCGTCCTCGGTGGCCGAGTTGGGGAAGTTCGTGGTCTTGGAGATGGCCGAGTCCGTGTGATCCTGAAACGCCGCCTGCATGCGGACGTGCCACTCCGGCGTGATGTCGTGGGACGTGACGAACACCCGCTGGATGTCCTCGGGCACTTCGGGGAAGTGGATGTGCCCCTCCTGAGCGATGCGCTCCATGAGGTCCTCGGAGTACCAACCTCCCTCCCTTGCCAGCCGGACGAAGTCGGGGTTCACGTCCGGCATCATCACCCCGGCCTGATTGCGCATGAAGGCGACGGCGAAGAGCGGCTCGATGCCGCCCGAGCAGCCCGCGAAGATCGAAATGGTGCCGGTGGGGGCGACGGTGGTGAGGTTGCAGTTGCGGAGCCGCCGCATGGGCCGGATCCGATCGCCCGCCTCCCGGTGCACCGCGGTCTCGTCGGGTCCCCAGATGGACCACGGCCACTCGGGAAAGACGCCGCGGGTCTGGGCCAGGCGCTCGGAGGCGTTCCGGGCCTCCTCGTTCACGAACTCCATGACCGTTCGGCCCAGCGCGACGCCATCCTCGCTGTCATAGGGGACGCCGAGACGGACCAGCATGTCGGCCCACCCCATGATGCCGAGCCCGATACGGCGGATGCGCTGCGCCAGGTCGGTGATCTCGTCGAGGGGATACCGGTTGGCATCGATGACGTTGTCCAGGAAGTGGACCGACAGATGGACGACCCGGCGGAGGGACTCCCAGTCGATGCCGTCCTCGGGTCGGTCGAAGGAGCCGTCGGAAACGACGAACTTGCCGAGGTTGACGCTCCCCAGATTGCACACGTCGTACGGAAGCAGCGGCTGCTCACCGCAAGGGTTGGTGGCCTCGTAGGATCCGAGGTGGGGAACGGGATTGTACTCGTTCGCCCTGTCGACGAAGAACACACCCGGCTCCCCGGTCTTCCAGGCTCCGTGGACGATCATGTGGAAGATGTCCCGGGCGTCCTCCGTGCCGACGACGCTCCCGTCTCGCGGGCTGATGAGGTCGTATTCCGTGCCCGCCTTCACGGCTTCCATGAACGCGTCGGTGACGGCCACGGAAATGTTGAAATTGGTCACCTGCGACGTGTCGTCCTTGCAGGTGACGAACAGGCGGATGTCGGGGTGGTCGACCCGCAGGATCCCCATGTTCGCGCCCCGGCGGGTGCCCCCCTGCTTCACGACCTCCGTGCTGGCGTCGTAGAGCTTCATGAAGGAGACAGGACCGGATGCCACCCCCATGGTGGAGCGCACCGTGTCACCGGTGGGCCGCAGCCGGGAAAACGAGAAGCCCGTGCCCCCTCCCGACTGGTGTACCAGGGCCATGGCCTTGAGGGTGTCATAGATGCCGCTGCGCTTGTTCGACAAGGCGTCGTCCACCGGGAGGACGAAGCACGCCGACAGCTGTCCGAGGGGGCGCCCGGCGTTCATGAGGGTGGGCGAGTTCGGCTCGAACTGCCCTGTGATCATCAGCTCGTAGAACTGTCGAGCGGCCTCGTCGATGGCCGCGTCCGACGCGCCGTAGGCCCGATCCGCCTCAGCGATGACCCGCGCCACGCGCCAGAACATGACCTCGGGCTCCTCGGTGGGCTTCCCCGCCTCGTCCTTCTTGAGGTACCGCTTGCCCAGCACGATGCGGGCGTTCTCGGTGAGATCGGCGTCGGGTAGGTCGTCGGGGAGCACGTCATCGAAGATGAACGGCTCGGGAGCGTCGCGGCGGTCACGACGAGGGATCATGGCGATTCTCTCCCTGGCGGAGGCGTGTGGAAAAGGCGTTGAAAACTAGCACGACATCCGTTGAAAACCGGAAAAACTCCCCCCGGCCTTATGTGTTTTGTTGTGGAAAACTACCCCGTGACCCACGACATCTTGAGGGATCCATAAGCTAACACCACAAGATGTAGTATGCAAGATGGAACGGGGGCCGATACCCGGTCGTCCCGGCCCGAGGGTGACGCTCGGACCGGAGGATCCGGGGAGAGGGGTGGGGCACCGACACCGCCGACCTCCGGGAGCGGCCAGGCCGGGCTTGCGGCCGTGCCCTGACGCGCCTCGGGGTACGGCGCTAGAAGGACACCCCCAGGCGTACGTACACCCAGGCGCCGTCCCCCTCCACCAGCGGGACCGCGACACCGGTACGGAGCACGGTGGGCAGGGTCCAGAGCGGCAGCCCACTCAGCAGCACCTCACCGCCCAGCGACATCACGTCGTCCTGTCGGGGATTCTGGAAGCCGCCCTCCCCCAGCTCCGGGCCCCAGGCATTGCCGGCGTCGAAGAAGGCCGCTCCGCTGATCCAGTCGAAGTAGAGTGGGAAGTCGCCCAGGCCACGGTTGATCCGGGCCAGTGGGAACCGGTACTCCGCCGACGCCGTCCATGCGTATCGGCCGGAGCGGATGCCCCGGTCGTATCCCCGTACCGGGAAGAGCAGGTTGGAGCCGCTCAGCAGCTCGAGCCCTGTGATGCGCTCGGACTGACCCGACGCCCCGCCGACGCTGAAGTGAAACTGATCGGCGCCGCTGTCTCCGGCGGCACCCCCGCTCACGCGGAGGGCCAGCACGTGGTTGGAGAAGCCCGGAAGCTTGAGCGCTTTGTACAGGCGCGCCTCACCGGTGAGCTCCACGAGGCTCGCATCCAAGCCCAGCTGACCCGCCAGCGAATCCGGCGCGGTCGCGTCCCAGCGTCGTCGAGCGCGCACGAAGCCACTCACCCCATCTTCCCGGCTGATCGAGAAGGGGTGCACCCTGGCGTTGCTGTACGCCAACGTTGCGCTCAGCTCGGGAAGCCCGCTCGTGGGCCGCGACGGCACGAAGACCGAGTCCGGCTCCAGGGCGTCGTTCAGCAAGTCGCGATGCTGCCAGACGTAGGCGGCGCCGAGCGTGAACGTGAGGACGTTGCGCACCCGCCTGCGGACCAGCGACGCCGTGGCGCGGAGCCTGCGCTCGCGTTCGAGGATGAAGACGGACCTGGGCTCGGGCTCGGGACCCTCTTCCACCGGATCCCGCACGACGCTTCCGGACGATCCGTACACCTGCTCCGCCGAAAGGCCCAGGACCGGATTGCCGAGGCCCGCAAACGAATACGCGACACCTCCGTTCACCCGGCTGCCCTTCGGCTCGAATCGGGCCGTCAGGCTCAGGGCGTGCCGCCCGGCCAGGTCGAAGCCGGTCGTCCGAAGGCCGATGCTGGCCCCGATGACCTCCTGGCCAAACCGGGTCTCCCCTTCCTGGAGGGTCGGTTCCCAGTAGCGGGGCAGGACCGAGGGGAAGGCGCTGTACCGGCGCTCGGGAGCGGCGACGGAGTCGGCGAAGGCGCTGGCGGCGGCCTCTCCGCCCTGCCGGAAGCGCCCATCGGTCGGAAGCGGCTCGAACCAGGCAGTCGGCTCGAAGGGCACCCGCTCCAGGTGCCAGCCGTCGGCGTGGTACGCCGAGAAGTAGAGCCAATCGGCGCCCGGACCGACCTCCGGGTAGGACGCGCCCGTGGTCAGGTTGGTCACCTGTCGGAGCGCGCCGATGCGTCCCCCGGCGCCCACTTCCGCGGAAAAGACGTTGGGGACGCCCGTCCGGTCCGAGGCCCACAGGAGCCACCGGCCGTCGGGGCTCCAGGTGGGCGCCAGGTCCACGGCCCGGTCCGCGGTCACCTGGGCGACGAGCCCTCCCGACGCGTCCAGCACGACCACGTCGTAGAAGGACCCGGGCGTCCAGCGCGAGGCGGCGATCCAGCGACCGTCGGGAGACCACACGGGGTACGCCCAGTGGACGCCGGCCGTCGGCTCGGTCACGCGCTCCACCTGTCCCGTATCCAGGTCGACCGTAACGATCCACATGTCCCCGCCGCCCTGCTGGATCGCCACGACGGTCCGGCCGTCAGGCGCGACGGAGGGGTAGTCCAACCGTGCGCGCCGGGTGATCCGGCGCACCCCCCCGGACGGTTCCGCCACGTAGAGGTCTCGGTAGCGGCGGTACGGGTCCACGAACTCCGACTGGGAGAACACCACCCGCCCATCCGGCGTCCAATCCAGCAGCGACGTGCCATTGGTGCGGATCAGCTTGCCCGACGCCCCTCCCCCCAGGTCGAGGAGACGGATCTGGGTGTCGCTCGAACCGTTCGAGCGCGCGTAGGCCAGCGTGCGCCCGTCCGGGGCGACCCGGGGGTACACCGCCCGTCTCCCCTCGGCGACCAGTGACTCCGGCTCCGAGAGGGGAGCCGCCGATTCGAGTCGATCGACGAGCCGCGTGTATTCCTCGGCCAGACCTCCGCGCCACGTGTCGAAGGCCTCCTTGAATGTCACCCCGAACGACTTGCGCGCCGCCGCGTTGACCCTGAACGGGATGATCTGGCCGTCGACCGCGCCGGCGAACTCGGCCATCCGGTCTCGACCGTACTCCTCGGTCAGGTGCTGGAAGAAGCGCGAGCCATAGACGTAGGGCCGATTCCCAGCGGGCCAAACCTGGGTCTCTCCCGCCACCTGATCCAGCGACTCGAAACGGTCCTCCAGGATCGCGGCGCGCAGCACCATGTCGTGGTAGGAGCCGTAGGTCCGGCCCGCGTCGGTGAGGTCGGACTCATAGAACGTGGCCAACCCCTCCACCACCCACGTGGGCGTCGCGCTGTTGGGGAAGATGGGCCAGCGAATCGGCGCCCGACCGAACACCGTCTTCGAGACGCGGCCGAGCCAACCCCTACGGTCCAGATGGAAGATGTGGGCCAACTCGTGGACCACGACGAGCTCCACCCAATCGTCGAAGTAGGCCAGCTCGAACCCCTCCATGGGCGGGGGCGCGAAGATCGTGATTCGGTTCCACGGCGACACTCGCGCGAACCCGTTGGACACGTCGGTGTGGTCGGTGACCACGATGTCGATGGAGGCGTCCGGAGGCTCGTCGAACGACTCGGAAAGGGACACGTACGCCCGCTCCGCACGGTCGGCCACGCGCGTGGCCAGGCTACGGAGCTCGGCGGGATACGTGACGTCGAAGTGCTCGGTTTCCAGGACGCGCCAGGCTTCGTCGGGGGCCTGGGAAAGCGCCGGCCGCGCCCACGTGCCGATCATCACGACGAGAAGGGCTACGCGTCGAAGAATGGTGGAGATTCGAATCAGGGGCTGCCTCGTCTTGTCAAACGCTCGGGATGAGATAAAGCTACTCGGTTATGGCAAGCGAGCGAAACGTCTGGTTCCGGGTCGGCTACGCGCTGGAGCGCGCGCGGACTCGAAGAGAGGATGGGGAGGTCGTCGAGGCCACCCCGGCCGAGTCGCCTTCCGACCGGAAGGAAGCCGGCCCCGTCGAAGCGACGCCGAGGGGCGAAGTCTCGCCGTTGGTGGAGAAGGCACTGGCCGCAGCCGTCGTGGCTGGAGGCGGAGGGCTGGTGACCGCGGCGCTCCGCGCCTGGCGGCCGCGGGGCACGCCCGGTCCGCTCGGCCTCGCCCGGGCAGGCGCCGCCGGAGCCGGTGCGGCCGTTGCCCGAATGGTCATCCAGCGCCTGCTGGACCTCGGTGGCGCGCCGGAGGCCGAGGCCGACCCGCTGGCACCCGTGCTCGCCGGCGCGGCGCGTGGGCTCGTCTACGCCAGCGTCGTCGAGCCACGCCTTCCCGGCCCTCCGATCCTCCGGGGCGCGGTGTACGGAGGGCTGGAGTTCGGTGCCTCCCCGTGGGGTGGCCTGGAGGGCTTGCTGGACACCCTGCCGCCCCACCGTCGCGTACCGTTCCTGGCTGCGCTTCTGGACGCCCGGGACAACGACCCCACGCTGGCGGGGCACCTGCTGTTCGGCGTCATCCTGGCCAGCCTGTATGGACGAGGTCCGTCGGGTCGAGGCCTCTGACGTCAGAGCGCCGGTGTGGAGCACCGGCCCCCGCGCTCCACAGCCCCCGCCTGCCCGCCCAAGGCCTCGGAACCCTTCAACCCTCTCCGGAGGCGTCGCCCCTGCCTCCCGTCCCCTCGAGCGACTCCAGGAGTGGGATGGTGGCGGTCGAATAGGGCGGATCCGACGGACCGGTGCCGTCGGGCGGCGCCCCCCGGCAGAGACGCAAGCTCACCACGAAGGTGCCCTCCATCCCGCCCGGGCCGCTGGCCTCCTCCCAAACTGACGGCGGCAACACGCCGAAGATCTCGGTCCGGGAGACGCTGGGATCCCCGAAGCCGACGAGAGAGCAAAAGGCACCGGAGCGGCCCTGTATCACCGGCGCCAGGTAATAGGAGCCAAGGCGGTCGAGATAGTCCATCACCACGTGAGTGGTCCCCCCGGCCAGCGCCGCGTCGAGAAACTCGACGGGATCCTGAGTCAGCGGGTAGACCCGTGCCTGGACGCCGCTCAAGACATAGAAGAGTCGTGGCTTGCGCGTGTACACGATCGAGCCGGGTTCCAGGTGCTCCCGGGCCCACTCGGCGGCTTTCACGTACTCCTGGACGGCCTCGTCGTAGCACGCGAAGGGCCCCTCTTCCCTGATGAGCTCACGGCACACGGCGGCGTCGGACGCGGCCCACACCCAGGTCACCGTCGCCGGGACGAGCAGAGCCAGAACGCTCGCTGAGACGACCGCCCTCCGCGCCAGCGGGCGGACCTGTTGCAGGCTCGATAGAAGGAACTCACCCGCGTAGAACAGCAGGATGGGGTAGAGCGGAAGCGCGAAACGGTCCCCTGCCCAGATGACGGGCCAGAGGAGGATGAGGCCCAGATACAGGGGCGTGAACAGCTCGGCCACGCCGGGGCGGTGGCGAATCCGGCGTGCCCACCCGAGAGCCGCGAAGCCGGTCAACGCAACGCCGACCACCGTGACCAGCCGCCCCTTCAACCCCACCAGCCCCCCGGGAATCCAACGTCCCACATAGGCGCCGACGTTGGCCCGCACGCGACCAGCGAGCTCCCACGGACCGACCGTGCCCAGATCCGGCTGGTAGGGGTCCACCATCCAGAACTCGGCCACGTAGTCCCCTCCGACGACACCGCGCGTCCGGAGCCACCAGATCGTGGCGGGACCGCCGAAGACCAGGGCGAGAGTCGCCAGCGCCCGCCAGCGCCGTCGGAGAGCCAGCCACCCCGCCAACGCGAGGATCAGAGGGAGTCCGGCCGAGCGGGTGAAGAAGGCGAGTATCGCGGCCGCCACGCCCACGGCTAGCCATGGCCCGCCTCGTTCCTCCCGGTCGGCGCGGTCGCACGCCCAGACGCAGCAGAGCGTCAGAGCCAGGAAGAGCGGATCCGACAGAATCCACTGGGTGTGCCACAGGAAGGCGTCGGAGAGGGAGAGGATCAACGCCACGAGGATCGCGAACCCAGCGCCTCGCCTTCCCTCGACCCATAGGAAGGCTGCCAACAGAGCCAAGGCGATGAACGCCATGGACAGGAGCTTCAATGACACCCAGGTCTTGGCCCCCACCGCAATCGCCGCGGCGAGCAGCGCGGGATAGGCGGGGGGATACTTGGTCGCCTGAGGCTCAGTAGGATCGTGGACTTCCAGGTAGGCGCCACGCTCGAGGAGTGAGTACGCCAGCGCTACGTACCCGGCATTGTCCCCGCCCGTGTGGGGGGCAGGATTGAAGGCCGCCGCCGCGAAGGCGAGCTGTAGCGATACGACGAGGACGCCGAGCATGGCGGTGCGGCGCCCGAGTCCGGCGTCAGGTCTCAAACGGGGTCCCCCACCACGAGCGCCAGGTGCCCGTCGGCTTCCTGGAGCAATCCCCGGGCCTCCTCCAGCGACACCCCCTTCCTCCCCATCACGAGGGCGCTCTTGACGTGCCCCCCGGAGTCGTCGAGGAGCCGGCTCGCCTCGGTCCGCTCGACCCCCAGGGTGTCGACGAGGATTCGCTCGCCCCGGTCCCGGAGCTTGGCGCACGTCACCTGCACGTCCACCATGAGATTCCCGTAGACCTTGCCCAGCCGAACCATGGCGCCGGTGGTCAGGGTGTTGAGGACGAGCTTGGTCGCCGTGCCCGCCTTCATTCGTGTGGAGCCCGTGATCACCTCCGGCCCCACGAGTGGAGCGATCACGACGTCGTGGGTCTCGGTGAGCTCACGAGTGGGGTGGCTGCAGAGAAGGAAACCGGTCCGCGCCCCTCGCTCCCGTGCTCGAGCCAGCGCGCCGTGCACGTAGGGCGTCGTGCCCGAGGTGGCGATCCCCAGTACGAAATCGTCCGCACCCACGCCGCGCTCGTCCATGGCGGCCGCGCCGTCGGCCGGATGGTCCTCGGCGCCTTCCCTCGAGCGCATGAGGGCGTCGGATCCGCCCGCGATCACCCCCTGCACCATCTCGGGATCGGTGCCGAAGGTCGGAGGCATCTCGGCAGCGTCCAACACGCCCAGCCGCCCCGATGTCCCCGCACCCACGTAGATGAGCCTTCCACCCCGACCGAGAGCCTCCACCACGAGCTCGAGGGCCCGGGCGATGACCTCCCGCTCCTCGGCCACGGCGGCGGCCACCATCTGGTCCTCCGCGTTGATCAGATCCACGATCTCCAGGGGGGACAAGGTGTCGATGCGCCGGGTACGGGGGTTGCGCTGCTCGGTGAGGCGCGGATCGGCCATGGCGTTCGCCGACCTCGCCGGCGGAAGGGCTCCGGGGTCGGCGTTGTGAGGCCGCCGCCGGGTCGCGTATACTGCGGGTGATCATTCGCTCCACGGAAAGCTAGCCCGGGCGCGATCCGGGCGGCAACGGCGCCGGTACGACCGTAGGGCGTCGCCATGAACCCGAGAGGTCGCGGCCAAGGGCCCTACCCTCCTTCCCCATTGTTCCGTCCATGGACCTACTGGAGCAGGCGCGGGCCCTTCAGCCCGAGCTGATCGCCCTGCGGCGCGACTTCCATCGCCACCCGGAGCTGTCCTTCCAGGAGCACCGAACGGCCGCCGTAGTCGCGGACCGGCTCGCCGCGCTGGACCTCGTGGTGCGAACGGGAGTGGGTCGCACGGGCGTGGTGGGAGAGCTCCGCAACGGTCCGGGGCCCACGGTGGCGCTGCGGGCCGACATGGATGCGCTGCCCATCCAGGAGGACCCCGACCACGACTTCGGGTCCACCGTGGCAGGCGTGATGCACGCGTGCGGGCACGACGCCCATACCGCTGGACTCCTGGGCGCCGCCGCCCTGCTGGTGGCGGCCGCGCGTGACGGGCATCTGGCCGCGGGTACGGTCCGCTTCCTGTTTCAGCCCTCCGAAGAGACCGTGGACGCGGACGGGAAGAGCGGCGCCACCCGAATGATCGAAGACGGCGCCATGACCGACGTCGACGCCGTCGTGGGCCTGCACGTCGGCGCGCACCTGCCGGTGGGCAAAGTGTTCCTGGCCGATGGGACCATCATGGCGGGGGGCGAGGAGATCGTCGTAGACGTACGCGGCAAGAGCGCCCACGGCGCCCGGCCGCACGAGGGCGTCGACGCGGTCTTGTTGGCCAGCCAGGGGGTGTTGGCTGCCCAGCAGGCGGTGTCCCGCCGTATCGCGCCGGGCGATGCGGGAGTCGTCACCTTCGGGACCGTCCGCGGCGGTACGGCAGCCAACGTCATCGCGGACCACGTGCGGCTGACGGGCACCCTTCGCTACTTCGTGGACGATGTCCGGGAGGAGTTGCGCGCCGCCGTACGCGCGGCCTTCGCCACTGCCGAGGCCTTCGAGGGCTCGGCTCGCGTCACCTTTCGTCCGGGTTTCCCCCCGGTGGTCAACCACACCCACGTAGCGGCCCGGGTCGGCGACGCGGCCGCCGCAGTCCTCGGGCCGGATGCGGTGCTCCCTGGCTCTCGGATCATGGAGGCAGAGGACTTCGGCATTCTGTCGCGGGAAGCGCCTGGGGCCTTCTTCTGGCTCGGGGCGGGATTGCCGGGCCTTCGCCAGCACCACCATCCGCGCTTCGACATCGACGAGCAGGCGCTACACCTCGGGGCGGCCACGCTGGCGGCCTCGGCACGGGCTCTGCTGGAGGACCCTCCGCGCTGAGTCGGCTACGCCGTCCTCGCTACCGGCTCGGCTCGAGCTGCAGCGGTAGATCCAGCCGTACGACCATGGTGGAGCCCTGAGGGATGAGGGCGTGGCCGTCCTTGGCCGAGACGGCCGCGGCCGTGCCGGCTGCCGCGCCCACCAGGGCGCCCGCGACGGCGGCTTCGGTGTTCTTGCCCAGCAGCTTCCCGAGGATCGCGCCGGCGGCGGCCCCGACGCCCACCTTCGCCACCGTGCGGCCGGTGCTCTCCCCGGATTGGGTTTCGATCTCGGTCCGCACGACCGTCCCCACCATGGGATAGTTGCGCCCGTCGGAGATCAGCGCCTCCAGAGCCAGGTCCAGCACCGCGGGATCGTTGGGCCCCGTGGACTTGCGGCTTTCGACGACCCGCCCTCGGATGCGGGCCCCCATGGACACCAACACCATTCCGTCCGCCGCGAGCACGTCGTCCTCGATGTAGCCGTAGAATGCGTCGCCTGGTTGATGGCTCCGGGTCGAGAGGTCCGCCTCGAGCGTGACCGGGATCTCGACGCCGGGCTGTAGCACCAGCCCAGTGGGTTCGGGCTCGGGCTCGGTGACGGGCTCAGGCACCTCCGCGAGATCCACCGATGGGACCGGCGTTTCCAGGACCGCCGTCAGCTCGTCGGGAGCGGGCGCCGGTTCCGGCTGGTCGGGCTCAGCGGGACCCCCGTCGGTCTCCCCGGTGGGCAGCGGAGCAGGGATCGGCCCCCCCGCGGGGCTAGACACCTCGACCGGCCGCTCGGGCTCGGGGGCCGGCGAGGGGCGGGGACGCAGCGTAACCGAGGACGAAACGGCCTGCTCCGCCTCGGGCGTCTCGGCTTCGGGCTCGGGGGCATCCTGCACCGCCAGCGCCGCGGCCTGCCGACTACCCGGCACGGGCATGAGCGCCGCGTCGGAGCTGGCCGCGTTGGGGGCTTCGTGAACGGCGTCGGCGGCTTTGGCCTGGCCCTCCGGCTCTTCCGCGGATTTGGCTTCGCCTCCGCACGCCGCCATGGCCAGTGCACCCATCACCAGGAGCATCACCGGAACTTTCCCGCCGTGCCTCACCATAAGACTTTCCCCCAGCGCTGCCGCCCGCGGGACCCGGGATCGGGGTCCCGCTCGGGCGCGGTCCAGTGGTCCCTCGGGCGCGACTCTCGGACCACGACCAACGAGACCACGCGGCCACGGGAACGTCCGAGCTTCGGACCCAACCGTCATACACGAACGAGCGTGAAATGAGCCAGCTGAAGACGCTCTTGCCCTTCTTCCGCCCCTACCGCGGGGGTCTGGCGGCGGGGCTGCTGCTGGTCGTGCTCGCCAACGTGTTCGGCAAGGCGGCGCCGTACATCCTGAAGGTGGCCATCGACGGCCTCTCCGATCCGGCCACCACCATGACGACGCTGGCCGTGCTCGCCGCCTTGATCGTCGGGACCACGGCGTTGGGGGGCGCCTGCCGCTACGGAATGCGAGAGCTCCTGAACGGCATCAGTCGGCGCATCGAATGCGATCTGAGGGAGCGGTACTTCCGGCGCCTCCTGAGTCTGGACGCGAGATTCTTCGGCCAGACGCGTACCGGCGATCTCATGGCACGGTCGACGCAGGACATGCTGGCCGCCCGCATGGCGGCCGGACCAGCCGTCATGTATTCGGTGAACACTGCGGTGGGCTTCGCGGTGGGCCTGGCCATCATGATTTGGATCAGCCCCCGACTCACGCTATACGCCCTGATTCCCATGGTGCTGGTCCCACCGGTCGTCCTGGGCTTCGGCCGTGTCATCCATCGACGCTTCTTGGAGATCCAGGAGCAGTTTTCCACGGTCACGACCACCGTCCAGGAGAACCTCACAGGGGTACGCATCGTTCGGGCGTACGGGCAGGAGCGGGCCCAGGCCCTTCAGTTCGACGAAGAGAACCGAGAGTATCTGCGCCGCAACATGCGGCTCGTCACGGCGGCAGGACTGTTCCACCCACTGCTGTCCGTCCTGACCGGCGCGGCCATGGTGACCGTGCTCTGGCTGGGCGGACTCGAGGTCATGGCCGGACGCATCACCATCGGCGACTTCGTCGCCTTCCAGGTCTACCTGGCCCTGCTGATCTGGCCCATGATCGCCCTGGGGTGGGTGGTGAACCTGTTCCAGCGGGGCGCCGCCTCCATGGGCCGCATCAACAGGATCCTGGAGCGCGAGCCCGACGTCGCGCCACCCGAGCGCCCAACCTCGGCGGACAGGCTCTCCGGTCACGTGAGCTTCGAGGACGTGTGGTTCCGCTATCCCGACACGGAGCGGTGGGTGCTGCAGGACGTGAGCTTCACCGCGCTACGGGGCCAGACGGTGGCCGTGGTCGGAGGCACGGGCTCGGGCAAGAGCACCCTGGTCTCGCTGATTCCCAGGCTGTACGACGCCACCCGTGGAATCGTCCGGGTGGGAGGGGTCGACGTGCGCGACTACGATCCGGCGGATCTCAGGCGGAGCGTCGGCGTCGTGCCCCAGGACCCGTTCCTGTTCTCGGACACGATCGCGGAGAACATCGGTCTTGGCCTGACCCACGCCGATCCTCGCGGCGATGCCCGATGGGGTCGCGACGGTGCCGAGCCGCCGGAGGAGGTGTACGATGCCGCCAGGGTCGCCCAGCTGGACGCATCCATCAACGACTTCCCGGAGGGGTACGGGACGTTCCTGGGTGAGCGGGGCATCAACCTCTCCGGGGGCCAGAAGCAGCGCGCCACCCTCGCCCGAGCCGTGGCTCGGGATCCGGTCGTCCTGATCCTGGACGACGCGTTGAGCGCCGTCGACACACACACGGAGGCCCGGATCCTCCAGGACCTGCGGGACGTCCTGGCCGACCGCACGTCCTTCATCATCAGCCACCGGGTCAGCGCGGTCATGGATGCCGACCTGATCTTGGTCCTCGAGGACGGCCGGATCGTGGAGCGCGGCACGCACGACGAGCTCATCGCGGCCGACGGCGTCTACGCGACCTTGCTCCGCCGCCAGATGCTCGAGCAGGCCATGGAGGCGGAGGCCACGCCCGGCTGACGACCGGCCGTCCGCCGCGGCGAGCGGTGGGACCCACCATCACGCCGCCGGCCGTCCTCGCGCGATCCCGTGGCCGGGGGCGCCGCCCCGCGAGGCGCCTCCCGCGGTCAGGCGAGCCGTCAGATCCGGTCCAGGATCCACTCGGGCGTGAACTGGGTCAGATACGAGCTCAGGATCGTGAAGGTCCCGGTCATGAGCAGCACGCCGAGCACGACCAGGAGCACGCCGGAAGCGACCTGCACCGTGGGCAGGAAACGGCGGAACCGGGCGAACACCTCGAGGAATCTCTCCATGGCCAGCGCCGAGAGCAGGAAGGGCACGGCCAAACCCAGGGAGTAGACGCCCAGCAGGCCCACCCCCGACCAGAACGCGTCCCGCGAGGCGGCGAAGGTCAGGATGGCGCCGAGGACCGGACCGATACACGGCGTCCAGCCCGCTCCGAATGCGGCCCCCACCCCGAGCGTGCCGAGGTACCCGGCCGGCTTGTCGTGGACGTGGAATCGTTTTTCCCGCAGCAGGGGAGTGAGCTTGAAGGCCCCTGCCAGGTGGAGTCCGAGCAGGACGATGATCAGCCCGCCGATCCGGGCGATCCATACCTCGTAGTAACGGAAGAACTGTCCGAGGAACGAGGCGGAGGCGCCGAGGAGCATGAAGATGGCGCTGAACCCGACGACGAACAGCGTAGAGTGGATCATCGTGTTCCGTCGGTCCACGCCCTCCTGGAGGTCTTCCAGAGACATTCCAGTCACGAACGAGAGATAGCTCGGCACCAGCGGAAGCACGCACGGCGACAGAAAGGAGAGGAGACCCGCGCTGAAGGCCACGGCCAATCCGATGGACTCGTTCATCTATTCCGCTTCCGTTGAGTTCTTTTCCTCGACGCCTGCCGCCGGCTCGTCGGGATGATATCGGTCATGCCCCTCCGCCACGAGCGGAGGCTCGTCTTCGGGCACCAGGTGCGACTCGAGGGACTTCAGCGTCGCCTCTTCTCGACGGCCCCGCCGGACCTGCACCAGGACGCGGACGGAGACCACGATGCCCAGCCAGCCCAGGAGCAGGGCGACGGCCCAACCGACGACCCATGGAAAGACCGCCGCCAGGAGCGCAGCCACGAGCAGGCCCGCCGAGACCGTGCTCAGCACCGCTCGGTCCTCCCGCCCCAGCGTGCGGTGCCCCGCGATCGCGTCTCCCAGGGTCGAACCGGCCCGGACCAGGTCGGCGACGCTCCAGCTCATGCTGCCGGCCGCCGCGGAGCGCCAATGCTCCAGTCGATCCTGAAGGCGTTCCGGGGGCTCCAACGACGCCTGCCGAGGGGCCTCCCCTGCGACCGGCGGTTCGGGCAACCGCGATCGACGCACCTGCCGCGCCCGCCGGGGCAGGACGATCTCGACGCTGAGCGTCAGATCGGCGAGAAAGGTCGCTTCCAGCTGCTCCGCCAGGCTCCGGTCAAGAATGCCTACGTCGATCTCCCAGTTCCCGAGCAGGCTGGCCGCGTTCAGGTTCGAGGACCCCACGCGACTCCAGATGCTGTCCGCAACGGCCGTCTTGGCGTGGATCATGGACCCCTGCCACTCGAAGATGCGCACGCCGGCGCGCAGGAGGGAGCGATACCCGCCGCGGGAGAGGCTCCCGACCCAGGGCCAGTTGTTGTGGCCAGGCACCAGGATGCGCACGTCGACGCCATCCAAGGCGGCCGCCGCCAGTGCCTCGGCCACCGGCCGGGGGGCCACGAAATAGGGGTCGGTGATCCAGATGCGACGCTTGGCGCTGGCCGCCACGAGCTGCGTGGCCCGGTAGACCCGTGACCGCCACGGGATACCCTGGATGATCCACACGGGCGTGGTGCCTTCCCGGACCGTTCGGACCCGCCGGGCCCGCACCTCCGCAGCGACAGGCTCCCCGACCTTGGCCCAGATCGTCTCGAACGCCCGGGCCGCCACGGTGGCCGCCGGTCCACGGATCTCGACGCCCGTGTCCCTCCAGGGAGGAGCGCCGCTGCCACCGGCCCATTCCTCTCCGACGCAGAACCCTCCGACGTAGGCTACCCGGCCATCGACGCATACGAGCTTCCGGTGGTCACGCTGGAGGAGTCCGAACGGGTCCCTGAGGCTCGGCGGATTGAACGCTCGGACCTCGACACCCGCTTCGCGGAAGGGCTTCCAATATCCCCGGCGTGTGGCCCAGCACCCCACCCAGTCGTGCAGCACCCGGACGGGCACGCCCTGTCGCGCCTTGGCCGTCAACGCGTCGCGGAATGCCCGGCCGACGCGGTCGTCCCGGAGGATGTAGTTCTCGAAGTGGACGAACCGCTCGGCCCCGTCGATGGCGTCCAGCCAGGTTTCGAAGGTCCCTGCGCCCTCCACCTGCAGCCTGACGGCGTTCCCGCCGACCTGCCGGGCGCCAACCGCCCGCTCCAGGGCCCGCACGGGGAAGTGACTGGCCTCGTTCGACCCCGTCGGCCCTCCCGTCGTTCGGGCCGGCAGAGTGCTCCGGGTCGGCTGGGTGTGCGCGTCGGGCAAGGAAAGGGCTCCGAATCAGGCGAAGAATCGATACCCGATGAGTTTGTACACCAGCTTGGCCACCAGGAAGTCCGGTGCGTGGAGTCCGGGTATCGGCGCGAGCTCCACGACGTCACATCCAATCACGTCCCGCTCGCGAAACACGCGCCGGAGGAACCGCAAGGTCCGGTACCAATCTCCGCCTCCCGGCTCGGGCGTGCCCGTCGAGGGAACGAGGGAGGGATCCAGGAAGTCCACGTCGAAGGTGATGTAGAGGGGGTCGTGCAACCGTTCGAGCGCACGGTCCATCCAGTCGTCGTTCTCCCACATCTCCTCCGCATAGATCAGATCGACGGCGTCGGAGGCCCGGGCCACCGCGGCTTCCTCGGCGCTGATCCCTCGGATCCCCACGCCCACCACGTCGGCATGGTCCAGGATCCGGGCCATGGCGGACGCGTGGGAGTGGGGCGTTCCCTCGTACTCCGCCCGCAAGTCGGCATGTGCGTCCAACTGTAGGACCGAGACGCGCTGCCCCGCACGTCGGGCCGCGGCGCGAATCAACGGCGCGGAGACGCCGTGCTCGCCCCCCAGCGCCACTACGAAACGGTCTCCCGCGGCCTCCAGCACCCTACCGTACGCGTCCTCCAACTCCTGCGCCGCCGCCGCAGGACCTTCCCGGGTGAGCTCGAATGCGGGAAGGGTGTGGATCCCCACCGTGGACGGGTCGGTGTCGAGCTCCTGATCGTAGAGCTCGATGTAGCGAGAGGCCTCCAGGATGGCTCCGGGCCCGGAGCGCGCGCCGCCACCGTAGCTGGTCGTCGTCTCGTACGGCACCGGGAGGATCAGGGCGCGGGCCGAAGCGAAGGCCGAGGCCGCCTCGTCGAGGCCCAGAAAGGTATGCGGCAGCTCCCAGGGGAGGTCGGACCGCAGTCCGGGGTCGGCGGGATCGGGTGACGGCTCGCGACGGGTGTCGAAGCCGCGGCCGGATGCGTCGTGGTTTCGTCGATTCGGCATCGTGAGCGTGTCGGGGTTTGGTGTCACCGGGGTGGCACGCGAGCGCAGGACCTCGCTGTCACCGACGTCCCCGCCAGCCGGGGAGAGACCGAAGAAGGCCCGGAACTGTTACGCCATTTCGATCGGACAGGTCAACCCTTCCTGTGGAAGGGCGGCGCCCGCCGCTTGGCACTCCCGGCAGAGGCCGTAGATGTCGAGGCGATGCCGAGCAGGCAGGAATCCGTGCTCCTCCTGAACCCGGGATTCGATCCTCCGGATCTCCTCGCTCCGGAACTCCAGCACTTTGCCGCACTCGAGACAGATGAGGTGCTCGTGTACGGGCTGGGCCGAGAGCCGGTGCTCGTAGCGCTTGAACCCCTCACCGAAGTCGTGCTCCTCCACCAGCTGGCTGCGGACCAGGAGGTCCAGCGTGCGGTAGATCGTAGCCTTGCCGATGCGCTCGCCGGCTTCCCGGAGGCGGGCTTCGATGTCGTCGACGGAAAGATGGCCGCTGGACGAAAAGACGAGCTCCGCCACCGCTTCGCGCTGCTGCGTGACCGGTAGCCCCAGCTCCCGCAGGTATCTTCCGAAGAGACGGACGAATGGCGCCGTGCCCACCTGCCGACTCACTGCTCCACGATCTCCAACAAGGTCTGGTCGAACTCCTTCATCAATTCGCTGAAGGCTTCGAGCTCCCCGCCGATCACGACCTCTCGCGGGTCGCCCTTCTGGACGCCGCTCCTCCGAACGACGCCATCGACGACGCGCGGAATCCGATCAGGCGGGGCCTCGCCTTCCTCGGTGATCTCCGACTCCAGCTCCAGCCCCCTCCCTGTCCGCTCCGCCGAATACCGAGCGGTCAGCAGGCGCCGCCGGTCGTCTCCGGTCGCGAAGCAACTGGCCACGACCAGCCCCCACTCCCGCCTGCCCTTCACCAGCGGGGGAAAGATCCACAGGGTGTCCAAGCGGGCGGGATCCAGGCGTCTTCCCAACCGGTCGAGGGTCCGGGGCAGGGCTTCTGGCACGCCGGGACCCGATTCCTGACTCGAAGGCATGGTCACACTACATCAATCCTGGGGAATCGGTTCCTGGTCAGGCACCGGCGGGGAGCCCGAGGCGATCGCACGGACGGCCTCGCTGGCGGCGTCGATCACCCGCTGGCGTACCGCCTCCTCCGTGCCCTGCACAACGGCTCCCGAAGCCTTCACGTGCCCGCCGCCGCCGAACGACTTGGCCAGCCGGTCCACGTCGACGTCACCGTTGGAGCGGAACGAGACCTTCACCGCATCGTTTCTGATCCGCCGGAAGAGGAGCGCCACCTCTACGCCTTCGAGGGACCGCGGGTAGTCCACCAGGCCCTCGAGGTCGTCGGGTTGCGCTCCGAGATCGCGAAACGCGTCCGCGGGCACGGTCATCCAGGCGACGGTCCCGTCCTCGCTCACACTCAGATGCCCCAGAGCCTCCCGCAATAGCAGGAGCCGCCGCGCTGGAAACGCCCCGTACACGCGCCGGTGGACCCCCTCGGGGTCTGCGCCCCGATCGATCAGCTCTGCGGCGATGCTGTGGCACCTGGACGACGTGTTGCTGTGGCGGAAAGACCCCGTGTCGGTGACGATGGCCACGTACAACGCCGTGACCGTCGCCTCGTCCCAGCGGCAGCCGGCGCGGCTCAGGAGGTCGAAGACGAGCTCACCCGTGGCGCAGGCCGCCGGATCTCTGAGCGAGAGCCCAGGGATGGGGGCGCTTCCGGGCGGATGATGGTCCACGACCACTTTGGGTACGGCGGCGATCATGGGCTTCACGCGTCCGAGACGCGGCACCTCACCCGTGTCCAGCACGACCGCCAGGTCGGCGTCGCGACAGAGCTGCTCCGCGATGGGGTCACTCGCCGCCACCACCCAATCGGGATCCGGCAACAGGAAGCGGAAGAGCCGCGGGTAGGGTGTCGGGTTCACGATCCAGGCTTCGGCACCCCGCTCACGCAGGAAGCTCGCGAGGGCCACCTCGGACCCCGCACCGTCGCCGTCGGCGTTGATGTGAGTGGTGAGCACCACGCGGCGTGCCTCGAACAGCACGCCCAGGACTTCCTCTACGTCAGCGAGGCGGTGGCTGGGTACGGTGTAGCTCATCGGCGCGAAGGTAGCGGATCGACGCGGCGCCCGCATGGGTGAAGGCGCACGGCCTCGATCGAACCGTCGCCGTGGCGCTACGGCCTGCCACGGCCGAGGGGTAGCCGCTTGCGCAACTTGGCCCACGTCGAGGCGACGTGCACCAGGTGGGGCGCCGAGCGGCCGTGGATCACCCCGTCCTTCAGGGCGGCGAGGAGAGCGGTGGGCTCGTTGGGGTGCCATGGTACGTCGACCTGGCACCGGCCCACCTCCCACAACGTGTGTGCGTCTGACCCGGCGCCCATCGGTATCCCGTTGGCCTCGGCGAGGGCCCGCGCCCGCGCGTTGAGCCGCTGATCGTGGATCCGACCGTTGTAGGCCTCAACGATGTCCACTTCGCGGATCCAGGCCTCTGCCCATCGGCCCGACCCTCCCTTCCCCGCCGCGTACGGATGGGGCAGGTAGACCAGCCCGCCCTGCGCATGTATCCGGCGGCAGGTCTCGAGGCCCGGGGTGTGGGCGGGAATCTCCTCCGAAAGATAGAGACCGATCATGTCCACACCCTCGGCGGTCTTCACCTCCTCGCCGGGGATGATCCGGTCGGGGTGCCGGCGAGCCAGCTCCAGCGCTGATCCGAGACGGTTGTGATCCGTGAGGGCGATTCGGCCTACCCCCCGTGCGCGTGCTCTGGCAAGCACCTGCTCCGGGTCCGACAGGCAGTCGAATGAATCCCAGGTGTGCAGGTGAAGGTCCAGGCGCAAACGGGGGCGTTCCGATGCCTCTCGAGCCGCCTCCGTCGCCTGCAGCCGGAGCCGGCTCAGCAGTACCCGCGCGCTCAGAGCCAAAGCCTCTAGGGTACCGCCATTCTCGAGGACGTGGTGGGCCCGGCCGCGCTTGATCGTCGGATCGAGCTGGGCGTCCATGATCCGCTGGGCCTCGTCGGGCGCGATTCCCCTGAGCTCGACCAGGCGCGCGCGGCGAAGGTCTTCTGGCGCGTCGACCAGCACGGTCACGTCGAAGTCTCCCTCGAGGCCCGCCTCGAAAAGCAGGGGCACCTCCGCCACGGTGATCACGTGCCCCTCCAGGGCACGCCGACGCATCCATTCGGTCCGCAGGCGCCAGATCAGGGGATGGAGGATCTCCTCGAGTCGGCGCCGGGCGTCGCTGTCCCGGAAGACCAGGTCCCGGAGCCGCGGGCGATCCAGCGTCCCGTCGGTCGCGAGAACCCCGGGGCCGAAGGCGTCGACGACGCGTTCGAGTCCCTCCGAGCCCGGGGTCACGGCTTCGCGGGCCAGCTCGTCGGCGCTGATGACCGGGACGCCTTCCCCGGCCCAGATCCGCGCGACGGCCGATTTGCCCGCGGCTACGTTGCCCGTGAGTCCGACCGAGAGCACCGGCGCTAGCCCCCCGCCCCGGCGGTGGCCTCGTCCCCCCCCATGCGGCGGTTCAAGAGCATCCTTCGGATCTTCAGGATCGACCAGACCACACCGGCCAGGAGGATCGCGCCGGCCGCCCACCAGGGACCCATGTCATCCCGGACCCGCTGCCATCCCGCCGCCGCACCCACACCCACGAGGATCGAGCCCGCGGCCCAGACGCCCACCCCCAACAGGTCGTAGAGAAGAAAGCGACGGTATGCGAGGTTGCTCATGCCGGCGGTCAGGGGCATGAGCGTGCGGACGAAGGAGACACAGCGTGCCAGACTGACACCCAGAAGCGAGTGGCGGTCCATGATGGCGGTCGTGCGCCGCTCGCCTCGTCGGGCCAGCTCGCGAATTCGGCCTCCGCCTTCAAGGAGTCGCCGCCCCCCGCGCCTTCCGACCCAGAAGCCCGTGGAGTCGCCGAGCGCCCCGCCCGCGACGGTGGCGAGGGTGACGCCGCCCAACCCGAAGTGGCCTTCGAGAGCCAGCAGGCAAGCCAGCATGATGGTGGGCAGCGCCGGGACGAAGAAGCCGGTGATGAACGCGGTCTCGGCGAACGTCATCAGCAGAACGACCCAGGGCCCGAGCGTGATCAGCGCTTCGGTGAGCTGGGGATTGGATTGCACGTCAGGCCCGGGAACGGACGGTGATGCCGGCCAGCCGCCGCCCCAACGACGGCTCGCTGACCGAAAGGACCCCGGCTTTGTGGCGGACGAGGTCGGTTAGCGGCGGCGTGCTGCTACGCGCTCCCGCGCCGTCTTCAGATCGTCCTGAGTCCCCATCTGCCCGTCGACGCCGGCCGAGACCACGGCGAACGAGTCTGGCCACACCTTAAGCGCGTAATCGTTCCCCCAGGAGTCCGTCTTGCCGTCGTCGGTGGTGTACTTGGTCTCGAGCCAACGTGACCAACCGTCCCGCCCGGGCAGCGACTCCCAGCTGCGCTCGTAGGTCTCGAGATCCCGGGCGATCTTGCGCATCTCGCCCTTGGTGGACCACTCCATGACCGGATTCAAGACCGGCTCGCCCACGTCCAACACCACCACGCGCGACGCCGGGAAATAGAGAGCGGCTCCCAACGCGACGAGCAGAAAAAGTATCAGCTTGAACACGGGCGTCCCTCCCGGGTCATCTCCGGCGCCTCATCTCCGAGGTCCAATGGAGATAGCGCATTAGCTCCTTTGCTGGCGGCGTGGCATGCGCGTCGCCGTACGCCGTTTCCATCCTCCACTGCAAGTAGGATGCCGGAGGAAGAGGCAAGAACGGAGGGCGCCGGTACCAGTCCCGTGCCCGGAATGTCCAGGAGGATCGCAGGAGGGGAAGCCACAGGCTGGGATGTCTCAGGGCGAGGCGCGCCATGCGGGCATATGTGCTGTTGATCGCCGCAAGCTCCCGGGCTCGGGGAATGGAGTCCGTCGAGGGGAAATCTAGCGCCGGCAGCGGAACGCTCACAGTGCGGGCCGGGCGCCATCGTCCCCCGGCGGGCCGCTTTCCGCCACACCCTTTGCAACTCGCCGCCCGTCGCGAGGAGCCGAGCTCCGGTGGGGAAGCCAGCACGGGTGTCTGCTTCCGTAGCTTTCCGCTGGGCTGTTATCTTGTTGCCCTTCACTGGCTCCACCTCGTCCGGCCCGCCCCGCGCGCCACGTCGGACATCGCAGGAAAACGCGGAGAGAGAATGTTCACCGGAACCGAACAGGGGCACGCCTCGCCCGCCCTCGGCGACCTGACACCCGAGCTGCTCCTCGACTTCTACCGCACCATGGTCACCGCCCGTGCCATCGATGACCGCGAGATCAGCCTGAAGCGGCAGAACCGGATCTTCTTCCAGATCTCGGGCGCGGGACATGAAGCGGTCCAGGTAGCGCTCGGGGCCCACCTCAGGAGCGGGCGGGACTGGTACTTCCTCTACTACCGCGATCGAGCCCTCGCGCTCACGGCCGGCCAGAGTCCTCTCGACCACTTCCTGCAGGCCGTGGGGGCGGCCGACGACCCGGCCAGCGGCGGGCGCCAGATGCCGTCCCACTTCGGCGACGCTCGCTACAACATCGCCAGCACCTCATCGCCCACGGGGACCCAGTTCCTGCAAGCCGTCGGCGCTGCGGAGGCGGGTCACCGGGCTCGGCTCGTGCCCGAGCTACAGTCGCTCGTGAGCTCGTTCGAGGACGACGAGGTCGTGTTGTGCTGCGCCGGAGAGGGCACCACCTCGGAGGGAGAGTTCTGGGAGGCCCTCAACACCGCGACGGTGCTGAAGCTCCCCGTGATCTTCCTTATCGAGGACAACGGCTACGCCATCTCGGTGCCGGTCGCCGTCCAGACCCCGGCGGGCAGCATCTCCCGAACCCTCGAAGGCTTCCCCGACCTTCTGGTGCTCGAGTGTGACGGTACCGATGTGGTGGAGTCGTACGACGTGGGCGCTCGAGCGGTCCGCCACTGCCGTCACGGCCACGGTCCTGTCCTGCTCCACGCCCACGTGGTCCGCCCCTACTCCCACTCCATGTCCGACGACGAGCGGGCCTACAAGCCCCCTCATCAGCGTGAGGAGGAGGCCCGGCGAGATCCCCTGGGCCGCGCGCGGGCCCTCATCATCGAAGCGGGACTGGCGTCCGCCGAGGCTCTGGACGGTCTCGAGGCGGAGATCCGGGCTCGGGTCAGCGAGGCGGCGGACGAAGCCCTGGAGCGCCCACAGCCGGAGCCGGAGACGGCTGATCGTTTCCTCTACTCGGAAGCCACCGACCCCTCCGGGCCGGACTTCGACACCGAAAGCGACCCGCGTTTCGACGAAGCCGAGAACGAGAAGACCGTCGTGGATCTACTCAACGCCTGTCTTCGCTCGGAGATGGAGCGGGATCCGCGCATCGTCGTGTTCGGTGAGGACGTGGCCGACGTCTCGCATTCCCAGTACCTGGAGGAGGTAAAGGGCAAAGGGGGCGTCTTCAAAGTCACGCACGGCCTCCAGCGCCGGTTCGGGGACCACCGGGTGTTCAACTCCCCCTTGGCCGAGGCCAACATCGTGGGCCGGGCCATCGGCATGGCGCTGCGTGGGCTGCGTCCGGTCGTGGAGATCCAGTTCTTCGACTACATCTGGCCGGCGTTCATGCAGATCCGAAACGAGTTGGCCACCATGCGCTACCGGTCCAACGACACCTATTCGGCGCCGGTGGTGGTGCGGGTCACGTACGGTGGCTACCTGAAAGGCGGGGGCATCTATCACTCCCAGACGGGCGAGAGCATCTTCGCTCACACCCCCGGCCTCCGCGTGGTGCTCCCGTCCAACGCCGTGGACGCCAACGGCCTGTTGCGCACGGCCGTACGCTGTGAAGACCCCGTGATCTTCCTCGAGCACAAGCACCTGTACCGGCAGGTATACAACAAGGGGCGGAATCCAGGGCCCGACTTCATGATCCCCTTCGGCAAGGCTAAGGTGGTCCGCCCGGGATCGGACCTAACGGTGGTCACCTGCGGAGCCCTGGTGAAGCGCTCTCTCGACGCGGCCAAGGCCGCGGCGGCCGAGGGCATCGACGTCGAGGTGATCGACCTGCGCACGCTCTCGCCCTTCGACATGACCACGGTCGCCCAGTCGGTGAAGCGCACCAGCAAGGTGGTCGTGGTCTACGAGGACGCCCTGTCCTGGGGCATCGGTTCGGAGATCGCGGCCCGCATCGCCGACGAGCTCTTCGCCTGGCTCGACGGGCCCGTGCGCAGGGTGGCGTCGATGGACACGTGGGTGGCGTACGCGCCCCAGGTGGAGTACGCCATCCTGCCGCAGACCGACGACGTGCTGGCGGCGATCCGCGAGTTGGCCAGCTACTGACGCTGTTCGGGCCTCACCGCCCGATGGGGGTCCTCCAGACGATGCGGTTCCCCGTGTCGGCCACGAAGAGGAAGCTGGTCCCCAGGACCGCCACGTCTGCGGGCCCCGACAAATCGGTGACGCCCGCCTCGAACCCGCTCCCGCGGTACGCCGGCGACCCGGTCCCGGCGAACGTGGTGACCACGCCGGTCGCCAGGTCCACCCGGCGAACCCTGTGGTTGCCCCTGTCGCTGATGAAGAGGCTGCGGCCGTCCGCCGTGACCGCCACGCCTTCCGGGCTGCGGAGCGTGGCGTTCCGGGCTTGAGCTCCATCTCCCCCGTAGCCCGCGTTCCCCGTCCCGGCCACCGTGGCAACGGTCGAGACGTCCAGGGCTACCACACGGACACGGTGATTGCCCTGATCCGCTACGTACAAGCTCGTCCCGTGCAGGAACAACGCCGTCGGCGCGCGGAAGCGGGCGCCCAGGGCTTCGCCGTCCCGGTGGCCCACGCTGCCGCTGCCCGCCACCGGGGTCAGCGTCCCGGTACGCTCGACTCGCCAGATGCGGTGGGCATCGCGCTCGGTGACGTAGGTGCCTCCGTCGGGCGCTGCGGCGACACCCGTGGGCTCCGCCAGCGAGACCGAGAGAGCGGGCGCGCCGGCACGGGCCGGGTCGCCGTCGGGGCGCCCGGCCAACACCTCGCCTCCACTCCCATCCAGCGCGACCCTGACCACCCGCCCCGATCCGGGGTCCGCCACGAGGACGCCGCCCCTGCCGTCCAGCGCAATGCTGGCTGGCCGGGACAGACACACGGTCCCAGCGCATCCCTGGTTGTCGAGCAGCGAGCGTACGGAGCCCGCCGGCGTCACCTCGAAGATCGCGCGCCCCGGCGGATCCAGAAGGTAGAGCAGACCTCCGGTGGAGACCGCCAGGGCTCTCGGGGCCTGGAGCTGTATCCGGACCGCCGCCGGCCCGGCCTGCGGATCCTGATCGGGTGCCGAGCCCGCCACGACCCGCATGATGCCTGGCAGGTCGCCCTGTACGACCACGGGGTCGCCGCACGCGGCCACGGAAGCCCCCACGCCGGTGGCCACCAGGGTCACGAAGATGGACCGTACCCGGGGGTAGTGGGACACCGCTCGTCCCCTCGGAACCGATCGACGACCCCCGGGAATCCGGGCCCGCCGCCACGCGCGGCGGCTCATGGTCCACCTTCGGTCAGGGACACCACCCACAGGTCATGCGTCATGAAGCGTGGGTCGATCCGCGCGAAGACCACCGCTGCGCCGTCCGGTGACGCGGCCGGCTCCCTGCCGCCCTCGGTCCCGGGCACCTCGGCTGCGCCAGACCCGTCACGACCGACGGTCCAGAGCCTTCCCTGTCGACGGAACACGAGCGTCTGTGAGTCGGGGAGCCAGGCCGGGTCGTCCCCGGGTCCCACGTCCGTGACGTCGGAGCCGTCGGGCCGCACCACCGTGACCACACGGCGCTCGATCGGCACTTCGACCCGCTCCTGGCGGCACACGGGCCCCAGGGGGACTGTGTGGAGGCACTCGAACGCGACAGGCTCCCCTCGAACGAGGCGGGTGAACGCGATCCACTCGCCGTCCGGCGACCACGCGGCGTGGACGCCATCTTCGGTGGACGGGATCGGTGCCGGATCGTCTCCGTCGACGGACCACATCAGCAGGCGCAGACCGTCGCTGAAGACCAGTCGATCGCCGGAGGGGGACCACGAGGGACGGAAAACGGCCGAGCGCTCCAGGTTGAACAACGCCTGAAACGGATGCAGGGTGATCGCGTAGCTGCTGAGTCCCTGCGAGGGCGGCAGCTCCGCCAGTCCTTCCATCGACACGGGCAGCACCTGACCGTCGGTGGGTCCGGCGTCGGTCGAGGCGACCCATAGCCGCACCTCCGCCAACCGGGGGGCCACGCCCTCCGTGGGAACGTCGGTAGCGCAGGAGACCACGGTGCCGGGGCAGACGTTGTCGTCGCGCACACCCCAGAGCTCGACCCACGCCATCCGGCCCCCAGTCGGGGAGGGAGCGGGGCTGGCGAACCAGTCCCGCGGCCCGCCGGCGAACTGTCGCTGCGGCAGCAGCTCGGTGGCCGCACCCCCTCCCGACGGAACGGCCAGGAGCAGTCCGGGCGCGGCGACGAATGGCGGAAACCCCTCCGTGGAGAAGAGGATCGCCTCCGCGCCCCGATCCCAGACGGGAGAGCGGTCGTCGGCCTGCGAGAACGTGAGCTGGCGCGGCAACGACTGGCTCTCGTCAGGGCGGTCGGTGGCCGCGAACGGCAGGGTGGCGTCCTGACAGGCCGCCAGCGCCATCGCGATCAGCGCCGGGGCGGTTCGTCTAAGGAGCATCAGAAGACGACCTCGACGCCCAGGCGGAGCTGGAGCGGCTCGCCGTAGAACAGGGACGGGTCGAATCGGTCGAGGGCGGCGGCGAGCCTCGCCTTGTCGAACTCCATCGGTGTGATGCGGCCGTCTCCGTCGAGATCGATCTGTGCGCTGTACCTGGGCGACTCCCGCGGGATGGGATGGGAGATCGCCAGGCCCCGGGCCAACTCCTCCACGGCCTCGGCCGGCGGCGCCACCGTGCGCGTATCCCCGCGGAGCGCCACGACGTTGTCCTGTCCGAAGAGGTTCTTGACCTCGGCCAGCACGCGCCAGCCGCAGGCGGCACAGCCGGGCAGGCTCCCGAATCGCCAGGCGCCCCGGACGTCGACCCGGAAGGTCCAGGGAAGGTGTGTGGGCTCGCCCGTGACATCCGACTCGACCTCGTCCCGCGCCCGGACGATGGGATAGCCGCTCTTCAGCGTCGCCACCGTGCTCAGGGACCAGGGCGGTTCCGGATCTCCCGCCGCTCGCCCGAAGAGGAGCGCCAGGTTGCCGGAATGTCGGCGGTCGAAAGACAGCGGGAATTCCTCGCGGGAGGCCCCCGCCACCTCGGGCTCGTCGGCGAGTGCGCTGGACACGACGCCGGTGGCTTTTTGGAGCGAGTATCCCAGGCGCGCACGCACCCGTCGCCACTGACCCCGGAGCGACAGCTCCAGGCCCCTGACGGTGCCGAAGTCGCCCGTGGTGAACTGATTCGGGGCGAAGCCAGGGAAGTCGAGGCTGCCAGAGACCAGATTGGTGAGCTCCTTCCGGAATCCGACCAGCGTGGCGGCCACCGCGTCGGTGAACAGGTGTGACAACGCCACCTCGAACGCCGTGCCGCGCTCGAAGCTCAGGTTCGGGTTCCCCTGCCGTCGGACGTCCGTCCGCAACGAGTCCCCGATGCTGGTGTCCAGGAAGAACTGGAAATCAGGGGGCTGGGATACCACGCCGTAGTTGAACCTGAACGCGGTGCGGCCTTCCGTGCCGGGAATCGGACCCGTCACGCCGATGCGCGGCAGGACGGCCGTCTTCCACTCGGTGTCCACCACCGGGGAGAGGAAGTCGACCCGGTCGGGGCGAAACGAGAGTCCCGATTGAAAGGCCTCCACGCGGGCGCCGACGTACACGTTCAGCTCGTCGGCGGCAGCCAGAGTTACCTCGGCGAAACCACCGAGGGTCGTGGGAAAGAATCGGGTGTAGTTCGGTGAGGAACCGGCGAGGTGGCTCAGGACTCGCTCGTAGCGTTCCACGCGCCACCATTTGCCGCTCGCGCCACCGCGAAGGCGGTGACCCGCGGCGCTCAAGACCTCGCCCACCACGTCGGCGGCGAGAAACTCGGAACGACTCCAGTTCGCCAGATCGGTGGTGCCCTCGGTGAAGAAGATCCCCTCCCCGGCCGGGCCGAAGGGGGAGCCCGTGGATCCCCCTGGGTCCCGGTATCCGGGCACCGCCGAGCCGGACAGGAGCTGCTCTTCTATTGGGGAACGAACGAACTCCTCTCCCCTGAAGCGGAAATCCGCCAGCCCCACCCCACCGATCCGCCCGCGCCCGTTGAACGTCCAGGGGTCCAGGGCCCCGAGGTGCCGGTCCAGGCGCACGGCCGAGAGACGAGCAGTGACGTGGACGCCGGAGCCCACGGCCTGCTTCGTCCAGTCCAGCGCCACCATCGCCAGCAGGCCCTTGGTGCGCTGACCGAGCTGGTCCTCGGCGTTGTACTTCAGCTCCGAGGTGTAGAGCTGGCGCTGGAACCGATTGGCCAGGAGCGAGGCGGTGAGACCGAGGCCCGAGCCGATGGCCTGATCCCAGCGAAGGAATCCCAGGATCTTCTCCCCTTGTTGATGGGGAAAGCTGGGGTCCTGATACGGGCAGTAGAGCCGCGCGGTGGTCGCGTCTTCGACCACGTCGCGGATGAGCCCGTCGAGAGCGGCGTCGCCATCGCCTTGGCGAAGGCAGGTGAGCCCCCGGGCCCGGGGATCCGCGTCCTGGAGCCCTTGCACCAGGAGGTCGGCGAAGAGCGTCGAGCCCGGGCCGAGAAAGGCGAGCGGCCCCCCGGCGGTGACGGACAGGGAGGAGAACCCCCGGTACAGCTCGTCGGGCGCCCAGTGGTCCGTCCGGAAAGAGCTCACGGCGCCCCACCGCTCCGCGTCGCCGCGGCGGGTGACGTAGCGGACCACGCCGCTCAGCGCGTTGCCGTACTGTGCACCCATGCCACCGGTCATCACCTCCAGCTCCTGAAGGGAGGTGGGGGGGAGCTCCAATCCAGTGCCGGAGCTCGACGCCTCGAGCTGGTTCTTGAACTCGAGACCGTCGATGACGTACACCTCCTGGCCCACGCGCCCCCCGCGGAAGTGACCGTCGCTCACCCCCGGCGCCAGCTCCACGACCTCGGCTACGTTGTCGGCGGGCAGCTCCCGGAGCTCGCGGCCCAGAACGACCTCATGCGTGGCGCTGATTTCGGGTTCGATGAGCCGAATACGGTCCACCTCCGCGGTGACCCCGGGCAGCTCCAGCGCCTCGGGCACGAGCTGTGGATCGACACGGGTGCCGCGGCCGGCCCGAACGAAGACGCCGTCCACGGTAAGGCTCCGGTAGCCGATGAGGGAGATTCGCAAGGTGCGGTCGCCGGGCGGCACACCCACCAGGATGAAGCGCCCGTCGTCGGCGCTGAGCGTCGCTCCCGGCTGATCGACCAGCTCGATCCGGGCGTTGGGGAGGGGCTGGCCGGTCTCTGCGGCGACGACGCGGCCGAGGACGCTCCCCGCCTCCTGCCCAGACACCGGCGACGCGGCGAGGCAGCTCCAGGCGGCCAGCCGCAACAGCGTGACTCGGAGGCGGGTGCGTGCGGTCACGGACTCCTCGCTAGGGGCGGCCTCAATCCCCGGGGCTGCCCAGTCGCCCTCCCTGGGCGGTCAGCAGGAAACTCTCTGCGTCCGCGAGCAGCCGCTGGACGACGTCGCCCTGGGGGGCCTCGCCCGATTGCAGCGCCGCATCCGCAGTCTGCACATGCAGCACGTAGAAGTGCCAAGGGATGTTCAGCGTCGAGCGATCGGCCCAGACGTCCCGGTCGCGAAGTCCTCGGTACGAGAAGACGCCACGGACCAGACGAAACGTCCGCTCGTAGTCCACCCACTCCCCACCGTACCGCTCTTCGATCTTGACAACGCCGGGAGGTGGGGGCTCGTCGGGCGGGCGGGGGTCCAGCCTCGACGCCAGGCCCTGTCGCGTGCCCCAATCACTGATGCCGAGCCCGCCCATGAACCCGGTGGTGCTCGCGAAATAGACGGGACGGTCGCCGAGGCTGTCCTGGATGATCGTCAGGGTGAGCTGCTGCGCACGATCCAGGTAGGTCCCTTCCGGATAGGTAATGGCCACGTTCCCCAGGGACACGGTGAAGTCGTCGCCGGTGGAGCCGCCTCGCACAGCGTCCATGACCTCGGGGCTCAACGTCATGATCGGTCGACTCGGCGGCGCTGGCGGATCGATGTAGAGACCCTCGACTTCGGACCGATAGGGGCGCTGGTTCTCGGGCCGCGAAAGGTCCTGGAGCTGACGGGGGTACCAGTCGGTGTAGAGGTACTGGATCACCACGACGGTCACGTCGCGCCGGATGCCCTCCACCTCCTGCAGATACCAGAGCGGGAACGTGTCGTTGTCGCCATTGGTGAAGAGGACGCCGTACGGCTCCACGCTCATGAGGAGATTGTACGCCCAGTCCCGTGCGGCGAAGTCCCCGGATCGGCTCGCCCACCGGGCGTTGAAGGCCAAGGGGAACAGGGCGATGATCAGCACCGGTGCCGCCAGCGCTCCGCCCCGCGGCCCGAGCCGGTCCGACAAGAGGGTCCACACTCCGGTGAGCCCGATCCCCGCCAACACACCCCACAGGGCGAAGCTTGCCACGAAGAAGTAGTCGCGCTCACGGACCTCGTGCAGCAGGGGGTCGGTCACCTCCGGACTGAGGGAGTAGCCGAACCTGAAGTTCAGATAGTAGACCAGGGCCACCGTCAACGTCCCCAGGAGGGTGGCCACGTACGCGAAGAGCGCCCGGTCGGCCCGCCACGTGACCCAGAGACCCGTGGCAGCGAGCACCGCGAATAGCAGGGTGACCGGGGTCCTGGGGCCTCCCGGCGTTTCGCCCGCGAACAGGCCGCGGGCCCACTGCCAATCGAAGTATTGGAGGTAGTTGGCGAGTTGCGCCCGCAGAGGTGCCTGCCGCTGGCTCAACGGCGGCTTCTGGTACTGCTCCCGTGTCAGCGCGGCGGCCAGGGCCGGACATCCGGCGCGGCCCTGTGTGTAGACCGCCAGGGCCGCAGACGGCAGGGTCGCGCACACCGGGTCTCCTTCGTTGATCACGGGACGCTGTGCGGCCCGAATCGGTAGGACCAGGTTGAAGGACATGGCCACGACCGCCAGCGGGACGGCCCGCGCCCAGAAGCCGCGCGTCAGGAGAAGGGCGGGCCCGGACAGCGACAGAAAGACGACGATGGCGGGAGCGGGTAGCACCGACATCAAGTGGTTCGAGGACCCCAGCGCCATCAGGTAGAACGCCACGAGAAGCGCCTGTACGCCCCGGCGGGTGCCCTTCAGGTCTCGCCAGCGCACGACCAGCCAGCTCGATGCAGCGATGACCATGACGCTGACGGTGTACACCTTCTCGTTCACCGTCGACTGGCTCCACACCGTGTAGGTCGTGGCCCCGATCAGGATCGCGACTGCCGCGCCCACCCTCCGTATCCACGGCTCGTCGACCACCTCCAGGAGGATGCGGTCGGCGATCAGGAAGAAGAAGAAGAAGGCCGCTGCGCTCGTGGCCGCCGCGAGCAGGTTGACGCGAACGGCCACGGGGAGACCGAACGGCGCGAGGAGAAGGCTCCACGTACGAGCCAGGATCACGAACAGGGGGTTCCCGGGCGGATGCGGGATACCCACGATGTGAGCGGTCGCGATGTACTCGCTGGCGTCCCAGAAGCCCGTGCTCGGCGCCAGCGTCAGCACGTACAGGCCGAAGATCAACAGGGCCGCCGTGGCGGCCCAGACGTACGGGGGTCGCTGTTCCGTCATCCGCTCTGCTGTTTACGGCGAGTGTGAGACCCGAGCCCTGGGAGGGCGACCCTGCGGCGGCGGGGGATGAGGCGACTGCCCCGCGCTCCGCGGGTCAGGGGAGCTCGAAGCCCTCCGTGGCTTCCTGGCGCGCGCCGGTCTCCAGGTCGGTCAGCCGGACGCGCACAGTATAGAACCCGGGGTCTGGCTGGGCGAGGAAGAAATCGAGAGAGAGTGACAGGGGGAGCTGGGCCGCGGCGCCCAGCATGACCAGCTCGTCGCCGGCCCCCTCGTGCAAGGGAGCGAGACCCGCACGGATCGGAACCGACGACCCGTCTTCCGCAAAGACCGCGATCGCGGACTCGTAGCGATGTTGACCATCCACCGCAGCCGAGAGGCCACGGGCCGCAAAAGCCACCCGGACGGCGCCGTCCGACCCCGTGCTCACGGACAACGACGACAGCTCGATCCGGGACACGGCCTCGGCTTCGGGCGTCCGACCGGCACGCTCGGTCAGCCCCCGCAAGCGACCGTACGCCCGCAGGAGCTCGGTGTCGCCCGGGTTCATGTTGAGCGCACGCTCCAAGGTCACGAGGGCTTCGGGCCGTACCGTCGGGTCGTCCTCGGCACGGGGTGCGCGTAGCAGGGCGAGCTCGCGCCACGCGAAGGCGTCCCGGGGTTCCACGCTCACCCGATGCTCCAGGGCGGCCACGGCCGCTGCCGTGTCACCGGCCGCGGCGAGCCTCGTGGCGTTTCTGACCGCGGGATCGAGCTCGGGCGGCGCGTCGGGCTGTGGAGCCCGTCGGATGACGTCGCGGCGAGGCTGTCCCCAACCCAGCGTGTACTCCACGCCAACGGTCAGGGAGAGGTTGTGCGAGGTGTAGCGGTTCAGGGAAACACGCACGTCACGGCCGCTCAACGCCTCGATGTCCTCCATCTCCTGCTCGGCCAGGGACGTGGTGTTCGTGGGAAGGATGAGGTCCTTGAAGGTGGCGCGGAAGCTCCATCGCTCCGAGATGGGCGAGCGTAGGGTCACACCCAGGTTCAGGCCCCAGCTGGTCGATGTCCTGGAGTCCCAGTCGATCTCGTGTTGCGGCGCGTCGCGGAAGTAGGCCAGGGCATCCCGGTGCCCCGGCGACAGGTCGATCACCGCTCGCTGCACAACGCCGCCGAGGTGGTAGCTCAGGACCCCCCGGCCCTGCGACCAGTGACCCAGGCGCATCGTCAGGCCGAAATCCAGGCCCGAATAGCCGACGCTCCTGCGGATTCGCTCCGGAGCCTCGAGACCGCCCGAGAAGCTCGCGGTGGTGCTCGCGCCGCCAAGGAACCCCCCGAAGAAGAGTCCCACGCCTCCCTCGGGGTTGTAGCGCATGCCGACTCGGGTCTCCCACCCCATGTCGGCATTCTCCTCCCACCGCGTTCGGAGCACCGAGTCTGCGCTTTCGCGACGCACGATGAACTCGTTGTAGAGCGTCGTGGGTGCGCGGGCGCCAGCCCCCACTTCAACGGTCCAGAGCGCCCTTTGTTGCTCGAAGACGGTCTCGCCTTGCGCCCACACGGACGCCGGCGCCAGGAGCATCAGCGCCACGATCCAGTTCCTGGCCGGAGCAGCTCGAGCCATCAAGCGCGTGGGGGGTGTGGGGAAGCCCGGAGGCGCAGGGGTCGCGTAGTCATATACGCCGAGGTCGTACGGTTGTGTCTTCGCGGAGTTCCCCGCTGACGCCTTCCCGACGGGCCGCCCCGATGAGCGCCACCACCCGGTCCAGCTCTGCGGGCGAGTTGTAGACGTGTGTCGACAGCCTCATCCAACCGTATTCGTATTCGCCGATCACCCGCGTTCGCACGTTGGCGGCTCGAGCCAGATATCGCTGGAGCGCGAAAGAGTCCACGCCAGCGAGGTCGAAGGAGACCATGCCGGACTGGAGCTCCGCAACCTGCGGCGATGCCAGTCTCAGATCGGGGACGGCAGCGAGGCCTTCCTCCAGAAGCCCCCGGAGATGGCGAATGCGCGCCTCCACGCGTTGGGGACCCAGCGCCAGGTGGAACCCCACCGCCGCGGCCAGGCCCGCCAGCCGCGATTCGTCGATGGTTCCCAGGTGATTGAGACGGTGCGCGCCCAGGGTCGCGTCGTCCCAGCCACCTGACGCCACCGTAGGCCAGAGCCGGTCCCGCCACTCGGGGGCGATGTGGAGAAGGCCGGTGCCCTGCGGAGCCAGGAGCCATTTGTGGGGTGAGGACGCGTAGAAGTCCGTGCCGAGGGCGCCCACGTCCACCGCGAGCATGCCCGGCGGGTGCGCGCCGTCGACGACGAAGATCACGCCCGGACGCCGGAGCCGCTGGGCCAACGCGGTCACGGGGAGAACCGTTCCGGTCGTGAACGTCACGTGGGAGAGGCTGACCACCTTCGTGCGCGGACCCACCTCGGCGAGCACGGCGGCGAGCAGGTCCTCCTGCCCCCTGGCCGGCGCTGGCAGCGACGCCCGTTTCAGCACGGCGCCCCGACGGGCGGCCAGCAGCTCCCAGGCCGAATCGCCCCCGATGTGCTCGTGATCCGTAGTCACGATCTCGTCACCCGGCCCGACGTCCAACCCGAGTGCGACGAAGCTCATGGCCTCCGTGGTATTCCTGGGAAAGACCCAACCCGCGGGGTCGCCGCCCAAGAGCCTGGATACGACGGACTTGAGCGCGTCCCAGTCGACACCGGGGGGCAACGTGGCGGCAACGCGTCGTTCGTGCTCGAAAGTGGCGTCAACAACCAGGCGGGGGGTCGGTCCCAGGGTGCCGTTGTTGAGATAGATCCGATCCGATGGAATCGAGAACTGACCCCGGACGAACTCCCAGAACGGCTCGTCGTCGGGTGCGCCGCCGCCTTCGAGCCGGCGAGCCAACCCTTCCAGGGCTCGGGGCCACGCCATGGCGCCGCCGCCGAGCAGACCGAGGAACTCTCTTCTGCGCATCGTGGACTCTTCCACGACCGGGGTTCGGTGTCGAGGCGCCCGTGACCATGCGTCCGTGCCGTCCACCCCTCGAGTCGGTGCCCGAATTGGCCTCGCGGCTGGCCACCGCGCAAGGCACGGCCCTACCTTCCGGCGCCATGCTCAAGCTCTGCTCCGACTGGGTGCGCTCCGTGCGCTTCGCCCGAGGGTGGGTCGGCAGCCGCTGGGACGTGGACGAGTCGGAGATCGAGTTGGGTCGCGACGGGACGATCGTCCCGGGCACGCTGTTCCTCCCCGCCGGCCGCCGAGCGGGCTTACCGGGGTGGGTCGTGCTCCATGGGATCACGCGACCCGGTCGCCTCCACCCCTCCCTGCTCCGCTTCGCCCGCTCGGTGGCCGCCACAGGTGCGGCCGTCCTCGTGCCCGACATTCCCGAATGGCGGGCGCTCCGCCTGTCGCCGGCCACCGTGGTGCCCACGATCCGGGCCTCGATCCTGGCCCTGGACGCTCGTCCGGAGACGGTGCCCGGCCGGACGGGGTTGGTGGGTTTCTCCTTCGGCGCGCCCACCGGAATCGCCGCCGCTGCGGACCCCAGCATGGCCGGTCACCTGGCTGGGGTCGTGGGCTTCGGTGGCTACTGCGACCTGGAGCGTACCATGCGGTTCCAGTTCACCGGGCGTCACGAGTGGGCCGGTCGAGAGGAGCGGCTCGTCCCCGACCCCTATGGGCGCTGGGTGGTCGGTGCCAACTACCTCACCGGTATCCCCGGCCACGAGGACGCCGACGACGTGGCAGATGCCCTGCGGCACCTCGCGGCAGAGGCGGGCGACCGCCGCATCGAGTCGACCAGTCCGGTCTACGACCCCGTCAAGTCATCCCTGCGCCGGGAGATCGCTCCCGAGCGCCGACCGCTCTTCGACCTCTTCGCGCCCCACTCGGGCAGGCAGCCGGACGAGGGCCAGGGCGAGCGGCTGGCCGTGGAGCTGGCACGGGCAGCCCGCCGGGCGGCTCCGGCCCTGGATCCACGACCGGTGCTCGACCGGGTGCCGGTGCCGGTCCGTCTCGTCCACGGCCGTGAGGATCGCTTGATTCCGTACACGGAGACGCTGCGCCTCGCTCGGCGCTTCCCCAAGGGCGCCGATGTCTCGGCCTTCGTCACCGGGCTGTTCGCCCACTCACAGCCTCACTCGGCGGGAGCCCGGTTCCGCTTTGCCTGGGAGGGCGTCCGCTTCCTGGACGGTCTGCGGCGAGCGCTAGGGGTCGCCTGAAGACACGGGCCCGGTCTCGGGCGACCGACGCCCCGGAGCCCGCGGTCGAGACGTCAGTGGCCCCCGAGGAGTGTGCGGGCAGCGCCCCGAACATCGGGATCGGGGTCCTCGAGAGCCTGCATCACGACCGTCCGCGCCTCAGGGGTGCCCAGGGCCCAGAGCGCCCGTACGGCCGCCAGGCGTACGTCGGTCTGGCCCACGAGGAAGGAGCCCGTGGTCACCCTCCGGCTCAGCGAAGGCACGGCGCGGGGGTCGCCGATCCGGCCCAGGGCCCGAAGGATCTCGACTTGCACGTTGGCCTCGGTCTCGACGCCGAGCCGGTCGAGGAGTGCCGGCACGACCTCCCGCCCCCCCGCCGTGCCCAGCGCGTCGACGGTGGCTGATCGGACCGCCTCGTCGGGGTCGCCCAGCATGGTCAGCAGCAGGCGCACGGCCCGGTCGCCGGCCACCCGGGCGAGAGCTCGCGCCGCCTCGGTCCGCACCCGGGGGTCGTGGTGCCCCAGTGCCCGGGCCAGGTGTTCCACAGCCCGGCCCCCGGCCACTTCCGGGAGAAGCCTCACCCCGTTCCGTACGACGAACCACCGAGCGTCCCCGATCATGTCCTCCACGGCGCCGGACGCCCCCCGCCCCATGCCGCTCAATACCTCGAGGTATCGGTCCCGGTGCGACCGGTCGCTGGCCTCCGTGAGCGCCTGTGCCAGCACGTCCGCCATCTCCGTCCCCAGCGCGGCCACCAGGTCCACGAGCTGATCAGGGTCGTCCGGCTCGCCAATGGCCAGGGCCCGGCCCAGGTGGGCGAGCACCTCCGACCGCCCCAGGCGGCGCGCCAACACGATGCGGGGATCCTCGGGACCCTCGTCCGCCGCGCGAACCAGGATCGCCATGCCGGCCACCACCCGGTCGAGCTCTTCGCGCGACGCGAGCCCGGACACCGTTTCGGTGATGATGTCCGCGAGGCCCTCATCGGGGTGTGCGGCGTAGGCCCGCACGGCTTCCTCCAATCCCGCGTCGAGCCCGGGCCGCTCGTCGGGCGTGGAGGCCGACCGCCCCCTGGCGACGTCACCCTCTTCCCTTCGAGCGCCGCCACCGAAGAGGGCGGCCGCGGCCCTGGCGAGCCGCGGGTCACCTTCCGGCGCGTGCCCCCCGTCGGTCGGCGGCCCGGTCCGGTCCGACGGTCGGTTCAAGGACGGGAGCGGACGGGAGAGGGGTGGCGTCGCGGGATCCGGGCCGGTCGGCCCGCCCTGGCCAGACCGTCCAGGCCCCGGCGCCGCGGCGAAGGTCAGCTCGAGGCCCGCGGCCGTGAGCGCCCGCAGCGCCCGACCCTGGGCGTCCCACTGGCCCTCGGTCAGCCGAGCCGCCCGGACCAACTCCTCCACCGCCGCCATCCCGGCGTCGGCGAGCAGGCGGACGCGGGTTACGCCAGCCCGATGCAGCGTCTTCGCCAGCGCCGAAGGGCCCCCTTCCTCCACGGTCGCCCGTCCTTCGACCGCAAGCCCGTCCTCGCGGACGGCGGCGGCGGCCTCCGGACAGGCCTCCAGCTTGGTCACGGCCTCGGCGAGCGCCACGCGCACGGACGGGTGGTGAGGTGGGTGCGATCCGGTCAGATCGTACGCTCGGATCAGCGCCGAGAAGAAGTCATCCGAAGCGTTCATCTCCAACGGTGGTCGGCTGCAGGGAAGGCCGGGGCGGGTCACACGGCGCATCGCGCGCGCGCTAAAGGTACACGGTGAGCTGCGTGCGCGCCCGTATCATGGGGCGAAGGGTCTCGGCCAGCTGGAGTCGTGGGGCCGGTATTGCGTCCGCGAGCCCGGTCGGGTCTGGAGCGAACCCGGGCCGGCAGCGGGGTGAGCCGGCCCGGCGTCCGGGGGAACCGACCCGTCCTACAGGGGAGCCAGCGTTCCGAGACCGCGCGTTCGGGCCGCCTCGAAGACCCTCTGGGCCGTGGCCAGATCCTGCGCCGCGTTGCCCACCGACTTGTAGAAGGTGACGGGGCGCCCGAGGCTACCCGGCGGCCGCTCCCCGTTCACGAGCTCTCCCAGCTCCGCGTCGATGTCACTCTCGTGCAGCAGCCCCTCCGCCAGGGGGATCAGGAGATCTCCCGCCTCGCTCAGGGCACCCTCTCTCGTGTCTACCACGATGCGAGCCCGGCACACCACGTCCTCGTCGACCTCCCGGGTCTGGGGCGTGTAGGCTCCGATGGCGCACACGTGCGTCCCGACGTCCAGGGCCGCGCCCGGAAACACCGGTGTGGCGCTGTTCGTGGCGGTCACCACCACCTGCGCGCCGGCGACCGCTGCGCCCGGGTCGTCCACCGTCCGCACGTCCACGCCGTCCAGCTCGGCGGCCAGAGCCCGGGCCCCCTCGACCCGCCTGGACACGACGCGGACCTCCTGAATCGGACGCACTGCGCGAATGGCCCTTATGTGTTGTCGCGCCTGGGCCCCCGCCCCGAAGACGGCGAGGACGCGCGCGTCGGGCGAGGCGAGTAGATCCGTGGCCAGGCCCGAGCCCGCGGCCGTGCGTAGAGCGGTGAGGTAGGCGGCGTCCAGCAGCGCCACGGGCAGTCCCGTCTGGTGGTCGAGCAGCAGCGTGGCGCCCGGTACGGCGGGGAGACCCTGGCCGGGGTTGCCGGGCATCACCGAGACGACCTTGAGACCCAACACCCCGGAAGCCTCGAGGTATCCAGGCATGAACAGGGTGGTGCCGCCCGCCACCGGCAACACCGCCCGAGGCGGGATGACGGCGTGGCCCGCGGCCAGCTGGCCGAAGGCATCCCGTTGAGCGGAAATCGCCTCCTCCATGCTCAACGCGACTTCGGCGTCGGCCGCGGAGAGCACGAGGACCTCGGGGGACAGACTCACAACCGACACCGTGGGCCATGATGTAGCCGGAGGGGCCCGGTCATGGAGCCAGGGGCCTCACCGCGGGGCCTCGGGCGTGTCTCCGCCGTCGAGCTTCTCCTCGCGCTCGTCCTTCAGGCGCTGACGATCCTCATATCGGTAGGCACCCGAGAACGCCTCGTCGGCTTCCTTCTTCTTACCGCTCCACGCCTCGATGTCCACCCGATAGACGGCGGTCCGCGCGAGCTCTTCGGGGACGATGGGCCGGTAGTCCCGCTCGGGCCGAAGATGAGGCGCGTACTTGTCGAGCAGCAGCTGGAGCGCCCGCTCCGCCTCCACCGGATCCTCGACGACCCGCCCCGTGCCGAACGCCACCACCCCCGAGTATTCGACGCTGAACTCCAAGGCCTCCGGTGCCGGCAGCAGCCGGCCCATCTCGGCCGCTGAGAACGCCACGGGCCGGGGCTCCGCCAGGTTGTCGCGCGTCCGGCCGGTGCGATGGGTGTGGAGGTAGATGGCGTGATCCTCCTCGACGTAGACGAAGAGATTCGAGTTCAGGAACGGTTGCCCCTTGTCCACGGTGGCCAAGAAGCCGAAAGGCGCGTCGTGAAGATACGCCCGGATCCACGCCTCGTCCTTGCTCCGGTCGCGGCGACGAACTTCGTGGATCTCCCGTTCCCTCGACATCGGCTGTTCCCCTCTTGTGGGTCGTCCGCCCTGGACGTGTACGGAGGCACTTCCCGTGCGGTGCGGTGCCGGTGGCGCGGACCGGGCTGCCGCCAGTGACTCGGCGGCGCATCCGCCGGCGGCGAACCCGCCCGCGTCGCCCTCCTCCGCAACCGTCGCGGCCGGCACTCGACCCCTGCCGGAGGCGAGACATATAGCCTCGGTAGGCAGCGTTGGGAAGAGCCAAAACCCCTTCGGGGACCCACCGCCTCCCCACCCGGGAATCTTATCGAGAGCCAGGGGTTTCTGCTGCCGTCACGGGGAAGCGGGGCTGGCTTCCAATTGAAGGAAACACTTGTTTATAAGACCGGCAGTCGACAAACTTGCAGTGTCGCGGAACGTCGGCGCTTCGACAGGGGGTGTAACGCCTTAGGGCGGCAGGACCGTAATGAGACGTTACGACCTTGCACACCATGCCGCCGGCTCACACCTGACAACATAAGTGACGATAAAACTTTACGTGTGGATCGCGTGACGTGGCATGTTCCTTGACCGCAACGCGTGGAGTCGTTCCGCACGGATGAGACCGCAGCGCCGCAATCCAGCTTCCGGCTCAGAGGTTCCGACGGAAGCTCGATCCGGCCCATCCCGCGGGATGGCGCCGACCCGACCGGTCGAGGCATGCGCAGGACCGAAGAGATCGCCGAGAGGGTGATCTGCGGCGGTGACCGAAAAGCAGCAGTCATGATCAAGGGAGGATCGGATGGCCGAAGGCCTCGGGTTTGACCGCGAGCGCCCAGACACGCGGCTAGTCCCCGCGTTCATCGTCGTCGCGATGGCTCTACTCGCCGGATGCGATGGCGACACCCTCTACGATCGCGCGTCCCCGGATCTGGTTCCGCCCTCCGTGGCGATCCTGGCTCCCGAGGCCGGTGACGACGTCTTGGCCGGTCAGGCCGTACCCGTTCGGGTCGTGGCCGCCGACGAAGACGGAGTGACATCGCTGGAGATCCGCGTCTCCGGTTCGTTTGCGGCAGCGATAAGTCGTGCCTACGACCCACCCCTGCCCGCAGTCGAGGTGGATACGACGATCACGGTTCCAGCCGAAGCGGAAGGGCCTGCCGTGGTCTCCGCCACCGCCATCAACACGCAGGGCGGCGTCGCCGAGGCCGAGCCCGTCGAGTTCAACGTGGCGCTGGTCGACTCCATCGCTCCGAGGGTGAGCATTCAGGTTCGTGGCCTCTTGAACGAGGGTCTCGACACCGTCTCGGTCCGCACCGCCGATCGCCTGAGACTCGAGCTACGGGACTCGCTTCTCGTCGACGTGACGGCCCTGGACAACCCAGGCGGCAGTGGCATCCGCCTCGTCGGCGTGAGCGCCGTGGTGGCGAGCTCGACGCGCACCGACACGCTGGCCCTCGGCCTCTCCCGGGACCTCGGGGTCGCGCGGGCCGACACGGTGGTGGAGGCCTTCACGATTCCACCTCCGTTCGCGGACAGCCTCAACCTGCCCGACTCGATGGACATCGAGATCTACGGGTGGACCGTGGACGCCGGCGGCAACTGCTCGGCGGACATCGTCGACACCACGGACAGGCTCCGCTGCCTCGAAGCGACCTACGGAACGGAGACGGTGACGCTGGCCACGGTGGCACCGCAACCTCAACCCGTGATCGCGGTCGCGGGGCGGGGCAAGAAGCTGCAGGAGCAGGGAACCATTGCCGACATCCTCGTCGATACGCTCCGCTCGCGCGCGTATCTCTCGAATCTGTCGAACAACAAGATCAACATGTTCCTGCCCTCGAGCTTCACGTGGGGCGCAGACGTCCTCGTGGCAGCCGAGCCATGGGGATTGGCGTTGAACATCGACGAGGACACGCTCTTCGTCGGGAACTCGGGTGGAACGAGCATCTCCTTCGTGTCGGTCAGCAACACGCCCCGCGAAGACCTGAACCGGCGCCTCGTGACGCGGAACACGCCACTCTTCGAGGTGCGCAAGGACAGCGCGCTGACCGAAGCCGGGCGCAGGCGATACGACGGCACGTTCATCGATTTCAGTGACCGGCCGCAGTTCATGGCCCAGGACTTCACCGGACGCCTGCTGTACTCGACCAAACCGACCACCGCCCAACGCAACGGCACGCTCAGGGTGGTCGTGGACGAGCCAGGCTGGGACGAGCCGGAGGCCCGGATTCTCATCCGGCCGGAGGACGTCCTCACGCAGGATACGGCATCGATTTCCATCGCCAACATCGACTCGCTGTTCGTCATCCAATCGGCCGGGGCGCACGACCTCGTGGAGCTGTTCGACCACGAAGCGGGCTTCCCGGACAGGCTGATCCGCTCTGGCGCGCTTCAGCTGGAACAGGCAGTGGACGTCATGGCCCAGGCCGGATCGGACATCTTCTGGCGCTATGGCAACTGGGACCTCTTTGCCGTGGGCTTTGCCGACACGACCTATGTCGGTGCGTCCGGAGACCGGAGGTGGGTCGCCTTCGGTGAGGGCGGAAGGTCCGGACCCTCGAGGATCGTGCTGTGGGACGCAACCGCATCTCGTATCCACAGCCGCCTGCTGGTCGCCGACCTCGTGAACAACGCCTCCGAGCGCGTGCGCGGTGTCGACTTGAACGAGGACGGCAGCCTGGGAGCCTCCCGGGGCGGCGTGGCCTCGTACTTCTTCCGTCTGGACCTGCGGCTGCAGGGCTCGGTCTCCGAGGTCACGGAAGGGGGCTCCGGCACGGTCCTGCACTGGGACCACCCGGACTACGTCCAGGGCCTGAACTCGTCAGAGCGGACGATCGCCTTCCTCGGCACCGGCGACAACAAGGTCAAGATCCTGGACACCGTGCACTTCACGGAACGGGGCACGATCGAGATCCGTGACGCGTTGGCCGGCCCACTGCGATCCGCGCCACCGCTCCGCTCGGACAATGGCGGTGCCGGCCGGAATTGCAGTGCCTCGACGTGCGTCGTGGCGAAGCTGTACGGCATGACGACTCGGGGCAGCCTCGTCATAATCGACGTCAGGCGCCAAGACATCCTCCCGTTGCCATAGGGGAGGACCGATGACTTCTTCGAGACTTCGGGAACCGCTCATGCGACTGCACTCTGCGTTCGCGATCCTGGCCCTGCTGACCGTGGCCACGGCCCCGGCCGCGGCTCAGACGCACACTTCCACCGTCGGCTTCAACGCCGGTCCGGTGCTGTACTCCAGCTTCAACTCCGGCGCCCCGGAGAGTTCACTGGACCTCAAGCCGGACCTGGGCTTCGTCGGAAGCCTCCAGTACGACTGGTACGTGGCTCGCGGGGTCCTGGGCTTCCGGCTGGGAGCCCACTATCAACGGCTAGAGCTCGACTGGACCAATGGCACACGAGAGATCTACGCCTACGCCGGCGACTTCGACTTGCTGCTCCGGCCGATCAGGCCCAAGGAGACCACCCGGGTCATCCCCTACCTGAGTCTGGGCGTGGGGCTGACGCAGTACCGGCTCGGCAACGGTCTCCCCACGAGCTTCGAAGCGGCTTCGGCACTGTACGACGGCGACGAGTCGGCCGAGTTCTCGGTGCTCGGGGGCATCGGGTTCGACATCGTGACCGGCTGGGGATGGGACGAGGGTGCGTTCCTCATCCGACTCGAGGCTCAGGACAACTACGTCACGAGCTCACCCTTCGTACCGACCACCGGCGGCGGCGATTTCAGCGGGATCCACAACATCCGCGTCACGTTGGGGCTGCACAACAGCATGGGCCTCATCCGGTAGATCCTCCGTCGTCGCGGCGGAGCTTGGAAGCCCCTGCGCCGTAATCGGCGCAGGGGCTCTTTCTTGTCGAGGCTCGGGGGCGACGGTCCGGCACCAACCACCCGGACCCGGGGAAGCTCCGTCGGCGATCCGGTCCGCCTCACCCGTCTCCGCAGAGACCCCCATGAAGTACATAACTCATTACGAACGAACGACTTAAAGGAAAAAACAAATGTTTCATTTGTACCATGCATGGTACGAACGTGGAAACAGTTGTTTTTTTGTTGTTCGCCCTCCTAGATAGGCTCTCACGAATCCACGGGCGTGTGCCCGGCAAGGTCGTCGCGCTCCGAGAACTGGCTCGGAGGTGGTGATGGACCGCCGGTGCGTGCCCAGCATCGAGAGCTCGAGAGTCCAGGAGAGCGCAGCGCGTGCCCTCGCCCGAACTACCGCAGAAGCCGCACCCTCCGGGGCCATCCTCCGCGGCTGACCACACGCCTCGTCGCTCGGGTGCCGAGGACAGCGGTCGGGCAGACGACGCCCGTCGCCTCGCCCTACGGCGGCGCGTAGCGAAGCACGCCCGGCTGGGGCGCTCGGCCTCCGGGCAAGCCCTGGTGGAGTTCGCCCTCGTGGTGCCGATGGCCTTGCTTCTTTTCGTGGGGATCATCGAGGTCGGTCACTACTACTACGCCCGCCTCACCCTGCGACACAGCGTCCTGGAGGCCACCCGATTCGCCGTGACCGGCTCGCAGCTCCAGGATCCGGAGAGCGGCGACACGCTGACGCGCGCGGAGTCCATAAGTCGGATCCTGCGCCTGGCCGCTCCCGCACTGCCCGTGGACCTGGAGCGACTGAGCATCGAGCCCCCGGACGGGGGCGGCCCCGGCGAGATCGTGCGACTGAGTGCTACCTACAGCTACGGCTTCAGCCTGCCGCTGATCCGCCAGTTCTTCCCCGAGCGGCTCGAATTCACCGTATCGTCGGCGATGAAGAATGAACCGATCTTCCAGTGAATCTCCCGGACCCCCGGACGCCCGGGGCCCGGTCGCCAGGGCAGGTCCGCGGACGCGGCCAAGAGACCCGTCCACCGTGGCCACCCGCCCGGGGCGTGGTGGGGCGTGGCTCCGCGAGGCGGCGCGCTGCCTCCGGTCCTTCGGCCGTGCGACCGCGGGCCAGTCGATGGTGGAGTTCGCCGTCCTGGCTCCGTTGCTCCTCCTGATCTTCCTGGGGATGGTGGAGGCCGCCACCGCCTACGACCGGCAGCACGTGTTGGCGGGGCTGAGCCGCGAGGGGGCCAACATCGCTTCACGCGGAGCCGAGCTCCAGGAGGTGATCGACGTGATCACGGCCAACGGCGCCTCGATCGGCTTCGGCGAGCTCGGCGGAGTCGTCGTGTCCCGCGTCCTGATCGACGAAGACGCGACCGAGGTCACCGCGCAGCTCGGTACCCCTGGATTCGAGCCACGGAGCAGGCTGGGGGCCGTGGGTGACCCGGCGATCGGCTTCGAAGGCCTCGGCCTCGTCGAAGGCCATGAGCTCCACGTGGTCGAGCTCTTCTACGATTACAACGCGTTTACACCCCTCGGTGCCTTCGTCGAGGGCGCGGTGCCGGATGGGCTGTACAGTCGAGCGGTGTTCTGACGGGGCCAAGACGGACAGTACCGGTTGCGGTCCGGTGGAGGTGACGACGAGATGTTGGATCGGATTCGGCAGGAGCTACGGAACGAGCGGGGCAGCATCCTGCTGTTCGTTACCGTGGGGATGGTGGTGCTCCTCGGGATGGCGGGCCTGGCCCTGGACTCGGGGTGGGCGTACATCCGAAAGGCCCAGCTCTCTCGCGCGGTTGACGCGGGGGTGCTCGCGGCCGCACGGTCGCTCCGGAGCGGCCGGGCCGTGGCCGAGCAGCAGGCCATTGCGGTGGCCGCCGCCAACGGAGTGACCTTGGGAGAAGGGGGCATCTCCTACGGGATCCAGTTCGGATCCAACGGTCGCGGCGAGCAAACCGTGACCATGTTCGCCCGCAGGCCCGTGCCCACGATGCTGATGCGTGTCCTGGGATTCCAGTCGGTGGGTGTGCGGTCGGCGGCTGTCGCCGCAGTCAAGCCCGTCGACCTCGTGCTCGTGCTGGATCAATCCGGCTCTCTCCGTCAGGAAGACTGCTCGAACGCGGCCCCGGGCGTCACGGCGTGGAGCTGCCTCGTTGAGGCCTCGAAGAGCTTCGTGGACCAGTTCCACAACGGGATCGACCAGATGGGATTGGTCTCGTTCCAGCTCCGGGCCGACCACCGCTTCCACCTGTCCCATGGCTTCAAGGCCCCCATCAAGAACGACATCGACGACATCAGGCCCGTGGGCGACACGAACGCGGGAGACGGGCTGCGCCTCGCGATGGAGCAGCTTCAGAGCGAGGCGGTGCGGGACCACACCGTCAAGGTCGTCGTCTTCTTCACGGACGGACGGCCCACGGCGTTCCGGGGACAAATCGAAGGGCGGGACCGGGTCATGGCCGTGTTCCGTACACCTTCCGGCGGCAAGATGCGGGGGCGTTGGGACAATCCACCCGGGATCCCCATGGACGAACCGTCCCGCAACGCCGACGACTGCGAGGGGTTTCCCCAGACCCGCCCGTGTCTGGGCTGGACGGAGCCGATGATCCGGGAACAGTCGCGGGTCTCGGCCGAGGTGATGGCGGCGCAGATCCGCAACCGCGGGATCTTCGTCTATACGGTGGGCCTGGGGAATCCAGCCGCGGAGAATCCGCTGTTCGTTCCCGACATGTCCCATCTGCAGCGGGTCGCCAACGAAGACGGCGCCGTGGACCCGGACCAGCCTCGGGGACGGGCGTACTTCGCCGAGTCCGGTGAGCAGTTGGAGCAGGTCTTCCGGCGGCTTGCCCAGGACCTGACGATCCGGCTGGCGCGCTGAGGACACCCGCACCCGGGCTCACCGGTGGGCGGGAGCCGCTTGCCGAGCCGGCCAGGCGTCCGAGCCCCGTGGGCCGGAGTGGGCTCAGGCCGGTGGGGGACGGTGTAGGACGCCGACGAAGACGATGGTGCCGGTGAGCCGCTCGCGAATGGCGAAGAGGAAGGGCCGATTGGCGTCCAGCACGAATCCGGAGGGGCATGCGCACGTGACCCCCACCTCGACCGACGTCACCGCCGCTGCTTCCGTGCCCTCCTCGTCCACTTCCACGAAGGTCTTCTGCTTCACGCCCTTGATGTGCAAGCCGACGTCCCGGGCCCCTTCGTACATGGGCGTGAAGTCGGCCTGTTCGGGTGAGAACGCGTCGGCCATCCCCATGTCCGTGAGCGGATCGTTGAGCAGAGCGTCGTATTCCAGACGGAAGCGGGGGAGGCGGACCGTGCCGTCCTGGGGTTCCATGGCACGCAACAGGGCATCCCAGGACGAGGGCTCGAGCGTGGCCACCAGATTCGTGAGCTCCCGCCCCTCTCGGGGCAACAGGATCGTCATGGAGAACGCCTGACCGCCGTAGGGCAGATCCACTGCCTGGTAGTCCTGGTTCTCGGCGTAGGGCACCGTGACGGCCTGTTCCATGAAGCGGGCCAGCGCCGTGGGTCCACCGCTTGTCTCGAAGGCCCCGTCCTGCGTCCGCTCCGGATCGAACTCCCAGGTCCACGTGCCCTCGAAGTAGATCGCGTTCAGAAGGAACATCATCGTAAGCGGATCGATCGGTGGTTCGATCATCTCGGTGATGCGCCCCGCGGTTCGGTCGGACACCCAGTCGTTGATGCGATCCGGCGCGCTCGGACTGCCGAAGTCGAGGGCTTCCACGGACGCGTCGAAGTGGTCTCGCGTGACTCCGATGAAATCGTCCTCCACCTCGAAGCCTTCCCGGTAGAAGATCGCGTTCGCGAGGTCGAAGGTGACCCGGTCGTCCAACGCCGTCAGCAGCGAGATCAGCGATTCGTACGACGCGTTGATCTCGTCCAACGGCATCTCGCCGAAGCCCAGCGCCGCTCGCATTCCGGCCAACGTGCCACCCGTGGTGCCGTTCATGGTCATCCCGAGAGCCATGCTGGCGCTGAGTGGCGAGATGAATACGTTCGCATCCGGTTCCGCTCGGACGAGGCGGTCGAGGAGGGTGAAGGCGAACCCGGAGCTCGCATGGACGAGAACGGACTCGGACGACGTGAGGGCCCGAGGCAGCGTGATCACCTCGGCCGCGCCCGGACCCGTGCCGCCGTCCCCGCACGCGAAGCCGAAGATCGTGGCCAGGAGCACCAGGCCGAGGCGTGTGCGACACCGTGGCATTCGAGACATATCGCTCCCTGGTCGTGCCGATAGGAAGGGCTCGGGGCCCCCGAGGCGTCGCTGATTCAACGAACGGCGCGCCCCCCGCGTGACAGCTCGCCGCTCAGAAGCGCCACTCGAACCCGAGGATGGGAAGCACCGCCGACTCAACGAGCGGTTGGACGTCATCACTCCGCCACGGCTCGAAATAGAAGAAGAGGGCATCGCGTCGGCCGAGGGCGTTGACCACGCGAAGATACGGCCGGATCAGCATGCGGCGGGAGCCGATGCGGGCGTCGAAGATGCCCGAGACCTCGGCGTCCAGTCGTAGGAACTGGTCCGCCCGTCCGCCGCCCGGCCACAGCGCTGCGTCGTCCCGCACCGAGCCGCCGCCGCTCACTGGCCCGTCGTTCCCCGCTCCGTTTTCGAAGCCGGGCGTCTCCGGTCCGGCGCTGGCCGCGTCCACCACCTGCACCGCGGTCAGAGGCAGGCCGTCCCCGTATCCCAGGCGTAGATCCAGACCGACCCGATCCCACGCCAGGCCGCTGGCCCCCGCGCTGAGAAGCTGCTGGCCTGTGAAGCGCTCCGAAGTGTACCCCAGGCCGTCGTCCGCCCACAGCCAGGCCAGGGAGTAGCCCAACCAGAGAGTGACGTCCCGGCTCGCGTGCTGCACCCTGAGGTCGGCACCCGAGGCGTTCAGGCGTTGCCCCGGGGCGGAGACACCGTCGAAGACCTTCACGTACCCGTCGAGGCCGAGCCTTACGGTGGGCACGAGCATCTGGTCCAGGGAGGCCACCAGGTGGGTCGCCGTAGCCACTGGCAATAGCGGCGTACCTCCCACGGGGTCTTCCGACCCGCCGCCGACGACACCCACCAGCGCGTCGTCCACCGACTCATCCGACGCTCGCGCGAGCTGGTGGTATCGCCCCGCAGCCAGCGAGAGCACCGCGTGGTCCGAGACCATCCAGGCGAGCTTGAGTCGGGGCGCCGGGCGTACGCTGGCGTCCGTGGAGAAGTGATCCAGCCGCATTCCCGCCCACAGGCGCACTCGGCGGCCCAGGGGCATCGCGGCCTCGGCGTACCCTCCGAGGACGTCGCCGCTGGCCGCGTCCTCTACCAGGACGTTGCCCCCTGCGCCCACGCTCCGCGCGTCGTATGTCACCGCCACCCGATCGGCCGAGACGCCGTACCGCACCTCGCCCCAGCTCGTGGGCGTGACCAGGTCCGCCGTCAGGCGGCCCCGGGCCGTGGCGCCCCGGGCGAACACGTCCCCCGCACGGCGCGATATGGGCATGCGGGCGTCGTACCGCCCACCCGCCACCCGCACCGTGGCGTGGGTCCCCGCCAACCGGCCGCGATACGTGAGGGACGCTGCCTGGTTACCCCAGGTCGCGTCGCGCTCAGGCTCGATGGTCGCCCCCACGGTCGGGCCCGTGCCCGCCAGGTCGAGGAAGACCGCCTCGCGGTTGAAGAAGCCCGTCGCGCTCAGACGATGACCCTCCGCCAGGTCCACCTCGAGGCGAGCCAGCGCATCGCCGTACCCGTAGGGGCTCGCGCCGCCGGAAAGCAGTTGGCTGCCGGCGCTGTGGAGCGTTCGCCCGCCGACCAGCACGCCGGCCCGCTCGCCCAGCGGCCCCTCCACGGAGGCGCGAGCGCTCATCAGGTCCAGCGCCCCGCCGGACGAGAAACGGTCACGCCGGGGAGCCCGGGTGCTCAGGTCGAGGATGTATGAAAGGCCGCCGTCGTACCGGGCGGGGGCTCCACCCACATAGTGGCGAGCTCCGCCCATGAGCGACCCATCGAACGTGGGCAGCAGCCCGCCCATGTGGAACGGCGCGTAGACGGGGGCTCCGTCCAGGAGGACGAGCTTCAGGTCCGCCGTGGAGCCCCGCATGAACAGAACGTCCCCGGGGTCTCCCGGGTCGTCACCGGCGGCCGCTCGGGCTATGCCGGCGATCCCTGCCTCGGCCAATCCCGGTCCGCTCGACATGGCCTTGAGATCCACCTCGGCCAGGTCGGTGGAGGGATCCGCCGTCTCGCCCGCCCGTTCGGCCTCCTCGCGATCGGCCACGACCGTCACGCCCCCCAGGTCCACGGGCTGACCCAGCAGGTCGACGTCCAGCGCCAGCGTTCCGCCCGCGGGCACCAGCACGTCGAGCTCCAGTGGCTCGTGGCCCGCGTGCACGACGCGCATGCGGCCTTTGCCTGCCGGCACGGGCCCCAGCACGTATGCACCAGCGCTGTCGGCGGCAACGGCCCAGCGGCGACCGGCTACCGAAATCTCCACCAGGGCAGACGGCAGCGGCGTGCGACGGGCGGCGAGCCGTCCGTGGACCACGCCCCGGATCTCTCCGACACGCGCCTCGCCGTCGCCGGGTGCGTGCTGCACCTGGGGGAGCGACGCCAAAAGCACGGCGGCCAGGACCGGCGATGCCAACATCAGACCTCTCGTTCCCTCACCTTCGCGGCTGGCCCGAGCCCTCCGGACCGGACGTCATCCATGTCCGAGCCGGAATCCCCCGGCCCATCCTGGACATACGGCACTCCGCATCGGTGTGTGTCCCGTGCAGAAGTCGTGCCGCCACGCCATCCCACCAATACCCCTTTCCGCCAGGCGACGTTCGCGGGAATCCCCCCTTCAGGGCACCTCGAAGCGGATCTCCGCTTCGGTCGAGTCCCGTTGCGGACCGGCGAGCTCCAACCGATCGCCCGTCTTCCGGAGGTAGAGGACCCCGTCCACCTCGACGGACGCCAGCGCCAACGACCGGGCGAGCTCGACCCTCACGTATTCCCCAGGCACATCGGCCACCACGGCGCCAGGGCGGGTCTGGAAGCGTGCGCCCTCCGCGGCGTACACCCACGACCGGATGCCCGCGACCAGTCGTACCTGGACCTCCGCTCCCTGCGGAAGCCCGGACAGGGAGACCACGAGCTCACCTCCGCCTGGGTCCATCTGGATACCCACCTCCTGGGGACCGCCCTCCGGCTCCGACACCGCGTCCGCCGCGGCTTCGGCGGCCGACTCGGCCGCCGGAGACGGGAGGTCGCTGGGCCGGACGACGTCGGCCAGCCACGACCGCACGGGAGACCCGGGGATGGCGGCGGCCGCGGCGGCCGCGAACACCAGAAGCAGTCCCGCGGCCTTGGCCAGCTCCGGACGCCACCATCGTGGCGTGGCGCGCTTCGGTCCCTCCGTCCGGCGTGGCAGCCGAGCAACCCGCTCCGCGGGCTCGGATGTGTCGGGGACCTCGGCGGCCTCCTGCCGTCCGGCGCCGCCGCCAACGCTGGAAGGGCCGTCGGCTCGGCTGGCTGGGTGACCCGTTGCGGACTCCGCGCCGCGGACGTGAGCCAGGATGGCCTCCCTGGCCGCCCCGAGGGACGGGTCCACGTCCAGTGCGGGGAGGGTCGCGGCCAACAAGGACCGCTCTCTCTCCAGCTCATCGAGCCGCTCGGCACACACTGCACAGCGGTCCACGTGGGACGTCACGGCAGCGCGGCGATCCGTCGCCAGCTCGTCATCGAGGAGCGTCAGAAGCGTCCCGTCATCGAGATGAGTCATTTGCACCCTGCGACTCCTGGTACGTGCGCGCGAAGCGGCGTTGGGCCCGAGCCAGAAGCGTGCCCATGGACGTGTGGGCGACCCCAACGACCTCCGCGACCTCCTTGTAGGAAAACCCCTCGTATCGCATCAACAGCATCTGACGGTCCCGAAGCTCCAGCTGGTCCAGTGCCTTCCGGACCGCCTGGATGGTCTCGTTGCGCTCTGCCTCCCTGTCGGGAGCCTCTCCCATGCCCGGCGTCACCGGGTTCGCGCTCAGGAGCCGGCGGCGGTTCTCTCGAATCCGCACCCGGTCACGAATCACGTGCGTCGCCACCTTGAACAGCCACACCCGAATCGCGCGGCGGTCTCCGGTGATCCCCCGGTCCACCAGGCGCACGAACGCCTCCTGGGCGACGTCGTCAGCCACGTCCGGCTCGCCCGTCAGCCGTTGGCAATAACGGAACAGTGCCGGATAGACCTCGTCGAACAGCCTCTCGAAATCCACGGACCTCCTGGCGAACGGACTCCGGCCGCCCCTCGCTCACGACTTCGCCGTCGCGGCGTCTCCTGCGGCGCTACGGTGTCGTCGCTTGCCTGAATCAACGAGTGGCCCCGGCGAAGTGTGACGCCGAGGCTTTCCCCACCACCGCTCATCGAGCAGTATTGAACCGTCCTGCATCGTACGACCAGTGATCTCATGAATGTCGCGCTCGCCGGCCTCGCGCTGGCCAACCTTCTGGCGCAGGGGGGAGGCTGGACCGAGGCGCCACCCCTGCCCCGACCCGTCGCCAACAACGCGGTGGTCGCCGCAGAGACCGCCGAGGGTCCAGCCGTCTTCTCCTTCCTCGGTCTGGACGAGACACGTCGATGGGACGGCGTGGGCTCCGCGGCCTTTCGCTGGACCGTCGGCGACGCCGTGTGGATGGAGGTCGCCCCCGTGCCCGGGCCAGGGCGGTTGGCGGGCACGGCGCAGGCCGTTGGCGGCCGCGTCTATCTGTTCGGCGGGTATACCGTGGCCGAGGACGGCACCGAGCGGTCGGTTCCCCACGTCGACATCTACGATCCGGACGCGGACGCTTGGAGTCGCGCCGCTCCCATGCCGGTCCCGGTCGACGACGCCGTTTCAGGGGTATGGCGTGACTCCCTCGTCTTTCTGGTGAGTGGGTGGCATGATACGGACAACGTGGACCTCGTACAGGTCTACGATCCGGAGTCGGACACCTGGCAGCGCGCCACACCCATCCCGGGGGCTCCCGTGTTCGGCCACGCCGGGGGGATCGCCGGCGACGCCATCGTCTATCTGGGCGGGGCAGCCGTGACCGAGGAGTCCCCTCGCTTCCAGATCGAAGCGAGCGCATGGCGGGGAGACATCGACCCGGACGACCCCACACACATCTCCTGGCGGCGTCTGGAGGACCATCCGGGCCCTCCGTTGTACCGGGCGGCCGGCGGGAGCCACGGCGACCAGGTGCTCTTCGTGGGCGGTACCGACAACCCATACAACTACGACGGCATCGGCTACGACGGGGTGCCCTCGAGCCCCCTGGCTGCGTTCTTCGGCTACGACGTGAGCCAGGACCGATGGGTGACGCACGCTCCGCTGACCGTCCCCACCATGGACCACCGGTCGGTCGTCGTCGCTCGGGGCCAGCTCGTTCTGGCCGGCGGAATGCTGAGTCGGCAACGTGTGACCGACCGCGTCGTCATCAGGAGAACGCCATGACCCTGCCACGTCGCAGATTCCTCTCGGCCACCGCAGCCGCCGGTCTCATGCCCGGGGCGCTGGACGCGTCGCCCGTCTCCTGGTTCTCTCCCGCCCGCGGCCAGGACACCCGAAACCGCTTCGACCCCTGGGTCGAGGTCGATCCGGAGGCCATCCGCGCGAACGTGCGCCGGGTCAGCACCCTCGTGGGCGGTCGGCCGATCCTGGCCGTCGTGAAGAACAACGCCTACGGACTGGACCTGACGACCACGGCGAAGATTTTGGAGTCCGCGTCTGCGGTGCACGGCTTCGCGGTCGTGAAGACCGATTCGGCCCTGGCGTTACGGGACGCCGGCGTGGCCAAGCCGGTGCTCCACATGGGGATCGCCTCCGAGGCCGACGGCGTGGAGCTGGCCCGCCGCGGCGTGCAGCCGTCCCTCTATACCGACGCCGCCGTTGCCCGGGCAACGGCCATGGCGCGGGCGCTCGGACGGCCGGTGGACGCGCACGTCTACCTGGACACGGGCATGGGGCGCATGGGGATGCCGTACCACCGGGCCCTGCCGTGGCTGGCCGAGCTCGCCGAATCCGGCGACGTCCGGATTCGTGGCACCTACATGGCATTCACCGAGGAGCCGGATTTCGATCCCGAGCAGCTCGAGCGTTTCGAGACGCTGGCCGGCGCGGCCCGTGGTCGCGGCCTCGAGCTGGGCAGCCTGCACGCCGCCTCGTCCGGCGGCATCTTCGAGCTGCCTCATGCCCATCTGGACATGGTCAGGCCCGGCATTGCCCTCTACGGCTCCTACCCCAACGACGCCGAGTCCCAGCGGCAGAAGGCGGAGCTTCGCTGTGCCTTCCGCCTGCGCGCCCGCGTGGTCCGCGTCGAGCGTCTTCGCGCCGGCGACGGCGTCAGCTACGGCCGCAACTACGTGGCCGAGAGGCCGGTGTGGGTGGCCACCATTCCGGCCGGCCACGTGGACGGCGTGCCCCGCCGGGCCGTAGAGGGGGCCCGCGTGCTGATCCGGAACCACACCTATCCGGTCATCGGAGCCGTGAGCGCGAGCCACTGCATCGTCGAGCTGGGAGACCACTCACCGGTCGACGTGGGGGACGTCGCCACGCTGCTGGGCCCGGACCATGCGGACATCGTGCCCGACAACGTCGCCGCGGTCACGGGCGTCTCCGTGTACGACCTGCTGATGCACCTGAACCCGGAGCTGCCGCGGATCGTGGTGTAGCGCGCGGCCTCGACTCGAGTGAGGTGGCCGACTCGCGCCTCAGGCCAGGAGCGTGCGACCGGCTTCGACGGCGGCGCTCAGAAAACCACGCGCGGCCCGCTCCTGGTCGACCCCGCCTCCGACCCCCACGAGCTCGGTGCCGGACAGCACCGCGCCGACCCACCCCTCCGTGTGCCACCCGCCCTCGCCGGGCAGCGGCGGCAGGTCGCTGATCGCGGGATAGGGCCACGGGGTGACGTAGAAGTACGGCTCCGCGTACGCATCGTCACCCGGCGCGAAGCCGACGCCCACGCTGCTGGCCTTCTCCGGGTCGTCATGCTCGCTGGTGGTGATCAGCGTGGCCATGTCGAAGTGGTGTGGCCACGCCAGCACGGGAGACGCACCCGGGTTCCGGTCGCATACGTCCGAGAGGGCCTCGGCCGCGTTGGCAAACCAGCGGCCCAGCTCGGCACGGGCCGCTGGATCACCCCCATGGAACGGAGCCCCGGCGCCGGGGTCTGCCGCCGGCAGTCGGCCAGTGGGAAGGATCTGGAGCGCGTCGGCCTGGAGCCCCGCTGCCGGTAGCGAGTCACGCAGCCAATCGAAGACTTGCGCCAGCGTCTGGCCAGAGATGTCGAGAGCGGCCGTGGGCACTCCGTCTCCATCGAACAGCGCGAGGCGAAAGGCCGCGGGATCCAAGCAGAGCCCATGCCCTGAACGTGAGCGCCCCCAGTTGACCATGCCATGCAACCCGGGGCTCCACATCATCGCCCGATGCCGGTAGTCGTCCCGATGAGGGACGAAGCTCTCTCCGAACGAGGCCAATGCGTGGCTGGCCCAGTGGAGCTGCAGACGCGTTGCGACGAGCGTCGCGGGCGGTGGATCGCCCAGGGGCATCCAGGTCGTCATCGTCCCTGCCTCAGATCAGAAGCGGATCGGCCATGATCTCCACCACGGCGGGACCGCCATGGTCCAGGGCCCGGGTCAGGGCCTCGTCGAGCTCGTCCTTCGACGTCACGCGTACACCCATGGCACCGCACAGCTCGGCGTACGCCGCGAAGGAGGGGTTGACCAGAGACGTCTGCCAAACGTCCCAGTTCCCGGAGCGTTGCTCCTTGGAGATCTTGGCCAGCTCGTTGTTGTTGAGGAGCACGTGCGTGATGTCCATCCCGTACTTGACGGCCGTCGTGAGCTCACCCATGTACTGGCCGAAACCTCCGTCACCCGAGACGGACACCACCTTGCGACCTCGGAAGCGCGGGTCGTCCTCCTGCGTGGCGGCCCAGGCTCCCAACGCCGCTGGCAGAGCGAACCCGATGGATCCAAGGTAGCCCGACATGAGCACCGCCTGGCGGGTGCACTCGAAGTAGCGGCCGAACGAGTAGGTGTTGTTCCCGACGTCGACCGGCAGAATGGCGTCTTCGGGCACCACGCGCGTGAGGGCGGCGAAGGCGGCCGCCGAGCTCACGCCCCTGCCCCGGTCGTCAGCCTCGCGGCGGGCCTTTTCTTCACGCCAGATCGCCCATCGCTCGGCTACGTCGGGCCGTTGGTCGACAGCGGCCGTGCCGCCGGCCAGCGCCTCCTGCAGCAACCGCAGGGTCACGCCGATCTCTCCCCACACGGGCACGTCCACCGCGTGGAACTTGCCCAGGGTCATGGCGTCGAAGTCGACTTGGATGGTCGGCTTCTTGGGCGTGATGCCGGTGTGGTTGCTGAAGCTGGCTCCCAATACCAGCAGGGCCGTGGCCTCGTTCATGAACCAGCTGGCGATGGGCGTGCCGCTCCGGCCGAGAACGCCACACCCCAACGGATGACGGTCCGACACCTGCCCTTTGCCTTTGAAGGTCGTGATGATCGGCGCGTTCATCAGCTCGGCGAGCTCGAGGACACCGTCCATCTGGAAGCGGGCGCCGTGGCCCACGATGATGACCGGACGTGCGGTGTCCGAGAGCAGCGCGACCGCCTTGTCCAGCGACTCGGCGGGCGGAGCGATGGTGCGAAGGGCGATTCGTCCCGCAGGGCCGCCGACCTCGGTGGCCGGGGCGGGGGCCTTCTGCACCTCGTCCGGGAAGATCAGGTGGGACACGCCGCGGTTCAGGATGGCGCTCTTGCACGCCAGGTTCATGAGCTCGGCGTGCTTGCTCGAGTGGAGCACGGGCTGACTCCACTGGGCCACCTTTCCGAAGGCGGCGGCCAAGTCCACCTCCTGGAACGCGCCGGGGCCCAGGACCTGGGTGTCCACCTGGCCGGTCAGCGCCAGCACGGGAGACCGATCCACGTTCGCGTCCCACAAGCCTGTGAGGAGGTTGGTGGCGCCGGGTCCCGCTATGGAGAAGCACGCCGCGGGCCGCCCGGTGAGCTTGCCGTACGCCGACGCCGCGAAGGAGGCCGCCCCCTCGTGCCGTATGCCGATGTAGCTGAGCTTGCCGTCCGCCTCCATGATCCGCAGCGCGTCCGCTACGCCGAGATTCGAGTGGCCGACCATCCCCCAAACCCAACGCACCCCCCAGGCCACCATCGTCTCCATCATCACGTCCGCCACGGTGGCGACGTGCTCGATCTCTTCCGGGAAGCCCACGTACACGCCGTCGGGGCGGACCTCCACGTCGAAGCGGTGGACGCCGTCCTCGAAGCTTCCCGGCGACCTTCCGGTCAGTGGATGGTAGTCCCAGCCGTGCCAGGGGCAGCGTAGCCATCCGTTCTCGATGGACCCTTCGCCGAGGGGCCCGCCCTGGTGCGGGCAGCGATTGTCCAGAGCGGCGAACTGCCCCTCGAAGTGGGTCATGCACACCGTGGTGTGCCCACACGTCACGGGCTTGACGCGACCCTCCGGCAGCTCACCGGGGTCGAGGGCCTTGTACCACGCGACGCGTCGCGCAGGAGCAGGGCCCGATCCATCGTCGGGCTGAGAGGACTCGGCGGGGCCGGTGGCGTCGGCGGGGAGGCCGCCGCGGGAATCGCTGGACATCGTGGTCCTCTCTGCCCCCTGGAGTATCGAGGGGTCGTAGCGGTCCTCGTTGGGCGGGCTGGCGAATGTAGGGAACGGGAGCGGGCACCGCGACCGCTCCCCCCTGACCGAGCGCCCCGCCCGGACGAAACCGGACGGGGCGCGAGAGGTTTGAGGACCGGAGCCCCGGTCCTCGGCCGAGCCCCCGGCCGCCCCACCCCTTGGCAGGGCCGGGCCGCTCCGGGCGGGACGCCGCTAGTTCGACAGCTCCAGACCCGCCTTCAACGCCCGCTCGATGCGCACCTTCGACTCGTTGAGATGTGCCTTCGTGTAGGTGTCCATGCCGCCGGACTCCAACGACGCCTCGATCTGCCCGTGAAGCTCGCCGAGGGTAAGGCGAGCGACCGAGCGCGCGTCCGCCGGCGTGCGGCCGGGCGCATCGGTGACCAACTCGACCATCTTGTCCAGGTGCGCCCGCTGGAGGTCCCGGCGCATGGCCGGTACGTTCTCGTTGCCGGCGACCTCGCTCCAGACCGCACGCGTGAGGGCGTCCAGAAGCTCCGGGATCGTCAGGACTTCACTGGCCCCGTATTTCATCTCCGCGTCGCGAATACGCGAGAACACCCAGGGGTGCGTGACCTGCCGCATGAGCCGGTTCTGGAGCTGGAGAACGGTCTCGTGGTACGGGTAGTCGATGCGGCCGTTGAACGTGTTCGTATTGCCCCAGTGGCTCCATCGATCGGCGCCGAACTGCTGGAGCACCTCCTCCGGAAGCTCGAACGCGCTCTCGCTGAAGCCGTACTCCACCAGGAACTCCAGGGCCTCGACCTGCCGTCCACGCTCGACGTTCTTCCAGGGTCCCCGGGCCTCGGGGTCGCCCACGTGATCCCGGTACTGATACTGTCCCCCAATGTATTTCACGCCCGTCGCCAGGGCCCTGGCGTACTGGAAGAGGAGGCTGTTGAAAACCTGCGTCGCGTTGGCGTAGGCGGCGTCGTCCTCCAGGGCGAACGCCGGAACGCTGGCCCACGTGCTCCGGATCGTGGCCGCCCTGTCCCTGCCCCACTCCAGGGGATCGCGACCCAGATCGTACACGTTCACGGTCGGATCGAGGGCGCCCGGGCCGCGGGCGTCCTCGTCCGTTCCGTATGCGTGGCCGGGCTGCGCCGCCAGCCGGGCGAGCTCTTTCGCCCGCGCGGGGTCGGGGGTGTAGCCGAAGGCGATGGCCCACTTGTCGTAGGTGCCCATCCCCCGGTTGTAGAAGTCCCCGTTCTTCTCGCCCAGCGGCGCGATGTTGGGTGTCGGGTATTCCATCACCGAGCTGAACACGCCGTTCGTGCGGGTCCAGTCCACGTCGTACAGCTTGTCGTTGGGCGTGTCATACGAGGAACGGAAGTTGTGGCGCAGGCCGAGGGTGTGACCGACCTCATGCATCGTCACCCACTTCAACGCCTCGTTCACGTACTCCATGGGTACGGGCTGAGAGGGACCCAGCTCTCCCCGGGCCGCCAGGAGGGCACGAATCAGCATGCCCTGCGACGCCATCTCCTGGCCGAACGTGGCCATCTCCGCACCGCTGGACAGGGCGTCGAGCTCCTCGGGCGACGCTTCGAACATCTCTGTCAAAGCGGCCACCGGACTCACCTGGAAGCGCCACGAGTTCCGGAAGCCCAGGATCATGTTCCCCTCTACGAGGATGTCGGCGTCCAGGATCTCGCCGGTGCGGGGATCCACGACCGACGGGCCGATGGCACCGTAGCCCACGGGATCGGACACGTTCCAGCGGATGGTGGCGTAGCGGAGGTCTTCGGCGTCGGCATCCTCCGGCAGCAGCTCGGCCCGGATCGCGTCCCGGAAGCCCGCCTCCTCGAAGGCCTCGTTGAACGCCTCGACGCCCTCCATGATCGCCGGCCGGTACTGCTCGGGGACGGTCCGATCGATGTAGTAGGTGATGGGCTTCTTGGGCGCGCACAGGCCGTCCGCGCCGGCCGGACCTGCGCACTCGAGGCGCCACTTCCGAGCGTAGCGGACGAAGAAGTCCTGTCCGTCGTCCCGCGAGAAGTCCTTGTGGACGGTCATGAAGTACCCGACCCGGTCATCCGCCAGACGGGACTCCATGGGGACCTCGGGGAGCGCAGCGATCCGCGTGTGAACCGTGACCGGGATGTAGCGGTTGTCCGGTACGCTGCGCAGACGGGGATTCTGGCCCGGCTTGAAAGTCAGCTTCGAGTTGATCGTGAGGTTGCGGGGGAACGACTTGACCGAGGCGAGGAAGCTCCGCGACTTGTCGAAGCTGGCGCTGCCCCGCTGCTGCCCCGGCGTCGTCGCCACCGTGAAGCGCAAGCGCTCACCCACACCCGACAGATCCGAAACGAACCAATCGTAGACGTCCACCAGATGGTCGGTCCCCACCAGATGGTCGGTCCCTTCCAGATCGTCGGTCCCCTCCCGAGTGGCGGCGATCTTGCCGGCGGCGAGAACCGACTTGCCGAACGTCAGATCGATGGACTGCTCCACGGGTGAGCCGTCGGGCGCGACGTAGATGTGGGGCCGCTGGACGAGGAAGATCTGCCCCTGGTGCTTTTCGAGAGCCACGATCCGGGCCTCTCGGTCCAGCATGGATCCGCCGTATATGCCTCGGGTTCCGGGGCCCTGGGACGCCTCGAAGGTCATCAGGAACTCCTCGCCCAGCCGGTCTTCGGGCACCAGCAGGTAGAGCTTCCCGTCCTTCTCGAAGGTGTCGAAGAAGCCCTCTCGGAGCGTGGCCTCTTCGGTGAGCTTGTCGAAGTCGGACTGCTCGTCCTTCTTCTGGTTCTCCGGCGCGGAGACCTCTGCGGTATCCTCGGGGACGGCTTCGGGCTCCGGATGCGGTTCTTCCTGGGCCGGCGCGCCGGCAGGTGAGAGCAGGGCTGCGGCCACAACGGCAAGGGCCAGGCGCTTCATGGCGGTTCCTCTGTCATAGACGGATATGCAGGGCCCGGCAGCATCTCGCCGGCGGGCCGATCCAGATCCAAGGTCCGCCTCTATAGACGCCAGAAGCCGACCCTCGGGTTGTCGGGGGTGCTATACAGAAGAAAAGGATGCACGCCGGGTCAAGGGTTCCCCGGCCAGACCGCATCTACCGTCCGTCCCGCGTCGGCGGCACGTGGCTGCAGCCTACCGCTCCCCAGGCTCGCGACGTACCCGCGGACGCGCCGCCGACGGATCTACCGTCCGCCGGCAGCGTCCGGCGCGGCAACCGCTTCTCCACCGACCTTGTGCCGCTCGAACCAGTTTCTCAAGTAGAGCTGAACGCGGATGAAGTTGGTCGGTGGGCGGTTCCGGCTGTGCCAGCCGTCGGTGAGCCGGACCATGGCGGTAGGCACGCCGTTCATCTTGAGCGCCCGGTAGAATTGCTCGGTCTGCTCCATCGGCGTGCGCAGGTCCTTCTCCCCCGTCATGAGCATGGTGGGCGTTGTGACGTTGCCAACGTACATGAGCGGCGAGCGCCGCAGATGCTCCGAGGGGTCGTCCCAGACCATGTGCTCGAAGTTGCGGTACCAGCCGGGGCCGTCGGTCGTGCCGATGAAGCTGGTCCAGTTGATCACGGGCGCCTTGGACACGGCGGCCGTGAACCGGTCCGTGTGACCCACGATCCAGGCTGTCAGCACGCCGCCCCCGCTGCCGCCGTACACGAACAGGTTCCGCTCGTCGATGTAGCCACGGCTGATCACCTCGTCCACGCCGGCCATGAGATCCGCGAAATCCGGGCCGGGGTAGTCGAACTTGATCGCGTTGCCGAAGTCGCTCCCGTACCCGGAGCTGCCCCGCGGATTGGTGTAGAGCACCACGTAGCCGTGGGCGGCGTGGTTCTGGTTCTTGAAGTCGAAGCCCGCGTTGTACATGGAATGCGGGCCGCCGTGAATCCTCAGAATCAACGGATACTTGCGCGACGGATCGAAGTCCGGAGGCTTTACGATCCAGCCCTGGATGCGCACGCCCGGCTCCGATTCGTACCAGAGCTCTTCGACCTGGCCGAGCTCGACCTCGGCCAGGTGGGTGCGATTGGTGGAGTGGAGGGTCGCAAACGTGCCGGGTGCGTCCACGTCGAACGCGACGATCTCGGCGGGGACGTGGGGGCTCGAGAGGCGCCCCACCGCCGTGCCGTCGACTCCGATGTCCGAGACCGACAGCATGTGCCTGCCTTCGGTGACGGGCGTGGCGCCCCCCTCCACGGGAGCGAAGTACAGGTTGGATGCGCCCAGGCGCTGGGCCGTGAAATAGACGCCGTCACCGTCGGCTGCCCAGGTGACGTTCGCGAGGCTCCGGCCGTGCTCGTCCGCGATGAGCCGGGAGCCCGAACCGTCGGCCGCCATCACGTAGAGGCCGTTTTCCCGGTAGGTGTCGGTCGTCCAATCGTAGCCCTGGTAGGCAATCCACCGTCCGTCGGGAGAGGGGACCGGATCGCTGTCAGGCCCCCTGCGGTCCGAAAGCTGGCGGATCGCACCGGTGGTGACGTCCACGGCGTAGATCTCGGACTCCCGCCACTGGCGCTCCGCGTCCTCGACGCGGAGGGACGAGAAGACGATGGACGAGCCGTCGGCCGTCCAGCGGTGCTGCCTGTGATGCCAGTCGCCGCTGGTCACCTGCCTCGGCGTGCCGCCGTCGGCCTGTACGACGAAGACGTGCTGGTAGCCGTCGGGAAGCCATCCGCGGCCGTCGGCCCGGTACCGGAGGCGCTCCTCGATGCGTGCGGGCGCCGTCCACTCGGCTCCGGTGGGCTTGGACGGCATCTCGATGTGCCACTGAGGATCGGCCGCGCCAGGGACGAGCATCGTGAACGCGATCGACGCGCCGTCAGGGGACCACTCCAGGTTCGACGGGGACTCCGTGACGCGGGTGACCTGGCTCACCGCCCCTTCGTCGTCCATCCAGCGGACGAAGACCTGCTGACCGTCCGGCTCCCCCGCAGTCACGTACGCGATCCTGCTCCCGTCCGGTGACCAGACCGGCGACGAGCCATCCACCAGGTAGCGGTTGCGGGACCCGTCCGTTCCCATGATCCAGACGGACGACACCTCGCGGTCGTTCACGGCGTCGATCCACTGGCGCTGGTAGACGATGTGCGCTCCGTCAGGGGACAACCGAGGGCTGCGCACGTCCTCCCAGTCGAGGTAGCGGTCCACCGTGAGCCGATCCTCCGGCCCCTGTGCGGCAACGGAGAATTGCGGGGCGGCCACCGAAGCCGCGACGACGAGGAATGCCAAGATGGGACGCGTGTGAACAGGCATTGGAGCCTCCGGGACGGGCGTGCTACGGTCAGACTACAGGAGGGAATAGAGGCAAGCGTCCCGCAGGCCGCAACGAGGGGCCCCGACTTCCCCGGGGCGGCCCAGGCGTGCTGGGACGCTTGGGTGGAGCCGAGGCGTCGCCGGGCTGTCCGGACCGGCGACGCCCGTGGTCCGGCTACTCGGCTCCCGTGCGCCGGCGGGCCGGAGTCTTCTTGGTGGCGGTGGACTTGTTGGCCGTCGTCGGCTTCCGAGCCACCGTGGACTTCTTGGCCGTCGCGGTCCGGCTGGTCGACGCGGGCTTCTTGGTCGTCGCGGGCCTCTTGGCGGCGGTCTTGGCCGTAGCGGGCTTCTTGGCGGTCTTGGTCGTGGCGGGTTTTCTGGCGGTCTTGGTCGTGGCGGGCTTCTTGGCCGCGGTGGTCCTTCCCGCCCTGGTTGTCCGACTCGTCGACGCTCCCTTCGCCGCCGCACGGTTGGCCGCTACCCTCTCGGCAGCCGTCTTCTTGGCGGCCGTCACCCGCTTGGCCGCCGACTTCCTCACCGCCGTCGCCTTCTTCGCGACGGACTTCTTGGCCGCCGTCGTCTTCTTCGCCACGGTCTTTCGGGTTGCCGCCGCCCGCTTCCCAGTGGTCTTCTTCGCGGCAGCGACCTTCTTCTGCACCGTCTTCTTGGCCGCCGTCGCCGTCTTCCCGGCTGACTTCTGGGCAGCCGCAGCCTTCTTGGCCACCGTCTTCCTGGTAGACGTGGCTTTCTTGGTCACGGTCTTCTTGGCCGCCGTCGCCTTCTTGCCCGCCGTCTTCTTGGCCGCTGCAGCCCTCTTCGCCACGGTCTTCTTGGCCGCCGTCGCCCGCTTGGTCACGGTCTTCTTGACCGCGGCGGCCTTCTTGCCCGCGGTCTTCGACGCCGCCGTCGCCCGCTTGGTCACGGTCTTCTTCACGGCTGTCGCTTTCTTCGCGGCGGTTGCCCGGACCGCGGTCGCGCGCTCGGTCACGGCTGTCTTGGCGGCCGCCGCTCTGCTGGGCACGGGCTTCTTCTTGGCCGGCGCCTTCTTCGCCGCGGTGGCCCTCGAGCGGCGCTTGGCCGGGGCCTTCTTCGCGGCCCGAGCCCTGGTCGCGGTCTTCTTGGGCGGCGCCTTCTTCGCTGTGGTGGTCTTCGTCCGTGGGGACTTCTTGGCGCTGGTCGTTGTCCTGGCGGCCATGGCGACGCTCCGGTGTGAAGGGCCCTTGATGAGAGACACCCGTCGGTGTCTTTTCCCTCGCTAACAATAACCTAGACGGGGACGCGGCTCACCTCATCCAGATGTCATCCGAACCTCGCACCGACCAGGTCTTCCTCGCGCTGCTCCGGGAGCACGGCGCACGTCGGCTGACGCGCGTCCGATTTCGGCGCAATCGGTCCACGATCTGGAGCCTCACCCAACGGGGCACCGTGTTGAATCTGCATGTCGCCTACCGGAGCGCGCCCGAGGAGCTGATCCGCTGCCTGGTCACCATTGCCAACGAAGCCGCCAGCAGATCGGCTGCGTTCCGGGCGGCGGCTCGCTCGGTACGAAGCTGGCCCGGTATCGTCCGGGCCCTCCAGGAAGCTCGCGATACCGTCGAGGTGCCCCTCCGGGGATCGTCGGCGCGCGGGTCGGCGTCACCGCGCGCCGCCCGATGCGCCGGAACGCCCGAACAGCGTCAGTTCCTCAGGCGGCTCTACCGATACCTGAACGCCACGCGCTTCGAGAACACGCTACCGGACCGCGTTCCCCTGCGGCTATCCGATCGCATGAGCTCCCGCCTCGGTCAGATGGTGGCGGAGCGCGTGGAGGGGAAGCCCCGCATCGTGGAGATCGCGCTGAACGTGGATTTGCTCCTCGAAGCCAACGCGGCCGCGCGCCTGGACACCATGCTCCACGAGATGGCGCACGTGGCCGCATTCCTGGTGCACGGAGAGCGGGGCCACGGCCGCACGTGGCGGGCCTGGGCCGAGCGAGCCGGCTGCACCCCCCGGGCTTGCGCCCGGCACGGCATTCGCCGGCGACCGAGAGGGACGCGGGTGACAGACGTGCCCCCGCTCCCCAGCGCCGTCGTCCAGCTGGAGCTGGCGGTGTAAGGTGTGCGCGGCCAACCGCGGGATGACGACCCAGCAGGCCGGACTACGAGGGGTCGAACTGGCCGTCTGAGAAGGATCGAGTTGGCCGTACGAGAAGGACCGTGGGCGCCTGAGGAACGACTAGTGGGGCCCGTCGCCATCGGTGAATCGGGTCCAGTTGGTCGTCCGACCGACCTTGACGAACGCGATCTTGACGAACCCCCGTAGCGCGAGCCCCTCACCGTCGTTGGTCAGCTTCATCTCGGCGCGGTAGGTCTTGCCGCTCTTGGGGTCGTAGATGCGCCCGTCTTTCCACTTCCCGTCATCGAAGCGGAACGCGTGCATGAGCTCCAGCCCCAGGATCGGCCGATCCCGGAGGCTCTCGTCCGGGTTGTTGATGTCCAGCTTGGGACCTCCGGCCCACTCGCTGCCGTCGTCCGCCGGCACGTTCGGCTCACTGAGCCACACGATGCTCCCGCAATACTTCAGTTCGTCGCACGGGTAGATCTCGATGCGAGACCACTGCCCGTCGTCTTCCCGCGCGGTCTCCCAGATGCCCACGACCGCCTCGGGTCGAGGCCCTTCCTGGGCTACCACGGGGGCGCCGAGCATGGCGAACGGCAAGGGGAGCCAGCATGCGAAGCGGGTCAGGTTTGTCCAGGGCGTGGCCATGATCGAGAAGCGTTCAAGGGTCTGGTCCAGGCGGCGGCGTGCTCCGTCCTACACCCGGCTGCCGCCCAGGAGCCCCGAACGGGAGGTGCCCATGATCGGCGGTGGGCGTCTGCCCGGACCTACGGCTAGGGCGATGGCGCCCGCCTCGAGCAGGGCCCTATTGTGGTGCAATTCCACTGTGGTGCAATCCCACCACTGAAAGATGAGACGACGTGAGCAAGATCAGGGAATACGAGGGACCGGGCATCGTGATCCGCTACGACGTCCTGCGCTGCATCCACGCCGCCGAGTGCGTTGACGGGCTCCGCGCCGTCTTCGACCCGGATCGCCGCCCGTGGGTCGATGCCACCGCCGCCTCGGCGGACGAGATCGCGACCACGGTCGCGCGCTGTCCCAGCGGAGCCCTCCACTTCGCGCGGACGGACGGCGGCGAGGACGAATCGGCACCGGCCGAGGGCGTCATCCGGGTCGAGGCCAACGGCCCGCTCTACGTCAGGGGCCAGCTCGCGATCACGGACGACCAGGGCCGGGTCGTGTGCACGGACTCCCGGGTGGCGCTGTGCCGGTGCGGCGCTTCGGAGAACAAGCCCTTCTGCGACAACAGCCACCGCCGCGTCGGCTTCGAAGGCTGACCCGCAGCCCCCCGGGGGGCCGCCAGTCGAGACACCGGGCGGCTCGCGCCTGCTCCCACGTCCTCACCGAGGGCCCGCGTCCGCTGTGCCTCTCGGCTGCCCGAGCCCTCGGCCGGCTTCAGTCACTCACGGGTCTGGTCCTGGGCGGACCTCCCACGACGACCGCCGGCATTCCGCTTTCCCTCACGGCGTCGTTGAACCGATCCAGCTCGGGCCCGAGCAACCGGTCGACCTCGGCTCTGTGGGTGGCCCATCTCGTCGAAAGATCCTGGTAGAAGTCGTGGGCGCCCCTCGTGGCGCCGGCCTCGGACTGGTCGACGGCGCTCCGCAGGTAGATGTAGTGGAGGTTGAGGCGGCTTTCGGCGTTCAGCACGGTCTGTCCGTCCACGGTCCGGTCCTGGATCAGCGAGTCCTTGACCGCGATCAACCGATCGGAAAGCTCTCCACCGACCTCCTTCACCGCCTCTACGCCTTCGCCCTCGTAGTCCTCCGCCTGCTCGAGCACGGCACCCACCTGCGCGTCTACTGCAAGCACCGCGATCACCCCCTCGTGGATCTCGTTCAGCTCCCGCGTCAGGGCCACCATGAGCCGGTCCTGCTCCTCCAATTCGGCCTGGGTCGTCTCCGTCCTCGGGTCCTTCAGCACGTCGATGGAGGCGGTGCGCACCTCGTCCCCGGCCGTGAGGCGAACGCCGTAGGTGCCCGGCACGACCTTGCGGCCCTGATGCGACCCCCACACGTACAGGTCCGGGATGCGGACGGCAGACTCGTGGCGCAGATTCCAACTCGTCCGGTTCATGCCGGGCGCCACCTGGAGGCGGGCCGTGCTGTCCCGAGGCGCGGCCAGGGTGGTGTAGGTACGAATCACCTCGTCGCCACTCAGGATCTCCAGCTTCACTTCGGCGGAGTCGTCGACCTCGGCCAGGTAGAAGTCGACGATGGCGCCGGCGGGCGGGTTCTTCCCGACGTTCCCCGCGAAACCCCCGAAGCCCCCGCCCCCGACGCGGTGGGCCGGCTGGGGCTGGAACAGGTGCACGGCCTCCCCAACCATGTCGGCTCTGGCCGCCTGCAGCGGGCCCAGGTCGTCCAGGATCCAGAACGACCTCCCCTGCGTGGAGGCGACGAGGTCGTTGGACGGCCTCTGGACGATCAGGTCGGTGATGGGCGTCAGCGGCATGTTGAGCTGCAGCGACTGCCAGTTGGCCCCGTCGTCGAAGGAGACGTACATGCCTCCTTCCGTGCCCGCGTAGAGGAGTCCCCGGCGCACCGGGTCCTCCCGCACTACCCGGACGTGGTGCTCCGACGCGATACCCGACACGATGGACTCCCAGGTGGCGCCGTAGTCGTTGGTCTTGAACGCCATCGGTGTGAAGTCGTTGAACTTGTACCGCGTGACCGCCACGTAGGCCGTTGCCGGGTCGTGCGGTGAGACGTCGATGGCGTTGACCAGGGACTCCGGAAGGTCGGGCGGCGTCACGTTCGTCCACGTGGCGCCCCCGTCCCGGGTCACGTGCACCAGACCGTCGTCGCTGCCTGTCCACAAGACGCCGGGATCGTGCGGCGACTCCTTCAGGTACGCGATCGTGCCATAGATCTCGCCACCGGCGCCTTCGTTCGTGATGGGGCCACCGCCGAATCCCTGCTTCGGGTCCTCGTCTCGGGTCAGGTCGGGGCTGGCCTCTTCCCAGGTCCTCCCGCGATCCCGGGTGCGCAGGACGTGATTACCTGCGTGATACAAGACATTGGAATCATGATCTGATACTACAATTGGGGCGTTCCAGTTAAAGCGATACTTCATATCCCGGGCTTGCATGGCGATGGGTAGCTGCGGGTAGGCCATGACGTTCCGGGAATACCGGGTCTGCGCGTCCCATTCGTTGATCTGGCCCATGTAGCAACCAGCGTAGACGTACCGCGGATTCTCCCGGTCGAAACCGGTGTAGGCGCTCTCGCAGCCACCCACGGCGTACCAGTCCTTCCAGCCGATCCCGCTGGTGAAGCTCCGGCTGGCGATGGCCACCGTGCTGTTGTCCTGCTGGCCGCCGTAGACCATGTAGGGGAACTGGTGATCGACGTTGACCCGATAGAACTGCGCGGTGGGCTGATTCTGTTGGGTTGACCACGTGGCGCCGCCGTCCAGCGACACGTTGCCTCCCCCGTCGTTCGCGTTGACCATGTAGTCGCTGTTGGCCGGGTTGATCCACAGATCGTGGTTGTCGCCGTGGGGCGTCCGGACCCGGGTCCACGTCTGCCCGCCGTCGATCGACTTGAAGACCGGAGCGTTCAGGATCCACACCACGTCGGGGTTCTGCGGATCGGCGAATACCTCGATGTAGTACCAGGCCCGCGCGCGGATACTCCAGTCCTCCGACACGAGCCGCCAGCTCTCGCCGCGGTCGTCCGAGCGGTACAGACCGCCGCCGGGATCGGCTTCGATGAGGGCGTAGATCCGGTCCGAGTCGGCGGCCACGTCCACCCCGATCTTGCCCATGAGCTCGGGGAAGTCCCCCTCGACGGGCTCCCACGTGTCGCCGCCGTCGGTGGTGCGCCAGATACCGCTGCCGGGGCCACCGGAACGTACCTCCCACCCCTGCCTCAGGTGATCCCAGAAGCCCGCATAGAGGATCCGCGGGTTGTTGGGGTCCATGGAAATCGAGCTCGCCCCCGCCGTGGGGTTCACGTACAGGACCTTCTGCCAGGACTCCCCCCCGTCCGTCGTCCGATAGACGCCCCGGTCTTCGCTCGGACCGTACGGTGCGCCCTGGACTGACACGTAGACCAGATCGGGGTCGGTGGGATGGATCAGCACGTCGCTGATGGCCCGACTGTTCGGCAGCCCCATGTGTCGCCACGTGTTGCCGGCGTCGGTGGACTTGTAGACGCCGTCGCCGTGCGACGTCATGACGCCGCGCACCGCGTGCTCGCCCATGCCCACGTAGACGACGTTGGGGTCCGACTCGGCCACGGCGATCGCCCCTACGGACGACGTGCCGAACGTCCCGTCGGACACGTTGTTCCACGTCTGGCCCGCATTGGTCGTCTTCCACACGCCGCTGCCCACGCCACCGAAGTAGTACGTGTACGGCTCGGAGGTCACGCCGGCCGCCGCGACCGACCGGCCACCGCGGAACGGCCCGATGTTCCGCCACTCCATGTCGTGAAACAGCGTAGAGTCCACCATCTGGGCGGCTGCGGGGCTGACGCCGCCCACCAGGCCAGGGGCCAGCGCCGAGACGGCGAGGGTGGCGGAAACGGCGATGGCTCGGGTCAATCGTGCGGGTACGGCGAGGAGCGATCTGCTCATGGCACGTGGGTGTAGAGGTTGGCACGGTCGGAGATCAGGGACGGCAAGGTAGGGGGCCCGCTGGACCTCCGACAGACTCGCGGCTCTCCCGGCTCGGCGGCCTCAGCACGGCCGCTTCCCCCCCTGCTCTGGCGGCGAACCACCTCCGGCGCTATCCGTCCGGGAGCGGGCCGCGCTTCGTCCCTCTGCCTGGACGGCGATACGCGGCCACGATCCGTCGCTCCCAAGAGAGAGGAGAGACCGTGATGTCGGACGGACCGCCGGACTCCACGACCGAAGCCGGCCCGACTTCTTCCGGGTGGCGCGCCGCCGCCAGCAAGCACGCATCGCTGGTCTGGGCCGCCCGACTTCTTCTCGTCTACGGCGTGCTTGTCGTGCTCGTCTCCGCCGCAGGCCTCCTTCGGGGGTCCAGCGAGGGGACGAGCTTGACGTTTTCCGTCCTCCACCTGGCCGTGCTCTTTGGCCTCACCGAGGTGCTGCTGCGCTTTCGGCGCTGGGCTTGGTGGCTCACCGCCGCGCTGACGGTCGCCGAGCTCTTCATCCTGGCGCCCCTGGCCGGCGGCGTCTTGTTCGGACCCGCCAGCGCGGTGGGGGTCGACTTGGGCACGGCAGCGTTGTGGGTCGTTGGCTCGGCGCTCCTGGTCACCATCGTGGTCCTGCTGATCCGTAGCTACCGCAGCTTCTTCGGCTACCGATGACCAGCTTCGGGCAAGAAGGCGCCGACCGATGAACGGCGGGGGAGCTTCTATCGAGCTGGTCAGGGTGTTCGGGTTCCCCGTACGGGTCCACGCGAGCTGGCTCATCATCTTCTTTCTCCTGGCCTGGTCGTTGGCCACGGGGTGGTTTCCGGCGCAGCACGCAGGGCTCACGACGGTCACCTATTGGGCCATGGGACTCGTTGGGTCTCTGGGCTTGTTCGTTTCGATCCTCCTGCACGAGCTCTCCCATTCCGTAGTCGCCCAGCGTTTCGGCCTCCCCATCCGGGGCATCACCTTGTTCCTGTTCGGAGGCGTGGCCCAGATGTCGGACGAGCCCAGCTCGCCGCGGCAGGAGCTCCTGATCGCCATCGCCGGCCCCCTGGCCAGCGTCGTGATCGCGTCCGTTTGCTGGGGTCTCACCGGGGCGGGCCAAGCAGCTGGCTGGCCGGTGTCGATCACGGCGGTCACCGGATACCTGGCCTTCCTCAACGTCATCCTGGTGGCGTTCAACCTGCTCCCGGCCTTTCCGCTGGACGGCGGGCGTGTGTTCCGCGCCATCCTCTGGGCTTGGAAAGGGAGCCTGCGGGAGGCGACGCGCATCGCGGCTGCCTGGGGCACCGGCTTCGGTACGGCGCTCATCGCGCTGGGCATCCTCTCCGTTCTGGGCGGCTCGCTCCTCAGTGGCGTCTGGTTCGCCCTGATCGGCGTGTTCCTCCGGAACGCGGCGCAGATGGGGTATCAACAGGTGGTGCTCAAGAAGCTGCTCGAGGGAGAGCCGGTGCAGCGCTTCGCTCAGGCGCGGGTCGTGACCGTCTCGCCAGCCCTGAACCTCCAGGAGCTCGTGGAGGGCTACGTCTACGAGCATCACTTCAACGCCTACCCCGTGGTCGAGAACGGCGTCCTCCGAGGCATCGTCACGCTGAGGGACGTGAAGGCCGTGGCGCGTGAGGAGTGGGGCCGCACCCGAGTCGCGGACATCCTGACGCCGGCGTCGGGCGAGAACACGGTCGCGCCGGAGGGGGACGCCATGGAGGCGCTGGCCAAGATGGGGCGGAGCGGTGCCACCCGCCTCATGGTCGTTCGCGACGGACAGCTGGAGGGGATCCTCTCGCTGACCGACCTCATGGCGTTCTTTCAGCTCAAAGTCGAGCTGGGCGCTCCCTGAAGGCGGAGCCCCGTTTCATCGCAGCGTCCGGCCCACCGGGCCCGGACGTGGAGGCCGTGGCCACCTGACGTGGAGCACCGCCGCACCGAAGAGAAGACCATGGAGCACCCCAACGCCGGCGCCGGCCCGACGCACATGGGCAGACGCCGCTTCCTGACCGTCGCAGGTGCCACGGCCCTGGGCATGGCCTCAGAGGAGGGTCCGGCCGGCGGCTTCCGGGTCGAGCGACCGCGCACCGGACGGTCCGAATCGCCGAACCCACTGCCCGGGAATGCGATCAGCCTGTTCCTGTGCGGCGACGTCATGACTGGAAGGGGCATCGACCAGATTCTGCCCCATCCCGGCAACCCTGTCCTCTTCGAGCCCTACGTGAAGGACGCGGGGGAATACGTCCGTCTCGCCGAGATCGGGCACGGGCCCATTCCCCGCCCGGCCCACTTCTCCTACGTCTGGGGCGACGCCCTGGCCGAGCTGAGCAGGCTCCGACCCGACGTGAGAATCATCAACCTCGAGACGGCCGTCACCACCAGCGACGAGCGCTACTCGAAGGCGGTGAGCTACCGCATGAACCCGCGCAACTTCCCGTGCGTCACGGCCGCAGCCATCGACTGCTGCACCCTGGCGAACAACCACGTGCTCGACTGGGGCATCGGCGGGCTCGAGGAGACCTTGACGACCCTGGAGGGAGCGGGAGTGCCGTGGACCGGCGCGGGCCGGGGCGCGGCCGAAGCCGAAGCCCCGGTGGCCGTGGACGTCGAGGGAAAGGGCCGGGTCCTCGTCTTTGGAGTCGGCGCCGCTTCCAGCGGGATTCCCCGGGACTGGGCCGCTACGGCCGACCGGCCGGGCATCCACCTCCTCCCCGACCTCTCCCCGGCCACCGTACGGCGCCTCGGGGACTCCGTCGCCGAGCACAAGCGGGAGGGAGACGTAGTGGTGGCCTCGATCCACTGGGGGAGCAACTGGGGGTACGAAGTGTCAGCCGGCGAGGTCGCCTTCGCCCACGGTCTCATCGACCACGCCGGGGTGGACGTCGTGCACGGCCACTCCTCTCACCACGTGAAGGGCCTGGAGGTCTACGCAGGAAAGCTCGTCCTGTACGGCTGCGGTGACTTCCTCACCGATTACGAGGGGATCGGCGGACACGACGCGTTCCGCGGGGAAGTGGGCGCGATGTTCTTCCCCCGCGTCGATCCCGCCTCGGGAGAGCTCCTGCAGCTACAGCTCGTGCCCACGAGAATGAGGGGCTTTCGCGTGAACCGGGCCTCACGCGCGGACGCCCGGTGGCTGAAGGGCGTGCTCGACCGCGAGGGCACCCGGTTGGGCACGCGCGCCGAGCTGAGGCCCGACGGGACGATCGCCATGGGATGGTAGCCGCCGGACCTCGGCCTGGTTTCGGCGCGTTCCCGGCGGTGGCCCGGAGCTCCGCTCGTCAGTCCAGAAAGACGAGCGCCCCCCGGTCGATATCCGTCAACTTCCCTTCACCCACTCTCTCCATTCCGCCTCGGCCAGTCCTACCGTAACGCGGGTGCCCAGCCGGACCAGAGGCTGAGAGAGTATGGCCGGCTCGTCGCCCAGAAGCTCGAGCCAACGGGCGTCGGAGTAATGAGCCGCGTGGAGCCCGAGGCTCTTGAATCGCTTCGCGTCCCGGTCGACCAGCGCGTCCACGCCGAACTTCTGGGCGAAACGTTGGAGCTCACGGGGTGAAGCGGCCTTCTGCTTCAGGTCCACGAAGTGGACGCGGACACGCCGTTCCTTGAAGAACCGGAGCGCCTTTCGGGTCTCTGCGTTGTTCTTGGTACCGAAGATTTGAACGTCCATGGGAAAGAAGGCGTTGCGGAATCGGAGCAGCTCGGAGCCTCGCCGCCCTTGATGGCTCCGGCTCTCGGGCCCGGCGTGACTCGAAGCGCCCACCGGTTGTCAGATTGTCCAGTGCGGCCGAGATGAGTAGCGTATGCCGCAACCCGTGGCTCCGGAAGGGGTGGACCCCATGCGCTGGAAACGCGGCCGCCGCAGCGGCAACATCGACGATCGTCGAGGACGGTCGGCCCGTGGGGGCAGCGCCAACCTCGCGAGCCTGCTCCCGCTCCTGTTCTCCGTCGGGCGCCGGGGGGGCCTGGGGGCGGTCATCTTGATCGTGGTCCTGCTCTGGGTGTTCAGCGGAGGGCTCCAGCAGTTCATGGGCACCGGCGCACCCGCGGCGAGTGGGGGCGCCGGCGGGGCCCCCGCCGACGAGGCGGCGGACTTCGTGTCCGTGGTTCTCGCCAGCACCGAGGATGCATGGACCGAGGTCTTCCAGGAGGGCGGCGCCACGTACCGGCCGCCCGAGCTCGTGCTCTTCGACGGCCAGGTCCGATCGGCGTGCGGCTTCCAGTCCGCGGCCACGGGACCCTTCTACTGTCCCGCCGACATGAAGGTCTACCTGGACCTCAGCTTCTTCACGCAACTCGCCCAGCTGGGCGGACCCGGTGACTTCGCTGCCGCCTACGTGGTCGGCCACGAGGTCGGCCACCACATCCAGAACCTGCTGGGCACGTCGGACCAGGTTCAGCGGGCTCGGTCGCGCCTGGGCCGGGAGGAAGGCAACGCGCTGGCGGTGAAGCTGGAGCTACAGGCGGACTGCTACGCGGGTGTGTGGGCGAACCGCACGGACCGGAAAGGGATCGTCACGCTCTCCCCCGGCGACGTCGAGGAGGGGCTGGAGGCGGCCCGAGCCATCGGGGACGACCGCCTGCAGCGCAACGCCGGCCGTGCGGTCACGCCGGAGTCGTTCACCCACGGAACCTCGGAGCAGAGGTCGGCCTGGCTTCTCACCGGGTTGACGCGAGGCGACGTCCGAAGCTGCGTTACGTTCGCCGGCGCATCCTGACGCGGTGCCCGAGCCCGCTACGCCCCCAGCGTGCTGATCAGGTCGGCCCGCGTCAGGATCGACAGGTCTCCGTCATTCAGCCGCACGAGCACGGCCGGACAGTCGCCCCCCAGGCTCGCCGCGAAGTCCCGCACGTCCGAGGTTCCTTCGACGACAGGGAACGGCGGCCCCATGACGTCTCGCACGAGATGCGCCCGCGCGTCGGGGTCGTCCATCAGGCAGCGCAGGATCCCCTGCTCCACCAGGCTGCCCGCGACGTCGCCGTTCTCCATGACCGGCACCTGGGAGATCCCGTGTCGGGAGAGCACGTCGATGGCGTCGTCCAGCGTCATGTCGGCCGGTACCGAGATGAGCCGCTTCTCCGGGTCGCGCTGGGGCCTGGCCGCGACCAGCCGGTCGGCGGTGAGCGTGTCGGCCTCTTGCAGGAAGCTGTGCTCCCGCATCCACACGTCGTTGTAGATCTTACCCAGGTAGCGGAAGCCGCCGTCCGGGAGCAGCACCACCACGACGTCGTCCGGCGTGATCTCGGCCTCGTGATCCTGGAGCCATTGGATGGCCCCCGCCATGGCCATCCCGCAGGAGCCCCCGACGAACATGCCCTCCTCGGCGCATAGCCGCCGGGTCATGAGCATGGACTCCTTGTCGGTGACCCGGACGTAGTCGTCCAACAGGCTGAAGTCCATGTTGCCGGCCAGAATGTCCTCGCCCACGCCCTCGGTGATGTAGGGGTAGATCTCCTTCTCGTCGAACTCGCCCGTGTGGAAATACTTCCAGTAGACCGAGCCGTACGGGTCCACCCCGATGACCTTCACACGGGGGTTCTGGCTCTTCAGGTACTTGCTCACTCCGGAGATCGTCCCGCCCGTGCCCGCGCCGGCTACGAAGTGGGTGACCCGCCCCTCGGTATCCTCCCAGATCTCGGGACCGGTGGTACGCACGTGGGCGGGGGTATTGGCCGGGTTGTCGTACTGGTTCACGTAGACCGAATTGGGGATCTCGGTGGCGAGGCGCCTGGCAACCGAGTAGTACGAGCGCGGATCGTCCGGAGCGACGGCCGTGGGGCACACGATCACCTGCGCACCCATTGCCCGCAGCACCGCGATCTTCTCGGGGCTCTGCTTGTCGGTGGTCGTGAATACGCACTTGTAACCCCGGGCGATGGCGGCCAGAGCAAGGCCCGCCCCGGTGTTTCCACTGGTGCCCTCGATGATCGTCCCGCCCGGCTGGAGCTCTCCGCTCTCCTCCGCGGCCTCGATCATGGAGACGCCGATCCGGTCTTTGACCGAGCTTCCCGGGTTGAAGAACTCCAGCTTTGCCAGGACCGTGCCCGACAGCCCTGCCGTCAGCCGGTTCACCTTCACCAACGGCGTGTTGCCGATGGTCCCGAGAATGTCCTCGTGCCACATGGATCGGGCGCTCCTCTTTCTCCGCCGGGTCTCGGCGGGCAGGTCCGTGGTTCGGCGTCGCGACGGGTTCGTCAACGTCGGGGCCCCGGGACGATAACCAATCTAACCCGGGGCCGCGCCCCGGGTCGCCGGGGCTCGCTCGGCTCGGGAACGTGCCCCTCGGCCCGCCTCGGCGCGGGAGCGACGGGGCCGCGCGTGGAGGCTCGTCAGGCTCTGGCGCTCGGGATCACTCCCTCCGCTGGAAGTCGGCCTCCATGAGCACCCACGTGTCGGGGTCCAGGACCACCGACACGGGCTCCCGATCCACGGGAAGGGTGAACCGGTTGGACAGCTCGTCCACGCTCAGCGTCTCGATGCGGGGGGCGCTTTCGCCCTCGAAGTAGATGCCCAGCTGGACGGGCATCGCGAAGGCGTAGCCGTGCTCCTGGAGCTGATCGAGCTCCACCTCCAGGGTCCCCGACACCCCGTCGTAGCGCCATCCACCCTGGTACTCGAGAGCACCTCCCTGATAGAGCCATTGGTGGAAGAACCCGGAGAGATCGATCCCCGACGCCTCCTCCATGGACCGCCGGAAGTCGTCCGTGGAGGCGTTCCCGTCCCGGTACAGCCGGTAGTAGTCCTGGATCCCCCGCCAGAACGCCTCGTCGCCTATGACGCCCCGGAGCATGTGCAAGACCCACCCGCCCTTCTGGTAGGTCTGCGAGCTCGTGACGCGACTCATGTCGTCCAGGTTGTCGTGGACGATTCGGTAGTGGGGGTTTCCCTCGTAGAAGGACCGGACCCGGTCCCGGCTCTCCTGGAGACCGGCGAGGAAGTCGTCGCGGCCGTACTGGTGCTCGCGGAACAGGAGCGTGAAGTACGTGGCGAAGCCCTCGCTGAGCCAGACGTCGTCCCAATCGGTCTCCGTGACCGCGTTGCCAAACCACTGATGGGCGATCTCGTGGATGATGACGTTGCGCCAGCGGGTGGTACGCTGGCCCGTGACGGAATCATCGCCGTAGAAGATGGACGTGGCGGCCTCCATGCCCCCGCCCACGCTGTTGGACTGGATGTTCGCCAGCTTCTCGTACGAGTAGGGACCCACCCAATCTCCGTAGAACTCCATGACCTGCTTGGTGGGCACGGCGAAGTCGTAGAATCCGGCGTCCCGGTCCTGGTAGTAGACCCAGGTCTCGATGGCCTTGCCCTGGTAGTCTCCCACGTGCTGCACCGCAAAGCGGGCCACGCCCAGGTTGTAGAGCCAGGTGGCGATGGGGACCGACTGCCGCCAGTGGGTCAAGCGCATGTCTCCGGGCAGGTCGGTCTGCTCGATCATGAGGCCGTTGGAGACTGCCTGATAGTGGCTTGGCGCCGTCACGATCATCTCGCTGGTGGCCTTGTCGTACGGATGATCGATGGTGGGGAGCCAGTGCCTCGCCTTGTTGGGCCAGTTGTCGCTGAAGAAGGTCCGGTCGCCATGCTTGTTGGGTCCGATGATGAGGCCCGTGGACGGGACGCCCCGGTATCGGATCGTATAGAGGCTGCGCTGGTTGGCACGGGAGGGCTCCGGCAGCGTGATGAGCAGCTCCCCGTCTTGATGGCTGAAGGTGACGGGACCGCCGCTCGACACGACCTCGCTCACTCGCATGCCGCGGCCCTCGCCGTCGGGATCCATCAGATCCAGACGAACCCGTGTGACGCCGTCGGCCAGGAACCGAAGGTCGACGCTGGCCTCTCCCACGATCTCGTCCGTCTCGTCGCTCAACGTCAGGCGAAACGTGTAGTTGAGGGCGTCGATCGCGAAGTTCTTGGGATAGGTGTCCGGGGTGGGGCCTTCCACGGCGGGACCCGCCAGGAGGACCAGGCCCAACAGCACATGCATCATCGTTCGGTCTTCTCGTTCGTAAGCTTGGAGCCAGGCCGTGCCAGCCCAGCCCGGGGTCGCGGAGTTGTCGACAGGCGGCTGATGCGACGGCGAAGGCGCTTCAGGGCCCCGCGCGAGGATCCACCGACGCCCTCCCGAAGACGGCGTGCGCCGAGCCGCGGAGATCGGTAGGCGGGTCGAGCCCCCTCGCCGCAGCGTGGTCGATGGCCCTCTGGTGGTTCATGTCCGCCGGGACGAAGCGGACGGCACTCCCTCTACGGCTGGGGCGACGCCGTCGCCCGCGCCCGCTTCTGCTCCTCCACCATCCGGGCTACGTCTTCCAGGAGCTGCTTGGCGTCGTAGACGATGCCGTCCTTGATGGTGTACTCGATGCCGCCCACCCGCTCGGCCACGCCCGTCTCGTCGTTGAGCCGCACGTGCCCGGTGCCGTAGAGCACCTTGAGGTTCTGCAGGGGGTTCTCGCCCACGATCACCATGTCGGCCAGGAACCCTTCACGGATGGTGCCGAAGTCGGCCATTTGACCCAGGGGCTTGGTCAGGGTCTCCGCGCCGTGGAGCGTGGCGGAACGGAGCACCTCGAGCGGCGTGAATCCGGCCTCCTGGATCAGCTCCATCTCCTCGATCGTGCTGAAGCCGTACAGGTTGTAGATGAAGCCCGCGTCGGAGCTGACGGTGACGCGGCCGCCCATGTCCTTGTAGTCGTCGATCATGGCCATCCACACCCGGTAGAAGTTCTTCCAGGCGATCTCGTCGGCCGATGTCCAGTCGTAGTAATACGACCCGTGGTTCAGGCGGGACGGCTCGTAGTAGTCCCACTGGCTGGGTAGCGTGTAGCGCTCGTGCCAGTCTGCCGAGCGCGCCCGCATGACGTCGCGGCTTGCCAGGTACGCCGTCATGGTGGGGTCCATGGTCACGTCCAGCGCCAGGAGCTCCTCGAGCAGGGCGTTCCACTCGTCCGAGCCCTGCGGGTGTATGCGGTTCCACTGCCGGGCGACCTGGCCGAAGCGCCACTGCTCATCGTTGTAGTTCATGTCGGCCGGCCAGTCCTGCACGTCCCCGTCTTTGTAGATGGCCTCGAACAGGCCGTAGTAGTGGGTGATCGTGCCGAGGCCCAGGCGGGCGGCGTCCAGGGCGTTCATGCGGGCGACGCCGGTCTGACCCAGATGGGCCACCGTGCCCATGCCGTGGAGCTTGGCCTCGTCGATGAGGGCCTCCATGATGTCCGGCGGGTACGCCACCAGCTTGATGCCGTCGATGCCCTGCTCCGACGCCCAGCGGACCCAGGCGCGCGCCTGGTCGGCCGTCCGCACGGGCCCCTGCTCCCAGCCCTGTCCGGGCCGCTGGTACACCCACATGCGGGGCGCCGTGATCTCGTTGGCGGCGCTCCGGGCCTTCTCGCTCAGCGAGAAGTCCACCGGACCGAACTCCACGCCACGCCCGGTCGTGATGCCGTGGGCCATCCACAGCTTGTACGTGTACTCGGCCTCCGGCGCCTTGGGGTCGCCCCCGGTGTGCAGGTGCAGATCCACGAAGCCCGGCATGACGTACTTGCCCGTCGCGTCGATCTCCCGGGTAGCCCCCTCCGGACGGTCTTCGGGGTCGATGTCGATCATGGGGACACCGACGTTTGCGATCCGCTGGATGCGGTTGCCCTCGACCACGATGTCCACGGGGCCAATGGGCGGCGAGCCGGTGCCATCGATGAGCGTGGCGCCTCGAATGATCAGCCGCTCGAAGGGGCCCTCGCCCTCGCCGGCCGGCCGATCGGGCGCGGGCTGGACCTGGGCAACCAGCGATCCGCCCAGGAAGGCGGTCAGGAGCGATGCGGCCAGCACGGCCCCTGGCAGATTCCGCAGACGGGTCTTCATCGGTGACCTCCTCAAGCCCTGAACATGTTCCGGAGCACGAATCCCACGTTCGCCGGCCGTTCGGCCAGCCGTCGCATGTACCACGGGTACCAAGCGTCCCCGTAGCTGATGAGCACCCGCACGCGTCGTCCTTCGGCGGCCCATCGCCGCTGGGCCGCCGAGCCGATGCCGTAGAGCATCTCGATCTCGTACGGGGCCTCTGCGCTGCCGTTCTTGGAGGCCGCATGGATGCGGTCGAGCAGCGGCTCGTCGTGGGTGCCCATCCCCGGCACCGCACCGCCTCCCCTGGAGTGCTCGAGCAGCCTCTCCGCCAACTCGTAGAAGGTCCGGTCCACGTCGGCCTTGTCCGGATAGGCAAGGTCCGCTGGTTCCGCGTAGGCGCCTTTCACGAGGCGGATGGCTGCGTCCATCTCCAGCAGGTCTTCGAGGTCGTCGGGCGTTCGATAGAGGTAGGACTGCAGGCAGAGGCCCACGTTCTCGTGCCGTGCCCGGAGCGGTCGGAACAACTCGAGCGTCGCGTCCACGTACTCCGAAGCCTCCATGTCGACCCAGAGTTGGCTGCCGGTCTCGGTCGCCCTCGTGGCGAGCGTTTCCAGACACTCGCCCGTGTAGTCTGGATCGAGGTCGAGCCCCAGCTGGGTCGGCTTGACCGAGACCCAGCAGTCGAGGCCTCTGGCGGCGATCTCGTCGTAGACGCCCAGATAGTGGTCGCGAACCTCGGTGGCCTCGGGAATCGCCGTCAGGTTCTCGCCGAGTCGGGTGACGATGGCGGGTATGCCCTGCTCGCTCAGCGCCACCGCCGCGTCGAGGGCGTCTTCGAGTCGCTCTCCAGGCATGAATCGCCGCACCGCCCGCTTGACGAAGCCCATGCGGGGGAGACGTTGGCTGAGCACTTCGTTGGTGGATGCCCAGAGGAGTACGCTACGGGCAAGGGACATGGATGGGGGCGTCTCCTGCTTGCTGATGGTTCCGGTCTAGAACGGGGCACAATACTGTAGACGGCCATTCCAGGCCACGGCGCACCGAAGGGTCGGCTGGAGGCGCTCGAGATGACGCCGGGTGACACTCGCCCGGTCGAGCCGGCCCCCGACGTCCCGTTCCCGGGACATCACGGCCGGAGGCGACGCGAGAGCCCCTCGCCTGGGCGCGCTCGCCGCGCCGGACGCGAGGGCCGCCTGCGCCAGCTGGGAGAAGGAGGGAGCCGCCTACTCGGCTTCCGAGAGGGTCCTTTCGACCAGCGCCTTCACCTCTGGCGCGAGCGGGCTGAACCGTCCCGTCCAGCGGGCGCGGATCACGCCGGCGCCGTCGATGAGGAAGCTCTCGGGGACTCCGATGGTCTGGTAATCCCGCGTGATCGTCTGCTCGGCGTCGTGGAGGATGGTGAACGAAGTCCCCATCTCCTCGGTGAACTCCACGATCTGATCGCCCGCCGACCGGTTGTCGATGCTCACCGCTGCCACCTGGAAGCCCTGGTCCCTGTAGAGCTGGTACAGCTCCTCGATCTCGGGCATCTCCTTGCGGCACGGCGCGCACCAGGTCGCCCAGATGTTCACCAGCACGGGCTTCCCGGCGAAGTCGGCCAGGCTCAGGCTGTCACCGTCCAGGCCGGCGGCCGAGAAGGCTGGGGCCTCGTCTCCCACCTCGATGGGCTTGAAAGCGTCTCCGCCGGCACACGCGGTGGCTACGACCATCGCCAACGCGGTTGCCGCGCCACGGAACGTCCCTCCGTTCATCGCCGAGACTCCCTTCTCTGGACCACGAGACCGACTGACCCACCATCCTGATGCAGGAGATGGACGGGGTCAACATCGGAACGGTTAACCCGGCGGGCGCGTTTTCGGTTCCACTCGTGGAAGTCCTGCGCTCGGGAGGGTCACCCCGGCGCGAGGCTCTGGCGCTCTCGCGGCTTTCGTCCGTATCTTGTGGACAGTAGACCGAACAAAACCCGAAAATCGCCATGAAGCAGACACCTCTCCGCCCCTCTCGCCGCTCCGTTGCCGTCGGTCCCATCCGCTGGGTCTGGTCCACCAACGTCGTATGCGCGGGGCCCAGCGACCGCTTGATCGTCACCCGGGGACTCGGCGCCAACGAGTCGGATGCCGAAGCGGCCATTCTCGAGGCCCGTCGCATGGAGTGGCGAGACGCGGGCTTTCGCCGGTGGCGCCTGGATCGGGACGCCGGCGGGGTTCGGTTCACGAGCCACTACGAGAAGCTGGGTCCCATTTCCCTGGATCGGGAGACGCCTCTCGCGCGCCTCACCGACTCGGAGCTCGAGGAGCTGCTGGCGCGAGCCCGGGCAGAGTCGCCGGACCGAGAGCATTGAGCGTGGCGCCGTCACGCTCGCGCACGCTGCCCCTCGCCCGTGTGCCCCCTCCGCTCAGGGGCCGCGGCGTCGCCCACGACCCGCCGAATCGCTTCGAGCGGATCCACGTCCAGCGCGACGGATGGACGGACCCCGAGGATCCCGCTCCGCGGACCCGGTTCCTGCGGGACCGCTCCCGCACGATCGTCGCGCGGAACCGGAGCCCGGACGTGGGATTCGACGTCAGCGTAAACCCGTACCGGGGCTGCGAACACGGATGTGTGTATTGCTACGCCCGCCCCAACCACGAGTACCTGGGCTTTTCGCCGGGCCTCGACTTCGAGAGCAAGATCCTGGTCAAGGCGGACGCCCCCGAGCTGCTCCACAAGGCGCTGTCGTCGCCCCGCTGGCAGCCCCAGGTGCTGGCGATGAGCGGCGTGACCGACCCGTACCAGCCCGTCGAGAGACGGCTGGAGATCACGCGGCGCTGCCTCGAGGTGGCGGCGGAGTTCCGGAACCCGGTGTCCCTCATCACCAAGAATCACATGGTGACCCGGGACATCGACGTGCTCGAGCGCCTGGCTCGGCACCGGGCTGTACACGTCACTGTGTCGGTGACGTCGCTGCGGAGGGAGATCCAGCGGGTGATGGAGCCTCGCACTTCGATTCCGCGAAGGCGGCTCCAGGCCATCGAGGCGTTGGCGCGAGCCGGGATTCCCGTGGGGGTGAATGTGGCGCCCATCGTGCCCGGGCTGACGGACCACGAGCTGCCGGCGATCCTGGAATCGGCGGCGGCGGCGGGCGCCACCCGGGCCGCCTACATCGTGCTCCGCCTGCCGTACGCGGTGAAGGAGATCTTCGAGCTTTGGCTGCAGCAGCACTTCCCCGACCGGGCGGCCAAGGTCCTGAACCGCCTCGCGTCGCTCCACGACGGGCGGCTCTACGACGGCCGGTTCGGCGTTCGCCAACGAGGGGAGGGTCCCTTCGCGGAGCAGATCCGCACGATGTTCGAGGTGACGTGCGGCCGGCTCGGCCTCAACCGGCCCGGCACGGCAGAGCTGTCGGTCGCGGCGTTCCGTCGACCTCCGGGGGGCGGGCAGGGAGACCTCTTCGACGTGTAGGCCGGCCGGCGAGGCGGTGCCCCCGCGGCCGAGCCTAGCGGATCCGGTCGATGACCACCCGGGCCGGGGGATCTACCGTCACGCGGAGGTTGTCGCCAGGCTCGGGCGTCACGGCGTTGGTGCGCACGCTCACCTCCTGACCGATGTCCACCACGAAAGCGAGGAGCGCTTCCCGGTACTCCATGGTGTAGCTCGTCTCGGCCGCGTCGGCCACCGTGTGACGGTCCACGGGCTCCTGCCGGGACCACGACGCCCCCACGGTCACATACGTGTCCGTGTTGTTGATCACGGTGACGTCGATGTCGGCCGGAGGCTCCGGCGCCGGCGGCTCGGACTGACCACCGCCACAAGCGCCCATCAGCGTCAGGAGACTCGCGGCCACCGCGAGCTTCACCGGGCTCGTCATCGCTCGTCACCGACCTGCTGCTGCACCTGCTCCCGGTACTCCTCGGTAGCGAAGATGGCGATCTCGACCCGGCGATTCTCCTGGCGGCCCGCTTCCGTCTCGTTGTCCGCGATGGGCTCCGTTTCGCCGACGCCCTGGGTTCGGACACGCTGTGGGGTGATCCCTTCGGCCAACAGGTAGTTGGCGGCCGCCTGCGCCCGGCGCTGGGAGAGGCGCAGGTTGTAGTCGTCGTCGCCCCTGGAGTCTGTGTGCCCCACCACGTGAACCTCGGTGTTGGGATACTCCACCAGGCTCTCGGCCAACTCCTGCAGGTTGCTCTCGGCTTCCGGACGCAGGCCGTCCGAGTCGAAGTCGAAGAGGATGCCCGAGGCAAAGGTCACGGCGATCCCCTCACCGATGCGCTCGACCTCGGCCGACTCTCCCAGATCCTCCTGAAGCGTTTCGGCCTGTTTGTCCATCTCCCGACCGATCAACGCGCCGGCACCGCCGCCCACGGCCGCGCCGATGAGGAGCCCCGCCACGGTCGAGCCGGTAGCGGCGCCGATCACCGCGCCCACCGCCGCGCCGGTCCCGGCACCCACGATGGCGCCCTGCTCGGTCTTGTTCATCTCGTTGAACGTCGAGCACCCGCTGGTGCCCAGGGTCAGGAGCGCCACGACCGCCAGAGCGGACAGGCGCATCGACGAGCTCTGTGTCACGATTCCCTCTGCTCCCTCGTCATGGGTTCGAACGACTACTCCTTCTTCCGCAACGTGTGATCCACGTAGCGTCTCACGGCGTCCAGCACCTCGTCGCTGGCCCAGGTGGCGGCGACGTCGGCCTCGGTCCCGTCTGCCTCGGCCCGCCTGACCGCCTCGAGGCCATGCGCCCGGAGCTGGCACTTGGTCAGGCGAAACGTGTCGGCGGGAATCGCGGCCATGCGATCGGCCACCTCAACGGCGCGTTCCAGCAATCCGTCGGCCTCCACCAACTCGTTCAGGAGCCCACGGTCGAGTGCCTCTTCGGGAAGGAAGGTGCGCCCGCTGTAGATGGTGTCGTGGAGCAGGTGTGCCGGCGTCGCGAGGCGCATGGCTTCCACGGCCGCGGTGGGGAACGGTACCCCGACGAGAAGCTCGGGCACCCCGATCCTCGCCTTGCCGGTGACCATGATCCGGTGATCGCACCCGCAGGTCATGACGCAGCCGCCCGCGATGGCGTGCCCGTTCACCGCCGCCACGAGCGGCTTGGGGTGTTCGAGCAGCGCGTAGATGAACTCACGGAGAACGCCGAGGAACCGGGCGACGTAGTCGCTGCCCCCGTCCACGAGGCTGAGCAGATCCACGCCGGCCGAAAAGATGTTGCCGCTCCCCGTCAGCACCGCGGCTCCAGCCGACGATCGTTCCTCGGCTCGGAGCGCCACCGTCAACGCCGCGGTGAACTCGGTGTCCAGGGCGTTGGCCCGCCCGTGGTCCATGGTCAGAATCGCGATTCCCTGGCGCACCTCTCGTCGAATCATGACCGGCAACGTGCGTCTGCGTGTGAGCGTGCGAAAGTCCCGGCGCCGATCCACGGCGTCGAGGCCTCACGCACCTGGGGATCGTCTGTCTGTATCAACCCTCGATGTACAGCCGTCGGTTGCTCACCATGGCCTCGCGGCCCTGGAGTTGGACTTCCACGTAGATCGTATACTCTCCCGGCTCCAGGTCCGGCAGCTGGAGATCGACGGAGCGGAAGACCGTGCCCAGAGCATCCGGTCCCGCGTCCTCCCAGCTCATCAGGACCGGCTCGCCATCGGGCTCCAGCAGCCCCAGGAACTGGCCGGCGATCCGCAGGATGCTCGGTGCGCCCTGATCGAAGCCGATGGCCACGGTGGCCACCTCACCGAGGCCGAGGCCGTAGACCTCCCAAGCGAGTCGAATCGGCTCGCCCGGTCCGACGCGCACGCCCCGCTTCGCGTGGGGAATGGCCTCGTCGAGCGAATTGGGCAGCTCACCGTCGGGCTGCAGCAGCAAGATGTCCGAGACCGCCGCGAGCCCGAGCGGAAGCGCGTTCTGCCCTACACCGTGACGGTTTCTCCAAGCGAAGCCGGCGGCCTCGTTGTGGGCCTCGATGCTCAGGAGGTACTGCCCGGGAGGCGCCCGATGGGTCAGCACCCCGAAGGCGCTCTCCCCTCGGGTATCATGGATCGTGCCGTCTTCGGCGGAGACGAGGAACAGCCCGGACTTCACCTCACCGGACGTGGGATCGCCGGCGTCCATGCGTGACACCGCCGAACCCGGCCCGAAGGGGTCCGGGCCGCCGAAGGGCTGCTGGGGCGACGGCTGGCTCGCCTCACGGACGGTCGCCCGACTCGGAGCGGCGGACGCCGGCTGGAACGCGGCCACGACCAACAGGGAATCGCCCCGACGGAAGCGGGCCGTCTGGGCCTCGAACGCGGCCATGTCCGGCGCGTACGGCGCCCTGTGCGCGGATCTCGGCTTCTCGGCCTCGATTCGCCAGAGTCCCTCGGGCGCTTCGGAGGGGCTCGCGAGGACCTGCCCCGGCGGAACGTAGTCGATGCCGCCGGGCTCGTGGCGCCCCACGATGTAGCGATCGTCGGTGGCCTTGAGCCCCATGCGCGGCGGCGGACGCTGGCGCTCCCACGCCACCTCCGGACCGTACCGGAGCGTGAGCTGGGTCAGGTCCTCCTCCCACTCCATGCCGAACGGGTTGGCAGCTTCGGACTTGATGATGGCCAACGTTCGCCGGGCGTAATCCGCGCTCTTGCGGTCGTTCCCTTCCACCAGGTACAGGGGATCGGAGAATAGCCAGAGCCGCTCGTGCAGAGCGACCCACTCCTCGGCGGACGACGCCTCGTACAGCTCACGGCCGTCACCGTCCAGGAGGTACCCCGGCGTCCGCCACCACTCGAGCCTGTCGGCCGGCATCTCGGCCATCGCCTCTTCGAACACGCGTTCCGCCTCGACGAACGCACCGCGGGCGTGGAGCGTCAGACCGACGAGGGACTTGCACCACCACGGGTCGGCGCCGTTGCAGCGATTGGCCAGCACCTCGGCCTGCGACCAGCGGCCGGCCTCGCCCATGTAGAACACGCGCTGCCCCAGCAACCAGTTGTCGCCGGGGATCGACGAGCCGATGCCGTTGAGCGTGCGGATGAGCTCCGTCCGCGCCATGGTCACCTCGAACGGCTCTTCCGGCATCGGCGTGTAGCCGTCCTCATGACGGAAGCACAGGCGCCCCACCAACTCGTCGCACTGGTGGACTTCCATGTTGTAGCTCGGGGGTATCCTCGCCTCCCGGTAGCTTTCGAAGCGGGCCTGCTCGTGCTTGGCCTCCTCGTGCAGCGTCGTCGAATCCGGTGGGGCTCCTCCGTCCCCGCCGTTGCCCGCCTGCGCGTCCAGTCGCACCGCCGGTGCGGACAGGCCGACCAGCACCGCAAAGAGCGATGCGCTACGCGAGATCCTCTTTCCACGTTCCATCATGCCCACGTCGTCTCTGTCTCCGTCATGTTTGCGTGATTCCCGCGGCAGACGGCGTCCCCGCCGTCGCTGGCCCCACTCCCCCATTCCTCTCGTCGCCTCGGCAGCAAAGAACCCGTACGTCAGGCCTGTGCCATCCCTGCCGGGTCGGCTTCCGTCGCGCCCGCTCGCTCGCTGGGAACCCAGTAGCCGGGCCGCTGACGACCCGAGGCGCCGCGCTCGAACGAGTAGAGGAAGTTGGTGAAGCCCAGATCGTAGTCCGAGAGGCCGTTCTGTCCGGTGAGCTTCATGCGCTCGTCCATGAGCTTCTTCATGAACGTGCTCACCGACTTGTTCATGGGTGACGAAACGGGCCAGAGGGCGTGGAACTCCTTGGCCAGCTCCGGACGGAGCTGCACCTCGTCCACCAGCTCGTGGTACCGCTCGGCACTGTCCCCCGACAGTACCCGGAGGCTCCGGTGCAGCCGCTCCATGTTCGCCGATTGCTCGAATGCTGGCTCCCCGGAGCCGGCCAACGCCATGTAGGCCAACGCCTGCGCGTGTAGCTCCTTGAGATAGCCCTTCCGGTGGCAGAACTCGTGGGCGATGACGTGTGGCTCGAAGAGACCGGCGTCCTGAAGGATCGCCACGTCTCCTGAGATCACGTCGCACGTGCCCAGGGCGAAGGGGAATACCAGCTTGGCCAGGGTGAAGCTCCGGATCTCGGTGCTCGTCTCGATGCGCTGGTCGGTGATCGCGGCCATGAACCCCGTGAGGTGCCGGTCCGCTTCTATCGCCATCTCTTCCCGGGACATCTCCAGGGGCACGTACCGGTCGTTCAACCGTCCAGCCAGGGCAGCGGCCTCGCTGCGACGCTCGTCCTCGGGCATGCTCTGGAGGTCCTTCACGTCGGCGCCGAACTCTGCCAGGAAGTCGATCTGCCGGGCGCCGGCCCGTTCGATCCAGTCCGCCAGCGCGCTACCGGCGTACATCCCCAGGGCGGCCACCTGGATCATGCGTCCAGGCACGGTGGCGCCGAGCAGCAGCCGCGTTGCCAGCGGCGCCGCCACTGCGAGGTCCATCAATGAGACAGGAGAGTACGTGGCGGTGTTAGGGATCTTGATGGTTTCCATGTGCCTTCCCTTGGGCAGTCCACTCCCTTGGCGGGATCTACGAACGCGGGTTCTACACCAATAACCGAAAAGGGATCGCGTGTGTTGCCAACCGCAGACCGGGCGGGCGCCGCGCGAACGGGGTAGCCCGATCCCCGACCGTAAAGGACCCGAGTCGAGAGCGAGCCCCGCACGGCGGCGACACTTCGGGGTATCGTGTCTCGTAGGGTACAGGAGACCGCAGTCGAAGGAGGATGCTCGATGGCCAAGAGTGGCCGAAGCCGCGCCCCGCGGGACCGTCGCCGACCCATTCGGTTTCCGAAACCACCGTGCTCGCCGAAGCTCCCGTTTCCGCCGGAGCCCGTGAAGCCCGCGGATCCGGGATGCTCGACCGGACCCGATCCCCGCGACCTCTTGAAGAAGCTCCGCGGAAAACGGTAGCCCGCCCTGCACGCCCCTGATCGGTGCACAGCCGCACGTCCTCGTGTCGGCGAGCGCGGTTGTGCGCTGTTATCTTTTCGCGTTCCCTATCCGAGAGATCCACGACTCGAAAGGCGTTCCATGAGCCTGTTCTTCTCCCGTCGGCCGGGCCGACGTCCCAGCGCCGTCGGCGGGGCCTTGCTGGCCCTGCTCGCGGTACCGACGGTGACCCTGGCCCAGATTCCGAACGCGGGGACCGCCGAGGTCCACGAAGCCGAGATGCCAGCGGTCGAGGCCGGTCCGTTCGACAACGGCAAGATGTGGACATTCGAGTATCCGCCCACCTCGCATTTTCAAGAGGCCTACGACCTCGCACCGGACGAGGCGTGGTGGACCAAGGCGCGCATGGCCGCCCTCCGCATCCCCAGCTGCTCCGCGTCGCTGGTTTCGCCCAACGGTCTCGTCATGACCAACCATCACTGCGCCCGGGAGTTCGTGTCCCAGGTGAGCCGCGAGGGCGAGTCGCTGCTGGACCACGGTTTCTACGCGGCGTCCCTGGACGAGGAGCGCCCCGTCGAGGACTTCACCGCCGACCAGCTCGTCGACATCGTCGACGTGACCGACGAGGTCTACGCCGCCCTGGAGGGGATCGAGGACAATCAGGCGCGTTCCGCCCGGCGGGAGGAGATCACCGAGGAGATCGCCGCGCGCATCCGTGAGGAACGGGGCGGCGAAGACGCCGGTGTCGACGTCGAGATGATCTCGCTGTGGAACGGCGCTCGGTACTCGGCCTACGTCTTCCGACAGTACGACGAGGTGAAGCTGGTCATGGCGCCCGAGCTTCAGATCGGCTTCTTCGGCGGAGATCCGGACAACTTCACGTTCCCACGCTACAACCTGGACATGTCGTTCTTCCGCATCTACGAGAACGGCGAGCCGCTTCAGACCGACACGTACTTCGAGTGGGATCAGGACGGCGTGGTCGAGGGTGAGCCGATCTTCATCATCGGAAACCCCGGCTCCACCAGTCGCCTGCAGACCGTGGCCGAGCTGGAGTTCCGTCGAGACGCGGCCGACGCGGGAGTGTTGGCCTTCGTCAGGAGTCGGGCCGAGCTCCTGGAGGAGTTCACCGCGGCACACCCCGAGGTGGCCGAGTCCCTGGACCTGCGGAACGAGGCATTCAGCCTCCGCAACTCCGAGAAGGCGTACGGCGGCATCCTCAAAGGCTTGAGCGACCCGGCGATCATCGCCCGGAGGGCGGATGCGGAGCGGCGCTTTCAGGAAGCCATCGACGCCAGTCCCGAGCTGGCCACCGAATACGGTGGGCGGATCCAGCGAATGGCCGAGCTCCAGGACCAGAAGCGCCCTGAAGCCGGCGGCTACTTCGCTTTCCTCGGGATGACGGCACCCAAATACGCCTCCGCCACGCTGCGCCGCGCCCTGTATGGCTTCCAATACCTCCAGATGCAGGGTCGGGTGCCTGACGAGGCGCTGGAAGAGGTAAAGGACGAGTTCCTGGCCGTGGAACAGCTGCCGCCGGAGCTGGACGAGGCCCTCATCCGCGCTCGAATCGAGGATCTGCAGCTCGGGTACGGGGAGGACGCCCCTTTCCTACAGGAGATGCTGGCGGGACGCACGCCCGAGGGACTGGCAGCCGTCGTCCATCAGAGCTCGGTGCTTTCCGACTCGGCCGGTGCCGTGGCCGCGCTGGAGAATGGGATGCTGTCGATGGCCGATCCCGCGCTGGAGTTCTTCTCCGGCTTCCTGCGGCCGTTCGGTGCCTTCCAGACCGTGTTGGCCCAGACAGGGCCTGAGGAGGAGGAGATCGCCGCAGCTCTCGGGCGGGCCCACTTCGAGGTCTACGGCACGGACGTTCCGCCCGACGCCACCTTCTCGCTGCGGATCGCCGACGGCGTCGTGACCGGCTACGACTACAACGGCACCCAGGCCCCCATCCACACCACGTTCTATGGGCTCTACGACCGCCATTACTCCCATGGCGACGCCGGGGAGTGGGCGCTGCCGGAGCGGTGGCTCGACCCACCGGCCACCCTCGATCTCTCCACGCCGATCAACTTCGTCGCCACGGCGGACATCATCGGCGGCAACTCCGGATCTCCCGTTCTTGACCGGGACCTGCGGGTCGTGGGCCTCGTCTTCGACGGCAACATCGAGAGCCTACCGGGCGACTACATCTACCTGCCCGAGCACGGTAATCGATCGGTCTCGGTGGATGCCCGCGGCATTCTGGCCGCGCTCGATCACGTATACGACGCCGACCGGCTCGTCGTGGAGCTCACGTCCGGACAGCTCGTCCCGACGGAGGCGGAAGCGGACGCCATGCGGTAGATCGGACCCGGGCGCCCGGCTCGGCCCGCACGCTGGAAGACGATCAGCGGGGCCCCGCCATTCCGGCGGGGCCTCGTTTCTCGAAGGGTCGATCCGGGCAGGAGGTGGCGAGACGGCCGCGCTCAGCCCATCAGGCGGCCAAGCAGGAGCAGGACGACCCCCGTTCCCAGCGGCAAGGTGATGTTGTCGTCGAGGCCCCAGGGCATGCGTTCCACCACCGTTGCCAGAGCGGTCGCGAGCACCGCGTGAAGCGGCGGGAAGAAGAACAACATCACGACGAGCGTCACCACGAAGAACGCGGCGGTCCCCCTCACGCTCCCGTCGCCGATTCTGATGCGGCCCCAGCGACGCCCGACGTAGCTGGCCGCCGGATCGCCCAGCGCCAACACGAGAATGCTGGCTTCGGCGATACGCTGCGGGAAGAGCAACAGGGCCAGCAGGATGCCGGCCGCGTACCACGTCGACGACGCGATCCCCCTGGCCTCCCGGGGCGACGCGAGCGCCGAGAACGAGCGGAAGAAGACGCGCTGTACGGAGGGCACGCGAAGCCGCACGACGTCCAGCGTCAGCGCTGCCAGCAGAGCCACGCCCAGGAGCAGGATCATCACTTCCCGACCCACGATGCCCAGTTCCAGGACGGCGACGACGCCGCTGCCGTTCGCAGCGTGGAACAGCCGCCGCCACGGCTGGAGACCCTCGGTGTTACCGACCAGGCGCTCGAGCTCGGCGTCGTGGCCGCCGACGGGTGTCGCCTCCGCTTCCATGGCCTCGCTCTCCTGGCGTGGTGGCTGCGCCGTCACGATGAAGCCGGCTCAGGTGCGATTCGCTCGCTATGGAATCGGCTCGGCCGGGTACAGGGACACGCGCACGTAGCTGTCCCGACGCAGGTAGCGCTGCGCCGCCTCTTGCACCATCTCGCCGGTGATGCCGTCGATCAGCTCGAAGCTGGGGATGTCCACGAGGTCGTCGCCGTAGCGGTCGGCTCTCATGATGCGTCCCGCCCACCAGCCGTTGCGCTCGAGACTCGTCTCCTTCGACCGCCGCTGGGTCTCACGGACTTTCTCGATGTCCTCTGCGGTGGGACCCTCGGCCTGGATGCGCTCGATCTCCTCCCACGCCGCCGCCACCAGGTCTTCGAGGCGATCGGGGTCGGCGCCGAAGCTCACCGAGAACTGGTATTCCTCCCGGGGCTGACGGAGGAGGCCGCCTCTGGCCGAGACGGTGTACGTGCCACCGAGGTCTTCCCGGAGTCGCTCGCGTAGCTTGATGCTGAGCACGTCGCCCAGCGCGCCCAGGGCCGCCGAGCGCTCGGGTGTCCAGGCTTCGGGCCCGGTGAACACGATCCGAGTCTGGCTCTTGGGCTCGACCCCACGTCGCACGACCTTCTCGATCACGCCCGAGGGCGCCTCGATCCCCACGTCCCTCCAGGACTCTTCCCGGTCGATGTCGGGCAAGCCCCCCAGGTAGGTCTCTACCAGCGGGCGGATCTCGTCCACGTCGAATGCGCCCACGAGGACGAAGGTGAAGTCACTGGCGTCCGCGAATCGGTCGAGGTAGAAGTCGTAGCCCACGTCCAGATCGATGTCGTCCAGCATCTCTACGGACGGCGGCTGCGCCCTGAAATGGTCCTGGGACAAGGTCACCGTGAGCGTATCCACGAAGGCCGCTTCGGGGCTGGCGGTCCGGTTTGCCAGGAAGGCCTGCATGCGCGTCTGGAACGACCTGAAGGCGTTGTCGTCCTTGCGCGGCTGCGTGAAATACAGGTACGCCAGCTCGAACATGGTCTCCACGTCCTTCGGCGAGGCGCTTCCGGTCATGCCCTCCGTCAACGTGCCGATGGTCGGTCGAACCTCCGCAGCCTTCCCTGCCAGCTTCTTGCCCAGCGAGACGATGTCGAACGCACCGACGCCTCCTTGGCTCACCAGAACCGAGGCCTGCGAGGCGGACGGGAACACGTCGTCCGACGCCAGGGAGTGCCCGCCCGGGCTGTAGGCCTGGAGGATGATCTGGTCGTCCTCGAAGTCGGTCGGCTTGAGGTACACCCTCGCGCCGTTGGTGAGCTCCCAGAACGTGACGTCCAGCGCCTCGAACACCTCTTCCGCCGCTACGGCGCCGCCGGACGGCGCCTCCGCCACGAGGGGCGCATCGGTGGCGACGTCTTCGTAGGGCCCGATCTCCGCGTCCTGGACGGCGGTGATGATCGCCGCCAGCTCCGCCTCGGTGGGCGTGGCCAGTCCCGGCTTCTCCGGCGAATTGGTCAGGACCACGCGATCCCCGTCGACCAGCCACACACCGGCCAGCGCGTTGACCTCTTCGAGGGTAATCCCCGGCACGAGCTCCTGGTGCAGCGCATACTCCACCTCGATGCCGGGGAACGGCTCGTCCGTCAGAAACGCCCGCTGATATTCGGCAGCGAAGGAGCTTGACTCCCGTGTCTCCCGGTCGGCGTAGGCGCGCTCGATTCCCCGCAGGAGCTCGATCTTCTGCCGCTCGAGCTCGCTTTCGGTGAAGCCGTGGCGTGCTACCCGCTCGGCCTCCTCCAGCAGGGTCTCGAACCCCCGCGGGATTCCACCCTCCTTCACGAGCGAGAAGAGCTGGTAGAACTCGGACGTGCGGACGAAGCGTCCGTTGCCGGACCCCGCGAAAGCGAAGGGGGGATCGGCCGCTTGGCCCAGCTCGAAGAGGCGGGCGTTGAACATGCCGTTGTAGAGGCGCTCGACCACGCTCGCACGGTAGGCCTCGACCGTCCCCTCGTCCCGGGAGGGGCCCTTCCACAGCACCGCCACCTGCGAGTTGGTGGCTTCGGCGTCGGTGGCGATGGCGAAGAGCGTCTCCGCGTGACCGGGCACTCCGTGCATGACCCTGGCCCGAGGCTCGTCCGGTCCCGTCAGGGTGCCGAAATGCGACTCGACGAGACCCATCATCCAGTCCACGTCGAAGTCGCCCACGGCCACGACGGCCATCAGGTCGGGACGATACCAGTCCTCATAGAACCGGATCAGCGTTTCGTGCTCGAAGCTCTCGAGCACCTCAACTGACCCGATCGGGAGCCGCTCCGCATACCGTGATCCCTGGAACAGAATCGGCAGCTGCTCATCCAGCATACGGGCTCTGGCGCCGCGCCCCCGGCGCCACTCCTCGATCACCACCCCCCGCTCCTTGTCCACCTCCTCCGGATCGAAGCTGACCTGGTGGGCCCAGTCCTCCAGAATCTGCATGGCCGTCTCGACGATCTCCGGGTCGTCGGTGGGCACGGTGAGCGTATACACCGTCTCGTCGAAGCTCGTGAAGGCGTTCACGTTGGGTCCGAAGCGCATACCGATGGACTCCAGGTAGTCCACCAGCTCCTGCTTCTCGAAGTTGGCCGTGCCGTTGAACGCCATGTGCTCGACGAAGTGGGCCAGGCCGAGCTGAGCTTCGTCCTCCAGGACGGAGCCGGCGTTGAGAACCAGGTAGAGCTCCGCCCGCTGCTCCGGCTTCTGATTGCCACGCACGAAGTACGTGATCCCGCTGTCCAGCGTCCCCGTCCGGACCGCAGGGTCTGGAGGGAGCTCACCTGTCGGAGTTGGCGGGCCAGCCTGGGCCCACAGCGCTGCAGGAAGAAGCCCGGCGGCGAGGCCCAGCGACAGGCGCGACGCGCGCGTCGGCGGTCGGAGGAACGGCATCCTGATTCTCCGGCGTCATGAATGAGGTGACGGGCGAGGATATGGCCCGGCCTGCCCGTCGCCATCGTGGGTCCGAGCCCCGGCGCCAGCTGGGACACGAATAGAGGGCCGGAGGTTCCGTCCCCGGGGAGACCGTGCGACGCGGGCTGACGCGTCGCAACGAATCTCAGAGGTGGATCTTCAGGAGCGTGTGGACGTGCACCAACATCACGCAGCCGTAGGCGACAAGGAGCACGAGCCCCCCCGTGCGCGCCGTACCGAAGAATCGATGAACGCTCAGAAAGGGAAAGATGACGACTGCCGTGGCCACCTTAACCCCCATGAACCACTCCCAGCCGGCGCCGTAGACCCAGTTCATGATGGGATTCACCTCCGAGCCTCCGTTGGCCAGGATGTAGAGCGTCAGCCCGCCGTCCAGGAGGATCATGGCGGTGATGGCCATCAGGGCCCCAAACCACGCCCCGTCGGCCCGGTCGACGTAGTACGCCTGCGACGGATCCGTTGCGCGGCGGTTTCGCCGGCGCCGCCCGATCAGGGTGTAGCGAGAAAACCACGGTGTGGGGTGGGTTCGGCGGTCGTTCCGCTCGCGCCCGTCCCAGCTGGCCTGACGCGGGTGAGCCGTTTTGGCAGCGGCGTGTGTTTCTGCGTTCAAGACGTCTTCCCTCTCTCCGACACTTTTGCGGGAGCCGACCGTACGGGCGCGTTTCCTTGCTGCTCGGCGGGACGTTGCAAGACCGGTGCCCGCCCCGCGCCCGGAGGTCTACGGGGGGGCCCGGCTCAGCCCTCGGGGAGCGCGTACGCGATCACGTAGTCCCCGGGCGAGCCGATCCCCTCCCGCCCGCCGGCGGCGATCACGACGAACTGCCGTCCCCCGGTCTCGTAGGTCATGGGCGTGGCCTGGCCGCCGGCCGGCAGCACGACGTCCCAAAGCTTGTTGCCCGTCTCCACGTCGAACGCGCGAAAGTGGTCGTCCATGGTCGCGGCCACGAACACCAACCCTCCGGCCGTGACCATGGGCCCGCCGAAAGGCAACGTCCCCAGGTCGGGGTCACCGTCGAATGCGGGGTGCTGCTCGGCGTCGGGCACGGTGCCCAGAGGTACCTCCCAGGCGATCACGCCGGCGTCCACGTCGACGGCGATCAACGTCCCCCAGGGGGGTGGCGAGCAGGGCGTGCCGTCCGGTGCGATGAGGGGGGCGCGGCTCATACCGAAGGGGGTGCCCTGCTGTCCGGCGAACTCGACCCCCTCCTGCCCCTGGCGCCTCGCCTCGGCGAACTCGGCCCTGGGATGCAGGCGCACGAAGAAAGGGATGTGCTTCAGCGTGGTCACCACGAGGTTGCGTGCGGGATACCAGGCCATCCCCCCCCAGTTCATGCCTCCGGCGATCCCGGGCCAGATCAGGGTCCCTTGCGTGCTGGGAGGCGTGAAAGGCCCCTCGTGCCACAGGGTGCCGAGAAGCGCGCGGCAGAAGCGGCGGCTTTCTTCGGACACCCCGTATGCCAGGTCCGGAGTCAAGGGCCGGTCGATCAGCGGTGGCGGCGCCACGGGGAACGGCTGCGTGGGCCACGCCTCCTCGCCCGGGATCGTGCTCGGGGGCACCGGCCGCTCTTCCACGGGGAGGAGGGGCTCACCGGTCTCCCGGTGCAGGACGAACAGATGGCCCATCTTCGTCCCCACGACGACCGCCGGCACGTCCTGGCCCTCCCGCGGCACTGTGATCAGGCTCGGCTGAGCCGGGACGTCGTAGTCCCACAGGTCGTGGTGCACGACCTGGAAGTGCCAAACGACCTCACCGGTGGATGCCCGGAGCGCCACCACCGAATTGGCGAACAGGTTGGATCCGGTGCGCTGCCCGCCGTAAAAGTCCGGCGCCGCGCTCCCGGTGGGCACGAAGACCAGGTCGCGCTCCGGATCGGCCGCCAAGGGCGCCCAGGCGTTGGCCGCGCCCGTGACCTCGGCCGCCTCCGGTGTCCACTCGGACCAGGCGGGGTGCTCGGGGGAGCGGGGAATGGGGTCCCACGCCCAGAGCTGCTCGCCGGTGCGTGCGTGGAATCCCCGCACGATGCCCCGCTCCACCGCGGCCCGGCGGTTGTCTCCGATGGCGGATCCCACCACGACCACGTCACCCGCCACCGCCGGAGGCGACGTGATCATGTAGTCTCCTGGATCCACCCTCCCCACGTCCCGGTCGAGGGGCAGCTGCCCGGCCTCGCCGAAGTCCGCACACGGCGAGCCCGACGACGCGTCCAACGCCACCAGGCGGGCGTCGATGGTGCCCAGGAAGATCCGCTCCAGGCAGGGGCCCGCCCCGCCCGGACCGGCGGTCCAGTAGGACACGCCGCGCGAGATGAAACCCTCGGAGTAATCGAGATCCAGGTTGGCCTGCGAGTCATAGACCCACCGCTGCTCGCCGCTCGCCGGGTCCAACGCCACGACCCGATTGACGGGCGTGCTCAGGTAGAGCGTTCCGCCCACCATCAGCGGGGTCACCTCGAACCGGGCGTCCGACGAGTGGCATTCCGCGCATCCCCCTCCGTCGGCGGCGTCGTGGTCCGGATCGTCCGGTGCCTCGCCAGTGCGGTAGGTCCATGCGACCTCCAGCTCCGCGACGTTGTCCCTCCGGATCCCGTCCAGCGGTGAGAAGCGGGTACCACCCGGATCGCGACCGTACGCGGGCCACTCGCCCGGCTCCACGGGCACGGACGGGCCGGCTCTCGTGGCCTCACCAGGGTCGGCCCCATCGGCGTCGCAACCGACGAGACCCCCCAGAGCCAGGGCGGTGGCCAGGAAGGACGTCGCGCCCAGTGGGCGCCGTGACCTGCAGTCGGTGGGGCGGAGCGTCGGCATCATGGGCCTCTCACGAATTCGAGGCTTCGGAGCACCTACCGGTAGAGACGCGCGTCAACCTAACCGGCGAGCGGCCTCCGCGCCCGCGGCTCCAAGACCGTTTCGGCGCTGGGTGACGGCGACGCTGCCCGGGTCGCCGGCCGATTCCGCTGCCCCTCAAATGTTTCCTTGCCGGGGCTCCCCGCGGCGGCCAGCTTCAGCCTGAACCCCTTTTGCACCGGACCGCCCGAGGCGCGGGCGGCCACAGCCGGCGTCCACGCCGGCCTCCTCGGTGCCGGGAGATCTCGGCGACCGTTGACTCATTGCTGGAGGCGGTACAATGAAGATCCGTTCACCGCGTTCGATCGCCCTCGGCCTTCTCCTGGCGACCGCCGCCTGTGGCGGGGAATCTCCCGGCGACGGTGCGGCCATCACCACAGAGGCGGCCTCGCGGGCGAGCGTGGTCATGGCCCTGCCCGTGACGACCGCCGTTCCGTCGGCGGCCGAGCACTTCATGCTCGGACAGCGAGATCTGGACATGGGCCGGGCGAACCGGGCTCGCGGACACTTCGACGCCGCCATGGAAGCCGACGGCTCGATGGCCCTGGGGCACCTCCGGGCGGCCCAGATCGCGAATTCGTTCGCGAGCTACCGCGCCCACCTCGAGCAAGCCGAAGCTCTCGCCGGCGCTGCCAGCGAAGCGGAGCAGCTCCTGGTGGCCATCGAGCGGTATGGCTTCGACGGAGATCGCGAGGGCATGCTGACCGCGGCCGAGCGATTGGTGACCGTCGCGCCCGAGAGCCCGCGGGCCTGGATGACGCTGGCCGCAGTCCAGGGCGGATTCAACCGGGTGGAGGACGCCCGGGCGTCCATGCAGCGGGCCATCCAGGCGTCTCCGGAGTTCGCCAACGCCCACCTGCAGCTGGCCAACTCCTTGATTCTCACGGATCCCAAGGACATCACGACCGCCGAAGAGCACGCTCGACATGCCATCGAGCTCGAGCCCGGCGAGGCGCTGCCGCAGGACATCCTGGGCGACGTACAACGCGCCGCGGGCGACTTCGAGGCGTCGCGCGCCTCGTACGCTCGAGCCGCGGAGCTGGCCCAGACCGACCCCCAAGCCGCGTCTGCCTACCAGCAGTTGGGGCACGTGAACAGCTTCCTCGGCAACTACGACGCAGCGCGAGTGAGCTACGACGAGGCCATTGCCAAAGCCGAAGGCAACGCGAGAGCGACGTTCGGACAGTGGCGCGCTTTCGTGAACCTCCACGCGGGCAACGCACAGGCCGCCATCGACGAGCTGAATGCCCTCGTGGACGCCATCGACGGCATGAACATCCCCGAGCCCACGGGCGTCAAGATCGGGACGCTCGCGCTGGTGGCCTCCGTGGGCCTCCATGCCGGCATGATTGCCCAGACCGAGAACGCCCTCAGCCGCCGGACCGAGCTGATGAGGGGTTGGATCGAAGAGGTGGACACCGAGGAGTTTCGGCGCGTGCAGGAGGCCAACATCGCCTTCTTCGAGGGTCTGTTGGCGGTGGAAAACGCCCAGCACGACGTGGCGAGCGCCAAGGCCCAGGCGATCATGGAGCTGATGGAGCCCGAGAACGACCCGCGCAAGTTCGAGCTGGCTCACCAGCTCCTGGGGTCCTCGAGCCTGGCCCAGGAAGACTACGAGGCCGCCCTCGAGCACCTCGGGCAGGGCAACACCAACAACGTCTATAACCAATACGAACGCGCGCTTGCCCACGAGGCGCTGGGTCATGGAGCCGAGGCCCAGGCTCTCTACCTGGGGATCGTGAACAATCGGTTCAATACCGTGAACACGGCGATGCTCCGAGCCGTCGCGCTCGAGAAGACCATGTGATCCACCGACCGCGGCGGCACGCTCCGTCGCCCAGTACCGAGCGGGGCCGCACCGAGGTGGGGCGGCCCCGCTCGCTGTTTTCCCATTCCTTCGAGCGCGCATGGCTCACGCAGGCGGATGATCGGCCCCATCCTCGGGCCGCGACAGTCGCCGGCAGAAGCGCCCGTGGCTCCCGCTCGCTCGCATGTCCGCTCTTAATCTTGGGGAACGTTGATCCGACAACCGAATAAGAGGCAGGCTCCACCTCGACAACGACGGCGCTCGGCGCCGCGGGAGTTTCTTGTTATGCGCAATAAGCTGACGAATCTGCTGATCCTCGCGCTGGCGGCAGTCGGCCTGACGGCTTGCGACGAGGGCACGATGGCACCGGGTGGCCAGGGCACGATCGTCGTCTTCCTGACGGACGCGGCCGGCGACGTTGAAAAGGTATGGGTCCAGATCGAGGAGATGTACGTCAGGGGGAACGGCGATCGCGTCGACCTCCTGGACGAGCCCACGGATTGGATCGAGCTGACGGCGCTGACCCAGTCCAGCCTCGAGCTGGTCAGCGGGGTCGAGCTGCCCGCGGGCACCTACCAGGAGATCCGCATGGTCGTGGGCGAGGCGGTGCTCGAGACCATGACCGGCGAGGTCTTCATGACGGACGGAGCCGAGCACCCCGACTACATGGAAGATCCGGACGGAAGCCTCAAATGCCCCAGCTGCTCTCAGAGCGGCTTCAAGGTGAAGCTGCCCGGAGGCGGGTTCGAGCTCACCGAGGACGGCTACGTCATGATGGCCGATTTCGACGTGAGCCAGAGCTTCGGCCGGGAGCGGGGCAACTCGGGACAGTGGGTGATGCACCCCACCATCCATGGTTCGGCCCTCCAGTCGGCGGGTAGCATCAGCGGCACCGTGGCGCTGGACGCCGGCGTCGAGCTGGAATGCCCGGCCGCCTCCTTCCCGGGCCTGGACGTCTTCGTGCCGACGGCCACCGCCCAGAACCTCACGGACGGCGAGGGCCCGATCGTACGGACCGGCAACACGGACGCCACGGGAGCCTTCACGATCGACCCGCTGGCGCCGGACGTCTATGACCTGGCCTACGAGACCGAGATCGAGCTGAACGGCCACACGCTCACGCTGGTGGCCACCGTCTCCCAGCTCACGGCAGACGTCGCGGAAGGCGCCGCCGTGGAGGGGGTCATGTACACCGTCACGTCGGCGAGCTGCGCCCCGACGGCACCCTGACACGGGTGCGGTAGCGTCTCAGCCCCCCGGAGCGCCCCGAGAGCTCCGGGGGGCTGAGTCTTTTCAGGAGCTCCCGGACGAAGTCGAAGGTGCGACGGTCGGCACGATGACCCGGCAGCCCACCGCCGCCAGCGCCTCTTCGAGACGGGCGAGCGCGCCGTCTGGCAGCACGCCAACGATCGCGCCGCCCGACCCCGCGAACTTGGCGGGCACACCGACCCCCCGGGCCAGCTCCACCATGCGCGCGTGATCTGCGGCCACGTGGCTCACGGATCTGCGCAGCTCGAAGTTGCGGTCCATGAGTCGGCCGAGCTCGTCGTAGCGCCCGAAACGCAGCGCCGCCCGAGCCTCGTCTACCAGGGACGCCAGCGTCGCCATGGTGGCGAGCACTCGGACGTCGCCGTCGCGGTAGCGCTGGACCAGGTCACCATGCACGACTTCCGTGGGCTCGGCCATGCCCGTGCCGTACGCGAGGTAGAGCGGCGGCAGCGTGGCCGGGTCCAGCTCCTCGTACGCACCGCACCGATACCCGTCCGCGTCCTCCATCGCCTCGTCCGTCAGGTCCAGGGCCACGAGGCTCCCGTAGACCTGCGCCACCCGGTCCATGAGCCCAGCCGGGATCCCCAGCTCCTGGGTCTCCACCCGCAGCGCCAGTGAAGCGAGCTGCCGCTGCGGGATCGTAACGTCGTAGAACGCCATCAGAGCGCGTAGGGCCGCCACGACGATGGCGCTGGATCCCGCCAGTCCCACCTGCCGGGGCACGGTCGACCGGTATGTGAGGCGAAAGCCCCGGTCGTGCAGCGCCACGTCGCGGGCGGTGCAGTGGTCGACGAACGCCTTGGCCGCGGCCCGCAGCAGGCGGACGCCGCCGTAGTAGCCGTGTCGCCCCACGTACTCCGCCAGTCCGTGGATGGAGGGGTGAGCGGGGTGATCGTCCGGCCCGCCGACCACCTCGACGCGGTCGTGCGGCGCGAGAGAGACCTCGGCGAAGAAGTCGGTGAAGCTCACCGCCAATGCCTTGCCGCCATAGCCGTCCGAGGGGTTGCCCATCAGCCCGGCTCGCGTATGCGCACGCCGCACGATCGCGTCCACGACAGCTCCATTTCGGAGATGAATCGGTCGAGGCGGCCAAGCTCCGTGCTGGCCTCCCAGGGGGCAAGAAGGGACGTTCAAACCTTCCGCGCCGTATCGCCGTCGAAGACTAGTGTGGCGGAGCGGCGCCGCCGTGCGCCACCGCACCAGACACCGGTTGTCCCCTCTGCCATCCCCGGGACCTCCGGCCAATGCCCCGGGAAGACCTCGAGATCCGGAGGACGGGAGATGGGCTCGCTCTGGCAGGATGTCCGCTACGCCATTCGTACGCTGTCGGCCCGTCCCGCCTTCGCGGGGGTGGCCATCTTCACCCTGGCGCTGGGCATCGGGGCGAACACGGCCATCTTCAGCGTGGTCAACGGCGTCCTTCTCCGACCCCTGCCGGTGCACGAGCCCGACCGGCTCGTCCTGCCCGACGTGATCGCGCCTCACACCGGATTCCGCATCTCCGTCTCTGTCCCGAATTTCCGGGACTGGCGCGACAGGAACCGCTCGTTCGACTCCTTCGGTGGCAGCGCGGGCCGGAGCCGCACGCTCACCGGGGGTGACCGTCCGGAGGTCGTCCAGAGTCGGATCATCATCGGTGACTTCTTCGAGACCCTCGGCGTCGAGCCCGCCCTGGGCCGGACGATTCGAGCCGATGAGACCTTCGAGGGTGCGCCGGCCATTGCCGTGGTGACGAACGGGTTCTGGGAACGCCGCCTCGGTGGCAGCCCCGACGCCCTCGGCAGCACGGTCGTGCTGAACGGCGAGTCCTTCGAAATCGTGGGTGTCATGCCTCGGGACTTCGTCTTCCCGGCTGCGACGACCGAGGTCTATCTGCCCATGGGCTACTTCCAGGAGCAGCTGTGTTGGGAGACGCGGGGCTGCTCGCAGGGTACGTGGGTCGTAGCGCGACTCCGGCCCGACGTCACCATGTCGATGGCCCAAGAGGACATGGATCGGGTGACCCGCGAAATCGCGGAGCTGGAGGGCGAGCAGGTTGCGTCTCTGGAGCTCGTCAGCCTGTCGGATCAGTTCGTCGGTGACATCCGCAGTCGGCTCTGGCTCCTCATGGGCGCGGTGGCATTCGTCCTCCTCATCGCGTGCGCCAACGTGGCAAGCCTGTTGCTGGCGCGCGGGGAGGGTCGGAGGCGCGAGATCGCGCTGCGAACCGCCCTGGGCGCGGAACGCAGCCGGGTGGTGCGGCAGTTCCTCACCGAAGCAGCCCTCCTGGCCGGAGCCGGTGGTCTGGCCGGAATCGGGCTCGCGCACCTGGGGGTGCGCGGGATCGTGCCCCTGATCGACGACGCCATACCGTCGGCGGTGGTGGACCGGATCGGACTGGACCCCTCCGTCCTGGCGTTTACGCTGGCCGCCTCGCTGTTGGCGGGCATCCTGTTCGGCCTGGCTCCGACGCTGCGGGCAGCCCAGACCGACCTCGTGGGTGAGCTGAAGGAGGGGGGGCGCGGCACTTCCGGCGGCTCCCGGCAGCGCCTTCGCTCCGGCCTGGTGGTGTCAGAAGTGGCGCTGTCGCTCGTTCTGCTCATCGGAGCCGGTCTGATGGTCCAGAGCCTGGGCAAGCTGCGCACCGTCGACAAGGGCTTCGACGAAGCCGGCGTCTTCACCGCCCGGGTGGCGATTCCCGCCCTCTCGTACGGTGAGAAGGACCAGGCCTGGCGGTTCTTTCAGCAGCTTCTCGAACGGGTGGAGCCGCTTCCGGGCATCCGGTCCGCATCGCTGTCCAACATCGTGCCCCTGGCCGGCAACAGCTGGGAGAACCGGATCTGGCCGGAAGGCGTCGCCACCGAGCCCGAAACGGGCGAATCGTTCCTGTTCCAGATGATCACGCCGCGGCACTTCGAGACGCTCGGCATCCCCCTGCTCCTGGGCCGTGGGTTCGGCTCGCAGGATCGGGAGGGGGGCGCTCTGGTGGTGATCATCGACGAGACCATGGCCGAGAAGTTCTGGCCCGCTGAAGACCCCATCGGCAAGCGCGTGACGTTCGAAGCCGAGGACGCCGAGGACGGGTCGGACGGCGCCCGGGTCTATCGTACGGTGGTGGGCGTGGTGAAGAACGTGAGGCACTACGAGCTGGAGACCCCGTCCCGGATCCAGGCCTACGTGCCGATGGAACAAAGCCGCATGGCCTGGAGCCGGACCATGGCGATCATGGCCCGCACCGTCGGGGACCCCAACCAGCTGACGGGGCAGATCCGACGTGAGTTGGCGGCGCTGGACCCCGACGTTCCTCTCGCGGACGTCCAGACTCTGGAAGAGGTCGTGTCCGACGCCATGTCGAGCTCCATCGCCCTCGGCACGCTGCTGGCCCTGTTCAGCGGCGTCGCCCTGGTGCTGTCGGCCGTCGGACTGTTCGGGCTGATGTCGTTCTCCGTGATGCAGCGGATGCGGGAGATCGGGATCCATATGGCGCTGGGAGCCAGTGCCCGGGACGTGGTGACGGCCGTGTCCGCACAGGGGCTCCGGCTGACGCTGCTGGGCGTGGTCGTGGGGCTTGCCGCAGCCCTGGGACTCACGCGGCTCATGGCCAGCGCGCTCTACGAGGTGGATCCCGTCGACCCCCTGGTTTTCGGAGTCTTGTCCGCCTTCCTGCTGACCGTGGCGCTGGCCGCCGCCTACCTCCCGGCCCGCCGGGCCACGAAGGTGGACCCCGCCATCGTGCTGCGGGAGGAGTGAAGAGGGGGCGCTCTCCACCCCCCCGGATCCGCCTCTTCGTCGGGCTCCGGCGCCCCACGGGGCCCGGTCCCTCCGGTTCTCGCCTTTGGTTACCTTTGTCCGACCGAAATGACCCCCCGGGCTCCTGGAGAGAGCATGGCACGACACTGGCGGCTGGCCCTGATGGTTTTCGCAGCGATCCTCCTCTTCGGGCCGGGTCAGGCCGAGGCACAGCAGCGCCCGCCCGGCTTCGGGCTCGGCATCATCGCGGGCGAGCCCTCTGGCTTGAGCTTCAAGTATTGGATCGACGGACGAAACGCCGTGGACGGGGCGCTGGCGTGGTCCTTCGTCGACGAGGGCGCGTTCCACGTCCATGCCGACTACCTCTGGCACGTTCGAGACGTGGTGGAGGTCGAGAGCGAGGCGTTTCCCCTCTACTTCGGCGTCGGTGGGCGGATCAAGACCAGCGACGACACGCGTGCCGGCGTGCGCGTGCCCCTCGGCATCGACTACATGTTTCGAGGTGCGCCGGTGAACGTATTCTTCGAGCTGGTGCCCCTCCTCGACCTGACCCCCAAGACCGAGTTCAAGTTCAACGCCGCCATCGGCGGTCGCTATTTCTTCGGAGGATGAGCACAGTGAGTCGGGAGCTGGGTTTCGAGGTCCATATGGGCCACAGTCAGGCCGACGCGGTCGAGCGGGTCCGTGAAGCGCTCAAGCGCGAGGGGTTCGGCGTGCTCACGCGCATCGAGCTGGACGCGGCCTTCCGCGAGAAGCTGGGCGTCGAGTTCCGCCCCTACACCATCCTGGGCGCCTGCAACCCCGCACTGGCACACAAGGCGTTGTCGAGCCGGCCCGACGTGGGGCTTCTGCTGCCCTGCAACGTCACCGTCGAAGCGGCGGCGGACGGCGGCTCCACGGTTCGCATCACCGATCCCATGGCCCTCCTGTCCATGGGCGGAAGCGGCCGGTCCGACGAAGCGCTGGACGCGGTCGCCGCGGACGCTCGGGAACGGCTGGCCCGGGTGGCCGCGGAGCTGGCCGGAGGAGGCGCCGGCGCGTAGACGTCGACGACCCCTACCCCAGCTTGGCTCCGTTCGGGACCGGTCTCTCCGGCACGGCCAGGACGACGGCCCCGTCCGCTTGGTAGAACCCGGTCAGCAAGAACTCCGACATGAAGGGCCCGATCTGCTTCGGAGGGAAGTTGACGACCGCTACGATCTGGCGCCCGAGGAGATCATCGGCCGCGTAGAGGTCCGTAAGCTGCGCGCTGGACTTGAGTTGGCCGACCTCGGGACCGAAGTCCGCCCACACTTTGTACGCCGGCTTGCGGGCCTGGGGAAAAGGCTCGACCCGCAGCACGGTGCCCACCCGAATCTCGACTCGCTCGAAATCCCGCCAGGTGATGGTCTCCACGCGTTCCTCGTCCCGGCTCCGTGTGTGGGTCACTCCTGCGACAGGGCGTCCACCGGATTGACGGCCGAAGCCCGCATCGCAGGGAGATACGAGCCGAGGAACGCCACCGCCAGCAGCAGGGCCGTCACGCTCCCGAACACGAGGGGATCCGTGGGGCTCACGTCGACCAGCAAGCTGGACATGGCCCGGGTGACCCCGAACGCGAGCGCCAGCCCGAACCCGATGCCCAGCGCGGCGCGACCCATCCCGCTGCGCACCACCATGGTCCTGACCTCGCGCCGCGCGGCACCCAACGCCATGCGGACTCCGATCTCGTTCGTACGCTGTCCGACACCGTAGGACATGACCCCATAGATGCCGACCGCGCCCAGCAGCAACGAGATGAGGGCGAACCCACCCATGAGCTGGGCCATCAGGACGTAGGGGCCCACGACCCGGGTGACGTTGTCCACCATGGGCTGGACCCCGTAGATGGGCAGATCGCCGTCCATTTCCAGCGCGACGGCGCGAAGCGAGGGGACCAGCGCCGCCGGATCGCCGGAAGCTCGGACTACAACCGTGCGCGTGCGCCCGGTGAAGCGACGAATCGGGAAATAGACGCCTGGCTGGACGGGATCTGCCAGGCTGCGCTCGAAATGGTCGGCGACCACGCCCACGATCTCGAAGAGCGTGCCATCGAGGACCAGGCGACGGCCCACGGCGTTTCCGTCACCGAGGTGCCGCGATACGAGCGTCTCGTTGACGACGATGACGGGAGGCGCGTCGGCGTCGTCCGCAAGCGTGATCGTGCGACCGGCGATCCGGGCAATGCCCATCGTCTCGAAGTAGCCCGGCGAGACATAGTTGAAGCGGGCCGGATAACGGGCCACCGGGTCTGACGGGTCCTCGCCCTCCAGTACGAAGCTGCCCACGGTGTTCGACCCGGAAAGTGGGAGCACGTACACGGCCCCCGAACGTTCCACGCCTGGCACCGCGTCGATGCGTTCGATCAGCTCGTCATGGAACGCCGTCACCGCGGGCTTGTCCTCGTACCGGGCCTCGCCGGGCGAGATCCGGAACGTCATCAACCCCTCGGCCTCGTACCCGAGGTCCAGACGCGCCATTCCCATGACGCTGCGGACCATGACGCCACCCCCGATCAACAACACGACAGCCAGCGCCGTCTGCGCGACGACCAGGAAGCCGCCGAGGCGACGGCCCCGGGCGCCGGGTCCGGACCGACCGCCGTCCCGGAGCTCGGAACCGGTCAGACGGGACGAGCGAATGGCTGGCGCGAGCCCGAAGAGGAGCGCCGCGACCACCGAAACGGCCGCCGTGAAGGCCAGAACGGTCCCGTCCATCTCGAACGTGAAGATGGGCGGTATGTTGGACGGCAGGCCGCGCACGATCGCGCGAGTCCCCCAGATGGCCAGCAGGCCGCCGAGGACTCCGCCGGCCAGGGCCAGCACGAGACTCTCGATCAACGTCTGGCGGAGCATCCGGACACGGCCCGCGCCCATGGCCGACCGGATGGCCATCTCGAGGCGCCGGCCGTTCGCGCGGGCCAAGAGCAGATTGGCCACGTTGGTGCACGCCATCAGGAGCACGAAGCCGACCGCCGCCATCATGACCAGGGCGGCGCGAGCCCCGATGTCACCGAGGTGGCTCCGCTGGACCGGGATGACATCGGCCGTCCAGCCCCTGTTGGTCTCCGGGTGCTCTTCCTCCAGCGCGAGGGCCACCTGTGCGACGTCTCGCCTCGCCCGGTCGACCGACACGCCGGGTGCGAGCCGCGCGACGGCCACATGGCTATGGTTGCCCCGGCGGGCGTCGGCCGGATGGCCCCGGAGGGGTACCCAGACGTCGGGCCGTGTATCGATGAACGGAAAGCCCTCCGGCATGATGCCGACGATCGTCGTGGGCTCCCCGTCCAGGTTGATCGTGGCGCCCAGCGCGCCCCGGTCACCCCCCATGCGCCGCTGCCAGAAGCCGTGGCTCAGGATGGCGACGGCGGGCGCCGAGGTCTGGCCGTCGGCGTCGCTGAAATCGCGACCCAGGGCCGGCGACACGCCGAGGACCGAGAACATGTTCGGCGTCACGCCGTGTCCACCCATGCGCTCCGGACGATCGGTGCCGGTGAGCGTGAAGCTCTGCCGATTGAACACCGCCACGTCGGCGAACGCCGAGGTCCGCTGCCCGAAGTCCCAGGCGTCCACGAGAGGGATGTCCGTCTTGAACCACCCCCGCTCGGTGTTCTGCGACCAGATGTGAACGAGCTCGTCCGACCGCTCGTACGGCATGTCCCGGAGGAGCAGACCGTTCACGATGTTGAAGATGGAGGTGTTGGCACCGATGCCCAGCGCCAGCGTGCCGACGGCCGTGAGCGCGAACACGGGCTTCCGGCGAAGCGCCCGAACGGCGTATCTGACATCCGCGACCAGGCCTCCCACGAAGTCCCTCCCTCCCGTGCCGGCACCCTGCGCCACCGCTCCGGACTCGTCCCGCCGGCCGACCCTCCCCCTCCCCCACCGCAGGCGCACGCCGTGTACGGCGGTGTCCCACACCGTCCGCATCCACACGGCGCCCCATCGAACCCGCCCGTGCAGCCGTTCCTCCTGTCGGAGCAGGTTCCGGAACGCCTCCTCCATCTCTGCCCCGTAGCGGTGCCGAAACTCCGGTGGATACGCCGACAGGATTCTGCGGAACCAGCGCTCCGCCCGCTCCCGTCTCACACTGCCTCCCGCTCTGGCCCCACGTTGCGGGCCCTGGCGACACGCACGAGAGACGCCATGCGCTCGACCTCGGACGCGAGTCGGTCCCGACCGGCAGGCGAAATGCTGTAGAAGCGGCGCTTGCCGCCCTCGGTGGGCGCGCCCTCGGGTGGCTCGGTCTCCACGATCAAGCCGCGGTCGGCCATGTCCTTCAGGGCGCTGTACAGGGCTCCGGGCCAGAGACGCATCTCACCGTCCGTCCGCAGCAGCACCTCGTCCATGATGGCGGACCCGTAGAGGTCGCGCTCGGCCAGCGCGAGCAGGATCTGGAACCACTTGGGGCTCAGGGACCTCGTTCGTGGCGTCACGGTTCGATTCGCCTCCCGTTCGACGGCGCGTGCCTCATCCATGTATACGATTGTGTATATATACGTGGTAGTATACATGGAGGACCGCGGAGGCGCCAGCGCCTCGACGCTCAGGACGGAGAACGGCGCTCCCGAGGGCAGGACCTGACCCGACGCGCGGCGGAGCGCGGCACCGGGACACGGCGACTCGCCGAGAGGCGGAGATGGCGCAGAGCGGTCTCAGGACGGGGTGACCCGAGCGAGCACATGAAGGGTGACCGAGGGGTCGGCCTACCTCGGCAGCTCGTTGCGCACCACTTCGCCCCCCTTCATCACCAGCCGAATGGCGCGGAGGGCGCCGATGTCCGCCGTGGGATCGGCCGCGACTCCGATCAGGTCGGCCAGCTTGCCGACTGCCAGCGTCCCCAGCTCCTGATCCACGCCCAGCATGGTGGCGGGCTCGATCGTGGCCGCGCGCAACGCCTGGAGGGGAGACATCCCGGCGTCGACGTAGTATTCGGCCTCCCGTACGGTGGCGATCGTCCCGTCGTTGGGCTCGTGGGGCAGCTGGTCGGTGCCCAGCGCGATGCGGACGCCCTCCCGAACGGCGGTCTCGAGGGACGCCCAGTGCCGCTGTCCCACGGCCTCGACCCTGTCGAGGTACCATCGGGGCGACCCGATGCGTTCGAAGAACGGCAGGGTGGCCGGCTGGCTGACCAGGATCGTCGGCACGTACCAGGTGCCGGCCTCACGCATCCGCCGAAATACCTCGGGGGTCAGGAAGTAGCCGTGCTCGATGCAATCGACACCCGCCGCGATGGCATCCAGGGTGGCAGTCGGGGACCCGGAGTGAGCCGTAACCCTGGCGCCCAGGCGGTGGGCGATGTCCGTGACGGCTTCGAGCTCGTCGGGCGTCATGTACGACGCCGCGATGTCACCGCCCGGCGTCGCGATGCCGCCAGAGATCAGGATCTTGATCCAACGGGCGCCGGCACGGAACTCCCTGCGCACGGCCTCGCGGAACTCGTAGGGACCGTCGTTGGCCACTTCTCCCGCCTGGGAGCCGTGCCCACCGGTCACCTGAACGGACTCACCGGCCGAAAAGATCCGCGGACCCTGCGCCTCGCCTCGGTCGATGGCCCTTTGGAGGGCCAGGTCCACGTGGCCGCGCTCGCCCGTCGTTCGGACGGTGGTGATTCCGGCGCGGAGGGTCTCCCGGGCCGCGGCGGCCATGCGGAGGGCCAGCTCTGCCTCGGTCTCGTTCGCCAATGCGGCTCCCGCGGCACCCGGCAACACCAGGCCGAAGTGGACATGCATGTTCATGAGGCCGGGAAGCAACCAGAGCCCGCTGGCGTCGATCCGGGTGGCATCCGCCGGGATGGGCGTGGCATCGTCCGGCCCCAATGCCGCGATGCGCCCTCCACGCACGATCACGGTCGCATCGCTTAGGGGAGGGCCACCCTCCACGTCCACGACCGTGGCCCCGACGATGGCCACCGGCCCCTCGAACGCGGGCTCCGCAGCGATCTGGGCCGTCGTCGGGACGGGAGACCCCAGGGCCAGAAGGATCAGGGTGAGCAGGTGCCCGGGAAGACGACCGGCCCTGGATCGCTGTGCCCTCACGATCATGTCTCGCTCACGGTCACGTCTCCGTCAGGCTAATGTCTCCCTCACGCTCAAGTCTCCCGCACGACGTCCAGGAAGTCTTGTCCGTACCGCTCGAGCTTGGCCGGCCCCACGCCGGGGACCGCGAGGAGCTCGGCCGGCGTGAGGGGTCGCGCCTGAGCCATGGCCTGCAGCGTGCGATCGTTGAACACGATGTAGGCCGGTACGTTCTGCGCATCAGCTAGGCGCTTCCGGACGCCGCGAAGCCTTTCGAACAGCTCCTTCGCGGAGGGGGGCAGTGTCACCTCGTCCGCACCCGACGGTGCTGGTCGCCGACGCGGCTGGCCTCCCGCCGCTCGCCCCCGGGCGCCGCTCATCATGCCCTCGGCAGCAAGCGCCTCCGTGGTCACGCCGGTGCACTCATCGCAGGACGTGCCACACGCCTCGATCTCCTCGGCGAAGTGCGACAGGATCGCCCGGTGCCGGCAGCCCCCGGCCTCGACCAGGCGAAAGAGCGCACGGCTCGCCTGGATCTTCTGCGCCCGGAGCTCCGGGTCTTCGACATCGTACAGGAAACGGTCGTGGAGCTTCACGTCGGCCCACGAATAGAAGAGGAAGCAGTCCGCGGGGAGCCCGTCTCTGCCGGCACGACCGATCTCCTGATACCACGACTCCACGTCCCGCGGCATATCCCGGTGGATGACGAACCGCACGTTGGACTTGTCGATGCCCATGCCGAACGCCACGGTTGCCACGATGACGTCGACGTCGTCCCTGGCGAATGCGTCCTGGTTCCGGACCCGCACCTCCGGAGAGAGGCCCGCATGATAGGGGGCCGCTCGCACGCCCTTCGAAGCCAGAAACGCGGTCGTCTGCTCGACGGTCCTCCGGGAGAGACAATAGACGATTCCCGACTCCCCTTCCCTGGCCCTGATCAACCCGAGGATCTCGGCGCGCGTCTCGCCCGTGCCCTTCTTCCGGCAGCGGACGTGGAGGTTGGACCGGAAGAACGACCCTTTGTACCCCCGGGGCCGCGCCATGCCGAGCTGCGCAATGATGTCCCTGGCCACGCGGTTGGTGGCGGTGGCGGTGAGGGCAAGGACCGGTACCTGGGCCAACTCCTCCTTCACGCCCCGCAGACGACGGTACGAGGGCCGGAAATCGTGCCCCCACTGACTGATGCAGTGAGCCTCGTCCACCACCATCAAGGAGAGGGGCCACTCGGCGACTTCGCGTCGGAGGCGCCCGTCCAGACCCTCCGGCGCCAGGTAGACGAGCTCGTACTCTCCCGCGCGGAGAGCCGCCAGGCGCCGGTTGCGCTCGTCGAGGTCGAGCGACGAGTTGATGGCGGCCGCGCGGAAGCCCATGGCCATGAGGGCATCCACCTGGTCCTTCATCAGGCTGATGAGGGGTGAGACCACCAACACGGTGCCCGGAAGCAGCTTCGCGGGGATCTGGAACGTGAGGGATTTTCCTGCGCCGGTCGGCATGATGGCGATGCAGTCGTCGCCGGCCAACACCGCCTCGATGACCGTCCGCTGCCCTGGACGGAAGTCCTCGTATCCGAATACGCCACGCAGAACGGCGTCCGCGTCTGAAAAGGGGCTCTCGTTCGGCTGGAAGAGACTCGACTGATGCGGCATGAAGGACGTACGGCCCTCTCGTTGGGCGCGGAAATAGGACTCCAGGACCGTCGGCAGGCTTCAGAGCGTGACGTAGGTGCCCTGGACGTGAGCTCCGATCCGGCGACGGCCTCCGGGGCCCCCTCCCGATGGCGGCTGGCGCAATCTACCCCTTCGCGCCCGCTCGTGCCCACCAGGGCTTCCGAGCATCTGCCCACGGCCCTCGCGTCGGTCCCGGGCTCCTCATGCCCCGCGCCCGGACCTACCTCCCCGGGCCGGTCGACGACTCCGGGAGCTCTTCGGCCGTGAGCGCACCTCTGGGATCGCTGCGGAACTCTCGGAATAGCCGGTCCGCGATCGTCGTGAACGCCGGGACGCCTATGGTCAGGGCTCCCCACCCGATGACGCGGCCCCCGGTGAACGACTCGTCGTCTTTGGCCACGACCAGGATGTAGCCGGGCACCAGCGCCAGGGCCGCCGCAACCGCGGTGGGCAGCCATTTGCCCCGCGACAGGTCGGTCCGTCCCGCTCGGTTGGCGCCGAACGTGGCACCGGTGATCGGGAGCCCGAACATGGCCGTCGTGACCGCCGCCGTGGCGAGCCGGTCACAGGAGGTCTCGAGAAAAAAGTGGGAGTTGGCCAGGCCCTCCTCGAACTCGATGCACGATCGGCCGATCAGGGCTCCGGCCGCCAGCCCGGCGGCGTTTCCGACGAAGGAGCTCGCGAACACCTTGGCCCAGGGGTACGGCTCCGTCTCCAACGCCCAATCGTAGGTGCGGCGTCCCCGCGAAGTGACGTTCTCGACCCCCATCTCCGACCGGCCGGTCCGCGTCTCGATCAGGAGGACCCCGTAGCTCGAGTCGGTACCGTATCTCGCGCCGGCTTCCGCGGAAGAGACGACTTCCATACGCTCGATCTGCTCGATGGGGAAAGTGGTCCAGAGGGGCGTTGGATTCGACACCCTGACGCCGTCCAGGAAGACCGTTGGGTGACGGCATCCCTCCGTGCCCTGCAGGGAGCGTGGGGCCCGAAACTCCACGCACACGGCGGTCCCCGCCCTCGTCTGAGGGTTTCGCACGTTGATGCCGGAGATGTGGCGCGCCAGCACCTGGTCGAGGCGCTGGCCGGTCCCGATCATGGGCTCGATCTCGTCCCGCGTGACGACGTTGGACGAGCTGCCCCGAGCCCGGGCCTCGCGCTGCCGCGTGGAGGCGCTCTCGACGATCACGCCCTCGACGCCGATGGCCCGGGTCGAGAGGTTGATGCGAAGGGTCAGATCCTCGCCGGGCGAGAGCCGGATGCTGTCACGCACCTCGCCATAGGCGAGATGTTGGATGCGCAGCGCGTGGGTGCCCGGAGGGATGCGCTCCAGCACGAAGAGCCCGACATCGTTGGTGACGGTGCCGAAGCCCGTGCCTTCCACGACGACGGCAACGTCCGCGAGCGCGCTGCCGGACTCGGCGTCGAAGATCCGGCCCAACACGGCGGCGGGAACCTGACCGTCGGCCGGCATCGTCCACGCGGCCGACAAGCACGCCAGCGCGGCGAAGACGCGGATCGTCCGATCTGTCGATTCCACCTGGCTCCTCACGCACCCGTCCTTTGCCCACAGGATCGACAGAACCGTACCCAGCCCCGGGACGCCCGGGATGGGAGGCGTGGACACCGTCTTCGACGAGCGCCGCGCTCACTGGGGCCTGGAGCGATCTTACCGCCCGCTCCTCGGGGATTCAACGCCGAGGGAGGGGGTCAGGTCCCGCTCGGGCCGGCGCACGGCCGGTCCACTCCACCGCCAGACCCATGTGAGTCCTGGCGCGCCTCTTGCTGGTCGAGGGGGCAGGGGTGCCATGCACCCTGGAGGTGACGGCGGTGACGATCGGCAGAAGCCCCCGGACTCGACGCGCAGAGCCGTCTCTGGCGCGATTTCGGGTGTTGCACGGCTCCATCCATGGCGAGGGGAATCGGTGAGCGCATCCATCAGCTCCGTGTCCGACCCGACAGATCGCGCGCCCATGGACCAGGACGACGTTCGTGTCACAGGCTCGTCGTACGAGCCGTTTCAGCTTCGCGCTTTCTGCCTCCACAAGCGCCGTGGCCCGGCCGATGCCGCCGCACGGATCTTTCGCGACGCCACCGGGCGAGCGCCCCGAGTCACCGTCGAGTCCGCCAGCTGGACCGTTGAGGTGGGGACGGGTGGCGGGACCACCGTCGGCTGGGACGGCGATGGCAGGGTGGCCGTGGTCCTTCACGGCGAGATCCACGACGACTTCGGTGACACCGCGGAGGCGCTCGCCCGGCGATTCCGGGTGCGGGGTCGACGGCTCCTTGATGACCTGAACGGCTCCTTCGCCCTCCTGGTGCTGGACCGGGAGGCGGACCGGCTGTTGGTGGCCACCGACCGAGTTCGGTCCCGCAGGGTCTTCCACGGTCTCTCCGACGGTGGCCACTGGCTCACTTCCGACCTGAAGAGCCAGCGCACCGGGGGACGACAGCTGGACGTCACGGGACTCGCCTGGTACATGGTCGGTGGCGCTTTCTACAACGGTCGTACGCCCTTCGAGGGGATCCGCGTCTTGGATCCGGGCACCTGTTTCGATGTGCGCGACGGGGCGCTCCGGCCGGAGCGCTACTGGTCCCACGTCGTGCGCGAACCAGAGGGCGACGTCGACCTCGACAGGCTCGCCGACGAACTGGGCGAGAGGCTCGTGGAGGCGGTCCGCCGCAGGGCCAGTGGCGATCTGGTCATGTCGCTCAGCGGCGGACACGACTCGACCGCCATCGCTGTGATCCTCACTGAAGTGCTCGGTATCACCGACGTCCGGACGTTCTCCTACGTGTCGCGACGGGAGTACGGCAGGCTCAGGGACTTCGAGACCTGTCCAGAAGACAAGAAAGACGCCTTTGTGGCGGCCCGCACGGCGCGGCTTCTCGGGCTCCCTCACCGGATCGTGGAGACCTACCGCGGCGACTTGATGGCCCACCTCAGGAGAAACGCCGACTGGACCCAGGGCATGGCCAGAGGGTGGTCGGCAGCCGATGCGTGGACCCTGCTCGATGACGAGCTCGCCGGCGCCCCCGATCCCGTGATTCTCGTTGGAGACGAATACCTCGGCACTTTTGGCACGGACGACCTTCCGTGTGAGCAGGCCGTCTGGCATGACGCCCACATCAGGGACCTGGCCTTCCCCATGGAGCTGGAGGGCTCGCTCCCTCGAGACGTCGTCGCCAGCATGAGAAGGGGGCTCGAGTCGGACAAGGCCGAGATTCTAGAGCGCCAGGAGCACCACGGCGATCTCTTCCGAATGCAGGATCACCTCATCCACGAACAACGGAACGTCAACGTGATCCTGCCGTGGCGCGAGCACTATGCCGGTCGCTTTGGGAAGGTGCGAAACCCCCTGATGGACTCCGATGTCCTGGACCTGGTGACCGCGGTTCCGCAGCAGGCGCGCCGAGGCAAGTCCCTCTTCCTCGAGGCCATGGGTCGGCTTTCGCCGACGTTCCGCGACTTCGTGCGCTCCGACCGCGAGGCCTACCATCCAGACTTCGGGCCCCTCCTTCGGACCGAGGCCCCGGCGCTGCGCGCCTGGATCTCTTCGTCGCGCAGTCGGCTCGATGCGGTCATCCCGGTCGCCTTCGGAGAGAAGCTTCTCGACATGATCACGGATCCGCCCGGTCGGTGGTCCGTTCCCAGGCTGGGGACCGCGGTTCGACGGCGCGCCAGAAACGCCATGAGCAATCAGCAACCTCGGGTCCGGGGCCTGCGGTCCGTGGCTCTCTTCCGCTCGTGGGCCATCCTCAGGATGGCGCTGGAGGACTGAGCCTACTCACGATCGACGGCGGCGCTTCGCCCGCAGACCGCGCCATTGGAAAGGGACGCTGCCCCGTAGCCCGACTCGGGGCCGTGCGGGTCGCGGGAGGGCTTGACGGGTCCAGCGGTGCGCCCCTGGCCTTCGGCTGTGTCCTTCGGCGTGGCGAGCGGGTAGACTGCGGGTTCGGGTCGTCACCCAACCCGTCTAGCTCCGGAGCCACACCATGCGTCCTGTCCTCGTGCATCTCGTGAAACTGCTTGCTCCCGTCGGACTCGCGGCAGCGCTCCTGTTCGCGCCGCCGGCGCCGGGTCCCCATGGGTCGCTGGTCTCCGGCCCCGCGGCGGCGGAGGCCCAGACCGCGGGCCCACCCCATCTCGAAGCGTTGCAATGGCGATCCGTGGGCCCGACGCGCGGAGGGCGCGTGCTGGGAGTGGCGGGAGACCCCTCCAGCCCCATGACCTTCTATCAGGGCACGGCCGGAGGAGGAGTGTGGAAGACGGAGGACGGCGGGCTCAATTGGTTCAACGTGTCGGATGGGTACTTCGGCACGGGTTCGGTGGGAGCGGTGGCCGTCGCGCCGTCCAACCCCACCACGCTGTACGTGGGCATGGGCGAAGCGTGCATTCGCGGCAACGCCTCCCACGGCGACGGCGTGTACCGGTCGGATGACGCTGGAGAGAGCTGGCGGCACCTGGGGCTGGCCGAGACGCTCCAGATTGCGCGCGTACGCGTTCACCCCTCGAATCCGGACCTCGTCTACGTCGCCGCGTTGGGCGACGCCTGGGGGCCCAGCGAGGAGCGGGGCGTGTACCGATCCGCCGACGGAGGCGCCACCTGGGAGAAGATCCTCTACCGTGACGAGAACACCGGAGCCATCGACCTGGTCCTGGACCCGAACGACCCGGAGGTGATGTACGCGTCACTCCTCGAGCTGCGCCGCTTTCCCTGGGGATTCCGGAGCGCCGGACCCGGGACCGGCCTGTTCAAGTCCAACGACGGAGGCGACAGTTGGACCGAGCTCACGGACAATCCCGGTCTACCCGAGGGGCTCAAGGGCCGTATTGGCGTGGCGCTCGCTCCGTCGCGGCCGGATCGGGTCTGGGCCATCGTGGACGCCGAGCTCGGCAAGAAGGGGCTGTTCCGCTCCGAAGACGCCGGCGCCACCTGGACCCGCGTCAATGACGACGCGGATCTGACCCAGCGGCCCTGGTACTACCACCACATCGTTGCCGACCCCATCGACCCGAACACGCTCTACGTGCTCAACGTGCGTGCCTGGAAATCCACCGACGGCGGGGAGACGTTCGAGCAGATGTCCACCGCCCATCCGGACAACCACGACCTGTGGATCGACCCGGCGAATCCCCGCCGAATGGTCAACGCGAACGACGGTGGCGCGTCCGTCAGCTTCAACGGCGGCGAGTCCTGGACCACGCTGCTCAACCAACCGACGGCCCAGCTCTACCACGTAGCTGCCGATCATCGCACGCCGTATCGGCTCTATGCCTCCCAGCAGGACAACACGACGATCAGCGTACCCAGCCGATCGGACTACGGAAGCGTGACCATCGAGGACTGGTACACGGTGGGCGGCGGCGAAGACGGATACATCGCCGTCAACACCGCCGACCCCGACATCGTGTACGCCGGTGACCACCACTGGATCTACCGCTACGACCACCGGTCCAAGCAGGTGCGTGACATCTCACCCAACCCCGAGACGCACTATGGCTGGGGTTCGGCAGACATCAACTTCCGGTTCTGGTGGACCTACCCGGTGGCCACCTCGCCCCACGACCCCGACGTCCTGTACGTGACGTCCCAGCACGTGCACCGGAGCCGGGACGAGGGTCAGTCCTGGGAAGTCATCAGCCCGGACCTCACGCGCGCCGACCCTTCCACCCTGGAGAAGACCCCGTCATACGAGCGCACCGAGACGGGGGAGTACTGGGGGCCCATCACCCGAGAGGCCTACGGTCCCGAGTGGTATGCCACGATCTTCGCGTTCGCTGAATCACCGGCGCAGCGCGGTCTCTTGTGGGCGGGATCCGACGATGGGTACGTCCACGTGTCCAAGGACGGCGGGGCGACGTGGACCGACGTCACCATCGCGGAGCTGCCCGACTTCGCGATGATCAGCGTGATCGACCCGTCCCATCACGACCCTGGGACGGCGTACGTGGCGGCGACCCGGTACAAGCTCTCCGACCACACGCCCTACCTCTTCAAGACTTCCGACTACGGCGAGACCTGGGTCCCAATCACCGACGGCATCGGGGATGGGCACTTCACTCGCGTGATTCGGGAAGATCCGGAGCGGCCGGGGCTGCTCTACGCCGGCACCGAGATGGGCGCATGGGTGTCGCTCGATGACGGCGGTCACTGGCAGCCGCTGGGAGAGGGCCTGCCGGTCGTGCCGGTGCATGACCTGGTGGTGCGGGATGGCGACCTGGCGGCGGCGACGCACGGTCGGTCCTTCTGGATCCTGGACAACGTGGCCTTGCTCCGTCAGCTGACTCCCGAGGTCGTCGCGGCGGACGTGCACCTGTTCCAGCCGCGGCCTGCGATCCGCTATGCCAGCGGCGCCTCGAGGGCCGGCCTGTTCAACGCGACGACCACCGGCCGCGGACACGAAGCGGGACAGAATCCGCCGCAGGGCGTCGCGGTGCACTACTACCTCGGCACGGAGCCGGAAGGAGAAGTTGCGCTGCGCTTTTTCGCAGACGGTGAGGTGATCCGCACCTTCACGAGCGCGGCCGAGGCCGACGAGCCCCAGCGGGGCTTCTTCGGCCGGGGCGGTGGCGACCGAACGGTGACCGCCGGCCCGGGCGCCCATCGATTCGTTTGGGACATGCGGTATCCAGCCGCCGAGGTCCTCGAGGACGCGGTGTTCCAGGGCCGTGCCGACGGCCCCGGCGCCCCGCCCGGATCGTACGAGGTGGAGCTGGAGGTCGCGGGCCAGACGCACCGCCAGACCTTCGAGATCCTCAAAGACCCCCGGGTCGAGTACACGCAGGCCGACCTGGAGGCCCAATTCGCCTTCTTGCTGGAGGTCCGGGACAAGCTGACGGAGACCATGGAGGTCGTGGGCCGTATCCGGGAGCTCCGCTCCAGGGGGACAGAGGCCGTGCAGCGAGCCGGTGGGGGTGGAGAGCTGGAGGGTGCGCTGGCCGACCTCAACGACCTCCTCTATCCGCTCGAGGAGCGACTGGTGCAATACCGCGCACGAGCCGGACAGGACTTGATCGCCCAACCCACGGGCATCGACAGCAAGCTGGCGCGGCTGATGAGCTTCGCGTCCATGGCCGACGGGCCGCCTACTCAGGGGCAACGAGACCTCTTCCAGCGACTGTCCGACGGCGTAGCGGAGCGGGCCGAGGCCCTGGCCCGCATCGAGGCGAACGAGTTCGCCGAGCTCATGCGAAAGACGGGAGTCGTGTTCCAATGAGGCGGCCGGATTCACCGCTGTACGGCGGGCGCTTCGGGGGGAGGCCCCCTACGGGGCGGTCGCCGCATCTGCGACGGCGGGCGGTGCGGGACCATCTATCCCAGGCCGGTCTGCCCCAGGCAGCGACGAGACCCCATCGTGGCCGGTGGCGGACCGTGACGTGCGTGGCCGCCCTCGTGGCCCCGGCCTGCGCCCCTCCCGATGCACCGTTCGACGTGGTGGAGGCCACGATCGCGGAGGTGCATGAGGCCGTGATCTCGGGTCGGACCAGCTGCCGCGAGGTGGTCCAGGCCCACGTGGATCGGATCGATGCCTTCGATCAGAGCACCGGCTTGAACGCGATCACGGTGGTCAACCCCGAGGCCCTCGCCCGGGCCGACGAAGCAGACGGGGCGGTGGCCGCAGGCGGCGAGCTGGGCCCGCTCTTCTGCGTCCCCGTCCTGGTGAAGGACAACTTCGACACGCACGACCTCCCCACCACCGGCGGCTCCATCGCGTTGCTGGACAGCCGTCCGCCCGACGACGCCTTCATGGTCCGGAAGATCCGGGAGGCGGGCGCCATCGTGCTGGCCAAGACCAACATGGCCGAATGGGCCTTCAGCCCCCGTCAGACCGTCAGCTCTTCCTACGGCACCACGGCCAATGCCTATGTCCTCGACCGCGTCCCCGCCGGGTCGAGCGGGGGTACGGCCTCGGGTGTAGCGGCCAGCTTCGGGCTGGTGGGCCTGGGGTCCGACACGGGCAACTCGATCCGTGGGCCATCGTCCCACCTGGCGCTCTTCGGCATCCGATCCACCATCGGCCTGACCAGCCGCGATGGTGTGATCCCGCTCTCTTTCGACCGGGACATCGCGGGACCCATGACCAGGACGGTCACGGACGGAGCCCGGGTGTTCAACGTGGTGGCGGGCTACGACCCGGCCGACCCCTACACGGAGCTCGGCCGGGATCGGCGAGAGGCGGACTACACCGCGTTCCTCGACCCGACCGGTTTGGAGGGCAAACGCCTCGGAGTGCTCCGGGCGCTGGTAGACACGGAGGACGCGGACACGGCCGTCACGCGGGTCTTCGAGACCGCGCTCCAGGACCTGGCCCTCCAGGGCGCCGAGATCGTCGATCCGTTCGTTGTCCCGGACTGGGACGCGTTGCTCGACGCGCCCATGTTCTGCCGGCGCTTCCGCTACGACATGCGTCAGTACCTCCTGTCGCTGGGCGAGGCGGCGCCGATCCATGACGTGCGGGAGGCGTACGAGGCGGGGCAGTACTCCGAGTACGTGGCCGAGCGCCTGGACAGGGGCACCGAGGCCCCCGCCGACTTGCACCCGGCCGACTTCGACCCACCCTGTCCCGACTTCGCCGAGCACCCGGATCGGCAGGCGTTTCTGGCGGCGGTGACCGAGGCCATGGACGCGGAGCGCCTCGACGCCGTGGTCTATCCCACGTGGACGACTCCGCCGGCACACCTCGACCGGGCCATTGAAGAGTACGCCGGCGACAACAGTCAGCGGGTCGCGCCGGCCACTGGCTTGCCAGCCGTGACCGTGCCCATGGGCTACACCTACGGCGGCCTTCCCGCCGGCCTGCAGATTCTGGCGCGTCCGTATCAGGAAGGCCTGCTCTTCACGCTAGCGTACGCCTACGAGCAAGGGACCCACCACCGGCGGCCACCCGAGGGGTTTCCTCCCCTGGTCGAGCGTTGACGGTGTAGAGCAGGCCCCGGGCAGGAATTCTCGACCGACGCTCCGGACCCGATGCTCGAACGCGGTCATCCCGCGAACCGGGCCGAGGCCGGGACCTCAGGGCCCCTTCACCTCTGCCCGGCCCCGGGTCAGTCCGCCCAGCTCCGACGCCAGCTCCGCCATGACGGGTTCCGGCACCCGCAGGCGGTACGCGATCCCCTCCCCCCACGCCTCGTCCAACACCGTCACGCCCAGACGAAGGAAGATCCGGCGGGCACCGGTCACGTCGGCGTGTCGTAGCTCGACCGTAACCTCGGCGGTAGGCACCAGCAGCTCGGTGGGGAGCGTCTCCAACGCCGCCACCACGCCGCCCGCGTACGCCCGCCCCAGCCCGCCCTTCCCGAGCTTCACGCCCCCGTAGTACCGGGTGACGACCGCGGCGACCTCACCGACCCCACCGTGAAGGAGCGCGGTGAGCATGGGTCGACCCGCCGTTCCGTGGGGCTCACCGTCGTCGCTCATGCCCACCTGCCCCGAGTCGCCCGGGGGACCGGCCACGAAGGCCCAACAATTGTGGGTGGCGTCCGGGAACTCCTGGCGGACTGCCGCGACGAAGGCGCGTGCCGCCTCGGGCGTGCCCGCCCGCGCGACGGTCGTGATGAAACGACTGCGCCGGATCGTCTCTTCGACCCGGTGGGTGGCCGCCGGGACCGGATAGCCTCCCAAGGGCTCAGCCACCGGATCGGTGGTTCGGGCTCATACCACAAAGACCTCCGTGCGCGGGCGTCCGCCTCGACGCATCGCATCGTCGGACCACGCCCACGCCGGCGCAACCGCGCCGCTCCGCGACGCGACGCCTCGCCACCACGACATGGCCCCCCGGCCGGTGACTCGGCCTGGGGGGCGATCAGCGTCGTCGCCTCGGCGGCCTCAGCTCGTGCTCGGGCTCTTTGGATCTGAGCAAGCGCATGCGATCACCGTAACTCCCGAGTAGGTTGTGATCCAAGGAGGCCCCGAGATGGACAGCGAGCCGATGAAAGCCGAGGCCAGTCGATGAAGCTCCTGAAGGGCCGCACCCGCTCGCCCGCGCTCCCACTCCTCGCCAGCGCTCTCCTCTGGGTCGTTGGCTCGGGCGCGGCCTCCGCGCAGGTATCCACGCAGAAGGCCGACCTCCTGTTGGTCCGCGGCCGGATCTTCACGGCGGACGACCTGACGTCGATCCACCGCGCGGTGGCCATCCGGGAGGGGCGCATCGTCGAGGTGGGGGGCGACGACCTGGAGGACCGGTACGAGGCAGGTCGGATCGTCGACCTGCAGGGTCGGCTGGTTACGCCCGGCTTCAACGACACCCACATTCACGTCCGCGGAAACCCGCGGCGCTACATCGACTTTTCCGGGACCGCCTCCATCGAGGAGTTCAAGGAGAAGGTGCGGGCGAAGGCGGCAGAGCTCGGGCCGGGCGAGTGGATCACGGGGTGGGGATGGTCCGAAGACGAGATGGCCGAAGAGCGGCGGCCGCTTCGCCAGGATGTGGACGAGGCGGCCCCTGACAATCCCGTCGTCATCCGGCGCGCCGGCGGTCACAGCTCCGTGGTCAACTCGCTCGCCCTGGAGCTGGCGGGGATCGACCGAGACACGCCCGATCCCGAAGCAGGGGTCATCGAGCGGGACGACACCGGCGAGCTCAACGGCATCATCCGGGAGCGAGCCGATTTGGTGAGCCGACTCGTACCGAGGGCGACCCCCGAGGAGCTCCGGGAGAGTCTCGTCGAGAACCTCCGGGGGCTCCTGGCGCTGGGCATCACGAGCATCATCCAGGCCGGCGAGACCACCGAGGGCGTCCGATTCTGGCAAGAGATCTACTCCGAGCACGGGGCGGCGCTGCCTCGCGTCGCCGTCCAGCCTCGGGCCGGGTCGGATGCCGCGGAGACCTTAGAGCGACTCGAGGACCTGGGCATGCACCCCGGGGAGGGAGACGAGCGCTTTCGGGTGGGGCCCCTCAAGCTTCTCGTCGACGGTGGCTACACCGGCCCCGCGGCCTGGACGCTCGAGCCCTACCGGAATCAGCCCGACTACTTCGGTCACGGCCGTTTCTCCGAGCAGGAGCTCTACGAGATATCGAAGGCGGCTCATGAGCGGGGATGGCAGTTGGGATTCCACGCCATCGGTGACGCGGCTATCAAGGTCACGGTGGACGCCTGGCGTCGGCTTCTCGACGAGTCGCCTCGGGTGGCCCACCGCCACTTTCTCAACCACTTCACGGTGCTGCCACCCGTGGAGACCCTGCGGACGATGGCGGACTACAACATCCTCATCGCCCAGCAGCCCAACTTCGCGTACACCCTGGAGGGGCGTTACGCCGAGCACCTCGAGGGCGAGCGTCTCCAGTCCAACAACCCGGTCCGCACTCCCATGAGCCACGGCATCTTCGTGGCCCTGGGCAGCGACATCCTGCCCATCGGCCCCATGGTGGGTCTCTACGCCGCGGTCACCCGCAAGGGCATGTCGGGCCAGGTCTACGGGCCCGGCGAGCGCTTGACCGTGCCCGAGGCGATCGTGGGGTACACGCGAAACGGGGCCTACCTGACGTTCGAAGAAGACCGGAAGGGCACGTTGGAGCCCGGCAAGCTCGCCGACCTCATCGTGCTCTCCGACGACCTGCTCACCATCGATCCGGAGCGGATCCTCGAGGTCCAGGTCGACATGACGATTCTCGGCGGCCGCGTCGTGTACGAGCGCGGGACGCCAAACACCACCCCATGAGACGCCACCGCCTTGATGCCACGCCCTCGGCCGCTGTCCTGTCTCGTCTTCGGCGCAGTCGGTGGCTGGTGGCCCGTGCCCCAATGACCCCTCGCCGATTCCCGTGCCCGCCGGCTGGCATCGGCGCCTCACTCCCACAGGTCCGCGGATTCCCGCGCCGAGTGCCGGACCGAAGGACTTCCCTCGAACCCCGAGCGACCATGTCCACCCAATCGCGATCCTCACGCCGCCCAAGGCTACTGCGGGCGGCGGTGCTGGCCCTGCTCGTGCCGCTCTCGCCCACCTTCACCGTCCCGGGCGACGCCGCGGCCCAAGCGTCCTCGGACGACGCCCGGGAGGGACCCTTTGGCCGGCTCGTCATTCAGAACGCCATGGTCATTCCGGGGCACGGTGGTCCGCCCTACGGCCCGGCGGACCTCGTTATCGAGGGCAATCGCATCGAACAGATCATCTCCTACAACGGCGTGACCGGCCGGCCGGCCGGCGCCCCGTCGCCGCAGGCCGATCGCGTCATCGACGCCACCGGGATGTACGTGATGCCGGGTCTCATCGACCTGCACGCGCACATCCGGAGCGACGAGCTCCCGCTCCAGTACGTCTACAACCTCAAGCTCGCCCACGGCGTCACCACCATGGTCAACGGCGCCGGGCGGGGGTGGGAGGCGGCCCTCGAGCAGCAGCGCCTCTCCGAGGCCAACGAGATCACGGCACCCAGGATGTACCCGATCCGGGATTGGGGGCCCAGTCGCTCGCGGGATCCCGGCAATATGCCACCGGCCGACGTAATGGAGCCCTGGCACGACCCGGCCCGTGTGCCCGAGCTCATCGGCGAGGTCATGGCCGGCGGCACGCACGTCGTGCGCGTGGGGAGCCTGGCCTGGAACGCCGAGCTTTTCGGCGCCGTGTGCAGAGCGGTCTACGACGCTGGCGGCATCACCACGGTGCATCTGCCACCGTCCGACATCGCGGTGGTGAACGCCGTGGTGGCAGCCGAGCTGGGCGTCACGATGATCGAGCACCACTACGGCTATGCGGAGGCCGCTCTGGGCGGACGCGTCCAGCCTTTCCCGTCGGACTACAACTACCTGGACGAGGCCGACCGCTTCCGCCACGCGGGCGCGATCTGGCAGATCGCCCCGGACGACGTGCTCTTCGGCGAGGTGGTGGACCGGCTCGTCGCTTCGGGCGTGTCGCTGATTCCCACCATGAGCGCGTATGAGGTCAACCGCGACGTGAATCGCGCCATGGGCCTACCGTGGCACGAGAAATACACGCATGCCCAGCTCATAGAGTGGTACGCGGCCAATCCGGCATATCACGCGTCCCACCACTGGAACTGGACGTCGAAGGACGAGCAGCGCTGGTCGGACACCTACCGGAAATGGCAGAGGCTCATCTACGAGTTCAACCTGCGGGGCGGACACCTTTCGTACGCGGTCGACGACCCCTACCTCTGGAACACCAGTGGCTTCGGCAACGTCCGTGAGCTACAGCTCATGCACGAAGCCGGTCTGGACCCGGCCGAGGTCATCCGCTCGGCCACGCGCAACAGCGCCATCACCTTGAGGCGCGAGGATCTGGGACTGATCCAGACCGGATACACCGCCGACCTGGCCATCGTCGACGGCAATCCGCTGGACAACCTCCGGTACCTGTACCCGTTCGGCGCCCTGGACATGACGGACGACGGCGACATCACACGACGCGGTGGCGTCCGCTGGACCATCAAGGACGGGGTCGTCTTCGACAACGCGGTGCTGATCGACGAGGTGATCCGGATGGTTGCCGAGTCCAAGGAGGGCTGGACGAACCCGGTGCCCGGCCTGTACGAGCCGCGCTTCCGGCCGGGAGGCTGAGACCGGCGACCGGGTCGGTCGGTTGGAGGCGCGGTCCCGGGCTGATTCCGAGGGCGTGGCAGCACAGACGCTTGCCGAGCGCGTCGCCGGAGCACGCTCGTGCGGCGGCCTCACGACTCCGATCCGGCCACGGCTCGGGCCGCCCAGGGCATGAGGAAAGCCACCGCAGCGGCTCTCCCGACGAGAAAGCCCACGGCGGCCGCGGTGACGCCGACGGCGCCGAAGCCGAACGCCACGGCCGGGAACACCGCGAGAATGGTGACCACCTCCAACGCCGTGGCCATCGTGATGAAGCGCGTATCGTGGGCGGTGACCAGAACACCGCGGCAGAGCGACAAGAGCGTGGCCAGGAGAGGCAGGGGCACGAGGATCACGGTGGGGAGGATGGCGTAGCGGGCCAACTCGGGGGTCAGACCCGAGATCACCTCGAACCACACCGTCGACAGCGGCGTGAGGCCCACCAGGGCCAGGCCTCCTGATGCGGTCAGGCCCATCCAGACCGCGAACGTCCGCAGCGCCGCCAGGTTCTCGTAGCGGTCGCCCATGAGGGCGATGGTCACCTCCTGGTAGGCCAGGCTGCCTGCCCGGAACAGGAAAGCCAGGGCGTTCACCACCGGGATCACGGCCAGGGACTCCACCGGCGACGGCGCGCGCCCCATGAAGAACGTGACCATCGGGTGGACCGAGAGGCCGATGAGGGACGTCAGAGCCAGCGGGTAGTAGAAGCGCGCGATGGAGCGGTAGCTCATGGCCGGCCTGTGCTCCGGCGGCGTCACCGACGTCACGCGCCGCACCGAGGCGCGGGCCATCCACCGGCTGACGAGCGCCTCGACGCTGACGCCCGCCGCCAACGCCGCCGCCGCCAGGTGTGCCCCCTCGGGGACGACCCACAGGTAGAGCCCCACGCCGGTGGCGGACATCGCCACCACTCGGACGGCCGTCCCCAGGGCCACGAGGCGCGTCTTTCCGTCCCGGATCAGCAGGCCCTGATAGAAGCGCCGATAGCCGATGGCGCCAGGCCACGGCAGCATGATCCACAACGCCGGGTACGTGAGGCGGACGATCTCGTCCGGCAGAGCCAGGAGCCGCACCATGAACAGGTCGTAGACGGGCGGGATCAGGAACAGCACCAGGACGGCCGTGGAACCCAGGCTGAGCGCGTGGGCGAAGCGGCGCAACCGGCGAAAGCTCTCGGCGTCCCTGGCCAGCGCCGTCGAGGCAGTCATGAGCATGATGACGGGCGACTCGATGAGGACCGCGAGCGCGAAGGTGACGCCGTACGCCCCCAGGTTGAACTCGGGGTTGGCCAACCGCGCGACGAGGGCGGAAAGGAATGGTCCCTCGAGGGCCATCATCCACCAGGTGGACGCCAGCGGCAGCCAAAAGCGAAGGACGGAGCGTTGGGTGACCTCCGGCAATGCGCTCAATGGGCCGCCGGGTCCCGATCACTCGCCGCCATCGACGACCCGTCGACGGTGAAGAGCGTGACGGGGACGGCCTTCCCCCGTAGCTCGATTTCCTCCACGGGCACGGCCGTCACCGCGTTGCCGAGGCGGTCCAGGGCGTCCCCGGACACGAGGAGATCCACGCCGTGGGCGTTGCACCGCTCCTGGATGCGCGAGGTGGTGTTCAGCACGTCTCCGCTGAAGACGATCTCCTTCTTGACGACGCCGATCTCACCGGCGGTGACCGGCCCGAAGTGCACGCCCGCCTTGAACTCGGGCACGAGGCCGAACCGATCCCGATATGCGTCGGCACGAGCCGCGAAGGCGTCCCGAATGGCGAAGAAGCACGCCACGCAGTTGGCGTGCTGCGCGCCCCCCTCGGCCTTCCACGAGACCACGATCTCGTCGCCCACGTATTGGTGGATCTGTCCGCCTCGGGCCAGGATGGGGTCCGTCGCGTCGGCGATGAACCGGCCCAGGAAGTCGAAGTACTCGATGTGCCCCAGTCGTTCGGCGATGGTCGTGGAACCTCGGAGGTCGAGAAACAGGAAGAAGCGCTCCTCCACCTTGGGGCGATGGTACCGGCCCAGAAGAAAGTCGCGAAGCACGCCGGGGCCGTACTTGTCGTTGACCTCGAGTAGCACGGAGGTGAATCCGGCGGTGGCGGTCCACAGGAGGAGGACGCGGACGAAGGCCGGGCTGGCGAGGAACTCGACGACGCTGGCGAACACGTCCGGGTGCCACAGGGCGACGGAGTGCTCCCTCACATGAAAGACGGCCGACACGAGGGACGCCACGACGAGGATGCTCAGGAGGTAGGTGGCCGTGTGCAGCGCCAGCACGGCAGCCAGCGGCAGGTGGCGGACGCGGTCCTTGAGAAAGAAGACGATGCCGCTGCCCCCCAGCAGACCGCCAAGGAGCCCCCCGAGCAGCGTCGTCTCGAAGGTGATGCGTGCCGTCTCGGGCGTCAGGGCGACCTCCGGCAGGCTCGCCACGAAGAGGATGTCGACCACCCACATGAAGAGCGCCACGAGCAACCAGAAGCCCGTGATGAGCAGCACCAGACGGACCTTGCGCCTCAGAGGAGAATGCACGGGCGGTCGGTCTGGACCACAGGTCCCAACCGGACGAAGAGAAGGAGAACCACACTCCCAGGAGGCATGGGACTACCTGTCGCGCGGCCGGAGCGAACGGAGCGGGGCGGGGCACCCACCCCAGGGGCGAAGCCCACCATCGGTCCGACAACACCTCGGGTCAAGCGGCCACCGGGCCAGGGAACCCGGCAGCTGTTCGGTTGTACATGGTTCGTCAAATTATTGTACAGATTTCTTCACGTGGCTCCTCGGATGCGCTCTGCTCTCAACCTCGGGTACGTTCAGGTCCTGGTGGCCCTTGCGGTGGCTGTGCCGTTTCCCGCCCTGGCCCAGACCGGTGAGATCCAGGGCCGGGTTCTGAACGAGACCACGCAGGCCCCGCTGGGCGGCGCTTCGGTGTCCGTGATCGGCCTCGATCTGGGGACCGTCACGCGCGGGGACGGCGGCTTCCTGATCCGGGACGTACCGCCGGGCGTGTACACGGTCGAGGCCCGCTTCCTCGGATTCGAGACCACCCGGGAATCGGACGTGGTGGTCCAACCGAGCCACCCGAGCTTCGTGCTGGTCGAGCTGAAGGAAGCCGCCGTCGCGGTCGAGGGGATCGTGGTGGAGAGCGGCGACGCCTTCAGCGTCCCCGACGACAGTCCCGTGTCGCTCCGGGTCTTGGCCGCCGAGGAGGTGCGGCGAACGCCAGGGGGGTTTTCCGACATATCCCGGACGCTCCTTTCGTTGCCTGGCGTGGTGGGAGGCGTCGACAACCGGAACGACCTGTTGGTGAGGGGGGGCGCGCCGAGTGAGAACGCCTACTACCTGGACGGCATCCGCATCCCCCAGATCAACCACTTCGCCACGCAAGGGGCGTCGGGTGGAGCCTTGGGCCTGGTCAACGTGGACTTCATCCGAGAAACCGAGTTCTACACGGGCGGCTACCCGGTGCGGTACGGCGACGCCCTGTCGTCGGTGCTGGTCGTGGAAAACCGACCGGGCAGCAGTGAGAGAGTTCAGGGCGACTTCACGGTTGGAGCGTCGGAGGCGGCGCTGACGCTGGACGGACCCCTGACATCGAAGGGTAACTGGCTCCTGAGCGCTCGGCGCTCCTACACCCAGTTCCTGTTCGAGCTGCTCGACCTGCCCATTCGTCCCGACTACTGGGATTTTCAGACGCGGGTCGAATACGACGTGACGCCGCGTGATCGCCTCATGCTCGTGGGGATCGGCGCCATCGACGATTTCGACATCGTGGACCCGGGGCCGGACGGAGAACCGGGGAATATCGAGATCTATGACCGGGTGATCGACAACGACCAGCGCAGCTACACCGTCGGCACGAGCTGGCGGCGTCTATTCGGCAACGGGTACTTCACCCTCAGCCTGAGTCGGTCGGTGAGCGACTTCCGTTTCGCGGACCGGGACCGAAGCGACGACCCCCTGCTCCGCAACCGCTCGATCGAGATCGACAACCCCCTCCGGATCGACGGGGACGTACGCTTCTCCCGGGCCCTGAACGCCGGCTGGGGCGCCGGCGTCAGCCGCAGCGGCATCGACACCGAGTTCCTCCAGCGGGCCACGCCGGGATCGTCGTTCGACACGGACCTCGCTTTCCGCAGCGACCTTGGCTTCTGGAAGAGCTACGCCTACGGACAGCTCACCTGGCGAGGCCTGGACGGACGCTTCACGGCAACGGGTGGACTCCGGGTGGATGAGACGTCCTTTCTCGACGAAGGGCTCTCGGTCTCGCCGCGTCTGTCGGCCTCTCTGGAGCTCGGGCCAGGATGGACGGCCAGCGCATCGGCCGGGGTCTTCCACCAGACGCCCCAGTACATCTCCATGGCGGTGCAGGAGAACGGTGAGTACGTGAACCGCGGCCTGCGGCCCGTCCGCAACGACCAGCTCGTGGCGGGCCTGAGCTGGCGGGCGACGCCGGGACTCCGTCTCAAGGCCGAGGGGTTCTTCAAAGGCTACAGCGACTATCCCGTGTCCCGTGACGACCCCCGCATCTCCCTGGCCAACCTCGGTGGCGACTACGGGTTCGTCGGTGCCGAGCCCCTCACCCCCACGGGCCGCGGCCGCGCCTACGGCTTCGAGCTGTTCGGGCAACAGAAGCTCACCGAACGGATCTACTTCCTGGGCGCCTATACCCTGTCCTGGAGCGAGTTCACGGGCAGCGACGGTGTGTACAAGCCTTCCACCTGGGACAGGCGCCATGCCCTGGACCTGACCGGTGGCTACCGACTCGGAGACGTCTGGGAATTCGGGGCCAAGTGGCGCCTGCTGTCCGGCCGCGCGGACACGCCGTTCGACCCCGTGCTTTCGCCGATCGAGTTCGAGATCACGGGACGGGGCGTGCCGGACTGGGACCGCATCGGGACGGAGCGAACGCCCGTGTACTCCCGGCTCGATGTCAGGGTCGAACGCAGGTTCTTCTTTCAGCGGTGGAACGCCCGGGTCTATCTGGACGTCCAGAACATCCTGAATCAGCCGAACCCCGTGGGCTATCGCTACACCTCCGATCCCGCCTTCGAGGACAATCGCAGGCCGATCGACGGCGCCGGACTCCTGCCCACGATCGGGTTCACGATCGAGTGGTAGGCCGCCCGCCGGCACGCCGACGCTCTGGATCGACGAGCGGCGAACCGACGACCCGACAAATCACTCCGCCCGGAGCGCCTCGACCGGGTTGACCCGCGTGGCCCGCCGGGCCGGCAGATACGCCGCCAGCACAGCCACGGACGCCAGCACGATGCCGGCCACCGCGAACGACAGCGGATCGGCGGGCTCGATCTCGTACAGCAGCCCCGCCAGGAAGTTGGAGAGGAACAAGGCTCCCAGACCCCCGACCAGCAACGCGGTGCCCACCAGGAGCAGACCTTCGCTCAGCACCATGCGGAGCACGCGGCCTCGGTCGGCGCCCACGGCGAGGCGAATGCCGAACTCCCGGGTCCGCTGACTGACCGAGAAGGCCAGCACCCCCAGGACCCCCACCGCGGCGATCAAGAGCGCCAGCAGGGCGAACGCTCCGAAGAGCGTCGCGTTCAGCCGCTCCGGCGCGATGCTGTCCGCCTTCAGCGCCTCGAGCGACGCGATGTTGTCCACGATCCGGTCGGGGTCGTGCTCCCGGATCGCCTCCTTGACGAACTGGGCCAGCGGGCCGACGGCCCCGGTGGTCCGCACCATCAACGTCGAGCCCGGCGCGTTCTGGCTCATGGACACGTAGAGGACGCCCAGACCTGAGCGATCCAGGCCGTAGTCCCGCGTGTCCCCGACGACGCCTACCACGCGGTACCAGGGGTTGAAGTCGCCGTTGCCGAACCGCCAAGAGATCCGCTGACCGACGGCGTCGGTGTCGGGGAAGAACTGGCGCGCCATGGACTGGTTGAGGACTGCTACGGGCTCCCCCTCCGCTTCGTCCGTCATCACGAAGGTCCGGCCGGCGAGCAGGGGAATCGCCATGGTCTGGAAGTAGGCTGGGGAGACCACGTTGAAGCGCGCCTCCGACCGACTGCCGGCCATGGCGTCCTCACGCCCCTCGACCCTGAACTCCCAGTTGACCGGGCCGAAGCCGTTGGGGCTCAGGGGCGCCCAGCTCGCCACGGATGCGTTCCTCACCCCCGGGAAGCGCTCCACCCGGTCGATGACGTCCGCCCACAGAGCCCGCCGTTCCTCCACCGTGAGGCCGGTCGCGCTGGAGAAGAAATCCGGAGACTCCAGCGTCACCACGTTCTCCGGATCGAACCCTGCGTCAACCGACTGGAGGCGTAGCAGGCTCCGCACCAGCAGCCCCGCACCGATGAGCAGCGCGAAGGAGAGCGAGAGCTGACTGACGACCAGGGCCTGTTGGAGCCGCTTGCGGCTCACGGTCGCCGTAGTGCGGACGCCCGTCCCGATCCCACCCGCGCGCGGCGCCAGAGGCATCCCGGGGAGCCAGGCAAGCACGACCGAGATCCCCGTTGCCACCGCCACGGCGAACGACAGGACTCCCAGGTCGATGCCGATCTCACCCGTTCGCACGGTGAGCCGGCCGGCGTAGTCCACGAGCAGGTCGAGGCCCAGGTAGGCGAGAGCCAGGCCAAGGCCGGCTCCCAGCACGGACAGGACGAGGTTCTCGGCCAAGAGGCGCTGCCGAAGGACGGAGGTGGTCGCGCCGAGCGCCGCCCGGGTCGCGAGCTCGTGCTCCTTACGAATCAGCCGGGTCAGCGTCAGGTTGGCCACGTTGGCACAGGCGAGGATCAGCACCAGGCCCACGGTAGCCATCAACAGCACGAAGGTGGACCGCGCATCGCGGGTCAGCTCGTCCTTCCAGAGCGTAACCTCGATGCCGTACTGGAGATCGGCGGGATAGGCGTCCGCATACTCCTGGTGGAGGCGCCGCATGATGCCGGTCAGCTCCGAGCGTGCCGCCTCCGGCGTGGCCCCCGGGACCATGCGAGCGAAGACGTCCGTCATACGGTGGGTGCGGCTGTCCCGCATCGCCGCACCCTGGTAGTGGTCGTTGGTGGCGTAGTTGACGAAGAAGTCGACGCGCCGTGTGCCGGTGTAGTGGCTGCCGGGCTCCAGGACCCCCACGATGCGGGTGGTTCGGCCACCGAGCTGAATCGTACGCCCGAGGGCGTCGGGGTCCGCGCCGAAGCCACGATTCCAGTAGTCGTGCGTCAGCACCATGACCGGCTCCGCGCCCTGCTCGGCGTCCTCGTCCAGCAGACTGCGGCCCAGGGCCGGCATGAGGCCCAACACCTCGAAGTAGTTCGGCGTGACCAGACCACCCACGGCCCGGTGCGGCTCTCCCTCGCCCACTACGCTGAAGGTCCAATCGCCGTATTCCACGAGCTCGTCCACCAGCGTGGACTGGGCGCGGTAGTCGTCGATCTCGATGAACGAGAACGTGACGTTGTCCACGCCCGCTCCTCTGGCAGGCTGCTTCAGGTAGAGGATGCGATCGGCGTCCGCGTGAGGGAGCGGTGACAGTAGCACGCCGTCGACGACGCTGAAGATGGCGGCATTGATTCCGATCCCGAGGCCGAGGGTCAGGATGAACGCCGCGGCGTATCCGGGACTCCTGCGAAGGCTCCGGGCCGCCGTTCCGAGCTCCGATAGCAGCTGCATGTCTCCACCTCCCCACCGATGACTCCAGACGCGGCAACCCCCGTCGCCCCGTCCCCGGGTCGGCCTACCCCGTCGTGTCCGGAAGATCTACGAAGAGCCTCGTATATGCAAGTTGACCGATCTGCCCACCCGGGGCTCCAAGCGTTTTCGGCGCGGCGTGGCTCGACGACCGAACGCGGCAGGCGTTTGCCCCACATGGCGTGTCGGACTCCTCCCCACGGCAAGCCGGCTCTCCGCGGCCGATCTTTGCTCGAGCCCTTTCGCGACCTCCGCACGACGGAGCCCAGCTGCCGTGCCCCTTTCGCCCGAGATCCACGCTCGCTTCCATGGGCTGCGCCGACTCATCGGCAACACGCCCCTTCTCCGGGTGGACTACCGTTTCGAGGGAGCTCCCCGGTGCGTCTTCGTGAAGAACGAGACGCTCAACATGACGGGGAGCGTGAAGGACCGGATGGCGCTCCACATCTTGCGGCGCGCCTACGAGCGGGAGACCCTCCGCCCGGGTGCCCTCGTCATCGAGGCGACGAGCGGGAACACCGGAATCTCCTTCGCTGCCATCGGACGGGCGCTCGGTCATCCGGTCGCCATCTTCATGCCGGACTGGATGAGCGACGAGCGGAAGAACCTGATCCGCTCGTTCGGTGCGGAGGTTCACCTCGTCAGCCACGAGCAGGGCGGATTCCTGGGGTCCATCGGTTTGGCCGAGGAGATGGCGAAAGGGACGCCGGACGCCTTCCTCCCCCATCAGTTCGCCAACGAGGACAACTGCGACGCGCACGCCACGGGCACCGGGCCGGAGATCTGGTCCCAGCTCGAGAGCCACGGGCTCAGGCCGGACGTCTTCGTCGCCGGCGTGGGCACGGGCGGGACGGTCATGGGGACCGGGGACTACCTGCGCTCACGCCACGCCGGCGTCCGCGTGCACCCCCTGGAGCCCTCCAACTCGCCCACCATGAGCACCGGCCACCAGGTGGGCCACCACCGCATCCAGGGCATCTCGGACGAGTTCATCCCGCCCATCGTGGACCTGGACCGGCTCGACGAGGTGGTGGCCGTAGACGACGGGGACGCCATCCTCATGGCCCAGGAGCTGGCCAGGGTTCTGGGGCTGGGGGTCGGCATCTCGTCCGGCGCCAACTTCCTCGGAGCCGTGAGGCTGCTGGAGGCGACGGGCGGCGAAGCCACGGTCGTCACGCTATTCCCGGACAGCAACAAGAAGTACCTCTCCACCGACCTGCTCAAGGAGGAGCCCGTAAGGCCGGGCCACTTGACTCCGGCGGTGAGGCTCACGGGCTTCACCAGCTACAACCGGGTGTGCAGCGCGTGCTATCCGCCCGACGAGCTCGCCCAGCTCGCTGCCGCCGGAGGGCCCAACGCCGAGTTCTTCCGCCGGGCCGGCCGTCTCATGGATCAGGCGGAGCGAACGAAATAGCCCGTGCCCGGTCCGCCGCTCAGCGGCCCTGTTGGTCCGTGGCCTGACCGTCGACGGGAATCCAGCGGCCGATCCACTCGACGTTGCGTGTCATGAGGTCCCGCTGGAGCGCGGGCTCTCGCACGCCGTGGGGCTGACCCGGATACACGACCATCTTCACCGGGGCCCGCCCGATGGCCTTCATCGCCTCGTAGAACATGCGGCTCTGCTCCTTCGGCACCCGGGCGTCGTTCTCGCCCACCTGGATCAACAGCGGCGTGGCGACCCGGTCCACGCGCCGATAGGCCGACCGCTCCTCGTACAGCTCCCAATCCTCCCACGGGCTGGGGCCCAGGTACGTGTGGTAGAAGCCCGGCAAGTCGGTTTGATGAAACATGGACACGAGCTCGTTTGCCCCGGCCCCGGCACTGGCTGCCTTGAACCGATCCGTCTGCGTGATGCCCCAGTACGTGTGATGCCCGCCGAAGCTCCAGCCCATCACGCCCAAGCGGTCGGGGTCCGCGATGCCCACCTCGATCAGGTGATCGACTCCGGAATCCACGTCCACCCAATCGCGGCCCGAGATGTCGCCTCTGTTGAGGCCGCGGAACCGCTCGCCGTAGCCCGTCGAGCCTCTGTAGTTGGGCTGCAGCACGGCGTATCCCCTACCGGCGAACACCTGCGTCGGATACGCCCCGTCATCGCCATGGAAGCTCATCGTGGACACGCCGGACGGGCCGCCGTGGATACGGAGGAGGAGCGGGACGCGCTGACCCTCTCGGTAGCCTACCGGAAGCGTCAGGACGCCTTCGATCGCCTCTCCGTCGGCGCGCGAGCGCCATGATACGATCCGGGTCTCCCCCAACGCCCATTGCTCCGCGCCTGGATTGAGGTGAGTCAGGCGGCGCGGCGCGAATGCTCCCGACTCCGCCACGTAGACGTCGGGCGGCAGCGTCGGACTCTGGCCGAGGAAGGCAACGCGTCCGCCGTCGGCCGAAGCCGAGAAGCCCGTGGCGAAGAGGTCGCCACCGTCGATGGGCTCCGCGTGGCCCTCGGCGTCCCCGTGGAGGGGAATGCGCACGAGTCCGCGGCCCGTTCGATCGGCAGCCTCCACGAGGAGGTTCTCGGCCCCGGCCCAAACCAGGCGGGCGTGCTCGTCCAGGCCGTTGGTGAGCGGGACCGGGGCCTCGCCGCCGCCGGGGGGTACCGTCCACAGCCGGTTGTTGTACGTGCCGCGCTCATGACCGGAGCCGGCGACGAGCAGGCCCAGCTCGGAGGTCCAGTCCACGGGGCTCTCGCCGCCGGGAAGGTCGGTGACCCTGCGGACCGCCGATTCGCGAACATCCTGCACGAATACCGCGCCGTCGGTGTAGGTGCGAAGCTCGGGCGACGGCCTCGCCGCCCACGCCAGCGCCTCCGAGTCGGGGGCCCACACCATCTCCGTCACGTGGTGGTCGGTCGAGGAACGCTGCTCCGCACCCCCGGCGACGCGATTCTCGAGGGGCGCCACCCAGAGACGCGACCACTCGTCCGCGTACGCGCTGTCGGCGACCATGGGGCGGCCGCGTTGCTTCTCCAACTCCTCGTCCTCCTCGCTCGTCTCGGCCGGAGCGAGGAAGGCGATGCGGTCGCCGTCAGGCGCGACGGTGAAACGGGTGACGCCAGTGGCGAATGAAGTGACTGCCCACGCCTCGCCTCCGGTCGGAACGATTCCGTAGACCTGAGTGCCCTCCTCGTCCTCCGCGGCGCCGCGGTCCGAGCGGAACGCCAGCCAGCTGCCGTTCGGCGCCCACTGCGGATCCCCGTCGAATCCCGGTCCCCGGGTGAGCTGCCTGGCCGGGCCGCCGTCGGTGGACACGATCCAGACGTCCGCGTCGTATTCGTTGGCTTCCAGATCCCGCTCGGTGACGACGAACGCCACCCAGGACCCGTCCGGACTGATCTCGACGGAGCCCACGGAGCGGAGCGACAAGACGTCCTCGATGGTCTGGAGGCGAGGCTCCTGCGCGGACCCGGGATCCGGGGTAGCGGCGGAGGCAAGGATGCCGAGAGCCGAGGCGAGGACGCTGAGCCGCATGAAGAGCCTCCCGTCAAGCGCTGGGTAGCGGGCAGCCAGGCCTGCCCTGAGCCGTGGCCGCAAAGTAGACGGAAACAGAGCGGCTTCGAAACCCGGGACGCGGCTTGCCGTAGGGTCCCTGGGCGGTTCGAATCAACGGCGACGCTCCATCCACCGGGAGGCCCATGGGCTGGCTCAGACAAGACTTCGCGTACGCCCTCCGCTTTCTGGGGAAGCGGTGGGGCGTCTCCACGGTGGCCGTGGTCGTCATGGCTCTGGGCATCAGCCTCACGGCCACCATGTACGCCATCATCAAGGGCGTCGTCCTGTCCGGTCCGGACTACCCCGACCTCGAAGAGGTCATCTACGTCCAGACGACCATTCCCCAGAGCCAGTTCAACCAGTCCGTCCGCATCCACGACTACCTGGACTGGAAGCGGGAACAGACCGTGTTCGCCGAGATGGCGGCCTACTACGGCACCGCCGTGAACCTGTCCGGAGACGACACGCGGACGGAGACGTACACGGGTGCTCGCGTCAGCGCGAGCGCCTTCGAATTGCTCGAGGAGCGGCCCCTGCTGGGCCGGGTCTTCACCGAAGCGGAGGACCTGCTCGAGGATCAGCACATCGCGATCCTGGGCTACCACGTCTGGGTCAACCGGTACGATCGGGACCCGGACATCATCGGCAAGACGATCCGGGCCAACGCGACGCCGACGACGGTCATCGGTGTCATGAAGGAAGGGTTCCGTTTCCCCGAGCTACACGACGTGTGGTTGCCCCTGGGGATCGACCCTGGTGAGCTCGAGCGACGAGAGGGTCCGGGGCTCCAGGTCATCGGGCGGCTGGGTGGGGGCGTGACGCAGGACGAAGCCCGGACGCAGCTCCGAACGATCGCGGGCCGGCTCGAGGAGCAGTTCCCCGAGGCCAATCGGGACATCGTCCCCGTGACGGAGCGCTGGATGGACGCCGTCTTCATCGACGACGAGACCCGAGGGCTCCTCTACACCATGTTCGTCGCCGTGCTCGGCGTCCTGCTGATCGCGTGCGCCAACGTCGCCAACCTCCTCTTCGCCGTGACCAGCGCTCGCGGCAAGGAGCTGGCCATACGCACGGCCATGGGTGCCGCCCGGAACCGGGTCTTTCGGCAGATTCTGGCAGAGACGCTGGTTCTGGCGCTGGGAGGCGCAGTCGGAGGTCTGGTGCTTTCGAAGTTCTCCCTGGACCTCTTCGATCGTGTCGTGACGGGGCTGGGGCCTCCGCCGTGGATGGTGTTCGAGCTGAGTCCCGGCGTGATCCTGTTCGTGGTGGGCATCACCTTCGCGGCGGCCGTGCTGTCGGGCTTCCTGCCGGCCGTCCAGGCGACCCGGGGCGACGTCCACGCCCTGCTGCAGGACCAGGCCCGGGGGAGCTCGAGCCGCGCGGTGAGCAGATGGTCCACCTCGCTCGTGGTGATCGAGGTTGCTCTGTCGTGCGCCCTCCTCGTGGCCGCCGGACTCATGGTGCGCAGCACGGTCCAGGTTGGGCAGGCGGACCATGGCATCAACCGCCAGGGCATACTGACGGCCCGGCTGATTCTCCCCGCGGCCACGTACACCGACTCGATCGCCCGGCGGCAGATGGCCGACCGGGTCCTCCGGGAGGTGGGCGCGATCCCCGGCGTCACGGAAGCCGCGGTGAGCTCGGCCCTACCGGTAATGGGCACCCAACTCCGGTTCTACGGCGTACGGGACAGGGATTACGTGGATGACAGCGAGTACCCGTTCGGCGGTTACACCCGTGTCTCTCCCGATTTCTTCGAGCTGCTCGACGTACCGGTGATCGCCGGCCGATCGTTCAACGACGGCGACGACATCACGAACCAGCGCGTCGTGATCGTGGACCAGCGCTTCGTCGAGCGCACCTGGCCCGGCCAGGACGTCATCGGCAAGCAGGTGCGTCTCGGCCGCTCCGATTCGGAGAACCCATGGCTGACCGTGGTGGGCGTCGTGCGCACGTTCGAGATGCTGCAGCCGCTCAGCTTCGCCGCGAATCCGCCGGAGGGCATGTTCGTCCCGTTGGCGCAGCAGCCGGTCGGCGGCCTCTCGGTCTTGCTTCGGACGGCGGGGGATCCGCTGGCGCTGGCAACGCCGCTTCGCGAGCTCATGACGCGACTCGATCCGGACATCCCGGTGAATCGGGTGGACTCCCTCGATGAGCACGTGGCCGATGCCTCGCTGGACATCCGCATCATCGGCGGCATGTTCCTGATCTTCGGCGCCGTGGCCCTGGTTCTGGCGTCGATCGGGTTGTACGCCGTCATGGCGTTCTCGGTGAGCCGCAGGACCTCCGAAGTCGGGATCCGGATGGCGCTCGGAGCCGACGGGGTGCGAATCCTCAAGCTCATTCTCCGGCAGGGAGCCCGGCCGGTGGCGCTCGGGATCGTGATCGGATCTGCCCTCGCCCTGTTGCTGGGCCGAGCGCTCGCCACCTTTTTGTACAACGTCAGCCCCGTGGACCCGCTCACGTTTCTGGGTATCCCGGTTCTGCTGGCGCTGGTGAGCGTGGCCGCGCTTCTGGTGCCCGCGACCCGTGCCGCGGGCATCGCGCCGGTCGTGGCGCTACGCGACGAGTAGGCCACGGACGCCGAGCAGCAGGCGGCTCGGGGCAGCGTCGCGCGCTCCGGCGGCGCGGTCGCCAGGGATGACCGGGGGGGCGAGCCAGGTGGAGAGACCGGGCGGGCCTGGGCATGGATGGCCCGCCGCGTAGACGCCGGCCGGCCAACCGCGTAAGCTGCTCCCATGTGCCGTTGGCTCGCGTATTCCGGTAGCCCGATTTTCCTCGAGGATCTGCTCTTCAGGCCCGAGCACTCCCTGATCGACCAGAGCCTGGACGCCAAGTGGACCACGAGTACCACGAACGGGGATGGTTTCGGGGTGGGCTGGTACGGAATCCGTGACTTCCCAGGGGTATACAAGGACATCCAGCCCGCCTGGAACGACGAGAACCTGATCGCGGTCGCCTCCCAGGTCCGCTCGCCCATGTTTCTGGCGCACGTTCGGGCCACGACGGGTACGCCGGTCCAGCGAACCAATTGTCACCCGTTCCAGCACGGAGAATGGCTCTTCGTGCACAACGGGCTCATCGAGCACTTCGAGATCATCCGGCGTGACCTGGTGATGGCCGTGGATCCGGCGCTGTTCCTCGCAATCGAAGGCTCCACGGATTCCGAGCTCATGTTCTTCCTGGCGCTCTCCCTGGGACTCCGGGACGACCCGATCGGAGGAATGGAGCGCATGGTGGGCCTGGTCGAGGAGGTCGCCGTCGGGCACGACGTCGCGCCGTCCGTTCAGATGTCGGTGGGCATGGCCGACGGCCAGCGCCTGTATGGCGTACGCTACTCGACCGAGGGAGACACCCGCACCTTGTTCCACAGCAAGAGCGTGGAGGCCATTCGCGAGATCAACCCCGATCTCGGCGGGCGCCTTCCCGAGGAGGCCCGGGCCGTGGTGTCCGAACCGCTCACGGTGCTGGACGTCTACTGGGAAGAGGTAGCCGAAGCCACCGCCGTGATCGTCGAGGAAGGGGAGGTCACCACGGTGCCGTTCCGGCCGCGGAAGGGCTGACGCGCGGGCGCCCGGCCAGCTCGACTCACGTCACCGACGCCGCGCTCGCTCCGGCAAGTCGTCCGAACACGGCGCCGGACATGAGACCGGCGCCGCCGGGGTAGTTGTCGTGGAAGAGACCTCCCACCATCTCACCGGCGGCGTACAGCCCTGGGATCGGAATGTCGCCTTCTCCCAGCACGGTGGCCGTCTCGTCGACACGGACGCCACCGAAGGTGAACGTGATCCCGCAGGTGACGGGGAACGCCAGGAAGGGCGGTCGCTCGATGCGTAGTGCCCAGTTGGACTTGGGAGGCGTAATGCCGTCAGTGCCCTTGCCGTCGAGCTCGCTGGGTCGAAACTCGTCTTCTTGGACCGCCCCGTTGTATTCGGCCACCGTCGCCAGGAATTGTCCGCGGGCCACGTCCAGCTGCTCGACCAGCCCCTCCAAGGTGTCCGACTCGAAGCGGGTGGCGTCCGGACCCGCGTATTCGGAGCGGAGCAGGCCCGCCACCTGACCGTCGAACACCTGGTACGCCACGCCTCCGGGCTGGCGCAGCAGCTCCCTGCCGTAGCGCGCGTAGGTGTAGTTGCGGAAGTCGGCACCCTCGTCGACAAACCGCCGCCCCTCCCGATTGACGATGATTCCGAGAGGATAGGAGTGCTTCTTATAGACGTCCCCCGGTTTGCCGAAGTCCCCCACGGCGGGTGCCCCCAGATCCATGGCCACCGCATGGCAACCGCCCCAGTCTCCCCACGGCCTGGCCCCGGCGGCCATGGCCATCTCCAGCCCCCGGCCGGTGTTGTAGCGGGTGCCGCGCACCACGGCCCGATCCCAGCCGGGCCCGAGATGACGGGCCCGCAAGCCCGAGTCGGCCTCGAACCCGCCGCACGCCAGCACCACGGTTCGGGCCCGCACCATCTCCCCCGAGCTTGGGGAGTCCACCTCGACACCGGTGATCCGACCCTCGGCCCGGATCAGGCCCGCGGCGGCGGACTCATACCTGACGGCGACACCCAGCTCGGCGCAGCGCCTGAAGAGGTGGTCCATCAGGCCGATGCCCCGCCCCACCGCGCGCACCACCAATCCGCCCCAGAATCGGAAGGTGCCACCCTCCTCGAAGGCCTGATTGTCGTAGATCGGCGCAAAGGCGACGCCGTTGCGCGCCATCCACCGGATGGTCGGATAGGAACGCGTGGCCAGGAGCCGAGCCAGCGTGGGGTCCGTTTTGCCGCCCGACATGCGCTCGAGGTCAGCGAGGTACGCCGACGCGGGATACGATCCCACGTCCAGCCGTCGCGCCTCGTCGCCGGTCACCTGGGGCATCACCGCGACCAGCTCGTCCAACCCCTCGTAGGCAAAGCGGATGGCGCCATCGGTGAAGTGCGAGTTTCCGCCTCGTTGCTCCCGCGGCGCCGCCTCGAGGACCAACACCGACGCGCCCTTCTCTCGAGCCGAAATCGCCGCGCAGAGAGCGGCGTTGCCGGCTCCCACGACCACGACGTCCCAGCTTCTCTCCATGATCCTCGGCGTCAACGCAGCAGCCAGCTCTTGGCCTCGGCTACGTCGGTGAAGACCCGAGCCTCAAGACCGCCCGACTCCGCGAACACAGACCCCATGCGCATCATTCCGAAGCCGAGCGCGTCTGACGTTACCATGGCCAGGCGACTGCCGAACGCCCCGCCCTTGCCAGCGAGGAAGTCAGCCATGTCACGCACGTCCTGGACCGAGCGCTCTCGCAAGGACGTCGTCTCCCGTTGATCGAAGAGGATCCGCGGATCGTGGGGGCAGGAAGGGTCGACCAGGCTTTGCGAGACGGCTTCCTTCAGATCGTCCGTGCTGTAGGAGCCGGACAGTCGGAGCGTGATGATTCGGTCGGAGAAGGAGTACTTGGTCGGCAACGTGGTTCTCCTCGGTCTCCGGCTCCCAGTGGACATGATCGGGGCGGCGCACACCCGAACCGCGGGTGCCTCGGGATTTCTGCGGGCGCCCCGCCCCGCGATCCTAGGCGGCGGATGGACCACCGGCAAGCCAGCGGGCCCGGCGTACCTCCCACCCCCGGCGATGCGGCTCCGAATGGCGCGATCGGCCGTGCTCCTCGACCCGCCTAGAGGAGCCCCAGCAGCTGGAACGGGTCGACGACCGACACCGGCCAGTGAAGGCCGAACAGGCTGCCAACCACGAGGAGGAAGGCGCACACGGCCACCAGCGCCCCCACGGCCGGACCCCGAGCGACGTGGCCCTCCCGACGGAGGAAGAGCGCCACGAAGATGCCGCTCGCCAGCACCAGCCCGACGATTCGCATCAGGACGAAGTACGCCAGCAGCCAGGCCAGGTAGGGCACGATGCCCCCAAAGGCCGCCCCGAGGCTCTCGGCCTGGGCTTCTGCTGGACGGCCGGCCTCCCCCGAGGCTTCCGCAGTCTCGGGCCCCGAAGGCTCCTGACGCGCCAGCGTCCAGAGGCCCGCCAGCGACAGCAGCACTCCGAGCCCACCCACGAACAGCGGGTAGATCCGTGCGCGGGGGGGGAATCCCAGCGATCCCCCGACCGCGCCGCTGAACACCGCCAGCAACACCAGGAGTCCCACCAGCTCATCCCTTCGACTCGCGTTCATCCTGCGGTCCTCCGGTTGAGACGGACGCCCAGCGTGGTGAGCACGACGGTGATGACCCCGATCCCGATGACGCCCGGGGCCAGGAGCCAGGACCATCCGTAGCGGGTCATGGAGATCCACAGGTTCCGTTCGATGCTGGCCGCGAGCACGAAGCCGATGAGCACCGGCGGGAGCGGGTAGCCGAGTCGCCGCAGCACCCATCCCATGAGGCCGATCACGAGGAAGGCCACCAGGTCGCCCCAGCTCCGGGTGCTCTGGAACGCGCCCGCGAGCATGACCACGAGCAGGAACGGCGCCAGCACGGCCGCACGCACGGTGGCCAGCCTGGCCACCAGGCCCGAGAGGGCCACGCAGCAGAGGGCTCCGAACACGTTGGCCACCGCCAGGGTCCAGACGATGAGCAGCGTGACGTCCAGGTCGCTGCGGATCATGCGCGGCCCGGGCTGAAGCCCCAGCAACACCAGCCCGCCGAGGAGCACCGCCGTGGTGCCGCTCCCCGGGATGCCGAACAGCAGCGTCGGGATCAGGGCGCCCCCCTCTTTGGCGTTGTTGGAGCTCTCGGGCGCGATGACGCCCCGGATGTCGCCCTTGCCGAAGCCTGCGGCGTCCTTCGACGTCTGGGCGGCCACGCCGTAGCTGATCCAGTCCACGACGCTCCCGCCCAGACCCGGAATGAACCCCACCGCCACGCCCAGGACGGCCGAGCGGAATACCAACAGCTTCTCGCGAATCACGTCTTGAAGCCCCTGCCATCTGCCGCGTCCCACTTCGACGGTCCGGGAGTCCGCGATGCTGGTCCCGGCGACGAGCAGCTCCAGAAGCTCGGGCAGAGCGAACAGACCCAGGGCCAGCACGGCCAGGGGAATCCCGTCGTACAGGTACAGCTGCCCGAACGTGAAGCGGTAGAAGGGCGTGGCCGGGGCGGCGCCAATGGACGCGATCAGCAGGCCCAGGGCCGCCATGAGCGCACCTCGCAACGGGTGCTTCCCGGAGAGGATGCCCACCATGGACAGGCCCAGGAGGGCGAGCATGAACAGCTCGGGCGAGCGGAAGGCCAGCACCAACGGACGAGCGGCGGGCAGGATCAACAGAAGCGTGACGGCACCGACCAGCCCCCCCGCCATGGACGAGAAGAACGCGGCGCTCAGGGCCCGGGCCGCTTCCCCCCTCCGGGCCAGGGGATAGCCGTCCATGATGGTGGCCTGTGAGCCGGACGATCCTGGGACGCCCAGCAGCACGGACGGGAAGGTGTCGGCGGTGTGGACCACGGCCGCCATACCGATCAACATGGCGATGGCGGGCGCCTGGTCCATGCCGAACACGAAGGGGAGCAGGAGCGAGAGCCCCACCGTACCTCCGAGGCCCGGCAGGATACCCACTGCCATGCCCACCCCGACGCCCGCCAGCATGAAGGCGATGTTCGCTGGCACCAGGAGCGTGAGCAGCGCCTGCAGGGCCTCTTCAGCCACCGCGGCCCCTATTCAATCGGTGCGCTCCGGCAGACGCACGCCGTGCTCCCGGGTCAGGAAGTCGACCAGCCAGAGCGTGGCCTCCCGTGGCATCCTGGATGTCGCCGCGAAGTTCTCTTCCACCTGCTCGCCGAGGTAGAAGCGATAGCCTCCCAACAACCGCTCCGCGAGCTCCAGGAAGTCGGGGTCCGCAACGGCGGCCGTGGCCGCGCGGATGAGCCCCTGCACGCGTCCGTCCGGCGCGTCCCGGTGCACCCAGAGGTTCTTCTGCGCGCCGAACCCGGCCACGAGCACGGAGCGGTAGGCGTCCCAGGACGCACCCGAAGGCCCCGTGCCTCGACAGGTGCGGTAGGCGTCGGCCAGGCTCGGCAGCTCTGGAAAGACCGGATCGCGGACCACTCGACCGGCTCCGTCGAGCATGCCGAAGGTGAACAGCGGGACCGCCGTGCCCTCTTCCACCAGGGGCAGGACGTTGGCCAGGTAGGCCGGGCTGGTCTGGTAGTCGAGATTGGTCTCGCCCTGCTCGAAGGCCACTCGGGCCGCGCCCTTGCCGCTGTACCCCAGGATCTCCAGCACGTCGAGGCCGAGCAGCTCGAACGCGAGCAGCGGCACCATGTCCAAGCCCGTGGGCGATACGCCGCCGTAGACGAGCAACGCCTCGGTCTCGCAAAGCTCCTCGACGGATCCGATACCCAGCTCGGCGGACGCATAGACCACGCCGCCTACGGGTGAGCCCACGATGCCTCGAAAGTCGTCGAAGTCATAGCGGACCGCTGGCTCACCCAGCAGCGCTGGGAAGACGTTGGAGCCGCTGGAGACGAAGAGCGAGCGACCGTCCGGAGCCCGCCTCAGGGCGAACACGTTGCCTCCCTGAAGGCCCGAAGCGCCCGGTATGTTCACCACCTGGACGACCAACGAGTCACCGAATTGACGCTGGAGGAAGGGCGCCAGCGCTCTGGCCCATTGGTCCGATCCACCGCCCTCGCGAAAGGGAACGATGATCTCGAGGGTCTCGTGGCCCCCGTCTCCGCAGGCGGGCGTGACGAGGACCGCCAGGCACAGCCACAATGACCGGAATCGCATGGTGGATGCGGGGCCTCGGAGGCGAAGTGGGGGCCGGGAGCTACCGGGATGACGCCTACGATAGGCAGGCGGCGCCATAGTGGGCAACGATGCCGTGGCCGCACGCCCCCACCGTTGCGGAAGACCGGCCTTCGGCGGCCACGCGGGCCAGGTCACTTCGACGGAAGTGGGCGGAACGCCACAACGGGTAACGGCGGACGGCCCCCCGGACGATAACTCGGGCACCAGCGCGTCCACTGAAGAGGAGATCGGCGTGTCCCCCAGCCCAGATATCGGGGTGGATGAAGTCGCGAGGGCGCGTGGAGGAAATGCCCCTGGTCCGCTACCTTCGGGCAGCCGAAGCGAGGACGTCGACCCTGTCGCCGAGCCCCGACCACCGTTGAAGCCCGACCCGACCTCTGGAGCCCCCTCCGAAGCAGAGCGGCGTTGGGTGTACGCCGGCACCTTCCTCGTCGCGTTCTCTTTGCTCTCGTTCGAGATCACGACGATTCGGACGATCAACTTCACCGTAGGCCCCAGCCACATCTTCACGGCCATCGCGTTGGCCATGCTGGGGCTGAGCTCCGCCGGGTCGATTCTCAGCCTGTTCGACCTCCGCTCGGCCAGAGGGCGGAGGGGGGCTGTCTGCTTCTGGTCCTGCGTCGCCATCGGCCTCTTGCTGGTCCTCACACACTTCTTCGTGTCCAGGACCAAGACGGGATTGGACGAGGCGCTGGCAGCCTCGGGCCGTGCAGGAGGGTTGGCGGGTGTCGTCGAGACACTGTTCACGCTCAGCGTGCCGGCGGCGCTGGAGATCGGACTGCTCCTGAGCCTCCCCTACTTCCTGTTCGGGGCGCTGCTGGCCTACCTCTTCTCCAATGTCGAGGGGCCCTACTACGGGCGCCTGTACGCCTCCGACCTCATCGGCGCCGCTTTCGGATGCATCGGGAGCATTCTCTTGATGGAGCTCACGGGCTACGCCGTTTCCGTAACGGCGCCCGCGGCGTTCGCGCTCCTCGCGGCAGCCGCGTACGCGAGACCCTCCCGTCCTCATTTGGCAGCCGGCGGCCTCGCTCTGGCCGGGGTGCTGTTCGTCGCACCGCTCTTCCCTGGATTCGCGAGCCGGGTCGAGCCCCCCGCCGACGCGAACTATCTGGTCCGCGACTACGGGTTCCGAGAAGACGTGGCCGAGGTTTGGCGGGCGTGGAACAGCTTCACGCGTGTCGGCGCGGTCGAATGGCAGGACGGGTCCAGGTCCAGCGCGATCCTGTCACTGGCCAACGGAGACGGGATGGCCTGGCTGCTCCCGTTCGAGGGGCCGAACGCGGCGCACGAGCCCCATCCGCCCACGCTGCCCGCGCTGTTGCCGGGCACGCCGGAGACCGCCCTCGTCCTCTTCGCCGGCACCGGCGCCGACTTGCTGACGATGAAGGCGTCGGGCGTCGGGGACGTGACCGGCGTGGAGCTCAACGGGGCGTTGGTCCGTGGGGGGCTCGCGCTCGAGGAGTACCGCCTCGCGGACTTCCTGGGACAGGGGGGCGTGCGCCTCGCGGTCGACGAGGGACGCGTCTTCATGGAGCGGGACGACCGGATGTACGACCTGATCCTGATGTCGTGGAGCGGCACTACCGCTGCGTATTACGCGGGATCTCTGGGGGGCACGACCCAGTACGTGTTCACCCACGAGGGCATCAGCGCCATGCTGGACGCCCTGTCGCCCGACGGCTACGCGGTGATCCTCCAGGTCAACAAGGTGAACATGTTGGCCAGCGTCCGCCGGTATCTGGAGGACCGGGGAGTGAGCGCCCCGGAGCGCTCGGTGATCGTGCTCTTCAGACCGGGCGACCCGGAGCGCCTGTGGACTCGACCCTTCGACAACAACCCTCTGCTCGTCAAACCGGCCGGATGGTCGGACCGGGAGATCGAGACCATCCGAAGGAACGCCCGCGAGAGCGGGCTGGAGCTCGCCTATGCTCCCGGTATGGATCCGCACCCGGAGTTCGAGGTCTACCAACGCGTCGTGGGAGCGGTGGACGCGGGCAGGGAGCTGGCGCTCCTGCGCCAGGAGACCGGGCTCCGGTTCGAGGTCGCCACCGATGACCGTCCGTTCTACCTGGACCTCTTCCTGACGAGCCGATACCTGGACCCCGACTTCTGGCTCGGGACGGCAGGCGCCGAAGAGGGGCGAGCTCACGAGGTCTATCACCTCTTCCGGGTCATGGTCGTCCTGTGCGTCTCATTGGCGGCGATCCTCCTGATCCTCGGACCGCTGCTCCTGGGACGGGGGCCACGCGCCACACCCGCCACGCTGTCCTATTTGGCCTACTTCACCTGCCTCGGCGCCGGTTTCATGTTCATCGAGATCGGGCTCATGCAGCAAGGCAGCCTGCTGTTCGGCAATCCTGGCCTGAGCATCGGTCTGGTGCTGGCGAGCATCATCCTCTTCACGGGCATCGGCAGCTTGCTCAGCCGCTGGACCTCCCAGAGAGGCCTCGGTCTGCGGACCACCGCCGCCGCGGTCTGTGCCTACTGCCTGCTCCTCTACCTGGCGCTCCCGGCCGTCCTCGCGTGGCTCCTACCCGTGCCCCTCGCGATCAAGGCTCTTGCCCTGACGGTCCTGGTCGCTCCCGGTGCGATGCTCATGGGACAGCTGTTTCCCCGGGGCCTCGTGTCTGCGCAGCTCGAGGACCCCGTTCTGGTTCCGTGGGCCTGGGGGATCAACGGGGCGTTGAGCACGATCGCAGCCGGCGTGGCTCCCCTCTTCGCCCAGGCGGTGGGGCTCGGCGCCCTCTACGTCGTCGCCGCGGGGCTGTACGCGGCGCTCCTCCTGCTTCCGACCACGGCTTCGGCGGTAGCGGGCCGGGCCTGATCGGCGCCTCTGGGCCAACTCCTGGAAAACCTGTCCACCCGACCGTCCGCGGGGCGCGTGAACGACCGGGCTCTGCGGCGACCCGTCATACGGATTCCCTGGCAGTCCGACTGACCAGTCACCATCTTGGAGCAGTCGCTTCACCGCGCCCGGTCCCATCATGACCGGGCGGACGGCGTTTTCCCCATCCCGCCACGCGCTCCATGCGCGGAGGACACGGTGGCCAGCGAGACGAAAGCCAGCCCCCTGGACCGCTTCCTGCTCCTCTTCACGGAGGTTCGTTCGGGCGAGGGCGCCAAGGCAGTGCTGCTGGCCCTCAACGTCTTCCTGATCTTGATGGCGTACTACGTCCTCAAGCCGATTCGGGAAGCCCTGATCCTCACCGAAGGGACCCCCGAGCTCAAGAGCTACATCTCGGCGGGTCAGGTGGGCCTGCTGGCCCTGATCGTGCCGGCCTACGGCTCCATGGTAGGGCGGGTCGACCGTCGACGCCTCATCAACTACGTCACGTGGTTCTTCGTGGCCTGCATCGCGGTCTTCTACGGACTGGGCCAGGCCGGTGTGCGAGTCGGCGTCGCGTACTTCCTGTGGATCGGCATCTTCAACGTCATGATCGTGGCCCAGTTCTGGTCCTTCGCCAACGACGTCTACACCAGCGAGGAGGGCGAGCGGCTCTTCCCCATCGTCGCGTTCGGGGCGTCTGCGGGAGCGGTGATGGGCGCCACGGTGGTGGGTCGGCTGATCGAGCCGCTGGGTATCTACCTGCCCATGTTGCTGGCGGCCGTCGTGCTGGTCCTGCAGGTCCAGATCACGAACTACATCGATACGCAAGAACGGAGGCACGGTCGGGCCACGGCGCAGCCGCCCCGCGAGGTGACCGCGCCAACCGCGCCCGCTCCACCCCCGGACACGGGCACCAGCGCCTTCCGGCTGGTCATGGCGTCCCGCTATCTGTTGATGATCGCCCTGCTCACGATGACCCTGAACTGGGTCAACACGTCGGGTGAGTACATCCTCGGGCGCATCGTCAACAACACGGCCGAGGCGGCCGTGGCGGCCGGCACCGCCGGTGGGCTCTCGGAGGGCCAGTTGATCGGGAAGTTCTACGCCGATTTCTTCGGGGTGGTCAACTTGGCGGGCCTGCTGATCCAGCTCTTCCTGGTGTCGCGCATCATCAAGTTCCTGGGCATGCGGATCGCCATTCTCATCCTGCCGCTCATCGCCTTCGGCGCCTACGGACTCATCGCGCTGTTCCCGGCCCTGGCGGTCGCCCGCTGGTCGAAGACCGCCGAAAACGCCACGGACTACTCACTGAACAACACGGTGCGCCACGCGCTCTACCTGGTGTGCACGCCGGAGCAGAAGTACAAGGCCAAGCAGGTGACCGACGCGTTCTTCTGGCGCACGGGGGACGTGCTGTCGGCTGCCGTCGTCTTCGTCGGCACCTCCCTCATGGCCTGGACGGTCAGCAGCTTCGCGCTGCTCAACCTCGTGCTTGTGGTCTTCTGGCTGGCCCTGGCTTTCTTCATCGGCAGAGAGTACAAGAGGCTCGAGAGCTCCGGCCAGCCACCCGGGGGCGGCGCCGAGGGGCCCGCGACGGGTCCGGAAGAGGCCCTGGCTGGCCAGCGAGCCTGAGGCCGACGCGGAGGCCTGCGGGCGGCCCGGCAGCCGTGGGGCCGAGGCCTCACAGGCGGCGGCTGTCCATGGCGGCTTCTCACACCCTATCTTGACTGCCGTGCTCGCGTCGGCGTGTGCCTTCTCGCCGACGTGGAGCACGACGTGCCAAAGCCCGGACGGGCTGAGCCGCGCAGACCACGCCGAGCTCGACCCGCGCCCACCCAGCCGTGACGAAGAAGACATCCAGCCCTGAGATCGAGGAGCCGAGGCCCCCGGTATGACCGCGTTCCTACAACTCGTAGAATTCCTCGTGGCGATCAGCGTCGTGATCTCCGGCGTGAGCAACTATCTGATCATCAACAAGCTGTGGATCCGCAAAGCCCACAAGGAAGTGGCTGAAAGCATCTCCATCGCCGCGGCCCTCCTGGGCCTTGCCACAGGCCTTCCGTTCTTCATCCAGTTCATTCTCGTCGACCAGAACCCGGCGGCCGCAATCAAGTCGGCCATCGGCATCGCCACCGGGATCATCTTCGTGATGATCGGTACGGGGATCTGGGTCACCGAGAATCGGGGAGTGGGCTTCTTTCGGCTGTTCATCCGGGCGCTGAAGCTCGAGCGCGAGGAGTCGGCCGACCTGCTCAAGGCCCTTGCGCAGCCCAAGGGTGCCAAGGAGCTCATTGACGTGTTCGAGGCCATGGCGGCGGTGGACAAGAACGTGGATGAGCGGGAGCTGGAGATGATCAAGCTGTTCGCCCGCCGCTGGCACCTGGATCTACCGGAGCTCGAGGTGGGGGAGCGCGAGAGCGCCACCGACCTGCTCACCCTCCGTGACACGGTAACGGCCTACCTGGACGTCTCGCCGCCGGAGGAGCAGGCGCAGGAGCTCGTGGACCTGCTGCACGTGTTCGCGCGGGCCGACGACGAGGTCAGCCGCGAAGAGGAGCTGGCCCTCGAGGAGATCACCGGCATGGTGGGACAGTACGTGGGCACAAACGGTGACGGCGTGATGCACGAGGTGGTGATCGTGCCACAGGACGAGAGCCAGACCGAGGCGGTGCGTTCTCTACTGCCCGGTGTCGAGCCCAAGGTGATACGGGGCGGGCGCGTCTTCTCGGTAGGACGCTTCTTCTCGCCGCGCTACGCCGACGTGGTCTGCGAGAGGTACATCGCCCTCGGGTTGTTCACGGCCCGGGTCGACTCATGAAGGCTTGGCGAGGGACCGCGCCGGACCCCGCGCGCTGCGCCGCCGAGGTCGAGCCACCGGGTTACCGTCGGTGCCTCGCTGCCCTACGGCCGGGTCAGGGCCTGCTGTAGCAGCTGACGCAGTCGGGCTGGAGACGCGTCCTTCAGGCTCTGCTCGACGGCGTGAAACAGCCGCTTGCACGTCCGGCACTCGACGACGCCGCCGTCAACGGGGCGATGCACCTTGGCGGACCCGCACCGAGGACATACCGGCCTCTCGGGGCAGAGCGGGTTGGGACATTCCGGCTCCGACGTGGGCCTACCAGTCCGCTTCAGCCTCACCTGAATCGGGTAGTGGCACTTTCGGCAGGGTCTGCTCGGAATCATCGGATTCCTCCTCCCTGAAGTGTCCCTGGAGCCTGGGTCCGCATCGAGGACGCGCCACCACGACGTAGCTGCGCACGCCCTACACGAATAGTTGTCGGCCGTCCGGCCGCATCTCGCGAGTCGGTGGCTTCCGGCGTAGCGGATCCTCACCCGGATCTGTTCAGGAGTAGTCCTCCAGTGTCCCCTTTCGCCTCACGTCCAACGTCACGCAGTGGAAGGAGCCGCTCATGGTCAGGCAGTGGCGAAGCTTCAACGGAACGACGTCGATACCATGCCGTTCGAGGAGGCGGATGAGGGGCTTCTGCGGTTCGGCCACCACCGCCAGGCTGGGGTTGACCATGAAGAAGTTCATGCCGGACCAGAGGCTGGCGCGCGGATAGTCCCAGGCATGGCCCGTGTCGATCATCTCGGGGCACCACAGGATCTCCCAGTCCCTGAACAGCTCCGGCATGTTCTCCTCGTTGATGCGGGAGGGGTTGAGGAGCACCCGGCGGGGACCGAGGAGATTGACGGTGGTGTCGATATGGGTTCCGTCGTAGACCCCTACCAGCGGGTGCACCCGGTATTCGTCCCCAAGAGCCCGCTGAAGCCACTGGGCCCCGAGCATGTTCCCGCTGCACGACACCAGGTAGATGATGTCGCGCCCGGCTCGCAGGACGTTGGCCGCATCGAACAGAGGCTCGTGGTCGAGCAGCTGATTGCCGGGGCCCGGCTCGTCGGCGTAGTTGCAGTCGAGGAGCCGGGGCTTGGGAGCCGAGATCCAGCTCGCGCCGCTCTTGAAATAGTCCAGCAGAATGTGCTTGTAGGCGAAGGGCTCGAAGAATCGAGACCGGAGCGGCATGGGCGTCTCGATGATCGTCTGGCCGATCGCGAGGAGGACGTCGCGAGGGCAGTAGTTGAACTCCCCGTCGGATTGCCAGTCCGGTGAACCGAACATCCTGGAGTGGTCCGTGGGCTCGGGACGCCGAACGACCACGCCGAGCTCTTCCAGGGTCGAGGCCAGAGCGTCGAGATCCTCGTTCGTCTCGGCGATGATTCGTTCGTCGTAGGGTCCTGACGGAATCTCGTCGACGGTGTCGTGGTGCTCGAAGTACTCGATGGCGAAGAGGTCCTTCTGGCCCACCGGGACCCGTGCGCCGTCGGCGATTCCCACGATCATCTCTTCGAGTGGATCCCACTCATTGTGAACGCTTACGAGTGACATCGGCTTGGGACTCCCTGCCGTTGGACGCATGAAAACGTTGGCTCGCGAACACGTCCGAGGTTGCAAGGCCCATGCCAATACGCCCTGGTTGACCGGCCTCGGCCGGGGTGTGCTGACGGCACGGCTTTTGCGATCCCAGGGATCGCGGTCCCGGATCTCCAGTTCGGAAACCGAAGGCGGCCGCGGGGAACATCCTCGGGAGCGGGTGTGACGAGAAGCGTGCACGATTTCCTGGCGTGGGTGCCACCGGCGGCGGCCGAAGGCAGCAGCGCGGAGTTCCGACGACTGACCGGAGTCGACCCCACGCTGCGGCTGGAGGGCCCCGACCACGTGGTTCTCGTGAGCGTGGGCGCCCATGTCAGCATAGGACGGGATTCCACCGAGCGGACCACCCTGCTCCTCTTCGGTGACGTGGTGGAGGCCGGTTCAGACCCGGCGACGGAGCTGGCCGCCCGGTACGCGGCACGCGGGGAATCCTTCGCGCGGGACGTGCACGGCTCGTGGACAGCCCTGGTCGTGGACGAGCTGCGGGGCCGGGTGATGGCCTTCACCGACCGGCTGAGCTCGCGGCGCCTGTTCCACGCCGGCGGTCCCGAGGCCGGCCACTGGCTTTCGCCCAGCCTCCGGCACATTCCCACGGAAGGCCGCGCGCTGGACGCGGTGGGCGTGGCGTGGTTCCTGTCCAACGGTGCCATCCACTGCGGACACACGCCCTTCTCCGGCGTCACGGTGCTCGAGGCGGGCTCCGTACATGAGCTGACGGACTCGGGACTGGGAAGCCGTAGGTACTGGCAGTACCCCTTCCCGCCCGACCGCGAGGGTGGAGACGAGCGGGCCGCTGGCTCCGAGCTGCTCGAGCGGCTCGAGGCGGGAGTGCAGCGCTGCGCGACGGGACCGGCCGACCTCTGGCTGTCGCTGAGCGGCGGTTATGACTCGCGGACGATCGCCACGATGCTGCGCAACGTGGGCGCCGTCGACGTGGAGTGCTTCTCCTACGCCCACGGCCCTGCCCGTGAAGGGACCGACGCGTGGGTCGCTCGCCAGATCGCGACCTCGGTCGGATTCGCGCACCGGACGATCGAAAGCTACGGGGGCGACCTGGTCGGGCACGTCCACCTCAACGCCCGGATGGGTCAAGGCGTCTCCCCCGTTTGCGACGAGATCGACGGATGGCGCGAGGTGGGTCGCATCGCCGAGGGGGACGCGCGCCCCACCCTGCTGGTCGGTGATCACTTCCTGCCCGACCGTCCCGAGGCAGGACCCGCGCTCGACAAGAAGTATCCACCGGGAAAGATGCGCCCCTTCGAGGTGGCCGCGTGGTTGGAGCCCCACCTCCCATCCGAGGTCTATCGGTCGTTCGTCGAGGGCGTCCGCGACGACGTCGCATCGCTGCACGCGCAGGTCGCCCACGCTCCGACGCGGATCGACAACCTGATCTACCTCGAGCAGCGACTCCCCAACGTCGTGCTCGCATGGAGACATGCCTTCGCGGGACCCAGCTTCAACGTCCGCACGCCCTTCCTCGACAACGACGTGATGGACTTCTTGGCCACGCTGCCCGGTCCCGTGCTCAGGAGCAGGTTCTACCACGATGCGGTCCGGCGCGCCTACCCCCAGGCCTTTCAGATCCCCCTCGCGGAGACGGCGGGTTATTACCCGCCGCTCAAGACCGAGCTGGCCCGTAACGCCAACGCGTGCCGCGCCCTGATTCGAGAGACTCCGAGCCGGCTCGACGAGCTGCTGCCGCCGGCGCTGGGCCTGTGGCTGGTTGACCGGGTGGCCGCCAGCAGAGCCCTGGACACCCGGCTGAAGGGTCGCCTGAGCCGCTGGCTCCGTCGCTCGCGCCCGACGACCGAGGGAGCAGCCGCACCGGGCGCCGTCGGCGAGCATCTGCTCCTCCGACGGTACCTGGTGCTCCGGGAAGCTCTGGCCCGGAGATCGCGGGGCGTCGAGCGCTCTCCCGAGGCGTGATCAGCACGCCGGGGCGGTCAGAGCGTCACGTCTCCTTGATGACCGAAGCCACTTTGGCCTGGAGCTCCGGAGTGATCTCGGTGATGCCGTGCACGTCCCTGGCGTGCTCCACGACCTGCGCGAGCAGCTCTTCGGTCGTCTCCGCCTCGGCCCGGTAGTCGCAGTCCATTCCCACGTCTGAGCAGTTCAGCTGCTTGGCCACGTTCTCGCCTCCCGGAGGTTGGGGTCGTCGTGGCTGCATGATGGACGGAGTCCGGAGGATCCTGCAAGGACCGGAAGGCCCGCTCGAAGCGGAAGACGCTGACCGGCATTCGACCTGGCGGGTCGGGCTCTCTACCTTCGAGGCAAGGGCTGACCGCGGGAGACCACCGGAGCCACCAGGTCTCTCCTCCGTACCTCCCGGGTCGATCGCACACGGAGGCAGGCAGTGGAAGGTCCGTCGCTACGCGTGGAATACCGGCCCGATTTGGGTGGGCCAGGCAGCGGGCCGGCCGAACCGGAGCGCAGCCGCCGTCCGATCCGTGGCCGCCTGCTCCGGGCGACGGTGTTCGTGGCGACCCTGGCCACCGCCCTCGTGCTCCCCTTCGTGGTCCTGGTGCGGCTGTCGGTCTACTTCTACGCGGCGTGGGGCGTCGGCAACTGGACGGCCCTGGCGATCTCCGCCCTGGCCGTGGTGGGCTTGCTGTTCGCATACGCGCTGGCGCTTCGGCTGCGCTTCCAACGCAAGCTGGGCGTCCCCCGGGTGGTGCGACGAGCCCTGATGGTCGTGGTGGCGGCCTACCTGGCCTACGCCCTGATCTACCTGTCCGGCTCGAACGCCAAGACCGACGAGATCCGGTCGGCGTACACGGTGCTGAGCCCACTCCTCCGGGTCGCCACGGGAACGGTGCTCCTCGTGGACCGGGAGGCGGTGGTCACCGACACGGGGCGCACGCGAGAGGACTACCTCGCCTGGGGGCTCCCGGTGAACGAGGCTTCCCTGCACTTCACACAGGGCGACGGCTTCGTCCATGCCGTGGACCTGCGGACCCGGGGTCGTCCCGAATGGCGGAGCCGGGCGCTGGAGGCGTACTACTGGGCCATGGGCTTCCGGACCCTCCGGCACGTGGGAACGGCGGACCACCTACACGTGTCGCTACCGGTACGCCAACACTAGCCCGCGAACCGTCCGGGGCGACCTCCCCAGCGCCCCCCCACTGCTCACCCGCCCCGCCGTCGGCCTCGACCTGGTGACCAGAGCCCGTCCAAGACCTGGGCGCTCTTGCACGAAACGTAACTTTTGTACAAATTCAGCCATACCCATGATCAAGGCCACGACATGAGCGACATCTCCACCGCAGAAGCGCGCAAGAACCTCGCCGACCTCGTCAACCGGGTGGCGTACGGCAAAGAGCGCGTCGTCCTGACCCGCCACGGCAAGCAGCTGTGCGCCCTCGTCCCCATCGAGGACCTCTCGTTCCTCGACAGAATCCGGGAGATGGCGGGCCAGCACGATATCGCCGACGCCCTCGGCGAGAAGGACGCTGGACAGGCCGTCGGGTGGAGCGACCTCAAGCGCGAGTTGGGTCTTTCAAGATGAGCGCGCAGGCACCGGGTCCTTCGTGGCGGGTCGAGCTCAGTCGGGACGCAGCCCGCGAGGTGAGGGAAGCCCCGCCCGTCGTGCGGGCGCACCTGGCCGACCTGCTCGATCGCCTGGCGTCCGATGGCTTGCCCCCAAACGCCCGGTCACTGGGCGACAGAAGCTATGCGGTGCGGGTGGGCAACGCCCGCGCCGTGATCACGGCGGACGCACGGGACCGTTGGATCATGGTGGCGCGCCTGACGGCTGCGAGCGATCCGCCTGCCCGAGACGCCCTGCGAGCCGCCCACGTCCCCGCGGTCGCGTCGTCCCGGCTGGCGCGGCACTTCGACGAGCTCTGGGCAGACGTCCGCACGTCCCTTCGCAGCTTCCGCCGCAGCCCCGGCTTCGTGTTGTCCGTTCTCGCGACCCTGGGGATCGCCATCGGTGGCGCCACGGCCCTGTTCGGTCTTGCCGGCACCGTGTTCACCGGCGCCCTACCGTTCGAGGACGACGGCCAGCTGCTTCGGCTCAGGGATCGCCAGGTCACCGCCGGCGGCGAGCCACGCATCTTCAACATGTCTCCCCTCGACTTCATCACCATCCGTGAGCAGAGCACCACCCTCGACGGGGTGGTCGCGGCCGGCGGCGTGAATCACGTGCTCACGGGCGGCGAGGTCGCCCAACGGGTCAACGTGATCCGCGTCTCCGAAGGCTGGGGGCAGCTGCTGGGTGTCCGGCCTCGCATCGGCAGGCTCTTCACGCCAGACGAAGAGCGATTGGGACCCGACGCTCAGGTCGCGCTGATCTCCCACTCCCTCTGGGAATCCCGCTTCGGGGCGGACCCTGCCGTCGTCGGTCGCCAGATCGACTATGACGCCGGGGTGCTCACGATTGCCGGGGTGCTGCAGCCACGCTTCCGCTACCCCTACGACGCGGACCTCTGGGTGCCCTGGCGGTGGGATCCCGCGGACGGCACCTCGCATGACCTCAACGTCGTGGGCCGCATGTCGGAGGCGACCACGCTGGAGGAAGCCCGCCGCGACCTCGACCGGATCGCCACCGGTCTGCAACAGTCACGACCCGACACCAATACGGACCTGTTCCTGAACGCCGAGTCGCTGCGGGGCGACTTCATCAGGAACGAGGACAGCGTCTTGTTGGCGCTCATGGCCTCCGTGGGATTCCTGCTGCTGCTCGCGTGTGTGAACGTCACCAACCTGTTCGTGGCTCGTTTCGTCAGCCGTCAACGCGAGGTGGGCATCCGGGTCGCCCTCGGAGCCGGTAGGCTCCGTGAGATCCGCGGGTTCATGGTGGAGACCGTGCTGCTGTTCGTGGCGGGCGGCGCTCTGGGACTGGTCATGGCCCTCTGGCTCGGCGACGCCATGAGCGTGCTCGTGCCAGACGTGATGCGCAGCCAGCTCGACATGTCCGGTCTGAAACTGAGCGGCGAGCTGCTCCTCTTCTCCCTGGGTCTTTCGGTCGCGGCCGGCATGGCGTTCGGCCTCATGGCCGCCGTCCGGGGCACGCGCACGGAACCGTCTCAGGTGCTGAAGGAGGGCGGCCGCACGGGCTCGGCCGGCGGTACCGGCGTGCAACGGGGTCTCGTCGTGGCTCAGCTCGCGCTCTCCCTCTCCCTGCTGGTGGGAGCCGGGGTTCTCTTCGACCATTTCGAGCGCCTGAACGCCCAGGACCTCGGGTTCCGGGTCGACGACCTCTTCACGCTGCGGGTCTCGGTCGAGCAACCACGCTTTTCGGCCGCCGATGCCCGCCTCGACATCGTGAGGCGGCTGGAAGAGGCCATCGAGGGCGTTCCCGGGGTGGAATCGGCCGCCTACACCACCGTCAACCCGCTCTGTTGCGGCGATTGGGGTGCGCCGCTCGCCGTGGAGGGGCAGCCCCAACCGGAGGGCTCGACGCATCTGATCCACCACCGCATGGTGGGACCGGGGTACTTCGAGACGACCGGCACGCCCCTCTTGAAGGGTCGGGACTTCGACGGTCGGGACGCGCCAGGCACGGCGCCGACGGTGGTGGTGGACGAGGCGTTGGCCAACCGGTTCTGGCCGGACCAGGACGCCGTCGGCAAGCGCGTTCGCATCGATCGCCCGTCGGGCGAGTGGCGGACGATCGTCGGTGTGGTCGGAGACGTCGAGGAGAACGGCGACTACAGCGAGACCTGGTACCTCCCATACACGCAGGACCCCACGGCCCGATCGTCCGAGAACCTGCACTTCATGGTGCGGGCGGCCGACGGCTCGGTGCTGGACGGGGCCCGGGCCGCCGTCCGGTCCGTGGACCCCAATCTGGCGGTGTACGAGCTGAGGACCATGGCTTCGCTTCGAGCCGAGAACATCTCCCAGGACCGCCTCGGCGCGGCGGTGGGCACGGTGTTCGCGGGCTTCGGCCTCCTGCTGGCCGGACTCGGGGTCTTCGGGATGCTCTCCTACAACGTCAGCACCCGCTCCCGGGAGATCGGCACCCGCATCGCCCTGGGCGCCCACCCCTCGGAGGTGACGGGCCTGGTGCTCAGGAACGCCCTGAAGCTGACCGCGGCCGGCGTGCTGCTCGGCCTGGCGGCTGCCGTGGGCCTGAACGGCTTACTCAAGACCGCGGTCTTCGGCGTGGAGACCGCCGGTCCCGGATTGCTCGTGGGCCTTGCGCTGGTGCTTCTGGCGGCCTCCGGGGTCGCGGCGGCGTTGCCCGCGCTGCGCGCCGCTCGGGTCGACCCCATCGAGGCGCTCAAGGACTGAGGGCACGGGCCGGCGCGGTCCGAACGCCCCGCCACGCGGGGAGCCCCGCCGCCACGGTCGCCACGAGGGCCAGGACGGTCACGACCGTGGCCAGCGTCACCGGGTCCAGTGGGCCCACCCCGAACAGGATGCCCCGGACCAGACGGCTGACGGCGAAGGCGCCCAACACGCCGACGGCCGCGCCCGCCGCCACGAATGCCAGCGTCTGACCGACCACCAGGCGGAATGTGCGCCACCGATCCGATCCCAGAGCCATGCGGATGCCCATCTCGGTAGATCGCTGCGCCACCGAGTATGCCACCACGCCGTAGATCCCGATGCCGGCCAGCACCAGGGCGCAGCCCGCGAAGGCCATCAGGAGGGCCATGTTGAACCGCGGACGAGCCAACGACACGGCGATCAGCTCCTCCATGCTCGCGATCCGAACGATCGGAAGCCGGGGATCGACGGCGCGGATGGCCTGCCGAACACGTGGAGCGAGCGTGGCCATGTCGGCGCCGTCCTCGGCTCGCACCACCAAATGGGTATCTCTCAGCGGGAAGTTCATGTGCGAGACGAACAGCTCCGGTACGACCTCGGCGTCGAGGCCGCCGTGGAGCACGTCCGCGACGACGCCCACGATCTCGATGCGGCCCGCCATAGGCACGCCCAGAATCCGGCCCAAGGGATCCTCGCCGGGAAACAGCAAGCGCTCTGCCGTTTCGTTGAGGACCATGACCGGCCTCCCCTCCTCACGATCGAAGCGGTCCAGGAGTCGACCGCGCACCAGCGGGATGCCCAACGCTTCGAAGTAGCCCGGCATGACGGACCGATACCCGGCGCGGGGGCGCTCCGCCGGGGAGGGCGCATCCCTTCCCTCGATCTCGATGGGCAGATCGAAGTCGATCCCCAGGGGACTCATGGGCAGGGTCGACACGGTGGAGGCGATGGCGACGTCGGGGACCGCCTCGACCCGGTCGACGAGCTCGTTGAGCAGCACGATCTGCTCGTCCCGCCCGGGGTACGCGTTCTCGGGCAAAGAGAGGGCCACCGAAAGAACGCCCTCCACCCGGAACCCCGGGTCGACGCGCAGCAGGTTGACCATGCTGCGGATGGTGACGCCGGCTCCGACGAGGAGCAGCAGGGCCAGGGCCACCTGGCCAGAGACCAATCCGTCGAGAACGCGGCGGAAGTGGCGCCCCCCGGCGCCGCTCCGTCCGCTCTCCTGGAGCACCTGCGCAAGATCGGGGCGCATGGCGCGGAAGGCCGGATAGAGCCCGAAGATCACGCCCGCGAGCAGGCTCGCCGCGGCGGCGAACGCCAGCACCCGGAGGTCCACGCCCACCTGGTCCACGCGGGGGAGATCCGGCGGCAGGAAGCGCCTGAGAACCTGCACGCCTGCTACCCCCACCCCGAGCCCCACGGCGCCGCCGCCCCCGGCGAGGACCAGGCTCTCGGAGAGCGAGCGCCGCAGCAGGCGCCACCCGCCCGCACCCAGGGTGGCCCGGAGCGCGAACTCCCGGCTCTGCCCGATGGACCGGACCAACAAGAGGTTGGAGATGTTCACGCAAGCGATCAACAGCACCAGGCCCGCGGATCCGGCCAGGACGCCGAGGAGCAGGCGCACGTTGCCCACCACCTGCTCGAGAGCCGGGGTGACGTCGACGCCCCATCCCCGATTGGAGTCGGGGTTCTCCTGAGCGATCTCCCGCGCGATCCCGTCCATCTCGGCCCGGGCCTGCTCGACGCTCACGCCCGGGGCGAGTTGGGCCACCACGTAATAGACCCGCATGGCGCGGACCGTGAAGACGCGAGCGCCGATGGCCAACGGCGTCCAAACGGCCACGTCCGCGGCTCCGGGTGGGAACTGGAAGCGCTCCGGCATCACGCCCACCACGGTGTAGGGCTCGCCGTCCAACGTCACGGAGCGACCGAGCGCCCCCTGGTCGCCTCCGAACTGCCGGAGCCAGAAGGCATGGCCGAGAATCACGACCCGATCGTTTCCGGGTTGGGCTTCCGTCGCGTCGAAAGCCCGCCCGAGCGCGGGCTGCACGCCGATGACGTCGAAGACGGTCGGTGAGAGCCGCGCGCCGGGGATCTGCTCGGGCTCACCGGTGCTCTCGAGGAGGAAGTCCTCGAAGTTGTAGGCGCCCAGAGCGCTGAAGCTACGGGACCGCTCGGCCCAATCCGTGAAAGTGGCCGCCGCCACACGGTCCTGGGCCACGTCGAGCTGGGGATTGGACTCCCAGAGCGTGACGATCCGTTCGGATTGCCGGTACGGGAGGGGCTTCAGGAGGACGCCATCGACGACGCTGAAGATCGCCGTGTTGATCCCGACGCCGATGGCGAGCGTGGCGACCACGACCGACGAGAAACCGGGCCGGACGACCAGAGAGCGGAAGGCGAGTCTGAGATCGTTCATCGATTGCGTGGCGCCGATGCGGAGGCGAGCCCGGCCACCGCCGACTGCGCCACGTCCAATGACTGATCGGGCACCCCGCCCCACCTGAGGTACAGCGCCGGCACCACCAACATGTTGAGGAAGGTGGACGTGAGTAGCCCACCGAGCACCACCACGGCCAAGGGCGCCTGAATCTCCTTCCCGGGCTCGCCGCCGCCGAGCGCCAGGGGGATCAGGGCCAACGCAGCGGTGAGCGCGGTCATGAGGATGGGGTTCAGGCGCTCCATGGACCCCTGCACCACCGCCTCCCCCAACGGTCTGCCCTCGGCCACCAGGTTACCGAAGTGGCTCACCAGCAGAATGCCGTTGCGCACCGCGATCCCGAAGAGCGTTATGAAGCCCACCATCGTGGCCACGTTCAGCACGCCCCCCATGAGCCATGTGGCCAGCACCCCGCCGATCAACGCCAGCGGCAGGTTGACCATGACCAGCAGGGCGAGGCGGGCGCTGCCGAACTCGTGGAACAGTATGAGGAAGATGGCGCCCACCGCGGCCAGCGACAGCAATCCGATCGCCCGGGCCGCGGCCCTGCCGCTTTCGAACTGACCGCCGTACTCGACGTAGTAGCCTTCGGGCAGGGTGACCCCGGCCGCCACCGCGGACTGGATGTCCTCCACCACGCTGCCCACGTCCCTGCCCTGCACGTTGGCCTGCACCACGATCTTCCGCTGAACGTCTTCCCGGCTGATGACGTTGGGCCCACGGTCCAACGCGACGTCCGCGAGCTCGGAGATCGGGACGCTGCCGCCGAGCGGCGCATCGACCCGGGCCGCGGCGATCCGGTGCTGGGCGTTGCGCAGCTCGCTGGGGTAGCGAACGACCAGATCGAAGGCACTCTGTCCCTCCAGCACCTGCGATACCACCTCGCCGTTGAACGCCACGTCCACCGCCTCGGCCAACAGCGTGGGGGTCACGCCGAATCGAGCCATGGCGGGTCGATCGGCGCGAATGCGGAGCTGGGGCACATCGGACTGCTGCTCCACCGCCAGGTCCGCCACGCCCGGGATCGGCTCCACGGCCGCGCGGACCGATTCGCCCAGGCCGCGTAGCCGGTACAGGTCCGTTCCGAAGATCTTGACCGCGATGGCCGCCCGGGTGCCCGAGAGCATGTGGTCGATGCGGTGCCCGATGGGTTGGCCGATCGTGATGTTCACACCCGGAACGATCGTCACGCTCTCCCGGAGCTCGGCCATGACTTCATCCACGGGCGCCACCGCCAGGTCCAACCGCACGTCGATCTCGGCTGCGTTGACCCCTTGCGCATGCTCGTCCAGCTCGGCGCGGCCCGTGCGACGGGCAGTGGAGATCACAGCCGGATGGGCCAGAAGCACCTGCTCGACGCGAGCGCCGAGCTGATCCGACTCCACGATACCGGTGCCGGGCACGGTGACCGCGGACACCGTCAGCGTCCCTTCCTGGAACTCTGGAAGGAATCCCCGGCCCAGAAACGGAAACGCCGCCAGCGTCGCGACCACGCCCGCCGTTGCCACCAGCGCCACGCCTCCTGGGAAGCGGAGGGCCGAGTCGAGCACCGGCCGATAGGCGCTCTTGAGGCCGCGCACCAGCCAGCTGTCCCGCTGCTCGGCCATGACGGGCGCGGACGGAAGAAGCAGGTAACACAGCACGGGCGTCACCGTGACGGCCACCGCCAGGGACGCCAGGATGCTCAGGATGTACGCGATGCCCAGCGGCCTGAGCATCCGTCCTTCGACGCCTGCCAGGAAGAACAGCGGCAGGAACACGACCGTGATGATGGCGGTGGCGTTCACGATGGGACCGCGCACCTCCCGGGCGGCCTCGTAGGTGACCACGAGCGCCGAGCGACGCTCCGACTCGGGCGCACGCCGATTCTCGCGGAGGCGGCGGAAGGTGTTCTCCACGTCGATGATCGCGTCGTCCACCAGGGCGCCGATGGCGATGGCCATCCCACCCAGCGTCATCGTGTTGATGGTGATCCCCAGGATCCGGAGGAGGATGACCGCGACCGCCAACGAGAGGGGGATCGCCAGGACGGAGATGCCCGTGGTGCGGAGGTTCCACAAGAACAGGAAGAGAACCACCACGACCAGGATGGCGCCGTCGCGCAGCGCCTCCACGACGTTGGCGACGGCCAACTCGATGAAGTCGGCCTGGCGAAAGATCTCGCGCTCGATGCGAATCCCCGCCGGAAGCTGGCCCTGGAGTATGTCCAGCTCCTCGTTGATCCGCTCGGTGAGCTCCAGGGTGTTCACGCCCGGCTGCTTTTGAATGGACAGGATCACCGCCGGCGAGGCGTTGACCGAGCCCGTGCCGATGCGGGGCCGTGGTCCGATCTCCACCCGCGCCACGTCGACCAGGCGCACCGGCGTGCCGTTCCGCAGGGTCACCACCGTCTGGGCGATGTCGTCGGTGGATGTGGCCCGCCCCAGTCCACGGATGAGGACCTCCATCCCCTCGGACAGGTACACGCCGCCCGAGGCGACCGCGTTCGATTCACGGGCCGCTCGCAGGACCTCGGTCAGCGTGACACCCAGCGCCGCCATCCGGCCCGGGTCGACCAGGACCTGGTACTGCCGCACCTGCCCCCCGATGGGGATGACCTGGGAGACCCCGGAGATGGCCAGGAGGCGCTTGCGGACGGTCCAGTCGGCCTCGGTCCGCACGTCCATCTCGGACACGCCCTGGCCGGTCATGCCCACCAGCATGATCTCGCCCATGATGGACGTGATGGGCGCCAGAATCGGAGGTGGCATGTCCTCCGGCAGCTGCGCAGTCACCAGCTGGAGCTTCTCGCCGACGATCTGACGGGCGCGGTACACGTCCGTGCCCCAGTCGAACTCCACCCAGACGATGCTGATGCCCTGGGACGAGGAGGAGCGCACGCGGCGCACACCGGCCGAACCATTTACTGCCGTCTCGATGGGGAAGGTGACGAGCCGCTCCACCTCCTCCGCGGCCATGCCGTGGGCTTCGGCCAGAACCGTCACCGTGGGAGCCGTGAGGTCTGGGAACACGTCGACCGGAATGGTCAGGGCCACGACGCCACCACCGATCAAGATGCCCAGCGCTGCCAGCAGCGTGATCAACTGATGCCCCAGGGACCACGCGATCACGCGGTCCATGAGAGACGAGCCACGCGGATCTCCCACCAGGCCACTAGTGGGGGTGGCCATGATCCGAGATCTCGCTGGTGTTGAGGGAGCTCAGCTTGATGGAGTAGGCGCCTCGCGTGACCACCCGCTCACCACGACGGACGCCGGCGCGAACGACGGTCCACTCCCCGTCCGTGGCGCCGAGCTCCACCGCACGCCTCTCGAAGGTCTCTCCACCAATCTGGACGTACGCCACCAGGAGCCCGTCCTCGTCGCGGACGGCGCTCGACGGAACGACCACGCCGGCCTCGCCGTCGCCCATAAGGAGCCTGCCCATGACCAGCATGCCGGCCTTCAGGACGTCGTCCCGGTTGTCCACCTCCAGGGTCACGGGCACCGTGCGGCGCACGGGGTCGAGGGCGGACCCGACGGCCACGACCCGGTCGGCCCTCATGACCGCGTCCGATCCTTCGGGCGAGAACGTAGCGCTCCTGAGCCCGGTGAGCGCGCCGGACTGTGAGGCCGGCACATGGAAGCGGACGTGCAGGCGGCGCGCGTCCATGATGGTGAGCAGGTGCGCACCCGCGTCCACCCGCTGGCCCAGGACGAACTCCCTGCGCGTCACGGTCCCTTCGATGGGAGACCGCAGCGTGAGCGTGTACCCGTCTTCCTCCCCGGCGCCGAGCGCTTCGAGCTGGGCCTGGGCGACCGCGAGGTCGTGCCGGGCCTCCTCGAGGCGGCGTGCCGGCACGGCCTCGGCAGCCACCAGGCGCTCCAGGCGGGCCACC
>JBDHLD010000285.1:0-4562 GCA_039586035.1 Gemmatimonadota bacterium | reverse complement strand
TCGAGCCGAGGGACGCCTACCGGGTCCGTGGCGGAGGGTTCGGGCTGGGGGTCCATGCGGACCGCCGGGGCGAGAATCCCCCGGGGGGCGCAGTCATCCATTACGCCTTCGCCGGGGCGCCAGCCTCGGAGGCGACCCTGGAGATCACCGACCAGGCCGGCAACCTGGTCCGCACGTTCAGTAGTGACGCGGCCGGGACGGCGGCGCTGCCGGTGGGCGGGGGGATGAATCGCGTCGTCTGGGACCTGCGCTATCCCGCGGCGTTCATCGCGCCGGGCGTGAACGAGGTCCGCTCGGGAGTCCGGGTCCGAGTCGCGGTCATCACGGGCTTCGTCGGGGGGCCGCTGGCCGTGCCGGGCAGCTACCGGGCGACCCTCCGGGCCGGCGACTTCAGCCAGACGCAGGCCTTCGAGGTCCTCAAGGACCCCAGGATCCCCACGACGGTCGCCGAGCTGCAGGAGAACTTCGAGCTGTCCATCCGGGTGCGGGACCGCATCAGCGCGATCCAGCGGCGGATCGCCGCTTTCAACGACGTCCTGAACGAGCTGGACGCGGTGAAAGACCTGGTGGACGATGCGGAGATCCAGCAGATGGCCCAGAGCATCGGCGTCGACCTGGAAGCAGTGGGGAGCGAGCTGTACAAGCACGAGCTCGAGGGTGACCACGCACACCTTCACCCCAAGCTCACGACGGAGTACGCTCGGGTGTACACCATGCTGAACAGCTCGGACCACCGCCCGCCCGCGTCCGCCTACGAGCGACTGAACGACCTGGACCCGCTGTTCACCGACCTGGACGGCCAGCTCGAGACGATCTATCAGACGCGGCTCGCCGAGCTCAACCGCATGCTTCAGGAACGGGGCTACGAGACGGTGATCGTACCGCGAGCGGGAGAGCCGCCCGTGAGCTGAGCTCGAGATAGATCGAGGCGTTGCCGGAATCACCCGACTGGCTCGTCACACAGAGCGAGCGATTGGCGAGAATGCTCTCCACTGACCTGATAGACCGACTGAAGCGCCGCGCGGCATCACCCGACTCTCGGACGGATGCGCCGAGCCAGTCACCGGAGACCAGCCTCCTGGGTGGCGCGCTCAAGATCGTCAGGGTGGGCCTGGACGGAGAGCCTCCTCCGGGACCGGCACCACTTCCCCCTCCCGCGTCGCCGCAGGACGTGGCGACGGCCGAGGACTCTCTGGGCTTCGCCCTGCCCGAAGAGCTGAGACAGCTCTACCGGGGAGTCGCCGATGGTGGATTCGGCCCGAGCGGAGGCCTCGCCTCGCTGGAGCGCGTCGCCACACGCTACCGATACTTTCTCGCCAATCCGCCGGGCGAAGGAGGTCAGGAATGGCCGAGACACCTGCTGCCCATCAATCTCAGCGAGCCGGGCGCGGACTGCTACGATCGGGCTTCGGGCCGTATTGGGATGAAGAGTCCCTCGCCGATGGACCAGGTGACGACGTGTGGGAGCGGTCCTTCAGGATCGAGGCCGACAGCCTGAGCACATGGCTGGAGACCTGGCTCTCCAGTCCGCCCATGGCCGAGACGTTGTCCCAGGACATGGAGGCCCTCGCGCTGGAAAGCCTCAGAAGGAGCCTCGCCCACTGGCGCGCCATGACGCCTGAGCAGCGCGCCGAGATGGGCCTTCCCGAAGAGGGCTGGGAAAAGGAGCTCTTCGGACACCTGGGAGTGGACCTCGAGGGGCTCTGAGCGGGGGCAGACCGATGGTCCCCGGCTGGAGCGGCCTCAGCGCCTGGCCCTCGCGGCCAGTAGGATCGATCGCCTTCAGGCCGTCGGGGGCGTGACGTCGAGCGAGGCCTCTCCCTGGGTCCCCCGGCTCGGACGTGCCGGCTGCGACGGCCGCTGGGCCAACCGTTCGCTCAGGATTCGGTCGGCGCGGCGCAGCTTGGCCCCCAGACCCTCGGCCAGGTTGCGGTACAGGATCACCCCGATGTCCGGCCGCTGTCGCACTACCGAGTCCAGGCTGTCGGCCGGGAGGGTCGCCACGCGCGCGACCGTCTCGGTCATGGCCGCGTGGGAGTGGGGTGAGGCCGACAAGAGCGCTACTTCGCCGAGACCCTCGCCGGGCCCCACGGCGCCGACGACGGTGCCTTCGGCGTCGCGGATCGACACCCGGCCCTCGAGCACGACGAACATCTCGTGGGCCCGCTGACCGGTGTCGAACAACATCTCCCCGGCTCTCAGCTCCCGGTGACCGAAGGTGCGGGCCAGTCGGGTGCGCTGCTCGAGCGAGAGCCCGGCGCACAGCCCCAGGTCGCACACCACGTACTCGATCTCCGGCAGGATCCGCCCCCCTTCGAACGAGGCCAGGACGGCGTCGGCGATCTCCCTGGTCGGCGATGGCGGCTCCATGTGGACGGGCGCTACGGCGGCCAGCAGCCGGTACATCTTGATGACGTCGAGGCGCTCGACGTCGTGGAAAGCCAATGCCGGCACGTACGCGGCCGGAAGGTAGCCCATCTCGAGGAGGGTTCGCTGCATGCGCGGGGCGTAGGCGCTGACGTCGATCTCCACCGTGACGATTCCCCAATCCGTTCGCGCGCTTTGTTCGAGGGCGACGAAGAGCGGCCGGACGACGTCGTCCGCGGTGCAGATGAGCTCGAAGACCCGAACGTTCTTCTCGTGGTCGTCACGCATGAACCCGAGGGCGCCCACGATGCGCCCCTCTCTCCTCGCGACGATGTAGCTCGAGCGGGTCGCGCGAAGCTTGAACATCCCGTATTGCAGGCGGAGCGGACCGAACACCTCGCGATTCGTCAACCGGCCCCGCTCGATCCTGAGTAGAGCGGCGTACCCCTCAGCGGTCAGATCGTCGAGGTCGACGTCGCCCCCCGGAGGATAGGGAGGCGAAGATTCGTCGAGGATGTAGCCAGGCTTCAGACCGACCAGGGCGAGCGCGTTGCGGGCGAGCGCGTGGGCCTCCGGGATGATCCTTGGGTGATTACGACGCAGATCGAGGGCGCTCCCGAAATGGCGCACCATCAGCCCCGCGTGCTCTCGACGAGGACCGAAGCGGAGCTTGTAGGGCAAGAAGCCCATGGGATGGAAGGCGTATCGCTGTGAGATCCGCGTCGAAAAGGGATGGGCGACCCTCACCTCGGCGTACCCTACGTGAAGTCGGTCTCCGACGCGCTCCAGCCGCTCCCGCATGAGCTGGCTTCCGATGCCGAAGCCCCGCACCCCGGGATCGACCACCAGTCGGCCGAACTCCCCCACGAGGTCGGTGTGGGCCCCCTGGGCGAAGAGGACGCTCGCGGTGCCAACCAGCTCTTCCAGTTTCTCGCCCTCGGCTACGAGCGTGATCGCCGAGGGGTCGTAGAGGAAACGGGTGAGGTGTTCCTCGTCGTAGAACTCGGGGTACAGGTAGTCGTCCCCGTACACCCGGCTGAACAGCCGGGCGATTTCGGGTACGTCGGCCTGGACCGCCTCGCGCACCCGAGCTGCTGGCTTGGTCTTGGGCATGGCACTCTTCCGGCTCGCCCCGTCCCTTGCGCCGCTTTTCGCCGGTGTCAACAGTCACGGCATCCAGCAGCTCGCCGCGTGGAGGGGATCTTCCGGCCTCGAAGCCGCCGGTGAGAGCTCCGGACCGCTCACACCAGGACGCGGGACACGGGCGACCTGGGACACGAGCGCAGGCCGTCCCAGGGACGTGAGCCCGGATCCCAAAGACTCTGGGCAGCAGCCCGCCGCCGTTGTAGCGTGGGTCTGGGACCGCATGTCCCTCGCTGCTTTCGTTCGGGTCCCCCCGAGGGGTCCGCCTACCACGTCGCCTGAGCCAACTTCGCCAACGAAGACCAGTGGTCGGCCGAGGTCCGCGTCCGGGGCCGTGAGGCGGTCGCTGGACCGGGGGGCCAGACGTTCGACACCCAGATGGTGGACGTGCGTTTCGCCGACGGCGAGCTGCGACGCTTCTGGCTGGCAGCCGAGCCGCCGTACAAGGTGCGGCAGCGCCGCTACGAGCTGGGCCGGTTGGTCACCTCCGGGTGGGAGCTGGTGGAGTATCGGGCTGGAGCGGGCTGAGGTTTTCTTGGGCGAGGCGGCGCGAGCACCCATGCACGCTGGGGCCCGGGGGGTCGGGCGCCGATCGAGCGCTGGGCTTCCTCGGGGGATCTCTGCCGCGGACGCACCGGCAATCTTCCAGACCGCGGCTGGATCGGCGCTCGCCGACCTGGCTCGCGAGGTCGAGAACGGTCCGTGTCCGGCTGGGAGACCAGCCGGACCACCCGGGTCCCCGCGCTCCCCGCGCTTGGCGTCCCCCCTGCTCGAGCCTTGGCAGCTCTGCCGCGACGGACCACACCCGATCGGCACACATTTCCGAAAAGAGTCACTTTTTGACCAGCGCCGGAACGACTGCGTCGTGAGCCTGATTGCATCAAGGTGGGTCAGTACCTGTAAGATACTTTCATGTAGTCTTTTAGACCTATTTCTCTGGAGCGCGGCGCGCGTGCCACAACCCGGCCCCGATCTTGCTCATGCGATTATCCTTGTTATCGCGAAAGTTGGTAAACATCTTTTTACCGGAGTTGCCGCCGGCGCGGATGTCC
>JBDHLD010000040.1:0-34125 GCA_039586035.1 Gemmatimonadota bacterium | reverse complement strand
ACCACCAGGGACACGCGCACCAGTACGGGAACGACCCAGACACCGGTGCGCACGCGCCCGAGCGCTACGACCTCGACGCCGACGCGTACCCGCGGCGGGGCCACCACGACGCCGACTCGCGCCCGCTCCACCGCCACACGGACCGCCCCGCCAAGGACCAACCCGGGCGTCTCACGGGGCGGCGACCGACCGACTGCAGCGACGACCAGGCCAGGTGTCAACCGCTCGGCCACCGGCACGACGCGACGACCTACTGACGGGCTGCGCGGCGGGACGGCGGCGCCGAATCGAAGCTCGACCAGCTTCCGCCCCCAGGCAGGTCCGACGTCCGGTTCGCGATCCAACGTGCGCAACTCGAGGCCGACGGCCGGGGGGGCGAACCGCGACGGCGTCATTCGAGGCCCCGATCCGTCGGTTCGCCCGGGTCCTCAGCGTACTGGGCCCTCGGGTACCGTAGGGAGGGCTTCGGCGAACGGGGCGGCCGCACCCCAGGCGAGGACCCGGCCGTCCGCCATGCTGAGGGGACCGGCGCCATCGACAGGCTCGCGGGGGTCGGCCATGGGCCGCTCCGGGGCCGGGCCGGCTAGCCGGGGCATGGCAGCTCCGTCCCGGTCGGGAAGGCCAACGGGAGCGTACCGTGCCCCGACAAGCGGCCAACGAGGAGTCATGTCCCGCCCGTCCGGAGGACGCTCGTTCAGCCCGCCACGCTCACCAGGTCGCTCCATGCCGTCCATGGGGCGGTCCGGCGCGCCCCGCTCCATGCCGTCCATGGGACGGTCGGGCTCCAGGGGACGTAGCATGCCCAGCATGGGTCGGATGCCGACCGGAGGGTCTCGCGGCGGCGTGATGCGCGGCGGTGGCAGCGGGGGCTTCCGGGGCGGCGCGATGCGCAGCGGGGGTTCCGGGGGCTTTCGGGGTGGGGCCATGCGAGGCGGCGGTGGACGCGCCGCTCCACGAGGAGGCCGTCGCTGAGCGCCATGATCGAGCCCTTCGAGAGCCCCCACCTGGTCCCGTTCGACGGCGAGTTCTCGGTCGGGGCGACATCCACCGAACCTCCCCGTGACGCGCCTTCCAAGAAGGCATGTCGCGACCGTCTCGACAGCCTGATCGAGGAGCTCTACGAGGTCCAGCGCGTCCTCTACGCCGACGACCGCTACGCCGTTCTTCTGCTCTTCCAGGCCATGGACGCAGCCGGGAAAGACGGCACGATTCGCGCCGTCATGACCGGGGTGAATCCCGCCGGCTGCCAGGTCTTCTCCTTCAAGCAGCCGTCTCCGGAGGAGCTGGACCACGACTTCCTCTGGCGTACCGCCAAGCGGCTCCCCGAGCGTGGGCGCTTCGGGATCTTCAATCGCAGCTACTACGAAGAAGTGCTGACTGTACGGGTCCATCCGGAGTTTCTGGACAACCAGAAGCTCCCGCACCGCCCAGACCTCGATCGTCTCTGGGAGGATCGACTCGAGTCCATCCGCGCGCACGAAGCGCACCTGGCCCGCAACGGGACGGTGATCCTCAAGTTCTGGCTCAACGTCTCCCGGGACGAGCAGCGAAAGCGCTTCGTGTCCCGCATCGACGAGCCCAGCAAGAACTGGAAGTTCAACGAGGGCGACCTCGTCGAACGAGGCTTCTGGGACGACTACATGACGGCGTACGAGGCCGCTTTGGCTGGCACTTCACGTCCCTGGGCGCCCTGGTATGCCATCCCGGCCGACTCCAAGCCGTACATGCGTATGGCGGTGGCAGAGACCATCGTCAGGACGCTCAAGCGGCTGCCGCTATCCTTCCCGAAAGTCGGCGAGGAAGAGCTTGCGGTCCTGGCCGAATTGCGCAAGCGACTGAAGGCGGGCGCCTAGCACGGCACCCGCCCCCAGCCGCTCGAGATGATCGTGGCCGTTGCTGTTTCCCGTTACTCCCGGCCCTGCAACCGCCAGCCGCGTCCGGCTCGTCCGACGAGGTCGCTCGAGATCAGAAGACCGAGACGTCGACCGACGCGCCGCAGAAGGTCCCCGACACCGAGGCGCTCCCGACGGCAAGGTCCATGGCAGCCGAAAGCTGGACGCCGCACGTTCCGGAGCGGTCGTCCGACGCCTCCCAGGAAAAGCCACCGGTCCACGTCGCGTTCAGCGTGCCCTCGGGCGGATCCCCCTGAACCGCGATGTCCGCGCTGAAGTCGAGCCCCGGAGCGCCCGTCACGAACACGGTCACGCCCTCGACGTCCACGCCGCATCCGGCATGAACCTGAGACGTGGCCATCGACACCGCCATGCTCCCCACCTCGGCGTCCACCTCACCGGCCATGGAGCCGCTGTAGTCCACGCTTCCACCGAGGGGGCACGGCAGGTTGAACGAAACGTCCACGTCGAACGGCGTAGGCGCCGTCGCCGGGCCCTGAGCCCCTGCCCCCGCGAGCTGCTGCTGGGCGGACCCCATAGCCTCGCCCGCGAAGATCCCGGCCAGGACGGAAGCTTCCGCAGCCGTGAGCTCGTCGCCTTCGGTCAGAGTGACGGGGTCGTCCGAGTCGCCGCAGGCGCCGGTGCCGATTGCCAGAACCGCGAGCGCGGCGAGGCGATTGAGCTTCATCGTCTTCTCCAGTTGGTCCAGGGTGATTCGGAAGCAGTCATTCCGGGTTGGTTCTTGCTCGGTAGAGCAGACGGACGAGCTGGTCGTCGGTCAGCGCACTGATACCCTCAACCTGCTCGTGACGGGTGCGGGCCCGGGCTTGGCCCACGGTCGCGTTGAATACCAGCCAGCCGCTTGGAGCGATCCCGACGCCCGATTCGGGCTTGAAGGTCACCTTCCACATATCTCCGGCCTGATCGCGGAACCAGCGGGCTTCGGACGCAGACAGGGCATCACTCAGATCGGAGGCCCGCTCAGGCATCGCGCCCGATGGAAGGTGGGCGAGAATCCTGCATTCGGGGTCTTCAGCGGCCCGAAGGGTGACGCGAAGCCCTGCCGCGGTACGGACGGTCGAGACGACCTGCCACTCCCTTCCGCCGCGCGTGATCGTCGCGCCTCTGATGGCCACCCACACTCCTCGGGGCCCTACCCCGGTAGAGGGTCTCACTCGCGCGGCCAGGGTGAGACGAGTCGTGTCGCGCCCGGGCCATAGGGAAACCCGGGCGCGACGTTCGGCCGTCTAGGCCGCCTGTTCTCCCAGGTGTTGGAGCCTGGAGAGAATCGCTTCCACCCCAGCGAGCCTGATCTGGGAGATCCTGGACGCCGTAACGCCCATGACATCGGCGATGTCGCGGATCTTGAGCTCTTCCAGGTAGTAGAGCGACAGAACCAACCTCTGTTGCTCGGATAGCTTGTCGATCTCCGCCCGGAAGATACGCGCTTCCTCGCGGCGGTTGAGATCGTCGTCTACGCCACGATCGCCTTCGGCCGGGAGGATCTCCTCCATGCTGGCGCCGTGATAGGTGCCGGGGTCGGCAGGCTGATCCAGCGAGACCGGAAACGCCTGCTGAAGCTGCCGCTCCCAGCGGGTCAGCGTATCGAGGTTGATGCCCAGCTCGTCGGCGACCTCGGAGTCCTTCGGTCCTCTGCCGAGGTCACGAGACAGGTCTTTTCGTACCTGGCCGATGGCTCGCTGCTTACGGCGGACCGAGCGGGGTACCGGATCCCGGCGTCGGTAGTCGTCCAGCATGGCACCACGGATGCGTGGGACCGCGTAGGTGCTGAAGGCCACGCCTCGCCCCGGATCGTAGCTGTCGAGCGCATGCATGAGACCGATGGTGCCCGCGCTCACCAACTCCGGGAACTCGGTTTCGATGACGAGCTTGGGCTGCACCTGCTTGGCCACGTGGTGGACCAGTGGTAGGTAGCGGGTGAGAAAGCGCTCCCGTCCGATTTGATCGGTACCGTTCTGTAGCGCCGTCCAGTCGACCGCTGTGTCTGTCGTCCTCTGTTTCGTCCGTGCCATCGTTTCCTGACCCTTGGGGGTTGGTCCAGAAGCGAATCATCTGCGGAGACCTCCCAGAGGCAGGGGGCATACCATCTTCGAGCCGGAACGACGAAACGGCGCACTTCATTTTTTAACTCGTTACTGTCACGCCACTTACAACCCTATCTACAATACCCTTGCGCATACCGCGGTGAAGTGTCACACCGTTGATTGGGTACTTCTTTCCCTACCCATGCCGGCAAAGTTTTCCCATCCCGGACGGCTCAGCGGAGATGCTTGGACAGGGGGAGGGGGGAAGCCGCCGAGGCTGACGAGCGTCAGCCCTCGGTCAGCGGAGCTCAAACGTCGTGCGCCCGCCGAAGCCATACGTAGACGGGAAGGCCGGAGAGGACCACGCCGATCCCGAGGACCGTGGTCCAGGGCTGAGCGACGAACCCGGCGAGAAGCACCGCTGACCCGGCCCCGATGTACGACATCGGCACCAACGGGTATCCCCAGACGCGATACGGTCGGTGGAGGTCCGGCCGGAGCCGGCGCATCCTCACCAAACCGGCGACGGCAAGGACGTAGAAGGGCCATGCCCCGAGAACGAAGGCGCTCACCAACTCCTCGAACCCCCGAAAGGTGATGTAGCCCAGCGCGATGGCGGCGGTCAGCACCGTGGCCACGTGCGGAGTCTTGAAGCGGGGATGGACGGCGGCGACGCGCTTGAAGAACAGGCCATCCATGGACATGGCGAAGAAGCAACGCGGCGCGAACATGAGGGATGCGTTGGCGGCGCTGAAGGTGGCCAACATGACCAGTAGGGCCACGGTCACCTGCCCCGGAGCGCCCAACACACGGTCCATGACGTCGGCGGCGATGGAGGTGGATGCCGCCGCCTCGTCCACCGACAGCACCCACAGATACGCTGCGTTCACGACCAGGTAGATGAGCATTACCGTGGTCACCGCCCAGAGCTGAGCGAGGGGGATGTTCCGGCCGGGGTCCTTCACCTCGCCGGAGAGCGAGGTCATGCTGGCCCAACCGGAGTAGGTCCACATGACGGTGACCAGGGCGAACCCGAAGCCCGTGACGGATTCCACGGCGAGCGAAGGTGCCTCGTTCAGGGCCCCCGCCGAGCCGTCGTAGAGAACGAAGGCCACGAGTGCTACCCCGACCAGGACAACGGCTTTGGCAAGGCTGGTCACGTTCTCCAGCACGGCGGACCAGAGAAGGGATCGGTAGTTGAGGGCCGCCAGCGCTACGATGGCGGCGGCCGCCACCCACCGCTCTGTCGCCGGTGTCATCCCTACGACCGAGCCGAGGTATGAGGCGAAGATCAACGCCAACGCGCCGATGGTTGCGGGCGTCAATACCAGCAGGCGAGTCCAACCAAAGAGGAACGCGGGGAGCCGACCCCAGGTCTCCCGGAGGAAGACGTAGACCCCCCCGGGCTCGGGATAGGTCGCTGCCAGCTCTCCGAAGCTGAGGGCGCCGCACAAGGAAAGGAGTCCCCCCGCGATCCACACCAGGGCGATGGCCCCGACGGCATCCACGCTGCCCGCCACGACGCTCGGCACGCGGAAGATCCCGCTGCCGATCATGAGGCCCACGATGGCGCCCGCAGCGCTCCAAACGCCGATGCGGCGTGGGAGCACGGAGGGGTCCCTGCGGACCTCCGCCGTCTGCGATCCCGTTCGATCCATGCTGGCTGCGGTGCGGGTGAATCAACCGGCTAGCCCGCCGGTCCGTGTCCCCACTCATGATCGGCAGGCCTCGGTGTCTCCGCGAGGGATGGGCCCGCAGCGACCCGGTCGGCGGCGGTGTTCATCATCACCCGCTGCGCGGTGCGCCTCTCCGGTGCCTCGGCTCGAACCTCCGGTTCTCGGCGCCGGCACCACATGGAAAACCCCGCGGGCTGTGCCCGCGGGGTTCGACCTCCTGAGAGGCGCCGCCCGGATTGAGCTGCGGTCGCCTGCGGCGATCCTCACTCGTCTCGGCGGCCACCACGGTGGCCCGCTGCGCGGTGCGCCTCTCCGGTGCCTCGGCTCGAACCTCCGGTTCTCATCCGGTCGGCGCCGGCACCACATGGAAAACCCCGCGGGCTGTGCCCGCGGGGTTCGACCTCTTGAGAGGCGCCGCCCGGATTCGAACCGGGGATGGAGGATTTGCAGTCCTCTGCCTTACCACTTGGCCACGGCGCCGTGAACGCGAAAGGGAGCCGACCGTCCGCAACGGCAGCCCCCTTCGCGAGAGCGGGAAACCGGACTCGAACCGGCGACCCCCACCTTGGCAAGGTGGTGCTCTACCAACTGAGCTATTCCCGCGTAACAAAGGGTGCCGCGACGACCGGCCCCAGCCGCGGAGCTCGTCCCAACGGGCACCCTCGTATGTTGGGACTGGAAGCTAAGAAAGGGCCCGGAGGAGTGTCAAGTCCGTGGTGCGCCTTGGGTTCCCAAGTCTGCCCGTCTCCCCTATCTTTTCGCGCCCTTCGCCGGCCGACGCCCTTCGGGCGTGCGCGCGGGTCCATCGCTCCTTCGTCAACCTCATGCGGCAGACGATATCTCGCTCTCTCCCCTGGACGTTGCACCGCTTCACGCGGATCGCCCTGGCTCTGGCGGCCGCCTCGGCCTATCCAGTGGGTGCCCAGGAGCCTGAGGAGCCCCTCGTCCGTCGTGGCACCGTCCGCTTGGAATTCGCACCGGAGCACGGGTTCTGGCACTCCCGGTACGGAAAGCGCACCGAGGGTGGATCGACGGTCGAAGAGGTGGAGCCTCTGGGCTTCGATCTGACCCGGGGCGACGTGGGTACGGCCATGGTCCCCACGCTTGGGAGCTTCCAGGAGCTGGTTGCCGAGGCGCTGGCGGAGCCCGGATTCCTCCTTGACCTGGGCTCGGTGTCCACCGAGTGGTCCTACTCGCGCACCAGGGTCCCCTTCCGGGTCGACGTCGGCGTGACTGACTGGCTGACGATTTCCGGCACCGTGCCGCTGGTGAAGACCGAGGCCCTGATCGACGCAGTCCTGCTCGGTGATTCCACCAATGCGAACGCCGGCCTGAACCCCGCACTCGACGATCCCGGTGCGGTGGGGAGCTTCTTGTCGAATCTGACCACGGACGTGACCGCCTTTGAGGCCACCGCGGCTGGGGTCTGCTCCGACCTGGGTGCCGAGTCCCCGGAATGCCAACAGGCGCAGGGCCTACTGACGGAAGGGCAGTCCCTGGAGACGAGCCTGGGCAACATGTACGGCGACACCGACGGGTTCGCCCCGCTCCAGGGCACGTCGACCGGAGCTGCGCTCGAGAGCCGCGTGACCGAATTCCAGACAGGCGTCGAGTCGTTCGGACAGGCCATCACCGCCGGAGCTCCGCCCCTCTCTTCGCAGCCTCTCAACAGCGACGACCTGCAGCGATTGGTCACCGAGCCCGTCTACGGCGTCGCCGCAGCTCCGCTCATCCCCTACGACGGACAGTGGGGCCTCGGCGACGTGGAGGTCGGCGCCGCCATACGTCTCCTCGACGGCATCTCGAGTCGTCCGGCGAATGCCGGCTTCCGCTATAGGCTGGGCTTGGAAGCCAAGGTTCGCCTTTCCACGGGCACGGTGGCGCACCCCGATACGTTGCAGCAGGTAGGGACGGGTACCGGGCAAAGCGACGTCGAGGCCCGCGTGTTCGGCTCGGCATATCTGGGAAGTCGCTGGGAGCTTTGGGGTCACGCGCGCCTGAGCTTCCGACAGAGCACCGACCTGGTTCGCCGAGTGACGACCCCCGACGTGGTTCTTTCGCCGTTCACCTCGAGAGCGCTCGTCACCTGGAAGCCCGGCAACACGTTCGAGCTCTACGCGGCCCCTCGGTACCGCATGAACGAAGCCCTGGCGCTGACGGTCCCCTACGCCCTGTTCACCAAGGGTTCCGACAGCTACACGCTCGCAGCGACCGAGCAGGGACCCCCAGAGGAGCCGATCGACGCCTCGGTCCTGAACGAGGAGACGCAAGCCACCCTCCACCGGATCGGTGTTGGGGCCATCTTCTCTACGCTGCCGGGCTTCCGACGGGGCGAGTCTTCCCTGCCCCTGGAGCTGCGGGCCATCTACCAGACCGCCATCGGTGGAAAGGGCGGACAGACTCCGAAGCTGTCGTCGTTCCGCGTCACGTTCAGGCTGTTCCTGTCGTTCTGGGGAGACGGCGCGTAGGGCTGCGGTCCGGCAGGCCAGTGTCGTGAGGCGAAGCGTCGGGGACCGACGTCTTCCAGTCGGCCGTCAGGTCGTGCCCAGCAGCTCCCGTGCATGGTCCAGAGACCGGGCCGACTCTGGGTCCCCTCCCAACATGCGAGCGATCTCCTCCACCCGAGCGTCCCCGACCAGCTCTTCGACCGCCGTGACGGCCCGTTGCGCGACCGTGTCCTTCTCCACGCGGAAGTGGGCATCCGCTCGAGAGGCGAGCTGTGGCAGGTGGGTGACCACGAAGACCTGATGCCGCTGTGCCACCTCTCGGAGCTTCTGCGCGACACGCCCCGCCACCACGCCGCCGACGCCCGCGTCGATCTCGTCGAAGACCAGCGTGGGCACCCGGTCCACGCTCGCCAGGGTGGCCTTGAGCGCCAACATGACGCGGGACAACTCACCCCCGCTGGCAATACGGGCGAGCGGGGCCGGCTCGAAACCCGCGTTGAGGGAGGCCCGAAACTCCACGGACTCGCTTCCGCCGGGGCCGGGCTCCGGGAGCTCGGTGAGTCCGACCCGGAACACGGCTCCCGGCATGCCCAGCTCGGGCAAGAGGGGCTCCACCTCCTCCGAGAGACGCTGACCAGCGTCTCTCCTGGCGCGACTGAGGCTCGCCGCGTCCGCGAGCAGCGCTTCACGGGCGGCCGTCTGCGCGCGACGCAGATCCTCCAGATCCACCTCGGCACCCTCCAGCTCGGCCAGCTCGTCGGCGAGACGCTCACCAGTGCCGATCACGTCCAGCAGCTCGGGCCCGTACTTGCGTTTCAACCGAAACAGGAGGTCGAGCCTTCCGCGGATCTCATCGAGGCGAAGCGGATCATGATCTACGGCGGTGGCGTAGTCGCCCAGACGCCGGCCCAGATCGACGACCGTGTGGTACACCTCGTCGAGAGAGGCCGCGTCCGCTGCCAGCCCCGGGTCGATGTGCCCAAGCCGCTCGAGCGTCCGTTGAAGCTCCGAGAGCCGATTGGACACGGCCTCGTCGGACCCGTACAGGGCTTCGTGTAGGCTCCCAGCCTCGTTCGCCAGCTCTTCCGAGTGCTCGAGGCGACGCGCTTCCTCTTCCAGCCTCACGTCCTCGTTCTCAACAATCCGTGCGCCCTGGATCTCGGACAGCTGAAATCGAAGAAAGTCGCTCCGACTCTCGAGCTCCCTACGGCGCGACTCGCGCTCCTCGAGGGCTCGAGCGAGCTCCTGCAGACGGCGGTGGCGCTCCGCGACCGCGCGGGCGAGCTCGGAGGCGCCACCGTAGGCGTCCAGGATGCGCCGCTGCTCCGCCGCGCGCAGAAGCGTCTGGTGCTCGTGCTGTCCATGGAGGTCCACCAGGTCCGAGCCCAGCTCACCCACCATGGTCGCGGTGGCCGGCGAGCCGTTGATCCAGGCCCGGTTACGACCTTCGGCGGCGACCTCGCGCTTCAGGATGAGGAGGCCGTCGTCCGGCTCGATCCCCAGCCGTTCGAGCCGAGCCAAGACCGGCGCGCGCCCGGCTACATCGAATACGCCTTCGACCACGGCTCTCGAAGCCCCCCGTCGGACCACGCTCGACGACGCGCGCTCGCCCAGGAGCAGCGAGAGGGCCCCCACGATGATGGACTTGCCGGCTCCGGTCTCTCCGGACAGGACGTTCAGGCCCGGCCGCATCTCGAGGGAGACGTCGTCCAGCACTGCGAAATCGTGAATGCGGAGATCGATGAGCATCGGCCGAGTTCAGTCTGCTGACGCGGCAGTCATGGATCGATTCGGTGGGCGCCGCGGTCCGCCGGGAGGAGGGCCCGGTTCCAGGGTAGCGTATCGGTCACGAACGGGCACCTCAATGGGTCGGCGGGGCTCCCCAATTGAGCTTCCGTCTGAGCGTGGAAAAGAACGTCTGGCCCGGAAAACGAACGAGCTGCACGGTGATGTCTCCCCGCTTCACCCGGATCGAGTCGCCGGCGCCCAGATCGACGCCGAATTGACCGTCCACGGTGAGCACCAGCTCCGCCGTGCGATCCAGAGGTGTGACCTCCACCGAGTCCTCAGCGGGGATTACCAGGGGGCGGAGACCGAGGGAGTGCGGACAGATCGGGGTCACGATGATGCACGCGACCTCCGGGACCACGATGGGTCCGCCCGCCGAGAGGCTGTACGCCGTGGATCCGGTCGGGGTGGAGAGGATCACGCCATCGCCGGAGAAGCTGCCGATTTCGTCGTGGCCGTTCGCGAGGCCCACCGAGAGGGAGAGGCGCGTCACTCTGGCTACGCCCCCCTTGTGAATGACGAAGTCGTTGAGCGCCAGGAAGCGACGGCTCTCGGTTCCGTCGGCGTGAAGCACCATGGCCTCGAGCGTGAAACGCCGATCGAGCTCATGGTCACCCGCGAGGATGCTGTCGAGGGACCGCTCCAGCTCGTCCCCCCCAGCCGCCGTGAGGAAGCCGAGCTGGCCCAGGTTCACGCCGACGACCGGCGCGTCGCGTCGCGCTGCCAGGCGGGCCGCACGGAGGAGGGTGCCGTCACCACCGAGGGCCAGGAAAAGATCGGCGGGGTCGTCGTCTTCAAGCGCGGCGATGGCCGGACGGCTCCGGAGTGTCTCCGGGTCGCCTGCCAGCGAGATGGCCCTCGCCGCCGCCCAGCCCTCCAACCGGTCGAGGATGTCGCCAAGCTCAGCTCCGGGCGACCTGCCGACCACCGCGATACGGCGCATGCTCGAAGCCCTGGCGGTGGGTGGGTCAGGCCGTTTCCCGGGCGCCAGCGCCGGTGGGCGCACCTGAAACGAGGGGCCGCACGGTAGCGGCGATGCCCTCCGCGTCGAGGCCCACCTCGGCCAGCAGCAGGTCCCGGGCACCGTGCTCGATGAACCGGTCGGGCAGACCGTGGGTGCAGACCCGGACCGAAGGATCGACGGCGTCGACCTCTCGAGCCATGTACGACCCGAAGCCGTTGACCACGGCTCCCTCCTCCACCGTGAGGATCGTTCGGTGCTTCCTCACGACCTCTTCGAGCACCCTGCGGTCATAGGGCTTCAGGAATCGGCAGTTCACCACGGTCGCATGGATCCCCTCCGCCGCCAATGCCCGAGCCGCCTCCAGAGACGCGAGAACCATGGTGCCCACGGCGAGGATGGCTACGTCGGCGCCGTTCCTCAGCACCTCCCACGTGCCGTACTCGACCGCCGGGATCTCGTCCGCAGGCGGTACCGGGGCCGGCACCGCGTCCCGGGGATATCGGATCGAATAGGGTCCCTCCTCCCAGTCGAGCGCGGTCTTCAAAAGACCGACCATCTCGGACCCGTCCTTGGGCGCCGTCACCGTCATGTGGGGCACCAGCAGCATGTAGTTGATGTCGAACGTGCCGTGGTGGGTGGGGCCGTCGGGTCCGGCGATACCGGCTCGGTCCATGCAGAAGACCACCGGTAGCTGCTGAAGCGCGACATCGTGGACGATGGAGTCGAACGCCCGCTGCAGGAAGGTGGAGTAGATGGCCACGACGGGCTTCACGCCCTCCGTCGCCATGCCGGCCGCGGACGTTACACCGTGGGCCTCGGCGATCCCGACGTCGAAGAAGCGATCGGGGAACTCGTCACCGAAGATCTCGGTGCTGGTGCCGTCGGGCATCGCCGCGGTGATCACGGCCATGCGCTCGTTCCCGCCCAGCTCCTTGAGAGACCGGCCGAACACCTTCTGGTAACGAGGCAAGCTGCTGCTCTTCGACTTCCCCTCTCCGGTGATCTTGTCGAAGGGAGAAGCGGCGTGCCACTTGTAGGCGTTTTCTTCGGCGAGCCCGAATCCCTTGCCCTTCTGCGTAAGGCAATGGACCAGGATGGGGCCTTCCATCTTCTTGACGCTCGAGAATGTGTCGACGAGGGCGTCGACGTCGTGCCCGTCGAGTGGGCCTACATATCGGAATCCCAACTCCTCGAAAATCATCCCCGGCACGAAGAGGCCCTTCACGCTCTCCTTGCTTCGCCACGCTACGCGTTCCATCACGTCTCGCAAGCTGCCCGGAGCCCGGTGAAGCAGCTCCTTGACCTCGTGACGGACCCGGTTGTACACGGGGCTGGTGATCACGCCGGTGAGGTACTTGTTCATGGCACCCACGTTCGGTGCGATGGACATGTCGTTGTCGTTCAGGACGACGATCAGGTCACGGTCGGTATGGCCGGCGTTGTTCAGCGCCTCGTAAGCCAGGCCGCAGCCCATGGCGCCGTCGCCGATTATGGCCACGACCGAGTTGTCCCGCCCCACCAGGTCTCGCCCGATGGCCATGCCAAGCGCCGCGGAAATGGAGGTCGCGGCGTGGCCGGCGCCGAAATGGTCGTACTCGGACTCCTTCCTGCTCAGGAAGGGCGCCAGCCCGTCCTTCTGTCGGATCGTGGGAAAGCGCTCGTTCCGACCGGTCAGGATCTTGTGGGGATAGCCTTGGTGGCCCGTATCCCAGATCAGGCGATCCCGGGGCGTGTCGAACACGTAGTGAAGCGCCACCGTGAGCTCCGTCACGCCGAGGCTGGCGCCGAAGTGCCCACCGATCGTGGAGATCACGTCGATGTGTCGGTCTCGAACGTCGTCGACGAGCGCCTGGAGCTCGGACCGTGCGAGACGTCGGACGTCTTGTGGCGAGTTGATCCGATCGAGAACCGTCAAGAGACCATGCTCCGGATTGTGTGCTTTCTTGAAAGGTACGGGCCGTCCCGCGCGGTTGCACCTCCACGAGCCGCCGCGCGTGACACCACCGCGGCAAGCTGCCCCGGCTCGGCGGCCTAACGACCTACACCATCACCTCACGCCGGTTTCCATGTTCGCGGGACTGGCTCCCGGCACCGACCCTCAGTGCGTGCGCTCCACTACGTAATGGCCCAACGCTTCGAGGGCGGGTGATTCCAGGCCCGCGCGTTCGAGGGCCATTACGGCGCCTTCGGCCTCCGCCCTGGCCCGTCGTTCGGCCTCCTCGAGCCCGTACAGCGTCACGTACGTGGACTTGGCCAGCGCCGCGTCCGACGGGTTCTTTCCCAGCGTCTCGGCGGAGGCCGTCGCGTCCAGGATGTCGTCCGCGATCTGGAACGCCAGGCCTACACCTCTCCCGTACGTCGTCAGCGCCTCCAGCGACGTCGCGTCCGTCCGGGCGGCCAGCCCGCCGATGCGTAGGGAGGCGGTCAGAAGCGCCCCCGTCTTCTTTCGGTGAAGGGCGGCGAGCTCAGACGCGGAAAGGGACCGGCCCTCGCCCACCAGATCGAGGACCTGGCCTCCTACCATGCCGCCGCCCCCGGCTGCCCGCATCAGCTCGACCACGATCAGCGCGCCGATCTCGTCTCCACACCCCATGGACCGGCTCGCCCACCAGGCTTGAAGCCCCGCGGCCGGTATGAGGGCAGCCCCAGCACGCATCGCGGTGGCCTCACCGAACACCCGATGCGGTGTCGGCCGGCCTCTACGGAGATCGGCGTCGTCCATGCACGGTAAGTCGTCGTGCATCAACGAGTAGGCGTGTATCATCTCCAGCGCTGCGCCCAGGTCGTGGCCCGCATCGCCACCCGCGCCACCGCAGGCCCGATAGGCCGCGACGCAGAGGATGGGACGGAGGCGTTTGCCGCCTGTCAGGACCGCGTGCCGAACGGCTGCCCCCTCGTCCGCGGACAGCAGAATGTCGACGCGGTCCATGGCTCGGGCCAGAGCGGAATCCGCCCGTCCGCGCTCCTCGTCGAGGAAGGTGGCCAGGTCGAAGGTGGCCGGGTCGGTCATGCGTCCTCTGCATCGAGAGGGCGGGTCTCCGTCCCTCCCGCCCGCCGAACCAGCTCCTCGACCTTCAGCTCCGCCTGGGCCAGCAGCCTCTCGGCCATCTGCACGTGTCCGATGCCCTCCTCGAAGAGAGCCAGGGCACGGTCCAGCTCGACCTCGTCCGCCTCGAGCGTCTCGACGATCTCGGTCAAGCGTCGTAGCCGTCGCTCCAGCGACGGGTCATCGGCCCCTTGGGCCGCGCCGGGCGTCTTCTCAGGGTTGTTTGCTTCCACGTCCACCCCCGATCGCTTCGGTATCCAACGCTTCACAGTGCACGCGGCCGTCGACCAGCCGAAGCCGGAAACGGTCGCCAGGGTCGACTTCGGTCACCGTCCGGAGCACGCGGCCCTCGTCGTCGAGCGGTACGGCATACCCTCGTTGCAGGGTGGCGAGCGGCGACAGCGCGTCCATCTTCCCGGCCACTGCCGCAAGGTTCCTCCTCGCGACGTCGATGATCCGACGGACCGCCCGTTCCGCCCGCTCGCTTTGGGCCCCCAGTTCCTGCCGCCGAGGCTGCATGAGGCGGCGGACGGCCCGCTCCATCCGGTCGCGGCCGACCAGCAGCGCCCGGTGCCTCGGCTCCAGCACTCGCCTCGCGGCTCGGCCCAGGTGGCTGACCTCCTCGCGCATCCGCAGCCTGCGCCTCGCCACGCCCCCCCGCAGGCCCCGGATCAGCCGCCCCCGCGCCACCTCGAGCGACCGCTCGAGCTCCACCTGGTCGGGAACGGCGGCCTCGGCGGCCGCCGACGGCGTCGGCGCCCGGAGATCCGCCACGAGGTCGGAGATGGTCGTGTCCACCTCGTGCCCTACGGCCGAGATCACCGGAACGGGACAGTCCGCGATGGCCCGAGCGACCAGCTCTTCATTGAAGGCCCAAAGATCCTCGATCGAACCTCCTCCCCGCCCTACGATGATCACGTCAACCAGACCAGAAGCGCCCAGCGTGTCGAGGGCGGCGGCGATCTCGGCGCCGGCACCCTGACCCTGGACGCGGGCGTCGTTCAGCACGACCCGGGTCCACGGCGCCCGGCGCCGGATGACGGTGACGATGTCCTTCAACGCTGCGCCCGAGGCCGACGTCACGATGCCCACCGCGGTTGGAAACCGCGGGACCGGCCGCTTGCGGTCCGGCGCCAACAGCCCCTCTGCGTCGAGCTTCTTCCGGAGACGCTCGAAGGCCAAACGCCACAGTCCCTCCCCGGTGGCCGTCTCCAGCTGCCGGACGGTGAGCTGGTACGCGCCTCTCGCCTCGTACAGGGTGAGCCCACCGACAGCCCGGACCTTCAGCCCCTCGTCGGGATCGAGTGGCAGCCGAGCCGCGTCGCTCTGGAACATCACGCACCGGAGCTGGGACCGCTCGTCTTTCAAGGTGAAGTAGCAGTGCCCCGAGGCGTGCCGCGTCCACCGCCCCACCTCGCCCTCGACGCAGATGTGGGGGAAGGCGCCTTCGAGGAGGGCCCGCACGTCCCGGTTCACCTCGCTCACCGACCACACCCGGGGGTCCGTATGGACGGCCGCCTGACCTCGAGCCGCCGCCCGGTCGTCGGACCGAGCGACCGCGGGGCCGCCCTCGAAGGATGCCGGCTCGCCCCCGGCCGTCTCGTCCGTCGACCGGGGCGTTTCCTCCAACCACAGCGGAGGTGGACCCGAAAGGGGCTCGGCCGCGGCCGGGGATTCGCCGCTCAGATCGATCGCGGCATCGCCGGCGTCGGGTTGTCCCCCCTCCGGGCCGCCTGCCGCCTGTCGGTGTGGACCGGGTCGGGCTTGCTGCTCGGCCTCCTTCACCGGGCCCGTCGGATCGGGATCGGTTGTGAACAGGTCGAGGTTCAGGGAGTCGGAAGCCACGCCGGGCCCGCTCAGCCCTCGCCGGATCCGCCGTCCAGAGCCAGCGCCGCGTCCACCGTGTTCCTGAGAAGCATGGCAATGGTCATGGGTCCCACGCCTCCGGGGACTGGCGTGATGGCTCCGGCGACCTCCTTCACCTCGTCGTACGCCACGTCGCCCACGAGCTTGTACCCTCGCTCTCGATCCGGAGCGTCCACGCGGTTGACGCCGACGTCGATTACCACCGCCCCCGGCTTCACCATCTCTGCGGTGATCATCTCGGGCCGGCCAATCGCGGCGATGAGGATGTCCGCTTGTCGGGTCATGGCGCCCAGGTCGGCGGTGCGGCTATGCGCCACCGTCACGGTGGCGTTCCCCCCGGGAGCCTTGCGGAGGAGCAGCGAGGCCATGGGGCGGCCGACGATGTTCGATCGCCCGACGACCACCGCGTGCTTGCCCGAGGGATCGTGACCGCTTCGGACGAGCATCTCGATCACTCCTCTGGGCGTGCACGGCGTCAGCACGTCGAGGGCACCCGTGGAGAGACGACCGACGTTCATCGGGTGGAATCCGTCCACGTCCTTCCTGGGGTCGATTGACAACAGCACCTTGCTCTCGTCGATCTGATCCGGCAGCGGAAGCTGGACCAGGATGCCGTGGATCTGCGGGTCTGCGTTCAGACCCGCGACGACGCCCAGGAGCTCGGCCTCGGGAGTGTCTGGAGCCAGCGTGATCTGCCGCGAGTAGATGCCCGCCTCGCCGGCCGCCTTGTTCTTCATGCCGACGTAGACCTTGCTGGCCGGGTCCTCGCCCACGAGGACCGTGGCCAAGCCGGGCACCAGGCCCCGCTCGGCCAGGGTTGCGACACGCTCCTTCAGCTCGGCACGGATGTCGGCTGCGATCTCTTTTCCTGAAATGACGGTTGCAGACATGAGGTCGGGGTTGGGGTCAACGTGCAAAGTCGATGGCGCGGGTTTCCCGCACCACGACGACCTTGATCTGGCCGGGGTACTGGAGCTCGTCCTCGATCTTTCGGGCAACCGCCTCCGAGAGCTGAGCCATGTCGGAGTCGGTGACCTTTTCCGGCTCCACCATCACGCGGAGCTCGCGGCCCGCCTGAATCGCGAACACGCGCTCGACGCCCGGCTGGCCCATCGCCAGCTCCTCGAGCTTCTCCAGCCGCTTGACGTATCCCTCGAATTGCTCCCGCCGCGCACCGGGCCGCGCGCCGCTGATGGCGTCAGCAGCCGTGACCAGGAATGTCTCGGCGAAGTAGTGCGGCTCCTCATCGTGATGCGCCTTGATGGCGTTGAGGACCACGTCCGGCTCTTTGTGTTTCTTGCAGAGCCTGTACCCCAGCTCCACGTGGGTTCCCTCTTGCTCATGGGTGAGTCCCTTGCCCACGTCGTGGAGGATGCCCGCGCGTTTGGTAGCCTGGACGTCGAGTCCCATCTCGGCCGCCATGTTGCCGGCGAGGAATGCCACCTCCTTGGAGTGCTGCAGCTGATTCTGGCCGTACGATGTGCGGAACTTCAGGCGCCCGAGGACCTTCACGATCTCCGGATGGACGTTGTGGATGCCGAGCTCATAGAGAGCCTCTTCGGCGGCCTCCACCATGCCCTGCTCCACCTCCTTCTGGCTCTTCTCGACGACCTCTTCGATGCGGCCGGGGTGGATGCGGCCGTCTTCGATGAGACGCTGCATGGCAATGCGAGCCACCTCACGCCGCACCGGATCGAAGCCGGAGAGCACCACGGCTTCCGGAGTGTCGTCGATGATGACGTCGATGCCAGTGGCCTGCTCGAAAGAGCGGATGTTGCGCCCCTCGCGGCCGATGATGCGGCCCTTCATCTCGTCGGACGGTAGCTGAACTACCGAGACGGTCATCTCGGCGGTTTCGTCCGCCGCCATCCGTTGGATCGAAAGGGCGATGATCTTCTTGGCCTCGCGCTCAGCGGTGCGTTGGGCCTCTTCCTTGATCTCTCTGAGGCGGTTCGAGGCCTCGGCGCGGGCCTGGTCTTCGAGGTCCTCGATCAGCTGCTTCTTGGCTTCCTGGGCGGACAGCCCAGCGAGGGACTCGAGGCGTGCGCGGTACTGCCGGTCCAACCCGGCCACCTCGCCGTCCCGGGCCTCCACCGCTTTCTCGCGCTGCTCAAGGTCGCGGCTGCGCCGCTCCTGATTCTGCTCACGCTCGTCGAGTTGGTCGAACTTGCGGTCGAGGTGCTCCGAGCGCTCCTCGAGACGGCGTTCGATCCGCTCCGTCTCCTCGCGGCGCCGGTTCTCTTCGTGCTCCCACTGTTCCCGCAGACGAAGGGCTTCTTCGCGGCCCTCCAGCGTACCGGCCTTCTTCCGGCTTTCCGCTTCGGTGTTGGCCTGCTCCAGGATTCGAGAGGCGTCGTCGCGGGCCTGCGCGCGATCCCGTTCCTGCCGGGCGCGCTCGAGGCCGCGGCCGACGAAGAACCCGACCACGCCAACGATGACGGCAACAGCCGCAGCCAGGGCGTACGGCTCCATGTATCACTCCGAAATCGGATACGGAGTATCCGACAGGTGGGCGTTACTCTTCACGAACGCGCGCCGGGAGCGAGTACCGCATCACGGCGCCGATGTGCCCGAAAGTTGTGTGTAATAGAAGGTTGCGGATCTGAGCGCGCAAGGAGGACCGGCACGATCCAGGATCGCGGGCTTGCGGAATACACGGTGGACACCGTGACGACTCGGCGGGGGCCCGCCGCTCCGCCCGGGGGCTCCGCTAGGTCGCAGGCCCTCCGTCCTCGGCGGGCTCCGCCAGGCCCGCGGAGAGCCGCTCCGCGGCGGCGTTCACCGAAGTGGCCAGGTCGCCCCGGATCTTCGTCATCTCCAACTTGGCCTGGAAGAACTCGTCCGTGATGGACAGTGCGGCCAGGATCGCGGCTTTGTGCCCTTCGATCAGCCCGGCCTGGCGGCGGATCTCCGAGATCCGCTCGTCGACGAATCGAGCGCAGTCCTTGGTGTACTCCGGTTCGGCGTTGGCGCGAATCACGTGCTCCTCGCCGGCGATCCGGACCGTGACCGAGTACATCTGAGGTCTCGTGTTCACCGTTGTTCCTCCAGGAAACGGATGCGAGCCAGGAGACGCTCTGCCGCATCGCGGCCCTGCTCGATGCGGCCCCGTAGGTCGGTGTTCTCCTTCTCCAGCGCCTTCAACCGCTCTACGTAGGCACCGGGGTCCTCTTCTCCACTGTCGAAGCGGGCCAGCAGAGCCTCGAGCTCGCCGTTCCGAGCCTCGGCCGTGCGGGCCCGGTTCCTCAGCTCACCTACCTGGGCAACCGCCTGATCCACAGTTGCGGCGAGTCGTTCCAGAGCTGCTCGCTCCGGCGTCTCGCCAGGACTAGCCTCTCGCCTCGACACCAAGCTCCTCCTTCAGCTTCCCGCGGATCCGACTCAGGGCACGCTCCACCTCATCGTCGGTGAGCGTCCGGTCGGTCGATTGAAATCGCAAGCGATGGGCGACGGAACGGTAGCCGTGCGGGAGCTCGTCTCCCTCGTACAGGTCGAAGACCTCCACGCGGCTCAAGAGCTGAACGCCCGCCTCACCGATGACGCGGCGGACGTCGGCCGCCGACACACCCCTGGAGAGCATGAGCGCCAGATCTCGGTCCACGCCGGGGAACTCGGGTAGCGCCTCGGCCAGCACGGCCGGCATCGGGACCGGCTCCGGGGGAAGCTCCATCTCGAGAGCCCAAACGGCCCCTGCCCACGCCGGGGCGTCCACCATCGCCGACGGAACGCTCCCGGCCTCGCCCACCACCCGGCCGTCCTCGGCCCGCACCTCCAGAACCTGGCCCTCGACGAGCGACGTCGAACCCGTACCCGGCACGACGGCGGCGCCGCTCCCATAGGCGGCGCGCGCGACCGCTTCGGCGATGCCCTTCAGCTCCCACACGTCCGTCTCGTCTCCGTTGCCGGTCCAGTGTGACGGCTCGCGAGATCCAGTGAGCGCCACCGCCAGGTGCGTAGCCTCCTCCGGAGGTGACCCTTGTCCGTCGCCCCGGCGGAAGCTGGTCCCCAACTCGAAAAGGCGAATCGTCCGGTTGCCGCGGGCGAAGTTGTACGCAACTCGTCGGACGAGCCCGGGGATGAGCCACCTTCGCATGTGACTGTCATTAGAAGATATAGGATTGCTTAGCGCAACTTCTCCCTCAGAGGCCGCGCAGAAGGCGGGGATCTGAACCTCGAGGAGCCCTCGCCCGGCCAGGAGATCCCTCAGCCTGTCCTCGAGCTGGAACAGGGGATGATCGGGCACGGTGCCGGGCCGGAACGCTCCGAGGTCCTCGGGGAAGGCGTCGTATCCGTAGGTGCGCGCGACCTCTTCGATGAGATCCACCTCCCGACGCACGTCATAGCTACGAAAACCGGGCACCGTAATCGAAAGGGCGTCGTCCCCCGCCCGTGCGACTTCGAATCCGAGAGGCGTGAGCAGCCCCTCCAGGGTGTCCGGCTCGAACTCCACGCCCAGGAGGTGTCCCACGCGCGACGGCCGCAACGACACGGTGGAGGGGGACCATGACGACGGACACACATCGAGGATCTGCCCATCCGGCTCGCCCCCCGCCACCGCGACGACGAGCTCGACTCCCCGTCGAATGGCTCCTTCGTGGGCCGCCGGGTCGACGCCTCGCTCGAAGCGGTAGCTGGCGTCCGTGCTCATGTCCAAGGTCCGGCGCGTCGCCCGGATGTTCGCGGGCTCGAAAAGCGCACACTCCAGAAGCACGTCCACCGTCTCGTCCGAGACCTCCGAATCGCCGCCCCCCATGATCCCGCCAATCCCCACGGGCTCGCGCGCGTCACAGATGGCCAGCATGTCGGACCTGAGCGTCCTGGTCACGCCGTCCAGGGTCTCGAGCTTCTCCCCGTCGACAGCCCGCCGAACTACGATGGCCGAGCCTCCGAGCTTTGCCAGATCGTAGGCGTGCATCGGATGGCCCATTTCGAGCATGGCGTAATTGGTGACGTCGACCACGTTGTTGATCGGCTGCGCGCCCACGGCCCGAAGGCGATTGGCCAGCCACGGCGGGCTCGGGCCGATCTTCACGCCGCGGATGACCACGGCGAGGAAACGCCGACACAGCTCGGGCTCGTCGATCCGGATCCGCACGTCGCCCGTCTGCACCTCTACCGGATTCGATACGAGCGCTCCGTCGTACGGAGTGCCTCCCGGGATGGCCGGCAGCGTCACTCCCGCGTCGCCGCCCGGGGCGAGCTCCCGAGCGACTCCGAGATGGGACAAGAGGTCGCCTCGGTTGGGCGAGACCTCGACATCGAGGCGCACGTCGTCCAGGCCGAGGGCGTCGGTGAGGGGCTGCCCGGCATGGAAGTCGCCTTCCAGCTCCAGGATGCCGGCATGGTCGCGCCCGAGCCCGAGCTCCCTCTCGGAACAGAGCATCCCGACGGAGTGCACCCCACGGATCTTCACCTTCTTGATCTTCATCCCGTCGGGTAGCCGAGCCCCCACCGGAGCGAACGGGTACCACGCGCCGGCCCGGACGTTGGGCGCTCCACAGATCACCTGGAGATGGTCGTCACCTCCCGCATCCACCTGGCAGAGCGAGAGGCGATCTGCATCGGGATGGCGGTCCACCTGCACGACGCGGGCGACCTGCAGACCGGTGAACACCAAACCGAGATCGTCCATTCCCTCGATGGGCGCACCGCGGAGCGCGAGGCGCTCGGCGACTTCGTTCGGCGTCAGGCTCAGCCCCGGCGCCACGTCCTTGAGCCAGCGATACGATACGATCATGACGAGGCGAACTGGCTGAGGAAGCGCACGTCGTTCTCGAAGAACGTCCGAATGTCGGTCACGCCGTACTTGAGCATCGCGATGCGGGCCGGACCCATGCCGAACGCGAAGCCCGTGTAGCGCTCCGAGTCGTAGCCCACGTTGTCCAGGACCGCGGGGTCGACCATGCCGGCACCCATGATCTCCAGCCAATCGGTCTCATGGCTCGTACCGTCGGGACGCTCGATCACGCGTTTCACGTCCACCTCGGCGCTGGGCTCGGTGAACGGGAAGAAAGAGGGACGAAACCGAACCTTCGTGCCCGGCCCCCAGAGTCGGCGGGAGAACTCGGCGAGCGTCGCCTTGAAGTCCACGAACGTCACGCCCTCGTCCACGACCAACCCCTCGATCTGGGCGAACGCAGGCGTATGGGTCGCGTCGTACGTGTCCCGCCGGTAGACCCAGCCGGGCGCGATGACGCGGATGGGGGGCTCGTGCCGCTCCATGACGCGGATCTGCACTGGAGACGTATGGCTCCTGAGCAGGTATCCGCCCTTCAAATAGAGGGTGTCTTGTTCATCTGCCGCCGGATGGTCCAACGGCGTGTTGAGGGCCTCGAAGTTGTACCACTCCGAATCCGCTTCGGGCCCGCGAGCTCTGGAGAAGCCCAGACTCCGGAAGACCTCCCAGATCTCGTGGATCACGAGGCTCACAGGATGGACGCCGCCGGGCCACCACCGCCGCGCGGGCATGGTCAGGTCCTCGGCCGGCCCTGCGTCTGGACCGGTCTCGAGCTGGACCTTCCGAGCCTCGAGCGCCTCTGTCAGGAGTTGCTTGACCCGGTTCGCCTCCGCCCCTACGGCGGGCCGCTCCGAGGGGTCCATCTCGCCCAGGCGACGCAGGATGAGGGACACCCTCCCCTCCTTGCGCCCGAGGAAGCCGATGCGCGCTTGCTCCAACGCCCCGAGGTCTGCCGCCTGCTCGACCGCTTCCTTCGCCTCGACCTCGAGCGCCCTGAGCTCGTCTATCAAGGATGCGTTGTTGCCCATTGACCTTAGAACGTTCAGTTGAGAAGACGCGTCAACCTATCGTAAGGACGGCGTCGGGAAAACACCTGCTCGGCCTTTTCATCCTGGGCGACGAACGGCGCCACCGGCAGCGTCGATACTCGGTCCCGTTCGCGGCCACGGCCTTCCGTCCGTCGCCGTCGTAATCGGGCCGCCACCACCCCCAAAAAAACCAGGGGCCCCGCGCTCGGCGGAGCCCCGTGTGGCCTTCGAAAAGCGAGCGCGACCAGTGTCTAGCTCGCCTTCTTCAGCCCTTCCTTGGCCTGATCCGCCAACGCCCCGAAGGCCTCAGGACTCCGGACGGCCAGGTCGGCGAGCGCTTTGCGATCCAACTCGACCCCGGAGATCTTGAGGCCGTTCATAAATCGAGAGTACGAGAGATCGTGCTCCCTCGCGGCAGCGTTGATCCGGGTAATCCACAGGCGCCGGAAGTTGCGCTTCTTCTTCTTCCGGTCCCGGTACGCGTGCTCCCAACCCTTTTCCACGGCGTCCTTCGCCGTGCGATAGAGGTTCTTTCGGCCGCCGAAGTAGCCCTTGGCGGCCTTGAGGATCTTCTTCTTGCGCTTGTTCCGCGCGGTCGAATGCGTCGAGCGAGGCATTGGCCGTTCTCCTTACGATCCGGGAAGCATGCGACGTGCGCGCCGCTCGTCAGCTTTTGCCACCAGCGTGGCATGGCGCAGCCGCCGCTTCCTCTTCGTCGACTTCTTCGTGAGGATGTGGCTCTTGTATGCCCGCCGACGGCGGATCTTGCCACTACCCGTGATCTTGAGACGCTTCGCTGCGCCCCGGTTCGACTTCATCTTGGGCATCGTTGTCACTCCCTTGCCGCGCGGTGGCTTCCACTGCGGGCCGCCGCGTGGTCATGTAGCGGGTCCGAATCCCTGCGCGGACCGCCTGTCTCTTACTGTTTCAGTGGGGCGAGAACCATGTGGATGATCCTGCCCTCTCTTCGGGGCTGGGCCTCGACCTTGCCCACGTCCTCGAGGTCCTCCGTAACCCGTTGGAGCACCTCGAGACCGATTTCCGGGTGGGACACCTGACGGCCCCGGAACATCATAGTGAGCTTGACCTTGTTCCCCTCCTCGAGGAAGCGACGCGCGTGACGAGTCTTGAACTCGTAATCGTGCTCCTCGATACCCGGCCGGAACTTGACTTCCTTCACCTGGATCGTGTGCTGCCGCTTCTTCGCGTCCCGAGCGGCCCGAGCCGCTTCGTACTTGTACTTCCCGTAATCCATGAGCTTGATCACGGGAGGTCGGGCGTCGGGTGCGACCTCGACCATGTCCATGCCGGCCTCGTTGGCGCGCTCTTTCGCTTCATCGAGGGAGACGATTCCTACCTGTTCGCCGTCGGCGCCGATCAGGCGCACCGGGCTGATCCGGATCTGGTCGTTAACGCGGACCCTCTGATCCTTGATGATTCCCCTCCTTGTTGCGTTTTGACGGCTTTGGCCGCGAAAAGCGGGGCCTTCAAACGAAAAAAGCCCGGATCGCTCCGGGCCAGAAGAGACGCACATTCCAGCCCGGCGATGGCGGGCCTCACGTCCTTCAAACCCGGTGGCCGCTTCCCTGGGGGGGCCAAAAGGTGGAGCCGGGGTCCACCGGCTCACTTCTCTGGTTTTTTCGGCCCGTCAGCCATCCTGGCACCGACTGGACCGGCTCGTAAAGTCGCGCCGGCGGATGCCTTCGTCAACCTCGCGGTCGCGCGAGCCGCTCAGCATTCCTCTCCGGCTGGCCCAGGAGATCGTGACCTGCCGCGCGGCAGCAAGATATCCGGTCCCCGCGGCCCTGGCCCGTGCCGCGGTTTTTCATTGAGCTTCGGTGGGCATCAGGGCAATCTTGTGAGAGGATGCCCCCCCAACGGTTCCCCGCCCAGCATCCCAAGAAAGGGGAGCGGTCTCATGAGTATTCCCCTCCTGATGGCGCTGTCCCTCGCGCAGGTCCTTGCGCCAACCCCGCAGCGGCAAGACGCCTCCCCCTCATATGACGTGATCCGAGAGCAGTTCCTGTCGCTTCAACCCAATCCGCGCATATCCGCGACAGCAATGAACCTGGTGCTCCGACGCGGCGGCGCCGAGATCATGTTCGTCGCCGGGCAGCTCAGCATGCTCACTCCCGTAGGGGGACGGACCGTCGGAGCCGTGTTCACGGGTGACGCCCGCCTCCGCGTCCTGCCTCCCATCGTGCCCGAGCGCTCTCAGTTGGCCAGGCTCATGGGCAGCGAGCGTTTGGACGTGCCGGTGCGCTCGGTAGTCTTGATCTTCACGGATTCGACCTGGTTGGAGCTGAGCCGGCAGCTCGAGTTCGGAGAGCGGAGCCCGACCAGCAACGCGAACGAGTCGGTCGAGGAGGCGCTCGAGTATCTGAGCGACGTCGACACCGGCGAGTGCGATCCGTCGGTCCTCGGCGCTCTGCTGAACGGGGGCGCACCCCTCTTCCACGCCCACCTACGACCGGTCGACGGGGATCCGATCTTCCTGCGAGTCGATGACGCCGGTGTCGAGGAAGTGTCCGTCGGACGGAAAGCCAAAGGCGGCGGACCGGACCGGTATGAGGTCGTGGCCCAATACCATCACGAAGAGCACTACACCGCGGGCCACATGGGCCATCCGCCTGGCCAGCGCCTCGCCGATCTGAGTCGCTACGAGATCGACTCGACGATCGAAGGGGACGGAGACTTCGAAGCGGAAGCGACGGTTACGCTGACGCCCGGCATTTCGCGCGAGTCCTGGGTCCCGCTGCAGCTCTTCGCAGAGCTCCAGGTGGACTCCGTTGCAATTGACGGCGAGCCGATGCCGTTCCGGCGGCACGAGGACGGCTCACAGCTTTGGGTGCGGCTTCCACCGCCCACGGCGTCCGGCGAACCTCGGAACATGGTGGTTCGCTACCATGGAGAGTTGATCGAGCGGGTCCAGGGTTGGCACGTCATCAAATCCAGCGCCAATTGGTATCCTCGCTATGCCCGAGGTGCGGCGTCGTTCGATCTCACCTTTCGCACGCCCTCCGACCTTGCCTTCGCCAGCATCGGGGACAACGTGAGCACCTCCGAGGCGGGCGACGTCACCGTTTCCCGCTGGGTCTCCGATGGGCCGATCGCCCACGCATCGTTCAACATCGGTGACTTCGAGATCCACGAGATCAACGACCCGCTGGCGCCGCCGATCACGTTGTACTGGGCGGAAGGGGCCCACGACCGACTCCGGGACCGCGTGGAGCGATCCGGATCCATGATGCTCCAGCAGCGGAACATGGGCCAGGCGGTAGGCTTCGACATGGTTCGGGCCATCGCGTTCTTCCGTCAGCAGTTCGGGGAGCTTCCGCTCGAGAAGCTGAGGGCCACCGAGGTGCTGGGCTACCACGGCCAGGCGTTCCCGGGCCTACTCCACCTCTCCTGGACCACCTTCCAGTGGACCGATGAGCGGGGGTACGACCAGGCGTTCCGGGCGCACGAGGTGGCACACCAGTGGTGGGGGCTCGCCGTCGACTTCGAGACCTACCACGACGAGTGGCTCAGCGAAGGCCTTTCTGAGTTTGCTGGCCTCTGGTACATGCAGATGGTGGTGGGCGGTGCGGAAAGCTACCTGGAGATCCTCGATGACTACCGCGATCAGATTCGAGATCGGGCCGATGACACCGGGCCCATCTGGTTGGGTCGACGCGTCACCCACACGGGCGTGCGCAGGGACGAAGACGACTACCAGACAGTGGTGTACCAGAAGGGGGCGTGGATCTTCCACATGTTGCGCATGCTCATGACCGACCTCGAGACCATGAGCACCGAGGCCTTCAGTGAGATGCTGAGGGACCTCTACGCTCGACACCAGGGGTCGCGGGTCTCGACTGCGGATCTCCGGGAGGTGGTCGAGGAGCACCTCGGAGGAGACATGGGCTGGTTCTTCCGTCAGTGGGTGTTCGGCACGGCCATCCCGACATACCACGTGGAGTTCGATGGCAGCGAGACGGAGGATGGCCAATACCGAGTCACCGGCACCGTACGTCAGGAAGGCGTACCGGAAGACTTCGCGATGTACGTTCCCGTCCTCGTCGGCTTCGGTGACGAAGGGTGGGTGAGGCTTCGCGTCCTGGTCGAGGGCCCAACGACCGAGTTCACGTTACCGCTCATGCCTCGCAAGCCCGACGAGATCCGGTTCAACGACCTCAATGGCGTCCTGGCAGACGTCAAGCAGTCTGGATTCTAGTCGCGGAGGTTGTCCGCGAACGCCGCCGCGCGGACTCACTCGGATCGCGACAGAGCCACGCGGGTCGGACGCTGACCCGCAACGCTCGTGGCCCTCAGTCGATCACCCGGTCGGCGATCTTCTGTGTCACCTGCGCCACGAAGTCCGACCGGGCCATGACCTCCTGCTTCTTGCCGGCACCACGCTTGCGAACGGCCACGGTGCCGGCCTCGGCCTCGCGCTCCCCGATCACGGCCATGTAGGGCACCTTCTTGGTCTCGCCTTCCCGAATCCGATATCCCAGCGTGTCCCGCGCCTGGAGACGAGCGCGGACACCGGCCGCCACCAACTGCTCCTGGAGCTCGCGAGCGCTGTCCTCCCACTGCTCGGAGATCGGCAGCACCCAGACCTGCTCGGGCGCCAGCCATAGGGGGAAGGCCCCCGCATAGTGCTCCACCAGACCGCCGATGAAGCGCTCCATGGAGCCGAGCATGGTCCGATGGATGACCACCACGTTGTGCTTGGCGTTGTCGCTCCCCACGTACTCGAGCTGGAAGCGCTGCGGCATCAGGAAGTCGAGCTGGAAGGTGGGACCCTGCCACTCCCGGCCCAGGGCGTCCACGAGCATGATGTCGATCTTGGGGCCGTAGAAGGCGCCACCGCCCTCGTCCACCTCGTACTCCATGCCGCGCCGCTCCAGCACGCCTCGGAGTCGGTCCGCGGCGGCGTCGTAGACGGCGGGATCGCCGATGGCCTTCTCGGGCCGGGTCGACAGCGCGACCCGATACTCATAACCGAAAGCCTTCAGCAGGTAGTCCACCAGGTCCAGGAGCCGATCGTACTCGTCCTCGATCTGGTCCTCGCGGACGAAGATGTGGGCGTCGTCTTGGGTGAAGGACCGGACCCGGAGCATGCCGTGTAGCGTGCCCGACCGCTCATACCGGTAGCAGGTGCCCAGCTCCGCGAAGCGCAGCGGAAGATCCCGGTACGAACGGGTCTGGGAGCTGTAGATCATGAAGTGGTGAGGGCAGTTCATGGGCTTGAGCCGGAAACGGGTGCCCTCGTCGTCCATGGCCGGGAACATGTTGGCGTCGAACACCTCCAGATGCCCGCTGATCCGGTACAGCTCCTCGCTCGCCACCTGGGGGGAGTAGACGAGCTCGTATCCGTTGTCGAGGAGTGTCTGCTTGAGGAACTCCTCTACGGTGTGCCTGATGATGCCGCCGTTGGGATGCCACAGGACGAACCCCTGCCCTACCTCTTCCTGGATGCTGTAGAGGTCGAGCTCCCGGCCCAGGACCCGGTGATCCCGCTTCTTCGCCTCCTCGAGCATGTCCAGATGGTGCTCGAGGTCGTCCTTCTTGAAGAACGCGGTACCGTAGATGCGCTGGAGCATCTGCCGCTTCTCGTCGCCTCTCCAGTAGGCGCCGGCGGTGTTGAGGAGCTTGAAGTGCTCGAGCGCACCGGTCGACGGCACGTGGGGGCCCCGGCAGAGGTCGAGGAAAGGCCCGTCACGGTACACGGTGATGACCTCGTCCTCGCTGAACTCCTCGAGTCGCTCCAGCTTGAGCGGATCGTCGGCGAAGAGCTCCCGCGCCTCTTCGGCGGTGACGCGCCTGCGCTCGAAGGGGTAGTCCTCCTTGATGACGTCGGCCATGCGGGACTCGATGGCCTCCAGGGTCTCCGGGGTGAACGGCTCGTCGACGTCGAAGTCGTAGTAGAAGCCCTCGTCGATGGCCGGCCCGAAGCCGATCCCTGCCTTGGGGTCGATCTCCCGTACGGCCGTAGCGAGCACGTGGGCAGCCGAATGCCGGAGCACGGGGAGAGCGTCCGCGTCCCGGGCAGTGAGGATGCGGAGCTCGGCGTCGCTCTGAATGGGACGGTTCAGGTCGACGGTCTCACCGTCGACGACCGCGGCGAGGGCCGCCTTGGCCAGTCCGGGTCCGATGGCCGCGGCCACGTCCGCGGCGGAGGAACCGGGGGGCATGTCCATGACGGTCCCGTCAGGCAGGGTGATCTTGATCTGCTCGGCGCTCATGGGTCGTTCTTTTGTGTTGGGGTGGTGCTGCGGCCGCGCGTTGCCGGACTACGGTACCGGGACGCGGCGCGGACCGGAAAGGTAGCAGGATCGGGGTGGGACGTCAGGGGCGCGGAGTGTCCACTCGGTGGTGGAGCGCCGACCCGGCGTCTCCCCCTTGCTCGAGCGCTCGGGGTCGGGTCACTCCGCTACGTCAAGCATTCTCCGCACCCCTCGCTCTGTCGCTACTCGCGACAGACTCTCGCCGAGGGAGACGCCCGGGGCGGCGCTCCCTGGACGCGGTGGGGGCGCATCCTGGCGTCCCGCCGTGGTGAGCGAGGGGGGGTGGGTTGGCCCCCACCCCCTCGGGCTTTCTGTCCATCACCATGGTGCGGGCCTACTAGGGCAGGACGGCGATGCCCCTGGGGTCCATGCCGACCGAAACCGATCCTACGGCCGTCAGCGTGGCGATGTCGATGATCGTCACGTCGTCTGTGCCTAGCGCGGACACGTAGGCATGGGCTCCGCCGGAGTCGATGGCCACGATGAACGGGTTGGTTCCGACGGGGATGGTGGTGGTCACCGTGTTACTGGCCACGTCGATCACCGTCACGTGATTCGGGCCTTGGTTTGCGACGGAGACCTGCGAATCATCGGGAGTCTCAGCGACACCGATCGGCGACGAGCCCACCGGGACTGTCGCGATGACCGTGTTCGAGGCCGATCGCGATCACCGACACCGTGTCGGCGCTTGGGTTCGAGACGGGTGCGTCCGCGCCCCGTCGGCAGCTCACCGGCCCAGGACCCGGGTTTCCTCGGTGGTCCCCGGATGGCAGCCGTATCGGCTACAAGGAGGGAAACACGCTCCGGGGAGAGCCGTCTCGCCGTCTTCGGCGAGAGCCTGTCGCGAGTAGCGACAGACCGAGCCACGCGGAGAGTGCGGGAAGCGGGGGAGCATCGTGCGCCCGAGCGCTGCAGCGGGGGAAGACGCCGGGGCGGCTCTCGGCCCCACACCCCTATCCCCAGATGTCGAAAGGATCGCCGAAACCGGCGTCCGGCTCCGTGTCGAGCTGCGGCGGCGGCGGTGCGACCTCTTCCAGCATGCCCCGGATCCGTCGGTTCGTTGCCTGCAGAGTGGCGAGAATGGCGGCCGCCTCTGGGTTCTCTCCAGCCAGGACGGCGCCGGCCAGCGGAAAGGCCCGACGGCCTTCCACGGCGTGCACCGACACGAGGACGTAGCGGCGGTCGAACGCCTCTACCAACTTGACGCCCTCGAGGCTCAATGACGCACCCGAGCCCGCCTCTTCTCCGTTCCCATTGAGCTTCTTCTCGATTGCGCGGAGCGTGGCTTCAGCCATGGCCTCCAGCCGCGCTTTGGGCAGGTCGGGCGTCCAGGCCGCTCCTTCGTAGCGGCTTCCCCGCCATTCGAGCGTCACGCGCGTCTCGACGCGGTGGGCGCGCTGGCTGGCAACCTGATGACCGACGAACAGGAAGCGGTCGGATCCGTCTTCGTGGCCAAGCTGCCGCGTTGGCCGGCCGGCAGACGTGGCCCGTGACGGAGGGAGACCGCGGCCCACGAGCTCGTCCCGAGTCGGATCGGCCTGTGCGTCGACGTCGTCGGTCGGCGTCGCCCGGACCGACTCCAGGTCGGCCTTCGCCCTGGAGACGGCCGCCATGATCTCGGCCTCCTGGCCCGGTTCGGCCTGGGCAACCGAGATCCTCCTGTGGTCCACGGCCAGATCCATGTGGGCCAGGAGGGCGGACTCTACGTTGCGCACCGCTCGCTTGGGCGAGACGTCGCTCGTGCTGAGGACGTGGATCTCCTCGATCGCACCCTCGTCATCGGTGACCACGCGGGCCGAGATCACGCCCACCAGGCTGCCGAGCAACTCCTCTGCCTTCTGTGCCCGGTACCGCCCCAAGGATGGGGGCGAGCGCTCGGGTGGTGCCGTCACGGGTACCTCCAGCGGGAAAGGGGCCTCTTGGACCGTCGTCCCGATGCCCTCCCCCAGGGGGAGATTCTGGCGCCTCGTGCCGGAGCGGCATCACCCGATCCGGCGTGAAGGCATACGAATGCACGAGGGGATCGACGACAAGTTCCGTACCAAGTCAACGCGTGGCAAGGCGCGATCCGACGTGCGCCGCCGCAAAGCCAACGCTGGCAGCCCATTCATGCGCTGCGCATGCGAGTAGAGGCCCGTAGCGACGGTCGAGCCAGCCGTTGACCGTCCGCAACGGACGCATTGTGGATGGCACACGTTGCCCGGCCCTACGAAAGAAGCCCGGACCCCCCGAGGGGCCCGGGCCGCTTCCTCCTTTGGTCAGCCACCGAGGTGGCCGGCCCTCGCCACGGCGAGCGTGACGAGGAGAACCGCTTCCGGCTCCTAGTACATCCCTCCCATGCCGCCACCCGGCATCGGAGGCGCCTTCTCGTCCTCGGGCTTCTCCACCACCACGGCCTCGGTGGTGAGGAGCAGGCCGGCGATGGACGACGCGTTCTGCAGCGCCGTTCGCACGACCTTGGTGGGATCGATGATACCGGCCTCGACCAGGTCGCCGTACTCGTCGGTGAGGGCGTTGTAGCCGAAGCTCACCGAGTCGTTCTCACGGACCCTGGCGACCACGATGGAGCCCTCCTCGCCCGCGTTGTGGGAGATGAGACGGAGCGGGAACTCCAGCGCACGCCGGAGGATCTCCACGCCCACCTGCTCGTCGTGGCGCTCGACCTTGAAGTCGTCGAGAATCTGCTGAGCCCGAAGGAGCGCGACGCCACCGCCGGGCACGATGCCCTCCTCGACGGCTGCACGCGTAGCGTGGAGGGCGTCCTCCACGAGAGCCTTCTTCTCCTTCATCTCGGTCTCGGTGGCAGCACCGACGTTGATCACGGCCACACCGCCGGCGAGCTTCGCGAGCCGCTCCTGCAGCTTCTCCCGATCGTAGTCCGACGTGGACTTGTCGATCGCGACCTTGATCTCTTCGATGCGGCCGTGGATCCGCTCTGCCTCACCAGCGCCGTCGACGATCGTCGTATCGTCCTTGTCGATGACGATCCGCTTTGCGGAGCCGAGGTCGCTCACGACAGCGTTCTCGAGCTTGAAGCCGACCTCCTCCGAGATCACCTGACCACCCGTCAGGATGGCGATGTCCTGGAGCATGGCCTTGCGCCGGTCCCCGAAGCCGGGAGCCTTCACGGCGGCCACCTTGAGGGTACCACGGAGCTTGTTGACCACGAGCGTAGCCAGAGCCTCGCCTTCCACGTCCTCCGCAATGATCAGGAGGGGCTTACCCATCTGGGCGACCTTCTCCAGAATGGGGAGCAGATCCTTCATCGAAGAGATCTTCTTGTCGTGGATGAGGATCATGGGCTCCTCGAGCGCCGCCTCCATCCGCTCCGGATCCGTGACGAAGTAGGGCGACAGGTATCCCCGGTCGAACTGCATGCCCTCGACGGTCTCGAGGGTGGTCTCGAGGCCCTTCGCCTCCTCGACCGTGATCACGCCGTCCTTGCCGACCTTCTCCATGGCGTCGGAGATGAGCTCGCCGATTTCCGGGTCGTTGTTGGCGCTGATGGCGCCGACCTGGGCGATCTCTCTCTTGCCCTTGGTCTCCATCGAAATGCTGTGGAGATGGTTAACCACCTGCTCCACCGCCTTGTCGATGCCCCGGCGGATGCCCATCGGGTTCGTTCCGGCCGTGACGTTCTTCAGGCCCTCGGTGAAGATGGCCTGGGCGAGCACCGTGGCGGTGGTGGTGCCGTCGCCCGCGACATCCGACGTCTTGGTTGCGACCTCCTTCACCATCTGGGCGCCCATGTTCTCGACCGGATCCTCCAGCTCGATCTCCTTGGCCACCGTCACGCCGTCCTTGGTCACGGTCGGGCTGCCGAACTTACGGTCGAGAACCACGTTCCGGCCCTTCGGGCCCAGCGTCACGCGCACGGCGTGCGCCAACTTGTCGACGCCGGCCTTCAGACGGGTCCTGGCGTCGATGTCGAAATCCAGTTCCTTCGCTGCCATTGGCTATGCTCCTTGCGGACTCAATCGTTGATGATGGCGAGAACGTCCGACTCGCGGAGGATCAGGTACTGATCGCCGTCGACCGTAACCTCGGTGCCGCTGTACTTGCCGTACAGCACACGGTTACCGACGGCGACGTCCATCTCCAAGCGCTTGCCCTCGTCGGACACTTTGCCTGGACCCACCGCGACGATTTCGCCCTGCTGGGGCTTCTCCTTCGCGGTGTCCGGAATGTACAGACCACCCCGCATCTCCTCAGACTCCTCGAGGGCCTTGATGACGACCCTGTCGGCGAGTGGCTGGATCTTCGTGGCAGAAGTGGTAGCCATATCCACGCCTCCGAACCTGTTGAATGGGAAACTCGAACGGTTTCTTGTTAGCACTCGCTTGCAGTGAGTGCTAATAATCCTACTGGGGAATCTAGCGAGGCGGCGATCGGCCGTGTCAACGGGGTGCGGACCGCAGAGAGCCGGCACCGAGTCGGCGGCGCGGGTACCCGGACAGCGGAGGGCTGTCCTCAGGGCCGATCAGACGGCGGTCCGACCACTCGTCCAGCCCCGGTCGCTCGCCTTGGAGCCTTCGCCCGAGACGCGGGTAGGGGTCCCCATGCAGACTCTGTCCCGCACCTTCGCCATTGGCATCGAGCGCCTCCCGCAGCCGCTCCGCGAAGAGGTGAAGGTGGCCTACCTGGTTCTCCGTATCTCCGACTACATCGAGGACAACCGCTCCATGCCGTCGGAGCGAAAGGTCGAGCTGCTGGAGCAGTGGCACGCGGTGCTCCACCGGAAGGCTGCCCTGTCGTCCATCGAGGTCGACCTGAGGAACGCCGACGACGCGCTTCCGGACGCCCAGGCGGCGCGCCACGTGGCCCAGGTCCATGCAGCCCTGGGCGAGCTCGCCCCGCGGGCACGGGACGTGATCGTCCGTCACGCCGGTGACTCCACACTCGGGATGGCCCGATGGGTGGCGAGGGGGCCCGACTTCGCGGACGAGGCCGATCTCGATGACTACATGCACGAGGTCGCGGGCCGGGTCGGACTCCTCCTTACGGAGCTCTTTTCGGCGCAGAGCGGCGCGGTCCGTCGGAACGAGGACGAGATGATGCGCCTCGGACGGGAGTTCGGTCTCGGGCTGCAGACCGTCAACGTGATTCGGGGCCTCCACGAGGACCACGAGCGCGGCTGGGTCTTCGTGCCACGTTCCTTCCTCGCCCAGGCCGGAGTGGACGCGGAGGCCCTCTTCGACCCGAAAGCCCCCGAGCCGGGGCTCCGAGTGCTGTCCATCTTCACCGAAAAGGCCGATCGGCACCTGGACGCGGCCCGCCGCTACATCGCAGGAATCGAGCGACGCCACCACGGCATTCGGGTCTTCTGCCTACTGCCCTACTTCTTCGCGGTCGCCACCGTGG
>JBDHLD010000284.1:0-2223 GCA_039586035.1 Gemmatimonadota bacterium | reverse complement strand
CGACGGGAAGACCCTGCACTACTTCTGGGCGGCCTACGACGGCTCGACGGTGGCGCCCCACAGCTCGATCACCTTGTTCGGCTGGCCGGGCTCCGACTACGTGGCCCGCGGCGGCTTCGGCCAGACGCATCACGTCGCTTTCCGGGCCGACGACCCGGAGCAGCAGCTCGCGTGGCGGGACCATCTGCGGGGACTGGGCCTGGACGTGAGCCCGGTCCTGGATCGGACCTACTTCCGAAGCATCTACTTCCGGGCACCGGACGGACTCCTGCACGAGATCGCCACTGACGGACCGGGATTCGCGGTGGACGAGGCGCCGACGGCGTTGGGTAGCGACCTGCAGCTGCCGCCGTGGCTGGAGAGTGGCCGCGAGCGCATCGAAGCCACGCTCACGCCGCTTGTCTCTGAGGGCACCCGAACCGGAAGGGGCTAGCCGGTCTTCTGCGCCCCGCTGAGGACCTCGTTGGCCGCCTGCTTGAGGGCCTCCACCGAGAACGGCTTGGCCAACGAGCCGTCGGCGCCGAACAGCTCGGCGTCGGTCAGGGGGCCGTCGGGATCGACCATTCCCCCACCGGACACCGCGAGGATCCGGACGTCCGGGAACTCCTCGCGGAGCTCCTGAATGGTCTCGATCCCCTCCTTCTCGGGCATGATCAGGTCCGTGATGACCAGATCGGCGGGATCGGCCCGATAGAGGTCGAGGCCCCTGGCGCCATCCTCGGCCACGCGAACGTCGTGTCCGTCGGGCTCGAGGATCCTGCGCATGATCTCCCGCAGTGCGGGATCGTCGTCGATGATGAGTATCTTGGCCACTGCCTCAGCTTCGCCGAATGCGAACGATCGAGATCTCGTGATCCAACACGGCTCTTACCGAGTATCGGAACGTGGCCCCGAATTCCTGACCCTCGGGAACCGCGAACTCACCGGTGGGACCTCGTCGGCGGCTCAACCGTCCAGCTGCTGGGGCAAGGTCACGAGCTCAAGGATCTTGAACGTTCGCTCGCCGCCCGGCAGCTCGATGGCCACTTCGTCGTCCACGCGGGCGCCCAACAGTCCCCGCCCGATGGGCGAAGCCATGGAGATGTGTCCAGCGTCGAGATCGATGAAATCCCCGGCCACGATGGTGAACGTGACGCGCTCGCCCAGCCCGGCGTCGTGCACCTCGACACGCGAGCCGAAGCCAACGCGATCCACGGGCAGCTCGTCCACGTCGATCTTGGACAGCTCGTTCATGCGGCGCGTCAGGTGGCCGATCCGAGCCTGAACGAAGCCCTGCCGCTCGAGCGCGGACTTGTACTCGGCGTTCTCCCTGAGATCGCCGTGCTCGACGGCGATCCTGATCCGCTCGGGAAGATCCACCGTGAGCTCCGCCATGAGGCGGCCGATCTCGTCCTCGATCTTCTTCTTGATCTCATCCAGCATGGTGACCTCGTCTCCGTGCCGTTGCTCTTGTATCCCTGCGTTGGGCGAAGGAGTGCACTCTGCGAGAGCGGGCGCCCCGGGCAGAGCAGCGGCTACCCCTCAGGCATGGAGCAGTGCCGTGATCCGCTCCACCGTTCGACGCACCGCTGCCGGATCCTCTCCCCCCACGTTCACGTGGCCGAGCTTGCGCCCCGGCCTCGGCGACTTGCCGTACAAATGCAAGTGCGTGCCGGGCAGCGCCAGGATCTCGGCGACGGGGGGGACCTCTCCCAGGAGGTTCACCATGGCGGCATGCTCCGTCACGGTGGTGCTCCCCAATGGCAGTCCGCACACGGCCCGCATGTGGTTCTCGAACTGGCAATGGGGAGCACCATCCTGAGTCCAGTGACCCGAGTTGTGGACCCGCGGCGCCATCTCGTTGGCCATGAGCCCCTGCTCGGTGTCGAAGAGCTCGACGGCGAGGACGCCGACGTACCCGAGCCGCTCCATGACTCGTCCAGCGTACGACTCGGCCTGCCTCTGCACGCTTGCCTCTACGTCCAGCGCTGGCGCGAAAGCCCGTTCGAGGATGCCCTGGCCGTGGTGCGTCTCCGCCAACGGATAGAACCGTGCCTCACCGGAGCCGCAACGGACGCCGAGGATCGCCAGCTCTCGCCGGAACGGCACCCAGGCTTCCAGGAGCAGAGGCCGGCCTCCCAAGGCCGACCAAGCCGCTTCCTGGTCGGCCTCGTCCCGAAGCACGAATTGCCCCTTGCCGTCGTACCCAAACCGGCGCGTCTTGAGGACAGCGGGAAGTCCCAG
>JBDHLD010000039.1:0-42070 GCA_039586035.1 Gemmatimonadota bacterium | reverse complement strand
GGATGGAAGCACAAGGAGGTCGGTGAGCGCCTGGGGATTTCGCCGGGCGCTTCCCGGTTCCACCTGCACGTCGGCAGGAAGCGTCTGCGTGAGCTCCTGCGCGACCTGAACCCGGGAGAAGGGTCATGACGGACGTCTCAGGACAGGAGTCACGGCTGGATCCGGCCGTCGATCCCGTCCGCTGGGAGAACGCGGTTGCCGCGATCGTGGACGCGGCCCATCCGGAGCTCGCGCGTCGGCTTCGGCAACGGGGCGCCATGGAGGTGCTGGAAGGGTGGGCACGTCCTGTGTTCGCGCTGGCGGCATCGCTGGTGCTGGTGGCGTCAGCCTCGATCCTGTCTGGCTCTGGGAACGGGCAGGGGGGCCTGGCTGGGGATGGCTCGAGCTTGAACACCGTCGCCGAAGCGCTGGTGCCGTCGGAGGTCGCCGCCTGGATCGAGGTAGGGCACGCATTGTCTGCCGACGAGCTGGCCACCGCGCTCGACGAGCGCTGACCCCGTGTTCGTTGCGGGAGGAGTCGAGAGATGCTTGGAATGAACGCTGAGACCAAGGGCTGGATCACCGCCGTGGCCCTGCTGATCGCCGTCTTCATGGCCGGGGCCCTGAGCGCCGTGGCGGTCGTGCAGCTGACGAGCCCGTCGTCCGAATGGACGGACGGCCGTCCGGGACGCGGCGGCCCCGACGGCGGCCCGGGGTTTCGCCGGGGGCCGGAGGGACGGTTTGGGGGGATGCGCGGGCGGGACGGGGGCCGCAGCGAGTTCTTCCTGGACCTGCTGACGGAGCGACTGGCCCTTTCGGAGGAGCAGCAGGATCAGATCCGGGAGATCTTCCAGTTCCGCGAGCAGGCGGCCGAAGAGGTGATGCGGGGGATGCGCGAACGGCTAAGGTCCGCCATGGACTCGACGGACCTGGAGATCCGCGGTGTGCTCACCCCAGAGCAGCGAGAAGAGTTCGACCGGTTCCAGGCAGAGGGCCGAGAGAGGCTGGGCCGACGCTTCCCCGGGGGCGGTCCGCCCGGACCGCCAGACCAGGGTCGGCCACCGCGTCCCGACTGAGCCGCCACCGTAGCGCGGTCGGGCGCCGATCGAAGGCGCCCGCTCCACGGCGCCCGCTCAACGGTCGTCACCAGCCCAACGCGCCGCCGTCGGCGACCCCTCGCGATCGTGAGGCACTCCCGCGCTCGGCGGGAGCGGTCGCATCGAGCCGGATCAGCGCGGCAGTCGTTCCGGTAGGTCGGCCACCACGTAGGCCATTACGGCCATGGCGGCCACGCACTGGGCGAACTCGTCCGGATCCAGCTTGTCCAGCGTATCTCCGTCGGTGTGGTGATACCAGAAGTACTCCGTAGGCTCCACGCGGAGTCCCATCCCCGGGACGCCCTCGTCCATCAGCGGCCGGATGTCCGCGCCGCCTCCGCCCCGAGTAATCTCGCCTGCCTCGATGGGGCCCAGGAGTCGGCCCACTTCCCGAACGATGTCGTAGGCCGCGTCGGATCCCGTGAACCCGAAGCCCAAAGGCTTGAACACCCCGCCGTCCGACTCCATGGCCAGCACGTGATCATCCACGGCCGTCCCGAGGGAGTCGCGGTACGCCCGCCCGCCTGACTGACCGTTCTCCTCGGCGGTCCAGAGCACGACCCGCACCGTCCGGCGGGGACGCAGCCCCAACGCCTTCATCAGACGCACGGCTTCCCACGCCGCGACGCTGCCCCCCCCGTCGTCCATGGCTCCCTGGCCCACGTCCCACGAGTCGATGTGCCCGCCCAGGACGACCACCTCGTGCGGGTACTCACTGCCCCGGACCTCCGCCATGACGTTCCGGGACGGAGCGTCGGGCATCGTGCGGGCTTCCATCCGGAGATGAACCTCGATGCGCTGGCCGCGCTCGTGCATGCGCCGCATCATGGAGGCGTCCTCACCGGTGACGGCGGCGTGGGGGATCCGCGTAACGCCCTCGTCATAGCGCATGCTGCCGGTGTGTGGGCTCTGAATCCCGAATGGCCCGACGGAGCGGAGCAGACTGGCGATCGCGCCGGCCCGGGCGGCCGCGGAGGCGCCGTCTCGCCGGTACATGACGGTCTCGCCGTACACCGTGAACGGAACGTCGAACAGGACGATGCGGCCGCGGGCCTCGGCGGCGCGCGCCTCCAGCTCTTCGAATGAGCCCACCACGATGACCTCTCCCCGGATGCCCTCCGGCGGCGTCCCGACGCTGCCGCCCAGGGCGAGCATGGGAAGGGAGCGGGGCCTCGGTTGGATCATCTCCAACGACTCTTCGCCGCGGACCCAGTTGGGGACCATCACCGGTTGCCCCTGGACCCCGTTCAGGCCGTCCGCGGCCATCTGGGCCAGGATCCAGTCCAGCGCGTTCTCCAGGTCGACGGATCCGCTGATGCGCGGGCCGAACGTGTCCACCATGTACGCCAGACGTTCCCAGCCAGTCCGGTCGCTGGAGGCGGCTTCGATCAATCGTCGTGCCTCGGCTTCGTAGCCGGCGACCGCCGACACCTGGCTCGAGACGGGCGTGGCAAGCGGGGTGAGCGCAACGGCGAGCGCCAGAATCCGAGGCGTGAGGATCGAACGACGGAGATAGACGGTGTGCCGGGTCATGGGAGCGAGCTCGAGGGAAGGTGGGGCCGGTCCGGACCGGCTGATGCGAGACGCCCCACACTAGTTGACGTCCCGATCGAGCGCGAATCATCGGCCGCCGGGGACCCGCGATGGCCCTGTCCGATGAGTCGTCAGGACCCACCGGGCCTCGGCCCCGCTCACTTTCGGGAACGCCGCCGCCGGGTTTCGCCGACCTGCCCGGTTCACCAGATTCGAGCTGCTCCGCGGGCCCGCGCGACGCGGGCCCATCACGACTTTGGAGAAACGTCGATGCTTCGTTCAACACACCCGAGCCTCCCCGCACTCCTGCTCACGGCGATGCTGGGGCTCGCCGGTCCCGTTCAGGGACAGGCGCAGCGCCCAATGACCATCGTCGACATGATCGAGATACCGTCCCTCTCGGACCCGCAGATCTCGCCCGATGGCGAGCACGTGCTGTACGTGCGGAGCGACGCGGACTGGGAGCTGAACCGCACGGTGGGTCACATATGGCGCATCGCCGTGGACGGGGGAGACCCGCTCCAACTGACCGCTGGAGGGGAAGGGCAGTCCAGCCCGCGATGGTCGCCCGACGGCAACTGGATCGCTTTCCTGGCGGAACGGGAGGACGCGCCCGACCGAGCCGACGAGGAAGACGAGGCCGTGCGGCAGATCCATCTGCTGAACACGGCCGGGGGCGAGGCCATGCCGCTCACCGATCACCCGACGTCCATTTCAAACATTCAGTGGTCTCCCGACGGCGCTTTCGTCTACTACCTGGCCACGGACGAGACGACAGCCGAGCAGAAGCGCCGCGACGAGGCCAAGGACGACGTTTACGCCTTCGACGAGGATTGGCGACACCGTCACCTGTGGCGCGTGGGGGTGGACGGAGGCGATCGGGAGCAGGTCACCCATGGAGACTTCACCGTCCGCTCCTACGCACTGAGCCGGGACGGCAGCCGGGTGGCTCTTCACAAGGCGCCGACCCCGCTCCTGGACGATTCCGACGAGGCCGAGGTCTGGGTGGCGGCCACGACCGGCGACGACGATGTCAGGATCACCGAAAACGCCGTCCCGGAGAACGGCGCCCGGCTTTCCCCCGACAACAGCCTGGTGCTCTGGGTGTCGGGCTCGGACGGAGACCGGGACCCCTACTACAACGACCGAATTTTCGTGGCGCCCGCGGCCGGTGGGCCGGCCACGGTCTTGATGCCGGATCTCACGTACGAGGTGAACGGAGCTGAATGGTCCGCTGACGGTTCAGCCATCTACTTCACCGCCAACACGGGCGTGAGGGTGGAGCTCTTCCGGGTGGACACAGCGGGAGAGACGCCGGAGCAGCTCACCCGCGGCGACCATCAGGTGTCGAGCTGGACGTTTCATCCGGAGGTGGCCCGCCACGTGTTCGGCCTGAACCACGCGGGGGACCCCGGGGAGGTGCACGTGCTGGACGCGGACGGCGGAGAGCCGGTGCAGCTCACCAACGTGTTCGACTACCTGGCGGAGTTCACGTTGCCCACGCAGGAGGCCATCACCTGGACTGGGGAGGACGGCGTCGAGGTCGAGGGGCTCCTCCACCTGCCGGCGGACCATCGGCCCGGCGACCGGTACGGCCTGGTCGTGCAGACTCACGGGGGGCCGGCGTCCTCGGACCGCTTTCGTTTTCCGCGGTCGAGCCGGTTCGTCCCCATCCTGACCGAGCTGGGATACGCGGTGCTCAAGCCCAACTACCGCGGCAGCACCGGGTACGGTGACGAGTTCCTCCGGGACATGGTGGGTCACTACTTCAACCAGGCACACCTGGACGTCATGGCCGGAGTGGACGCGCTGATCGAGCGGGGCATCGTGGACGGCGACCGAATGGCCAAGATGGGTTGGTCGGCAGGCGGTCACATGACCAACAAGATCATCACCCACACCGACCGCTTCAAAGCGGCGGCCTCGGGGGCGGGCGCGGCCAACTGGGTGTCCATGTACGCGCAGAGCGACGTCCGCATCTACCGTGCTCCGTGGTTCGGCGGAGACCCGTGGACCGAGGACGCGCCGATCGAGCAGTTCATGGCCGACAGCCCGCTCTTCAGCGCGCACGAGGTGACGACGCCGACGATCTTCCTGGTGGGCGAGGAGGATCCCCGGGTACCCTTGCCCCAGTCCGTGGAGATGCACCGGGCTCTGAAGGCGAACGACGTGCCGACGCACCTGTACGTGGCGCCTCGCGAGGGCCACGGGTGGCGAGAGCTCCGGCACCGCCTCTTCCTGTCCAATGTCCAGCTCGACTGGTTCGAGCGGTGGGTCATGGACCGGGAGTGGACCTGGGAACAGGCTCCGGACGAGACCGAGAAGGACGAGGGCCGGGTCGCCGCCGGGGCCGGCTGATGGCGGTGACGCCGTGGGGGGGTCTTACGACCGGGGGCGCGCCAGTCTCAGGCGGATGAAGTCCATCTCGGCCGCAACGTGGCCGAGACGCGCCCATTCGGGTCGGGCCGTGATCCGGGCGAGGAGGGTGTCCGCCGCCGCCGAGTCCCCCTGGGCCAGGTGCCAGGCCGCCACCGCGTAGGCCACGGTCGGCCACTGGGCCTCGGACACGCGTGGGTCGTTCAGGGCCTCTCGCTCCGACATCCGGCCGGCGAAGAACAGGAGCGTGAGGTAGTAGTGGGTGTTGTCCCCGGGCCGAATCGGTGTCCCGGCGTACAGCTCCTCGGAGAGGTCGGGGAGGGTGAGGTCGTTTGGCGTCTCCACCACCAGGCGCGCCGCCTCCTCGCCTCGCCCGGCCCGGCTCAGAGCCCGGTAGAGCCAGGACGTGAGCGCGACGCGCGACGCCGGATCTGCGGCCACGTCGAAACAGGTTCGGGGATCACCTTCGGGCGTTTCGGTGCCACCCCCATAGGCCATGTCGACGCAGCCTTGGTAGGCCTCCGCCGCGCCCTCGAAGTCCCCCTGCGCGTATCGTGTGAAGCCCAGCAGGTAGCGGGCGTTGAACCCCTCCGGGTCATAGCCGACGGTCCGTTCGAGCTCGGCTTCGGCGTCTCCCAGGCGCCTCAGGCGCAAGAGACGGTGGGCCCGGCCGAGGTGGAGACGCCAGTCGTCGGGGTGGGCCAACAGGGCTCGGTCGTACACGCGTATCGCCTCGCGGTACTGCCACACGGTCTCATGGGCGGCTGCGACCTCCATGGCCAGCGGCACCGAGTCGGGCGCCCTGGACCAGGCGTCGCGGGCGGCGGCGATGTGGGCCTCCTGCTCGACGCTGGGCGTGAGTGAGGCCATTGGCGACCCGAGGAGCGTCCAACCCTGATCGTTGTAGGGCTGAAGGGCCCGAGGCGGGTCGTCTTCAACGGGCCCCCCGGCCGAACAGGCGAGGACCAAGGCTGGGAGGAAACAGCCCGTGAGCCCGCCGCGGCCCACGCGTCGTCCGCGGCGGAACGGCCTTCCAGCTCGGATCCCCTCCGTCACCAAGGTGCTTCCGCTACCGATCCGCCAGCCACCGGTACATGCCTCGCACGTTCCCGGAGAACCATTCCTCGTAGGCCGAGAAGTGGGCGTAGTCGTCGAGGTGCACGCTCTCTGCCGCCTCGTCCTCGGTCATCCCGGCCTCCACCGCGGCGGACACGGCGTCCCGCAGCGCTGCATAGTACGCCGCCTGTCGCTCGACGGACGCCTTGTCGCCGTTGGGACCGTGTCCGAAGACGATGGTCGCGAAGTCGAGCTCGGCCAGCCGGTCCACCGTGTCGAAGAAGTCCGGGAAGACGTAGCCCGGCAGCTCCTGGTAGCCGACCCGGTCGTGGGCCACGAAATCTACGGCGAACGCGACACCGGTCGCCGGGAGCAGCACGACCAACATGTTGTCGCTGTGGCTGTTCCCGAGGTAGTGGAGTTGCAGCTCCGTGCCGCCGTGGTGCAGGGTGAGCCGGTCGGAAAACGTGACGGTGGGGGCCGGCAGCTCGGGAGCCGCGAGCAGGTCGATGTCGTCGACGGCGTTGACGTGGGCGATGATGGGGGCATCGCTTCCGAGTCGGTCTCGCAGCACGTCGGCGCCGCTGGCGTGATCGGCGTGATGGTGGCTGTACACCACGGCCAGCAGGGGCTGCCCCGGCGCCACCCGTTCGATCTCGTCCGCGTAGCCGCTCGCCGCGTCCACGGAGATGGGGTCGACGGCCACCACACCGGCGGGGGTCACGACGAACAGGCCGTTGTGCTGTTGCCAGCGGAATCGGTACACGCCGTCGGCTACCGAAGTGGTCTCGTGGTCGGCAGCGGCGTCGGCACAAGCGGCCACGAGGAGCAGTCCAACAACAGCGGTGAACGGGTGTGAGATCCGGTGCAGCATCATCGCCTCCTTCGCGGGACTCCCTGAGGCGTCCAAGATGCGCCCAGGCTTCCGCACGGTACAAGCTCGAAGATTGGGCGCAACAGCCCGACAACAACGTCAGGGCCCCCTGCAGCACGCGCAGTGTCCGGCGGACTGCTGGCAGAACGGATCCACCGAACGCCGGATGCCCAGTGCAGACTCGATGAGCGACCAACGGATCACACTCACCCGCCGCTACTCCACCTCCCGTCGCAAGGTGTTCGAGGCCTGGACCCGCCCTCCGCTCCTCCGCAGATGGGTGTTCGGGGGGGCCCGCAAAGCCACCAAGTCGGTCAGGCCTGGACGGAAATCGCCGTTGGGGCCGGTTTCGCGAAGTGCACGCTCCCGACCACCTGACCTTCACCCTCACGTCCGACGGCCCGCGTCTTCGTGGCCAGGTGACCTACGTGACGGTGGACATCGATGGGACCGACCAGGAGTCCACGCTCACCCTGATCCACGACGGCCTCCCCGACGACACTGCCGACCTCAATCGCGAGCGTTGGGAAGAGCTGCTCGAGTCTCTCGCCGGAGTCCTCCAGGAGGCTTGAAGCGGGCGGCTCACCCCGAAGACCCGTCGAAGGCAGCAAGCACCTCCGCAACGATGACTCGCAGCGCGGCCCTCTCGGGCTCGTTCGCCTTGCGAGCCGCGATCGCGAAGGAAGCCACGATCCGCTCACGCGCCTCGGTGCGATCCCCCTCTCTGGGAGAGTCGCCTGCAGCCAATCGCTCCAACACGTGCCGATAGGCGAAGGTCATGGCGTCACCGACCCAGTGAGGCGGCACGTGGCGGGCCGCGGTGGTGAGATCGGCGTACACGGCGAACGATCGTGGCGGGCGGGCGACCTGGCTCCGCAGCGCCACGAAGGTCGCGTGGCGATCCAGGCCGACGTTGGAGAGCCCGCGCGCGGTGTAGGTGCTCGCGTGTCGTGACGGCTCGAAGATCCAGCCGAGGTACATCCACGACGCCCAGTTCTCGAATCCGCTCTCGAAGTCGATGCCGGCCCTGACGATCGCGCGGCGCACCGTCATACCCACGTCCCACCAGTTGTCGTGGACAGCAGGGTGGATCGGGTCGGAGAGGCCGAAGCGGATCATGTGCTGCGCGCTCAACGTCGCGATCCAACGCTGGATCTCGAAACACCGGGCGTAATCGGCCCGCTCCGGCTCGTTGGTGATGCAAGGAGCCAGCGGATTGTCGCGCTGTACGGAGGCACCGCGCAGGAGTTGGGTCGTGAGCACGAGGTTGTTTTCAGTAGGCGCGGCGCGGTAGCCTGCGACGAGCGCCCGCGGCAACGAGCCATTCGCGTCGAGGATGGCGTCCGGAAGCGGGAGGTCGGGCATCCAGTCCGTATTGCCCTCCTCGACCGACCACAGGGGAAGGGGGACGGCGGCGCGGACCTGGAGGGGGTCGATGGCCCGCAGTCCGTCCGATCCCAGGTCCGCAGGCCAGCCATCCATGCCGAACAGCTCCTCGGCGAACCGGACGTCCGACGGCAGGATCTCTCCGCCGGGCTGGAAGAGCCGGACCCCTCGGTCTTCGCCCTCCACCCCCAGGGTGGCCACGTGGGCAACGATGTCCAGCGCCGTCGAGGTGTCCACGTGGGCGACGGCCCGTCGCACGATCGTCGTGTCCGGGAAAGCGAAGAAGGCCAGGTCCACGCCATCGCCGGAGGCGTGACAGGATGCGCACTCCAGCTCGAAGGCCACCATCCCCGCGAGCGGATCGCCCGCCGGCGGGGCGTCGTCCGGTGCAGATCCGGTCGGTGTGCCGTCGCCGCAGGCCGGCAATACCAGGGTGATCAGGAGGAGCAGCGACGGCCGGGACCGGGCAGCCTGAGACATGAGTACCTCCGGACTGGGGCGAGCGATGGGGTCGGCGGGGCGCGCTGGGCGGCCTCGGCCCGGTTGTCTGGACGCTCGGGACCTCGTCAACGTTAAAACGAGCGACCTGACCGACACATGACGGTTGAAGCCGGCCGGGCCGAGGACGTAGGATCCGCATGGTATCCCCCAAAAGCCGAGGAGAAGACCTGAAGATGAAGCGACGCACGTTTGCACGCAGCCTGGGCGTGCTCCTGGGGGCGCTCGGCCTCGGCTCGTCGGGTCCCGTGGTCGGGGCGGCGCAGGGACGACGGGCGCGGGGACGCACCGGAGTGCCTGCGAAGCCGGGGACGCCCAGGCGTCAGCCAAGAACCGATCTCGCGCAGGACGCCCGGGTCGACGGGACGCGCCTGACCCGGACGCTCGACAGGCTCGAGTCGTTCGGTCGGACTCCGGAGGGAGGCATCAGTCGCGTGGCGTTCTCCCAGGCCGATCGGGACGCTCGAACCTACGTGACGGGCCTGCTGGAGGATGCCGGCTTCTCCGTCGAGATCGACACGGCCGCCAACCTCCTCGCGCGACGCCCCGGGGAGGAAGACCTGCCGCCCATCATGATGGGTTCGCATCTCGACTCCGTGCCTGGCGGCGGCAACTATGACGGCCAGGTAGGGACCATGGGGGCCGTGGAGGTGGCGAGGACGCTCGCGGACGCCGACCATCGGACCCGCCATCCCCTCGAGGTGGTGGTCTTCACCAACGAGGAGGGAGGCAAGACCGGGAGCCGGGCCATGGCTGGCGAGGTGGAAGGGTTCGAGCTCGATCTGGAGACGGCGAGCGGATTGACCATCGGGGAGGGACTGCGAGCGAACGGCGGCGATCCGGACCGACTCGACGAAGCGCGTCGGTCCGAAGGCAGCATTGCCGCCTTCCTGGAGCTCCACATCGAGCAGGGTGCCGTCCTCCATCGAGACGGCATTCCCATCGGAGTGGTGGAGGGCATCGTCGGCATCCGACGATGGGCCATCACCGTCGAGGGGTTCACGAACCACGCCGGCACGACGCCCATGCCCGACCGGCGGGACGCCCTGGTAGCCGCGGCTCGCCTCGTCGACCGCGTGAACCGCGTGGCCCTGGAAATGGAGGGTCGGCAGGTGGCGACGGTCGGGCGGATCGCGGCCGAACCGGGCGCGCCCAACGTGGTGCCGGGACGGGTCACTGCGAGCCTGGAGATCCGGGACCTCTCGATGGAGAAGATCGATCGGGTCTACGCCGCCATCGCTGCTGAGGCCGGGCGGATCGGAGAAGAGAGCGGCACCGAGATCACCTTCGAGCCGTTCTACCTGTCCCGGGCGGCGCCGACGGACCCACGCCTGCGCGACATGGTGGAGGAGGAGGCGGCGGACCTTGGCCTCGAGTCGCTCAGGATGCCCAGCGGCGCCGGTCACGACGCCCAGAGCATCGCGCTTCTGGCGCCGGTGGGCATGATCTTCGTCCCTAGCGTGGAAGGGATCAGCCATTCACCCAGGGAGTTCTCCCAGCCGGCCGATATCGAGGCTGGGGCGAACGTGCTGCTCAGAACCCTGCTGCGCGTGGATCGAGAGTGGGGGTGAGGCTGCCGCGGGCGCGCCGACGGTGGTCCATGACGAGTCCCTGGCCAGCGCAGGGAGGCCCCGACGGGGATCCGGCCGTCCCCGCGGGATGCCCTTCGGACCCTCTCGGAGGCCCGGTTGCCCCCACACTCTGGATTGGTTCTCTTGCCGAAACGGGCTGTTGCCAGGGCCCGTGAACGCCCCTCCCACCAAGCTGCTACGATGGACACCAAGCGTCCTGTGAATCCCGCCGCCGAGGAGATCCTCGGAGGGTATTTCCCGGTCCTCGACCACGGCTTCGTCTCTCTCGTCGACTACATGGGAGGCGACGACAGCGTCGAGCGCGCGGCGCGCGTCAGCTACGGCTACGGCACGAGAAAGAAGTCTCAGACCCGGGGGTTGGTGCGGTACCTCCGTCGGCACCGCCACACGACCCCCAGCGAGATGGTGGAGTTCAAGTTCCACTGTGCAATGCCCATGTTCGTAGCCCGGCAGTGGATCCGGCACAGGACGGCTTCGGTGAACGAGTACAGCGCGCGCTACTCCCTCATGCCGCTGCTCTTCTACACGCCCGAAGCGAGGCACTTCGCCCTGCAAAGTCCCCTCAATGCCCAGGGCAGGCAGCCGGATGCAGCCCCGCACGATCTATACGCCGAGGCGGTGAGCCGTTGGGAGGCCATGCGCGAGACCGCAGCCGGCGGCTATCGGTGGATGTTGGAGGAGGACGTGGCGAGGGAGTTGGCCCGGATCGACCTGCCGCTCTCCACCTATACCCAGTGGTACTGGAAGATCGACCTCCACAACCTCCTCCACTTCCTGAGCCTCCGCGTCGATCCACACGCACAGCTCGAGATCCAGGAGTACGGCCGCGTGATGGCCGGCATGGTCAAGCGCGTCGCGCCTCTGAGCTACGATGCGTGGGTGGACTACGACCTGGAGGGCCAGCCCATGAGCCGCGGCGAGCTGCAGGCGATCCGGCGCCTTCTGCAGGGGGCCGCCGAATTCGGCATCCGCGTGCGGGACGATGCCACGGCGGTAGGAGTCGACGATCTCGCCGATCTCGGCCTGTCCAAGCGCGAGATCCGGGAGTTGGTGGAGAAGCTGCGCCCCACGGAGCGTCCGGACTTCGAGCTCGACCTCTCGAGGATGAGGTCCGCCGAGGAAGTCGCCGCAGAGATGGAACAGGCCGTTCCCGGAGTCTACGAATGAGCCGACCACCCGGGGGTTGGAAGGGCGGATCCTGAGGGTCCGGCCTGATCATGACCGACGCCCTGTTGGCTGATTGGCAGGTCGCGGCCGCCGCTCTGCCCGATCGGCTCTGGGACGTCGTCGTCGTAGGTGCAGGGCCGGCCGGGTCGACGGCGGCGATGAGGCTGGCCCAGGCGGGGCGATCCGTCTGCGTCGTCGACAGGGCGCGGTTTCCGCGGCACAAGGCATGCGGAGACCTGCTGATCCCGGACGCGATTGCGGCCCTGCGGCGGTCGGGGCTCTACGACGAGGTGCGAGCCGTCGCCCATCCTTGCGCCACCACCGTCCTCACGAGTCCGTCTCGGATCGAGTGGACCATGAGGGGTGAGTACCTGGCGGTGAAGCGGCTGGACCTGGACGCGATCTTGGCCCGAGGCGCTGCGCGCCAAGGGGCGATCGTGGCTCACGCCAAAGTCGAGGGGCTGGATCTGGAGGGTGCCGAGAGCGTCGTGCTTCACCTCCAGGGCGGCGCGAGGATCCGGGGCCGGATCGGGGTCGTCGCGACAGGCGCGGACGTTACGCTCCTCGAGGCCCTGGGCATGGTCGAGCGACGCGCACCGTCTTCCTTCGCCGTGCGAGCGTACGTTCGATCCCACAAGGAGATCGACGCCGTGGTCATCGCGTTCGACCGAGCGGTCGTTCCCGGCTACGGGTGGATCTTCCCCATGCAGGACGGCGAATACAACGTGGGCGTCGGTGTCGTCTACGAGAGTGACTCGGCCCGAAGGCACAACGTGCGGACGCTGTTCGACACCTTCATGCGGGAGTACCCGGCAGCCCGCGAGCTCCTGGCCGGGGCGGAGGAGCCGCCGAGCATCAGGGGAGCTCGGCTGCGTTGCGGGCTCGACGGAGCCCGGCCGTGGGGTCACGGTCGCGTCGTGGCGATCGGCGAGACGATCGGGACTACGTTTCCCTTCACGGGCGAAGGGATCGGCAAGGCCATGGAGTCCGCCGAGGTCGCGGCCGAGGCCATCGACGAGGCTCTGGACGACGGGCCGGATCGCCTCTGCGCCTACCCCGCGCGGATCGAAGACCTGCTTCGGCCCAAGTACTATGGGTACCAGGTCGCGGAGCGCTGGCTCTCCAGGCCGTGGCTGGGTGACCTCATGGCATGGCGGGCCTCTCGCAGCCGCTACGTTCGCGAGGCCGCCGAGGGGATCATCGCCGAGACGCGGGATCCCCGTGACGTGTTCTCCGTCGGAGGCTTCCTGCGCTCTTTCCTACAGTGACCCGAGGCACCACCGGCGGCTCCCGGTCCACCTCTTCCCCTGTCTGAGGACGATCATGCGATACTTGACGGTTGCACTGTTGCTGGCCTCGATCTCGGCGGGCTCGCCCCTGACGGGTCAGTCGAGCGACGACGCCGAGTCGGTCAAGGCCACCCTCGTCGCCATGTGGCAAGCCATCGAGGAGGGAGACGTCGAGCGATACGCGACCTTCGTGCACGAGGACTTCACCCAGTTCGGCGAGAACGACGTCTATCTGGCCGAGGGCAAGGACCTGGAGATCCGGGGGATGGCCGAATGGATCGAGCGGGCCGAGGGTGTCCACACGGAAATGCATCAGCCCGCCGTGACCGTCCGAGGGGACGTGGCGTGGATCACCTACTACTGGACCGATTCCGGGGTCTCCGACGGGGCGCGCTTCGCCACCCGCGGCAAGTCCACCCGCATCTTCGTGCGGGAGGATGGACGGTGGGTGTGTATCCACGGACACTACACCGCCGTGGAGTGACGGGGCGCGGATCCCGGCGCAGGAGGTCGTTAGGCTCCTCGCGTCTCCTGCGACGTACTTTTCAGTACGCCTCGGAGCGCGCTCGTCGCCCGCCTACTCCTGCATCCAGGCTGCGCACCCCCTGGACGGGAGTGGGTGGGGCGCGAATCCTGGCGCAGGGCGTCGTTGGACTCCTCGCGTCTCCTGCGAGCCGAGCGGCCAGTTCGGGGGCTGGGATGCGCTCCGCGGTACCGCGAGACCGCGTGCGCAGCGCGCGACGTACCTTTCGGTACGCCTCGGAGCGCGCTCGTCGCCTGCCTACTCCTGCATCCAGGCTACGCACCCCCCGACCGTCGTCATGAAGATCCTGGGTCGATCGACGCCGGGAAGTGGCGGCGTCGGCGTCGGCGCCCGACGTTGACGGAACGAGGGTCCCACACAACGGCACACAAAGGAGCGCGGGATGAGTGATGAGGTGGTGTACCGCTCGCACGTTCGCATCGAACGGATCAAGGGGCCGCATCGGCACGCCTTTCTTCCGGCTGAGACCGGGCCGGTGGACTTCGGCGTGCACGGCGCGGTACGGGAGCACTACGGGGCTCAGACGGACCGGGAGTATGCCACGACCCTGGACTACGTGATCGCCGCGACCGGCGGCTGACTGACGGGGACCTTCGGAGGCGCGCTGGAGGCGCGCGAGATCCCCGCAGGAGACCGACGGCTCACTGCGGACGTCGAGGGGGAGGTGGAGAAGGAGGACGGCGTGCTCGTCATCCGGAGAATCCACGTCCGGTACCATCTGCAGGTGCCGGCGGGAATGGAGGAGGCGGCCCGACGCGCATACGACGTCCATCCTCCGTCTTGCCCGGTGTACCGGACGGTGTCCGGCTGCATCGACGTGACGACCGAGCTGATCCTGGAGGTCGCTTAGGGCGACCCGAAGAAACAACCGCCCGCCCGGCCGAAGCCGAGCGGGCGGTTGTCTCGTTTTGGTACAGCTGTACCGTCAGCCTGCCTCAGGGTGAGACAACGGGGCGGACCGTCGGCCCGTCACCACCGTGGTCGATGACGATTACGACGCGCCGGTTCTGCCACCCCTCCTGACCGGGCCCCCTGGCGCCGACCGCAACCAGGCGCTCGGTGTCCTCGCCGTAGCTCACCGCGCGGATCTGATCGGAGGAGACGCAGCCTCCGCCTACCAGGTAGTCCTTGACCGAGTTGGCCCGGGCCTGACCCAGCTGGAGGTTATAGGCCTCGGATCCCGAGGGATCCGTGAAGCCCTCGACGGTCACGAGGGAACCCGCGTAGTAGTCCTGAATCACTGCGCAGAAGCGGTCGAGAACGTCGCGGTCCTCGGTGCGGACGGCGGAGTCGTCGAAGGCGAAGTACACGGGAGTGCTGAAGCGGAGCGCGGTTTCGAGGCGCTCCACGGCCACGTCGAACTCCCGCTCGAGGGCCCGCAGGTCCCGCTCGAGGGCTTCGACGGTGCGCTCGTTGGCGGCTACACGCTCTTCGAGGCCGTCCATGCGGCCATTGAGCGATCCAGCGACCTGCTCGTCGCCAGCCTGCATCTCGCTGCGGATGTGTGCGATCTCGGTGTCGAAATCGTCACGGCCGACGTGGGAGCAGCCGATGGCGGCGAGGGTCATGCCCGTCGCGGCGACGAAGGCGACGGATCGGTAGACGGAATCCCAGCGGGTCATGGTACCTCCAGCTCGCAAATTCATGGTCAGGGGCCTGCCGCACCGTTTTGGCGCGTACGTCCGCCACTATACATGGCAGAACCCGTGCCAGAAATCCACTCCGCGCCACAGCGGTGAATCGAGGTCCGCGAGGGTCCGTCAGAGCCCTTCCGGCCAGGCCTCGTACGACCCCGCACGGCGGAGCACGGCCTGGACCCGCACAGCGAGACGCTGGGGATCGATGGGCTTGCGTAGGTAGTCGTCGGCGCCGGCCTTGAGGAGCTCGATCTCCACCCTGGGGTCTTCGATTCCGGTCAGGACCACGACCGGAAGGCCGGCCGTGCCGATGGAGCCTCGGATCCTCGCCAGGACCTCGCGACCATGCAGCTGCGGCATGTTCAGGTCGAGCATCACGAGCGAGACGTCGCCGTACTCGTCGAGCAGGGCCAGCGCAGGGGGACCGTCATCCGCTTCGAGCACCTCGAATCCCTGCTTCTCGAGGACCGAGCGCATCAGGAGCCTGGCCGAGGCGTCGTCGTCCACCACGAGGACCCGACCCATGACGGGCGCCGCCTTGGCCAGCTCGACCGCCTGTTGAACGTGCTCGAAGTAAGCCTCGTAGTCCGGCTCTTCACCGAGGATGGAGAGTCGCTCGCCGTTGATTCCGGGAGAGGTTACCACGAACAGCTCCTTCTCCTGGCCGTTTGAAGCCACGCGGATCACACCGTGTTGTGGCTTCACTCGTTCAGCAAGATCCAGACCCGCGAGGCTCTTCATGCGAAAGATCACCCGGGCCATGGCTACGAGCGGCAGGTGCATGAAGTGGTGAAGCTCACCTCCGGTACGGAGCCGCACGCGTCCGCCGTCCCGCTCCGGCTCGACGTGGAGCTCGGTGGTGGCTTCGTTCGAGAACTGGTCGAGGATCAGCCTCGACAGCTTGACCAGGGGCGGGGATTCCAGGTCGAAGCTCGCCGCGCTCTCGACGGCTTGCTCACGGATGAGTCGGAGGCTGTCGGGTCTCGTGCCCGACACCAGGTTGCTGACGACGTTCTCGAGGAACTGGTCCGGTGCGTAGAAACGGTCGATGGCGCCGAGGATCAGGTCGGGTCGGCCGACCAGGAACCGGACGGATCTGCCCGAAAGAGCCTCCAGGTCGTCCTGGGCCCGTCGGTTCAGGGGATCCGCGGTGGCGACCGCGACCTCGCCGTCTGTCGCGCTCAGGGGAAAGACGCCGTAGCGGCGGGCGACCTCGGCAGGGATGAGCTTGAGCGCTCGCCCGTCCGCTTGATCCAGTTCGGCCTTGTCGAGATGAAAATGGGCCGCCACGCGATCCACGAGCTCGTCCTGGGAGAGGTCCGTGGCGTCGGCGATGGCGTTCCAGGCGCTGACGAGCTCGGCCGGCTCGGGATCGGGGCGAAGGTCGAGATCTACGCCCGAGTGGTCGGCCAGCTCGGCGAGCCAATGGGCCGAGCGGATGGTGGAGTCCGATTGGTCACTCATAGGCCTTTGCCGCTGCGGCAGCGTCGAGGGATCGCTCGGGATTGCGCTTCTGAACAGAAAGCTAGTGGATCGGCGCCGGATCCATAAGGAGCGAGCCGGCCCCACGACAGGCAGATTCTGATTGCGTTCGACGGGAGCCACAGGCAATCTTGCCCGATCATGCAGATCGCCTATGTGGATGGTCCAAGACTCAAGCGCTCCCTCCTGGCCGCTTGTGAGAACGCCCAGCGCATGCGGGCAGAGCTCAACCGTATCAACGTGTTTCCGGTGCCTGATGGCGACACGGGCACGAACCTGGCCCTGACGGTCCAGGCCATCGCCGACAAGCTGCGGCCCAGTCGCCACCGCGACGTCTCCGGAGTGGCTCACGAGGCGGCTCAGGCCGCGGTCATGGGTGCGCGGGGCAACGCCGGCATGATGCTGTCGCATTTCCTCCTGGGCTTCTCGGAGAGCGTGGGCGGACGGGATCGGATGAGCGCGGAGGATCTCGGCGCCGCCCTCCGCGCCGGTGTCGACCACCTCCACGCGGCCCTGGAGCACCCCGTCGAGGGGACCATTCTGACGGTGATGCGGGACACCGCCACGGCCGCGGCATCCTCGGTTCACCGGGACTTCGTGCCCCTGGTCCGGCACATGCTGGACGAGGCGCGCGAGTCGCTGGCGCGGACGCCGGAGCTGCTACCGGTTCTGCGGAAGGCCGGGGTCGTCGACGCCGGGGCCAAGGGGTTCGTCCATCTGTTGGAGGGGGTGCTGCTCTACATCAACGGCGATCCCCTCATCGAGGCGGAGCAGGACTTCTCGTCCGGCCCCGCCGTGGCGGCGGAGATCGAGTTCCCGGGCGTCGAGGAGCAATATCGCTACTGCGTCGAGGGGTTGGTCCGGGGAGACGAGCTGCCCAGTCAGAAGGCGGTGCAAGAGGCGCTCCGGGCCGTGGGCGACTCCCTGATCGTCATCGTCGCGGACGACGTGTTGAAAGTGCACATCCACACGGACGAGCCCGAGCCCGTATTCGACTGGCTCAAGACGCACGGCTCTCTGATCACCCACAAGGCAGAGGACATGCGGGTCCAGCACGAGACGCTGGAACGAGCGTCTCGGGACCACGTGAGCCTCGCCCGTCGGCCCGTGACCGTGGTCACCGACACGGCGGCCGACCTGCCCGACCCCGTAGTACGTGCGCACGGGATTCATCTGATCCCGATGGCGTTGGTCACCGAGGAAGCGGTCTATCGGGATCGCATCGACATTTCCGCCGAAGAGTTCGCCGCCCGCATGGTCCGGGACGAAGAGCTGCCCACCACCTCCCAGCCGGCTCCGGCGGCCTTTCTACAGGGCTATGCCCGAGCGGCCGAAGACGGCGAGGAGATCCTGGCCGTCGTGGTGGGGTCCGCGCTCTCCGGCACGTACAACTCCGCCGAAGCCGCGGCCCACCAGTTCGAAGCTGCCCCCGTTCACCTCGTGGATTCGCGGGGCGCATCGCTGCTGCAGGGCCTGTTGGCGCTGAAGGCCGCCGAGCTGGTCGAGGGGGGCATGGCGCCCGGCGACGCGGCACGGGAGCTGGCGCGGATCCGAGATCAGTCCGGGATCCTCTTCACCGTCGAGACCTTCGATCGTCTGCTGGCCTCGGGCCGCGTCGGACGGGGCAAGGCGCTCCTGGGCGGCCTGTTGGGCGTGCGGCCCATCCTGGGGCTCACGCCGGAGGGCCGCGTGAGGCCCTTCGGCAAGGCCATCGGAGGCGAGCGGGTCATCCAGGCCCTGCTGAACACGGTGGACCAGGAGATCGCCGGTGCCCAACAGGTGAGGTTCGGGGTCATCCACGTCGCCTGTCCCGAGGTGTCAGAGCGAGTGACCGCGCTCCTGCGGAAGCGGTACGACGACCCGGAGATCCTCGAGCACCCGGCCACTCCGGTCATCGCCACTCACGTAGGACCCGGCGCGTGGGGCGTCGCGTACCTGGTGGAGGACTGAGCCGGCGTGCTCGTCGAGACCGCCAGCACGATCATTCCCCTTCCCCCGGCCCTCCTGTCGCAGGAGGGGTCCGTCGTGAGCGTGACGGCCAACGGGTGGGCGGTGGGGGCCTTCCTCGGCTACCTGGCGCTACTGGTGGTCATCGGCGTGTACGCCACCCGCTTCTCGTCGGCGGGAGTGAGCGAGTTCTTCGTCGGCGGTCGGCGCATGAACCGGCTCGTCGTGGCGCTCTCGGCCGTAGTGTCGGGCCGAAGCTCATGGCTGTTGCTCGGGGTCACCGGCATGGCCTACGCCCAGGGAGCCTCCGCACTCTGGTCGGTGGTGGGCTACACGGTCGCCGAGCTCATCCTGTTCCTCACGTTCGCGCGCCGTCTGCGGTACTTCGCCGAGGCCCGTGACCTCGTCACCGTACCGGACTTCTTCGCCGCCCGCTTCGGCGACGACGATGGGCGACTTCGGCTCACGCTGGCCGTGGTGATCCTGATCTTCATGGTGAGCTACGTTTCGGCGCAGTTCGCGGGAGGGGGGAAGGCGATCGGAGCGAGCTTCGGCCTGTCGCCCACGACCGGCGTGCTGATCACGGCCGTGATCGTCCTCCTGTACACCATGATGGGCGGCTTTCTGGCCGTGAGCCTCACCGACACCCTCCAGGCCGGCTTCATGATCCTGGCGCTGGCATTCCTTCCCATCGTGGCCACGGTCGACGCCGGGGGTCTGGCAGCCGTGCGCACTGAGCTCTCGGCGTTCGATCCGCGCTTCCTCGATCCCACCGCGCTGGCGTTGGGGGCCTTCCTGGGGCTGGTAGGCATCGGCCTGGGCTCGGCCGGCAATCCCCATATCGTCGTTCGCTACATGTCGATCGAGGATGCGGATCAACTTCCCTTCGCCGCGGCCATCGGGACCTTCTGGAACGTCGTCATGGGAGCCGGCGCAGTGGCCATCGGCCTCGTGGGCCGCGTGTATTTCCCGTCGGCCGAGATGCTTCCCGCCGCCGACACCGAGAACCTCTATCCGATGCTGGCGCAGCAGCATCTGTCGCCAGCGCTTTTCGGCATGGTTGTCGCGTCCATCTTCGCCGCGATCATGTCGACCGCCGACTCTCAACTCTTGGTGGCCGCATCTTCGGTGGTACGAGACTTCTACCAGAAGGTGCTGCGCCGCGGAGAGGAGCTACCCGAGAGGCGGCTGGTCCTCATCTCGCGCGTGGTGGTGGCGATTCTCGTCGGGGTGGCTCTCGTGCTCGGGATCGTGGCCGAGGAGCTGGTGTTCTGGCTCGTGCTCTTCGCGTGGGCGGGACTGGGCGCCTCCTTGGGGCCCACTTCCATCCTGGCCCTCTACTGGCGGCGAGCCACCCGGGCGGGCGTGTTCGCGGGGCTGGTCACCGGTACGGTCGTCACGGTCGTCTGGTACCTGACCCCCGCGCTGAAGGGACGCCTATATGAGTTGATCCCGGCCTTCGTTCTCGCCCTCCTGGCCACCGTGGTCGTGAGCCTGCGCACGCGTCCGCCAGACCGGGTCGAGGAGGCCTTCGCGGCCATGCGCCCACCCGGTACAAGCCCGGGACAAACGGCGAAGCGGTCGGGCGAAGCGGGGCGGCGGGAACCGTAGGCCGTCGAGGCCTGGCCGTGGCGCGGTCGTCTTGGGGGGAGGTTCGGGGCCGGGGATTCGCTGTCGGGAGCACGGGGCCCGTCCCCTGCTCGGGGCCCAGCAGCAGCGGCCCCGGGGCTCCTGGCAGCATCACCTCTAGGGAAGCTGTTCTCCCACCGCCACGATGGCCGACTCGGGCACCAGGTGAAAGTCGTCCTCGACCAGCCGCGCGGCCTCGGCCAGCACGATCACCATGGCGCCTGGCGAAAGGCCCTCGTCCTGGCCGGGGAGGTCGTATTCTTCGCTCGGCGCGTGCATGACCACTTGACCCCTGCGGAGGGTACGGTCGGCACACGTCCCCACCAGGCGCACCGTAGCCCAGCCGGGCCGGGGTAGCCATCCGACGTTGGTCGGGGTCCGGATTCTGTCGTCCATCCGATCTCCTGTATCGAGCTCTCCGTCCTCCGTCACCTGTCCACCTCAGTCGTGGCGCCAGGCACATTCGGTAGACAATGAGGTGTCGGGAGGCCCCACGACAATGGGGTCGGGCCGCTGGACGTGCCTTCGCTCAGGGAGCGATCTCCCTCAGCCGCTGTTTGCCGCCGACGAGCAGGTCGTACGTCGCCATCTGAGCCGGTGACGGCTGGGCCGGCAGGCCAACGAGCAAGGCTCGGGTGACACGCCCTTCCGGGATGTGTAGGACCAGGCGGTCGGCGGCGCTGGGTGGCTCGTACGGGTGGGCGCGCCCGCTCCGGTCCACTTCGACGGTCCGTCCCGGAGCGGTGAGCTGAGCGATGAAGCGACCGTACTCCCTCCAGGCGTGCAGCGGGTCGTCCTCGCCCGACGCGACGCTGGGGATGAGCGTGTCCGAATAGTACGTCACGGCTTGCCGATAGGCGTCGGGGTCATCGGCCTTCAAGGCCCGCAGCCGTTCCCGGTAGTACTCTCGTGGATCCCGCGCACCGCTCTGGTCCAACGCCTCCTGGAACCGCTGGTCCGCTCTCTTCTGGAGTTCCGTGTCCACGCTCCCGCCAGTCCAAATGGCCGGTTCGGCCGGCGCCCATCGCAGGCCGCATCGTTCTCAGCGAGCCCCGGGCATCATCTTCCCATTGTTTGTCCTCGGCAAGGTCTGATACCTTTGAGGTTCCTCGATCGTATCTGGAGGTGGCATGGCGACACCGGGTTCCTTCGGTCCGCGCGGGCCTGCCGGTCCCGAACAATTCCTCGATCTCTCCTGGGAGATGTTCGGGGAGCTGTGCCGAGCCCTGGCCCTCAAGGTGGCCAGGGACTACGACCCCGAGATCGTCATCGGGATCGCCCGGGCGGGCGTCATCCCAGGCGCGGTCGTAGCCTCGATACTCCGGAAGGACTTCTACTCCATGAAGATCTCCCGCAAGGAGGGGGATCAGGTGCGCGAGAGCCCGACAGTGCTCTCGGCCGCTCCACCACAGGCTCGCGGCAAGCGGGTGCTGCTGGTGGACGAGATCGCCACGTCAGGCGAGACGCTCCGCCTTTCCCTGGCCGCGGTCCGTCACACGAATCCGCGGGAGATTCGCACCGCCACGAGCTTCGCCCGTCCTCACGGGTACAAGCCCGACTACTTCGCGCTCGAGACGGATCAGACCGTCATCTTCCCGTGGGATCGCAAGATCTTCGAAGGCGAAGAGCTGGTGGTGAATCCTCGCTATGTGGAGGTCCTGGACGAGTAGGGTGGCGCGGGGGGCACCGCGCCGGGGCTCCTCGCGCTCGAAGAGCGGTTGGCCGCTGGAAGAAGGGCCGCCCCTATGACGGGGCGGCCCTTCTTCGCTACTCCCAGCGCAGAGCCTCGTTGGGGTCCACACCAGCCGCTCGCGCCGCCGGAAGGTAGCTGGCGAGCAGCGCGACCCCGGTCAGGGTAAGCGCGACGGCTCCGTAGGTGACCGGATCCGCCGCCGCCACGCCGAAGAGTAGCGACGACATCAGGCGGGTGAGCCCCAGAGCCGCCACCAATCCCAGCCCGACTCCCGATACGGCCAGGATCAAGCCCTGGCGTAGGACCAGCCGGCTCACGTCGGCGCGTTGGGCTCCGAGGGCGATGCGCACCCCGATCTCACGGGTGCGCTGGCTGACGACATAGGAGATCACGCCATAGATGCCTACCGACCCCAGGATGAGCGCCACGACGGCCGCGATGGCGAGCAGAACCATGGTGAACGACGTTCGGGCCATGGAGTCTGCGAGGATCTCGTCGAGGGACCGGATCCCCGCCAGCGGCAGGTTGGGGTTCACCGACCAGACCGCTTGGCGGGCTTGGGGCAGCAGGCTCAACGGTGCGGTCCCTCGGGTTCGCAGGGCGTACGCCATCGAACGCTGCACGAAGGTGCTGTCCCCCCAGAAGTCGTCGACGGCCAGCGGCCAGTACACGACGCTGGTGGCTTCGCGGTCCAACCCATCGTCCTGCACGTTCCCCACCACGCCCACGATCTCCCGCCAGGCCGGATCGGCCGGATCGCCGGTGGATATGCGTCTGCCCAGGGCCGCCGCGGGGCTCGCCCAGTACTCACGGGCGAAGTTCTCCGTGACCACGACTACGGCGTTCCGCTCGTAGATGTCTGGCCACTCGATGGACCGTCCCGCGAGCAGCGGGTTCTCCATGGTCTGGAAGTAGTCGCCCGCAACCCACTTGAAGCGACGGATCGGCGGAATCTGTCCCTCCGGCGTCGGAAAGTCCTCTACCCAGACGGCATCGTTGGAGTCCCACCCGTCCATGGTGACGGAGAACGATGCACCGGCAGACGTCACGCCGGGGAGCGCGGCCAATCGGTCCAGGATGGTCTGATGGACGCGGATCGCCTCGCTCTGCTCGGGGACCGCGGGCCTGGGAAGGCTCACACGAAAGGTGAGGACCTCCTCAGGTCTTTCGAAGCCCGGATGGACGCTGCGTAGAGCCTGGAAGCTCCGGATCATGAGTCCAGACCCCACCAGCAGCACGAGCGCCAACGCCACCTGCACGACCACGAGCCCGTTGCGGGCGCGATGTCGCTCCTTCCCAGAGCTCGAGCCGCGTCCCCCTTCCTTGAGGGCCGAGACGAGATTCAGACGCCCGTAGCGGAGGATCGGGAACAGACCGAACACGAGGCCCGCAAACACGGACAGCCCCACCGTGTACAGCAGGACCACGGGATCCAAGGTGATCTCGCTCAGGCGGGGGAGATTCTCGGGGGCGATGCCCACCAGGATCCGTATGCCGCCGTAGGCCAGCGCCAATCCAGCGAGTCCGCCCAGAAGGCCGAGGACGAGGCTCTCCATGAGGAGCTCGCCGGTCACCCGCGCCCGCCCGGCACCCATGGCCGTGCGCACGGCCATCTCCCTCGTCCGTCCCTCCGATCGCACGAGGAACAGGTTCGCCACGTTCGCACAGGCGATGAGCAGGACGATGGCAACGGTGCCGAGCAGGACCCACAGGTAACGCCCCACGTCCCCCACCACGTCGTCCTTCAGCGGGTGAACGTCGCTGGCCATGCGCGCGTCCTGGAGCATCGGTAGGGTGATGCCGCCGGGAAACTTCTCCACCGACCGCGGGATCAGACGCTCGACGTCGGCGTTGGCCTGGGCAAGGGTAACGCCTGGCTTCAGGCGGGCGATTCCCTGATAGTCGAAGTTGCCCACCGACAGCTCGGCGGGGTCGAACTGGGCGGGCACCCAGACCGCGGGCTCGTAGCGGAGGAACGAGAAGTCCTCGGAGAGGACACCGATGATCTCACGTGACCGGCCGTTCACCTCCAACGAGCGACCCACGACGCTCGGGTCGCCTCCAAGCGCTCTCTGCCAATAGCCGTGGCTCAACATGGCCGTGAGGGGCGCGTCTGGGGCGTCGTCCTGCGGAGAGAAGATGCGCCCCACGGCAGGTGTCACTTCCAGCAAGGGGAAGAAGCCGTCCGTCACCATCATGGTGCGCACTTGCTCCGGTTCCTCGAGTCCCGTGATGGAAGCGGTGCGATTGTCCCACAGGGCGATGTCCTGGAATACCCGACCCTCCTCACGATAGGTGAGGTACATGGCCGGTGACTGGTTCACCTGGTCGAAGCCGAGGCCCGGCGCCGTGTGCCACACGCCGACGAGCTCCGCTGGCCTCTCGAAGGGAAGAGGCTTGAGGAGGATGCCGTTGACGACAGTGAAGATGGCCGAGTTGGCGCCGATCCCCAGGGCGAGCGTGCCCACCGCGGTGAGCGTGAAGACCGGCGTGCGGGCGAGCTTCCTGAGGACGTATCGAACGTGCTGTATGGACCGGTCCAAGAATGCCTCCAATCCCCATGTCTCACCGGCCGTGCGGCTTCCCGCCGACCCCACTTCCCGACCGACGGGGGTCCCTACGGAATCCCGACCCGGCCGGTTTCCCCGTCCCATGGAAGGGGGGGGCCGGGCCGGCCGGTGTGACGGGGCGAGCGCTCCCTCTGTCGCCCGAGGTGGCTCTCCTCGCCTCCCGACCGATCCGCGAGCAGGGAAGCGGCCCCGCGGGCCAGAGCTGAGTCGGACCGGGAGACCGGCAACGGCCCGCCTGGAGAGGCGTATTGAAAACCGTGAACCGCCGGCGCAGATTCGACCCGGCTTCCCACGATCAGGACTCCCCCGTCGGAGCGCGCACCTCATGCTCGACCTGGACCGCCATCACCTCCGCCCCGGCCGTCTGATCCTGGTAGCGGCCTTGCTCCTGCCCTCGGCCGCCCTGGGCCAGGAGGCGCCCCGGTCGTTGATCGCTGGCCCGGACCCGGGTACGGCTTTCCTGTTCGCGGCTCCCACGGCCGACCTCGTCCCCGAGCCGAACCTCCCGCCGTGGACCGGCCTGGCGACCCAGGAGTCCGCGGGATGGAGCCGTCTGGCCGAAGTGGGCCCCGGGAAGGACGCCGTGGTGACCTACCGAGACGGAACGCTACGGGGAGGGGTGGTGCAGTCCGTCGAAGGGAACGAGCTGGTCATGGCGAGCGGAGGCGAGATGGTCCGCATCGCCCGGAGCGACATCGCCACCGTCCAGATCAGACGGAAGAAGGGCACCCTCGCCGGCGGCCTCATCGGTTTCGCCGTCACAGGGATCGGCCTGACGACCATCATCTGCGCGGAGAACGATGCCGATTGCGATTGGCAGGTCTGGGTATTCGGCATCACCCTGCTTGGAATCCCCGGTGGCCTCCTCGGCGCCCTCATCGGCAGCCAGACCGGCGGCGACATCGAGATCGTTCCCTGACGGCAACCCCACCAGCCGCCGCCAGGCGGGGTCGTGCTCGCCCGCGGCCGTACCGCGACCGAGCCGACCGGAGTGAGCCAGCCGGGACCTCGGGGTAACTCCACCAGCCGCCGTAGGCGGGGTCGTTCTCGCCCGCGGCCGTACCGCGACCGAGCCGACCGGAGTGAGCCAGCGGGACCTCGGGGTAACTCCACCAGCCGCCGTAGGCGGGGTCGTTCTCGCCCGCAGCCGTACCGCGACCGAGCCGACCGGAGTGAGCCAGCCGGACCTGCGGGTAGCCCCACCAGCCGCCGCCAGGCGGGGTCGGTCCCACCCCATCGGTGGTTCCCCCCGCGACCTCAGCGCTTGGGAATGCGGTTGCAGATAGCCCCGACCCCGGACCGCCCGCCATCTCGCGTCCCCCCACCGGGGTGGTGGGGGAGCCTCCGACGGGTCCCTCCTCCGCAGCGACTGTCGATTCGCGCGTAGCGAATCGAGCGAAGCAACCGGACAACGCAAGAACCAGCCCACTCCCCAGGCTGCGTAGCGCAGGAGCCAAGGAGGAGGGACCCGCCGGAGGCTCCCAACCCACAAACCCCCGGACTACCCTCCCGCGGCCATGGAGTCCAGGAACTCCTGGTTCGTCTCCGTCCGCTTCATCCTGTCCAGCAGAAAGGTGACGGCTTCCGTGGCTGGCATGTCCGCCAGGAAGTTCCGGAGCAGGTACACCCGATTCAGCTCGGTTTCGGACAGGAGCAGCTCTTCCTTGCGCGTCCCCGAGCGGTTCAGGTCGATGGCCGGGAAGATCCGCTTGTCGGCGATGTGTCGATCGAGGACCAGCTCCATGTTGCCGGTGCCCTTGAACTCCTCGAAGATCACCTCGTCCATCCGGCTCCCCGTCTCGATGAGAGCCGTGGCGATGATGGTCAGCGATCCGCCCTCGTCGATGTTCCGCGCGGCACCGAAGAAGCGCTTCGGCTTGTGAAGCGCGTTGGCGTCCACGCCCCCGGAGAGGATCTTTCCGGAGTGCGGCACCGTGACGTTGTAGGCTCGAGCCAGTCGGGTGATGGAGTCAAGCAGAATGACCACGTCCTTGCCGTGCTCGACAAGCCGCTTGGCCTTCTCGAGCACCATCTCGGCCACCTGCGTGTGCCGGTCCGCGGGCTCGTCGAAGGTCGAGCTGATCACCTCGGCATCTACGTGCTCTTCCATGTCCGTTACCTCTTCGGGGCGCTCGTCGATGAGCAGCACGATGAGGTGACAGTCGGGATGGTTGGCCGTGATGGAGTTGGCCACGTCCTGCAAAAGCATGGTCTTGCCGGCCTTCGGCGGTGAGACGATGAGGCCGCGCTGGCCCATGCCAATGGGTGCGACCAAATCCACGACCCGCATGGACAGGGTGCCGTCTTCCCGCTCCAGGCGAATGCGGCTCTCTGGGTAGCGAGGCCGCAGGTTGTCGAAGGCGATTCGGTGCTTGGCGTTTTCGGGGTCGTCTCCGTTGACGGTCTCGACCTTGAGCAGGGCCAGGTACCGCTCGCCTTCCTTCGGGGGACGGACCTGCCCCAGCACCGTGTCGCCCGTCCGCAGATCGAATCTCTTGATCTGGGATGGACTCACATAGATGTCATCGGGGCCGTAGAGGTAGTTCCAGTCCTGGGACCGGAGAAAGCCATAGCCTTCTGGAAGGATCTCGAGGACACCCTCTCCCCGCAGCACGACGTCGGTGTCGAGGAGGTTCTGTTCGATGCGGAAGATGAGGTCCTGCTTACGAAGACCCGAGTAGTTGGAAATGTTCAACTCTTCGGCAAGGTCGTGGAGCTCTCCGACGCTCTTGCTCTTCAGTTCCGCGATGTCCACGAATCGCTCCAGATCTATCGTTGGATCCGAGGGGCCGCCCGGGGAGCGGGAAATGGGGGACCGCACGCAGCGGCGGATGCCGCCTGAACGACGAACCGTCGGGGGGTCGTGAAGTCTGGCTGCGCGAAGTGATTTGGCCGGACAGAGGATTCGAGCCCGATAGTAGCCCGCGGTTCCAGTGCCGGTCAAGTCCCTTTCCGCGCGCTGCCGGTCCAGGGGTCGGCGCCCCTCGGATGGTACGTTTCGCGGTGGTCCGGATCTGGGACTTTTCCACAGGGCGACGGGGCGTGGGGCACGGGCGGACTCCCACGAAAACCGTCCTCTGCGGTTACCGGTGAACATTCTACCGGACAAAAAGTTAGCGAGGCCGCAGCTTACGAGAATCTTGACAAAATCGCTCTACGGGAGAAACATTTGTTTGCTTTCATTTTTCGCAATTCCCGAACCGGTAAAGCGGCATGGCCCGACACAACCGAGAAGGCGGCGGTCAGGATCAGAAGAACGAACGATACCGCATCAGCTACCAGCCGGACTGGCTCCGGTTCGTGAAGGTGACGCGTCGCCTCGACTCGGGCCGGCAATCCACTATGACACTGTTCCGGAATCCGACCGCTCGCCAGGAAGCGCCTCCAGGCGAGCGGGTGCGGACGCGGATCGTCAGCCCGGGTCAGGATCTGGACTTCGCGATCGCGGTTTCGGACCCTCACCACGCAATCCGCCGGGTGCGGGTCAGCTACGTCCTCCCCGACGAGGCTGGCGGCCGGCCCGAAGAGGTCGAGTTCACCCTGGAAGGCCATCCGCCGCACCTCATCCGCCGATAGCGGCCGGCGGGTCAAGAGAATCTTCGCCGAGGGCGCTCCCGCACCGGGGTACCTCAGCATTCGGGCGGCGGCTATGTTCCAACGATCATGACCAGCCGGGTAATCCAGCCCTTCGCCTCCGTCGGCCGCCTCACCCTCGACTCCGCAGCGACCATCGGTCGCGCGGGATTCGCCGCGATCCGAGCCTTCGGCGCCGTCCGAGGCGTCGACGTGTGGGGCCGGCTGCTGCTCCCGCAAATGGCGAGGATCGGCGTCGACTCCGTTCCGATCGCGCTCTTCATCGCCATGTTCACGGGGATCGTGATGGCGCTGCAGGCCTCGTATACCTTCACGGGGGCCATCCCGCTCTACTTCGTCGGTACTCTGGTGGGCAAGACGATGATCCTGGAGCTCGGCCCCGTCCTCACGGGGCTGGCTCTGTCGGGACGCGTCGGGGCCAACATCGCGGCGGAGCTGGGTACGATGCGCGTCACCGAGCAGGTCGACGCCCTGGAGACGCTCGCCTACGATCCCGTCGCGTACCTGGTCGTTCCGCGTGTCCTGGCCGGCACACTCATGTTCCCCGTCGTCGTGATCCTGGCCACGAGCACGGGGGTCGCTGCCGGTTGGCTGACGTCGCTCGAGCTGTTGGACATGTCGACCCCCGAGTTCATGAAGGGCCTCCGCCTCTTCTTCGAGCCGTTCGACGTGCAGTTCGCGGTCATCAAGTCCGTCTCCTTCGGCTTCACGGTAACGGCCGTGGGGTGCTACTACGGCTTCACGACCAGAGGTGGAGCCGAAGGTGTGGGTCGCGCGACGACTCGCGCCGTTGTGGTGAGCAGCATGGTGATCCTGGTCCTGGATGCGTTCTGGGCCTGGGTGCTCCTATGAGCATCGAGCTGCGAAACGTCCACAAGGCGTTCGGGAGCAAGAAGGTGCTGCAGGGGTTCACCCTGAAGATCGAGGAAGGCGAAACGACAGTCGTGATCGGGGCTTCGGGCAGCGGCAAGTCCGTCATGCTCAAGCACATCGTGGGACTGCTGTCGCCGGATCAGGGCGAGGTGTGGGTCGACGGTCTGCGAGTGGCCGACCTGGAGCGGGAGGAGTTGTACGAGCTCCGGAGAAAGGCCGGCTACGTCTTCCAGTTCGCCGCTCTCTTCGATTCCATGACCGTGGCCGAAAACGTGGGTCTGGGGCTACGACGCATCGAGGGAATGACCGACGAGCAGATCCGGAAACGGGTCGACGAGTGCCTGGCGCTCGTCGAGTTGGAGGGATATCAGCAGCGCTTCCCGGCCGAGCTGTCCGGCGGTCAGAAGAAGCGGGCCGGGCTGGCACGGGCGATTGCCACCAAGCCGACGTACGTTCTGTATGACGAACCGACGACCGGGCTGGATCCGTTGACGAAGACGGTGATCGACCGATTGATTCTGAGAACTCGCGACGAGCTCGGCGTGACCGGCGTCGTGATCACGCACGACATGGAGAGCGCCTACCGCATCGGGGACCGGATAGCGATGCTTCACGAAGGGCGCGTCCGGTTCGAGGGAACCCCCCAAGAGATCCAGGCAGCGGCCGACCCGGTGATCCAGGCGTTCATCAAAGGGGAGCCGGAGCTCCTGGCCGGTGAGGAGATACGAAGGTGACGCGGCGACGGGAGATTCTTGTCGGACTGGTGGTGATCCTGGGCATCGCGATCGGCGTGTTTGGCACGCTGTGGCTCCAGGGCATCACGCTGGCTCGCACGACGGTCCTCGTCGACGCCTCGTTCGAGGACGTGGGGCAGCTCATGGACGGCAACTCGGTCAAGTACCGCGGCGTGAGCATTGGCCGCGTTTCGTCCATCGCCGTCGATGCGAGCGGAATGTCCGTGCGGGTCGTCATGCGGATCGCGTCCGACGTGGAGTTCCCACGTCAGGCGGGCGCCATCGCGTCGCCCGAGTCCATGTTCGGGGATTGGCAGGTCGACATCGTCGACATGCAGGACGAGCGGTCGCAGGTCTACGATTGGTACATGGGCAACCCGGAGGCGCTGCCTGGCTACGCTCTTCCGGACATGTCCGAGCTGACCCAGCAGGCCCAGGTCATTGCGGACAACGTCACCGACATCATGGAGCGCGTGGAGATCGCGTTCACGGAGGAGACGGCACAGAACGTGGCTGCCCTCATCGACAATATCGAGGGGGTCAGCGAGCAGATCGCGATTCTGGTGGATCAGCAAGCGGATGACTTCACAGAGATGACGGCCGAGCTCCGGGTCGCTGCGACCCAGGTGGGCGACGCAGCGGGTGCGGTAGAGGCCACCTTCTCTCGGATGGACACGCTCCTGGCCGGAGAGGAGGTGGACTCGTTGGTGACGGACCTTCAGACGGTGGCCTCCAACATGCGTGAGGCGTCACAGGAGATGACCAATACGGCGCGGAGTCTCCAGTCGACCCTCAGCCGCGCCGACACCACGTTCGAGCACGTGAATCGTATCGCCGCTCAAATCGAAGCCGGCGAGGGCGGCTTCGGCCGTCTCCTGAGCGATACCTCGCTGGTCGTGCGGGCGGAGGGCGCCCTTGCCCAACTCAACTTCCTGCTCGAAGATCTTAGGGAGAATCCGAACCGCTACTTCCGTCTGTCCATCTTCTGACGCGCAGCCCCCGTCGGCCGCCAGAGGCGACTCTGTGGCAACCAGACCCAAGGCAACGACAGAGCGGAGCGCAGGGGGCGTGGTGCTTCGCCGCATCGGGGGCGACCTCCACGTCTTGCTGATCCGAGATCCTTACCGGAACTGGGGACTTCCGAAGGGCCATATCCTCGACGCCGAGCGGCACAGCGAAGCAGCCCTCCGGGAAGTCCAGGAAGAGACCGGGCTCGCGGACCTGGTGTTGGGCCCCGAGCTCGGAACCATCGATTGGCATTTCCGCACCCAGGGCCGTCTGATCCACAAGTACTGCCAGTTCTTCCTGATGGGATCCCGGCAGGGGAAGCCCATCCCCCAGTTGACGGAAGGGATCACCGAATGCCGTTGGCTGCCCGTGGGCGACGCGATCGACACCGTCACGTATGAGAACGCGCGCAGCGTACTCCAGATCGCCGCGGAGTTGATTCACCGCTCCGACGGGGAGTCGATCCCGCTGTAGCGTCCCCGTCGATCGGCCGATCGACGCGCGACACGCCGCTCGCCGACTCGAGCATCCGCAGCACATCGGGGGGCCGGACTACGGAGGCTTCCGGCCGCCCACCCGGAGCTCCGGAGGCGAGCTCCCTACCTGCCGCTTGCTCCATCCGTCAGGCCGTTTATCCTATGGAGTCTTTTTGTCGCGGATTCACACGAGACTCCGTCAACATCGCGTGGCTTGCCTCACCACCACGCCCGGGTCTGCGGGTGTAGCTCAGAGCGCGAAGTCACCGTTTCCGGAATTCCATGACCGACGTGCGGGACATCACGATCATCGGCGGTGGCCCCACGGGCCTGTTCGCGGCGTTCTACGCGGGGATGCGCGGCATGACCGTGCGCATCGTGGATTCGCTCCCGGAGCTGGGCGGCCAGCTCACGGCTCTGTATCCCGAGAAGTACATCTACGACGTGGGTGGCTTCGCCAAGGTATTGGCCAAGGATCTCGCCACCGAGCTCATGGAGCAGGCCCTGCAGTTCGACCCGGACGTTTGTCTCGACGAGGAGATCCGTACCGTGTCGCGGGACGGCGACGGGTTCGTCCTGGAGGGCAGGGAGCACACCTACGCCTCCCGGTCTCTGGTCGTCGCCGGCGGCAAGGGCGCGTTCGAGCCCCGCAAGCTTGACGCCCCCGGCTACGACGCCCTACTCGGCCGCGGCGTCTACTACGCAGTGAAGAACCCCGACGACTACAGGGGCAAGAGGGTCCTCATCGTGGGTGGTGGCGACTCCGCCCTCGACTGGGCCCTGATCCTCAAAGACCGCGCGGAGCGGCTGGTGGTGGCGCACAGGCGAGACGGATTCCGGGCGCACGAGAAATCGGTCCAGGATCTCCTGAGGGCCCGGGACGCCGGAGAGTTGGAGATCTGGACGTTTCACGAGGTCCGGGAGATCCGCGGCGACGACCGGGTCACGGGGGCGGTGTTGTTCGACAACCGCACCGACGGGGAGGTCGAGATCGGCCTCGACCACGTGCTGACCTTCCTGGGCTTCAAGCCCGACCTCGGGCCGATCAAGAACTGGGGACTGGAGATCCAGAAGAACCGTATCCTGGTGAACCAGCTCATGGAGACCAACATCCCGGGCATCTACGCCGCGGGTGACGTCGTCCAGCACGAAGCCAAGCTGGATCTCATCGCCACGGGTTTCGCGGAAGCCGCGGTCGCCGTGAACAACGCCGTCCACTTCGTCGACCCGACCGCTCGTGTCAATCCGGGCCACTCCACGAGCATGAAGGTCTTCAAGGACAAATAGCAGTCCCTGGCCCCAGGGACGGGAACCCCGACGGGTTTCATGACGGGGACGGCAGGCGCCGTCCACGGCCAAGGCTTCAACGGAACTGGACATGACCAAAGAAACCGAACACGTCGTGATCATCGGCTCCGGCCCTGCCGGCTGGACCGCAGCCATCTACGCCGCCCGGGCGAATCTCGAGCCTCTCGTCTACGAAGGGATGCCGAGCAACGAGATGATCCCCGGGGGTCAGCTCATGTACACGACCGAGGTCGAGAACTACCCGGGTTTCCCAGAGGGCATCGACGGTCAGGAGATGATGCTGGCGATGCGCGCCCAGGCCGAGCGCTTCGGCACGCGCATCGTCACGGACGACATCACCGAAGTGGACTTCGCCGGAGCGCCGAAGAGGCTCACGGCCGGCAGCGGTGACGAGGTCCTGGCCCGGAGCGTCATCATCGCCACCGGAGCCCGGGCCAACTGGCTGGGACTGGAGAACGAAACGAGACTGGCTCGGGGTGGGGGCGGCGTGTCCGCCTGTGCGGTCTGTGACGGTGCGTTGCCTGCGTTCCGCAACCAGCCCCTGGTGGTCGTCGGCGGCGGCGACAGCGCCATGACTGAAGCCGAGCATCTCGCCAAGTACGCCAGCGACGTGATCGTCGTGCACCGTCGGGACGAGCTGCGAGCCTCGAAGATGTTGGCGGACCGGGTACTTGCGCTGCCCAAGGTGCGCGTCGAGTGGAACAGCCAGGTCGTGGATGTCCTGGGCGACGACTACGTGACAGGAGTCCAGCTCGCTGACACGCTCAGCGGGGACCAGCGCTCCGTGGAGGCCGCTGGAATGTTCCTCGCGATCGGGCACACGCCGAACACGGCCTTCCTCGGAGAGGCCGTGGAGCTCAAGCCCAACGGGTACATTGCCGTCGAGCCCGGATCGACGCGGACCAGCGTGCCGGGGGTGTTCGGCGCCGGTGACGTGATCGACGACCACTACCGCCAGGCCGTGACCGCAGCCGCCACCGGCTGTATGGCAGCTCTGGACGCGGAGCAGTGGTTGGCTGAGCAAGGGTGAATCCGTGTTGAACTTCTGCGCGCAAATGCCGATCACGATGGAGGAGGAAATGGACGCGGGTGCTGCCGGCGAGGCCCTTTCCAGGGGCTCCCGGACCGTCCGGTCCATTGGATTCGGCAATGAGCAGGCGGCGGAGGCTCCCGCAGCGCACGGCTAGCGCTTGCCTTCCGTCGCGGGCGTCCACATTCAGGACGTTGGCGGAGGTCGAGGGGCCATGCGCTTTCGGTACATCGACGGCAGAGGCAAGGAGATCACGCTCGACAGCGTCGAGGCGCTGGCGGCGCGCATCGAGCTGGGCGCCGTGTCGGCGACGACCGAGCTCTACGATGCCCGAACCGACTCGTGGGGGCCGGCCGAGAGCCACGCCGTATACAGTCAGGTTCTCGAGGAAGCGGCTGCCCGCGACTACGGTGACCCGTCCGTGGCACCCACCACCTCCTTCCCCGAGCCCGACTTCGGGCCCACGGATTCCATGAGCGCGACGGACGGGGACACGGTGTCCGTCGCTGACGACCCGGAGCCCGACAGCGCAGGCGACACGCCACCCCCGACCGACCCGTTCTCCCTCGACATCAAGCCGGACCTGCTGAAGGCCGCACCCGTGGCCGTGACGGACCTCGCCCCCGCGGTCGAGGCAGTGCCGGCCGACCCAGCGCCGCTGGGGGATGACAACCTGGGCATCGGAGGCGCCCTGGAGCTGGAAGCGCCCTCCGTCGACTCGGCCACGAACGACGCGGCCCTCGAGCGCGAGCCCCCCCTCGAGGGATTCAGCGCACGGCCGGAGGACCCGTGGAATGCTGGCGGCTCGGCCGCCGTGACGGATGGCGATCTCCCGGAAGACGACGAGTCGTTCGGAGGTCTGGTGATCGACCATGAGTGGGGCAGCGGTCGGTACGAGGGTGGCGACAACCCGGGTGAGGCCGCTCGCGCGGACGCCGGTCTCGGGGAGCAGGCGACGCCGTCCGAAATGCCGACCCAGCGGTTCAGCGTGGACGATCCGTTCGAAGCGCCCGCCCGCCCGTTCGACGCCGAAGATCCCTTCGCCGCCTCCACCCACGAGGACACCGCCTGGCCGGACGTCGCGGTACACGAAGACGTCGATGAGCCGGCAGGCTGGACACAGGTGTTGAGCGTCCTGTCCTCCCCTCCCGTGCAATGGGGCTTCTTGGTCGGCTCGTTCCTGGTCATGGCGCTATTCGGATCGGTCGTGGCCAGTGGGTTGCTGTTGCGAGGCATGCTCACCGTGGGTGGCGTGCTGGGTCTGGGGGTCTGCACCGGACTATTCCTCTGGAGGGACCCGGGGCGCCGTTCGCTGATTCCGGCCGCGACCTTCGGCCTGGTGACGGTGCTCAGCGTCCCGCTCTTCCTCATGGCTCCCCGCGCCGACGCGGCGGAGGCGCCGGCGCCTGCGGCTCGGGCAGCGGCGAGAGCCAGCGTGGAGGTCCCGTCGGGTCCCGTGCCCGAAGCCAATGCGGGCGAGGCCGCCATGGAAGCGCGCGCCTTGGAGGAGGTGGTTGCGGGCCTGGACAGCTTGGCCATCAGCTACGGCCTCGACCGCCGGCCGGCCGAATGGCTCCAGGGCGTTTATCTCGCCAATGCCAGCTGGTTCCCCCAGGTCCAGGAATACTGGGAGCGTTACCAGCGCTACGTCGACGAGATCGAGACACAGGACGCCGACTGGTTCCGGTCGAGCTACGAAGCACGGCTCCGGGAGACCGGCGTAGCCCCGAGCGCCATCGAGGGCCTGGTCGAGCGCGGCATGTCGCGCTTCTATGCTTCCGCCGGTCGCCGTCAGGAGCTCTACAACACCATGCACGAGCTCGCCGACGGCGCCTTGGAGCTGCACACGCTGCTGCTCGAGCGGGAGGCCGATATCGACTACGAGCCCTACTCGCAGAATGGAGTGTCTGCGGATCCGGTCGTGGAGGCGGTGCCCAACGACCCGGAGCTCGAGGACGAGATGTGGGCCATCATCGGTTCGCTGGCGCTGGCCCTCGAGCAGATCACCGCGCTGGGCCAGACCTCACCGGGAGCCCTGCAGCGGGCGTTGGCGGACTCCATCAAAGCCAGCATCCGCTGATTCGAGGCCGGGGCTCACAGCCCGGCCTCGCACGATCACGGCGGTCGGGGTCCGACCCCGGCCGGCGTCGACGACTGGAAGGCCCTGGCTCGACTTCGGTCGGACCCGCGTCCACCGGCCTCGGCTCCCCGCGTTTCCACTGCCGGCCGGTCCCGCCGCTCGCGTGGGTTCCACGCCGGGCCCCTTCACCCTCGCTGCCATGACCCGATCCGCCCTTCGAAGCGAGAGGTCTGGACAGAACCGCGATGCCTCGTCAATCTGCCACCTCGAAAAACGCGAACGGTGGAAGCGGAGCGAGCATGAATGACCTGAGTGGGCGGGTAGCGCTGGTCACGGGCGGCACCAAGGGGATCGGTCGCGCCATCTCCGAAGCCCTGGTGAAGGCAGGGTGCCACGTAGCGGTCAGCGCGCGCACCGCCGACGATGTCAACCGTGCCGAAGGCGACTTGGCCGCGCTGGGCGGTGGGGAGGCCCTGGGCATCGTGTGCGACGTGCGCGAGCCCGCCGCGTGTACCGATCTCGTGAAGGCGACGCTGGAGCGTTGGGGGCGACTCGACGTACTCGTGAACAACGCTGGGCTGGGTGTCTTCAAACCCATTCAGGAGATGTCGGTCGAGGAATTCCAGAGCCAGATCGAGACCAACCTCGGTGGTGTGTTCTACTGCTCCAAGGCCGCGATTCCTCACCTCTCCGCTGGACAGGACGGGTGGATCATCAACATCGGCTCCCTGGCGGGGCGGAACGCCTTCGCCCGGGGCACCGCGTACAACGCCAGCAAGTTCGGCCTTCGAGGGTTGTCGGAGGCCATGATGCTGGATCTTCGCTACGACGGCATACGTGTGAGCACGATCATGCCGGGCAGCGTCAACACGGCGTTCGGCGGAATCGAGCCGGGTCCGGAGGGAGCCTGGAAGCTCCAGGGCGACGATATCGCACGGGCCGTTCTGGATCTCCTCCGCTACCCGGGCAACGCTCTGACCAGCAAGATCGAGATGCGCCCGAGCCAACCGCCCCGTCCGTAGGATCAGGTCGCTGGACTGACCGCGTAGGCGAAACAACGCGGTACCCGATGCGTATCATGGTGCCGAGGTGCCCCGGACAAGCGGGGCCAGCGCGGACGGCGAGGGGCGAATGACGGACCGAAGCGGACGACGGATGCTCGTGGTCGTGGCGGCCCTGGTGGGGTTGGCCACGGCGGCGCACGTCGTGCACGACGGCCTGGAGGCCCAGGAGGCCGACGCTTGCGCAGTCTGCCACGTGGCACACTCCCCCGGCGCCGAAGCGTCCGCTGAAGCTCCCACGCCGACGGTTCCTCAGGTCCTGGCCTTCTCGGGCTCCGCGCCCTCGTCGAACGCCGACCCCGTCTCCCTCCTTTCCGCGGCACCCTCCAGAGCTCCACCGGTCTGATCCCTTCCGACAACTCGTGGCTTCAGACCCAGATCGGCCCCCGAAGGCCGCTCTGACGCTCGTATCTGGATCTTCAGGAGGGAAAACACGATGAGGCGCGTACTCAGCGGCTCCCCGTCCACCGCGCTGGTGGCGGCGGCCATCCTTGTCGGCCCCGCCGATGGTGCGGGGCAACAGACCGGTAGCATTCAGGGCACCGTGGTGACGGAGACCGGCACCCTGGCGACGGACGCCGAAATCCATCTGGTGACGTTGCACCTGCGCGTCCGGGTCGATGAAAACGGCACCTTCGCTTTTCCGGACGTTCCGAGCGGTCGGCACGTTGTGGAGGCGACGAGCCCCCGCTACGGGCAAGCGGTCCAGACCCTGACGGTGAGGCCCGGACAGTCGGCCCGGGTCAACTTGATCGCCAGCCCCATGTACCACCTCGACGCCCTGGTCGTATCGGCGGGTACGGGTGCCCAGACTCAGCTCGAGGCGGTGCAGCCCAGCAGCGTGGTTCGGGACCGGGAGCTGGCCATCAAGGCCGAGCCCAGCCTGGGAGAGACGCTGAGCCGGGAGGCCGGCGTCAACTCCACCTATTTCGGCCCCGGCGCCAGCCGTCCCATCATCCGCGGCCTCGGAGGCGACCGGGTCCGCATGCTCGAGTCCGGAGTGGGCACCGGCGACGTATCGACCACGAGTCCCGACCACGCCGTGTCCGTGGAGCCCCGCGCGCAGGAGAGGATCGAGGTCATTCGGGGGCCCGCGACCCTCCTCTACGGCGGCACCGCCAGCGGCGGAATCGTGAACAGCTACGACGGCAGCATTCCCAGGGAGATGCCTTCGAGCAGCTCGAGCGGGCACGCTGAGCTCCTGGGCGCCAGCGTCAGCGACGAGTTCAGCGGGTCGGGCGGCGTCACCGTCGCTCTGGGAAGCAAGGTCGCCGCCCACGGGAGCGCATTCGTCCGGAAGACCGACGACTACAGCATCCCGGGTGTGGCAGTGGTCGAAGAGGAAGAGCACGAAGGCGAGCCCCACGAAGAGGAAGAGCAACCTGTGGGAGTGCTTCCGAACTCGGATCTGGAGACGCAGCGAGGCGCGCTGGGCGTCTCGTTCATCGACCGGGGCGGGTGGGTCGGTGTGTCTGTGAAGGGCTACGACACCGAATACGGCGTGCCGGCTGCCCACGCACATGCCGACGAGGAAGAGCCGGGCGCCGAGCCGGCCGAAGAGGAAGATGTGCCGATTCGCATCGATCTGCGACAGCGCCGCCTCGATGCCGAGGGCGGGTTACGCTTCGGCGAGGGCTTCTTCCGCCAGGTGCGCGGTCGATTCGGGTACACCGATTACAGGCACTTCGAAAAGGAAGGAGCCGAGATCGGCACCCGCTTCGACAACCGGTCGTGGGAGTTCCGCGGCGAGGCCGAGCACCATCTGGGGGAGGCCGGCTCCGGCGTGTTCGGGGTCCAGTTCGGTCGTCGTGACCTCGAGGCCACGGGTGAGGAGGCGTTCATCGCGCCAACGGAGACCTTCCCGGTGGCCGTGTTCGCCTACGAGCAGATCCCCATGGGTACGGTGAATTGGGAAGTCGGAGCCCGATTCGAGCGCACGGACGTCCGGAACACCGCCGAAGCGGTGGAGCGGGACGACAACGCGATTTCGGTCTCGGGAGGCCTGAACTGGATGGCATCGAGCAGCGTCTCGCTCGTCGGCTCGCTGGCCTACTCCGAGCGCGCGCCCGCGGGCGAAGAGCTGTTCTCCTTCGGCCCCCATTTCGCCACCAACTCGTTCGAGATCGGCAACGCGGACCTGTCCAAGGAGCGGGGCCTCAACGGCGATCTCGGTATCCGCTTCAGATCGGCTCGGATCACCGGCTCGTTGACCGGCTTCGCCAACCGGTTCAGCGACTACATCTTCCTGAGCTTCACGGATCAGGAACAGGACGGGCTTCCGGTCTTTGCGTACGACCAGACGAAAGCCACGTTCATCGGAGCGGAGCTCGAAGCCGACATCCACCTCATGCGGTCGTCCGCCGGGGAGCTGGACCTGCGCATCGTCAGCGACTACGTGCGCGCTCAGAACACCGAGTCCGACCGGCCGCTTCCCCTCATCCCACCATTCCGGCTCGGGGGCTCCCTGGCCTACGCGGGGGAACAATGGCTCGCCGATCTGGGCGTGCGCTACGTGGCGGAGCAGACCCGGACGGCCGAGTTCGAGACCACGACGCCAAGCTACACGCTCCTCGACGCCAGCGTCGGGTATCGTTTGTTCTCGGGGCGGGTCGCCCACGACATCATCCTGCAGGGGAACAATCTGACGGACGAAGAGGCCCGGGTTCACACCTCCATCCTGAAGCTCCAGGCGCCGCTCCCTGGGCGGAACATCCGGCTGACCTATCGCCTGTCCTTCTGAGCCCCCGGATCGTGAGCAAGGGGGGGCGGGGCCGGCGCACGGCAACGGCGGCCTTGCCCCCCGCACCTTCAGGGCTTTAGCGTCCAACAAGCCGCGCTACGCACGCTGATCAACAGGGATCCGTCCGGCAGCTATATGAGGCGAGCATGACGAAGTGGGTGGCCCTCGTCCTGGGCTCCGCCGGGGCGTGTTTGTGTGTGCTCGCCGAGCCCGGCGTGCGCCCGCCTTCCCCGGCATACGCGTCCGTGCCCGCGTTGTCGTATGCCCTCTCCCTCGATACGGCCTCCTCCCCGGTCAACAACGAGGTGATCCAGGAGTATTGCCTCCGCTGCCACAATGATCGTCGGCTCGTCGGCAACATGTCGCTGGAGGCCTTCGACGCGGGGGCTCCCCAGCAGGACTGGGCCCTGGCCGAGAAGATGATCCGGAAGCTTCGGGCGGGAATGATGCCTCCCTCGGGCGCGGATCGGCCGGAGCCCGCGGTGTTGAACGCGCTCGTAACGTCCTTGGAGACGCGGATCGACGAGGCCGCGGTCCTGGATCCCGATCCCGGGCATCGCACGTTTCAGCGCCTCAACCGGGCGGAATACGAACGGTCCATCCACGACCTGCTGAAGCTCGAGATCGACGCCGGCGACTACCTCCCCCTGGACACCAAGAGCGCCAACTTCGACAACATCGCGGACGTCCAGACCCTGTCACCGACCCTCCTCGATGCCTACCTGAGCGCCGCCAGCGAGATCAGTCGTCTAGCGATCGGTGATCCGGAGGCGAGCCCGAGCGAGGCCACCTACCGGGTACCCCGGTACGCGGAGCAGCGGGAGCACGTGGAAGGGGCTCCCCACGGCACCCGCGGTGGGATCTCTCTCGTGCACACGTTCCCGGCCGACGGAGAGTACACGTTCCGGATGGGGTTCCAGCACGAGTCCACCGGCAACCTGTTCGGACAGACGGCCCCCCTCGACGAGCAGATCGAGGTTTCCGTCAACGGCGAGCGGGTGGCACTGCTCGATCTGGACCGGTGGATGCACGTACAGGACCCCAACGGGGTCAACGTGCGTACGGAGCCCATCTTCGTCCGGGCAGGACCGCAGCGGGTCTCCGCCGCGTTCATCAAGGACAAGAAGATCGGCTACTCCTACGGCATCACCTCCCTGACGCACCTCCGGGACCTGGCCATCGGCGGTCCCTTCAATCCGCGCGGTGTCTCCGAGACACCGAGTCGCAGGGAGGTCTTCACCTGCCGGCCCACATCGGCCGAGGAGTCGCTTCCGTGCGCCGAGCGCATCCTCGGCCGGCTCGCGACCAAGGCGTACCGGAGGCCCGTGCGGGCCAGCGACATCGAGCCGTTGTTGGGCCTGTTCCGGACCGGGTCCGAGGATGGTGGGTTCGAGGTGGGGATCCGGACCGCGCTACAGGGAATCCTCGCGAGCCCCGAGTTCGTGTTCCGGCTCGAGAGGCCCGGAGGCGGACCCGGCGAGGTCTACCCGGTCAGCGACATCGACCTGGCTTCGCGGCTGTCGTTCTTCCTGTGGGCCTCGCCTCCGGACGGTGAGCTGCTCGCCGTCGCTCGCGACGGCCGCCTGTCGGAGCCCGTCGTGCTCGAGCAACAGGTACGGCGCATGGTGGACGACCCCCGCTCCGAGGCGCTGGCCACGCGCTTCGCGGCGCAATGGCTCCGCCTCCAGGACCTGGACAAGGTCCATCCGGACGCGCTGATGTTTCCGGACTTCCATCAGCAGCTGGCCGACGACATGAAGCAGGAGACCCAGCGCCTCTTCCACGCTCTCGTCGTGGACGACCGGCCCCTGCTGGAGCTGCTGACCGCCGACTACACGTTCGCCAATGAGCGGTTGGCCCGACACTACGGCATACCGGGCGTGGCCGGATCCCACTTTCGGCGCGTGGCCTACGCCGATCAGGAGCGCCGAGGGATCCTCGGTCATGGGAGCATCCTCACCCTCACGTCCCATGCGAACCGGACCTCGCCCGTCCTCAGGGGCAAGTGGGTGATGGAGGTCCTCCTGGGGAGCCCGCCGCCGCCGCCACCACCCAACGTGCCGGAGCTGGATGCCACGGAGGAGGTTGCCGAGGGCAGGATCCTCACCGTGCGGGAGCGCATGGAGCTTCATCGGGCGAACCCCCAGTGCAACTCCTGCCACACCGTAATCGATCCGCTGGGCCTGGCCCTGGAGAACTACGACGTGACCGGACGCTGGCGGATCAAGGACAATGGCATGCCGATCGAGGTCCAGGCGGATCTCTACGACGGTACGCCGCTGGGGAGCGTCAGCGACCTCAGGGCGGCCCTGCTGAATCGACCAGCGCCCTTCGTACGGACGTTCATCGAGAACCTGATGGCCTACGCCACCGGTCGCCGCGTCGAGTATTTCGACATGCCGACGGTACGGGCGATCGAACGATCCGCCATGGCGAACGAGTACCGCATGTCCTCGTTCATCGCGGGCGTCGTCAACAGCCCCGCCTTCCGCATGAGCAAGCCGAGCGAGGCCGTGACCGAGGACGCACCGATGGACGACGAGGGGCCCTGACTCCCGGACGTGCTACGGGGGCCGCGTGCAGGTCGTGGGTCCGCCGACAACAGAACGAGGAGACCCGAAGCAATGGACTTCATCACCGGCAAGCACATCCCGCGGCGGACCTTTCTCAAGGGCGCCGGGGTCACGGTCGCCCTGCCGTTTCTGGATGCGATGGTCCCCACCGGACGTCTCATGGGCGAGACCAAGGCCCAACTGGACCGGACGCGGCTGGTGGCCATCGAGATGGTCCACGGAGCCGCCGGGGCCAGCCCGTACG
>JBDHLD010000038.1:0-33621 GCA_039586035.1 Gemmatimonadota bacterium | reverse complement strand
GTTCGCTGCTACGGCGCCACGACGGCGGCACCTCCTGGCCATCGTAGTCGCCCGAGCCGCGGTAGCAGCTGACCTGACGCGTGGATCCGCTCCAGTTGTCGCCGTTGGGGTCGCTGCTGCGGGGCCCGACGTTGCCGGCGGCGTAGATCGAGAAATCGCCACCGAGCGCATCGCAGTAGGGATTGACGACGTAAGTATGCACGTCACCGGTCATCGGGCCGGGCTTGGCGAAGTTGTTCACCCAGTCGACCGAGCCACGTCGGTTCATCATGCCTGCGCCGAAGCGCCAGTTGTAGATCACGTTGTTGGCGACGAGCGCATTGTCGGCGGCCGTCATCGGGTTCCGGTGGCTGTTGCCGGCCAAGAGGTTCCGATGGATCGAGAGGTTGGTCATGTCGATCGACGCCGCCGACTTGAGATCGGCGTTCGTGCTGATCGTCAGGCCGGTCGCATGCGTCGCGAAGGCCTCGGACACGATCGTGTGCTGGATCGACAGGTCGGCGATGCGGCCCGAGAAGCTCGTGCCGCCGTAGCGGAGGATCGCGAGCGGGTAGTTGTCGGTCCAACTGAACGACATGTGGTCGAGCACCACCCGCTGCCCCTTGGCGATGATCATGTTGTTCTGCGTCAGACCGCTCTTGCCACGGAACCGGAGGTACCGCATCACCACGTCAGTGATGTCGTCGCCGCCGCCCCTGAGCCAGAACGCCGTCGGCCGGCCCTCGATCACGATGCCGTCGCCTGGAGCCGTTTGCCCGGCGATGTAGACGCAGCTGGCGCTCACCCGGATGCCCGTGCTGGACGGGGCCACGATGTGGCCGCCGGTCTCGAACACGATGATCGAGAAGCGGTCGCTGCGCACGTCGCTCACGGCCTGCGCGAAGCTGCCGGACCCGTCGGAGTTCGTGTTCGTCACCCGCAGCACCTGCAGCGGCTTGGCCCGACACGCCTCCAGCGCCGTCGCCCCCCATCCCTCCGCTCCCGGGAACGCCCGGCCGCCGCCGGACGTACCTCCGCCTCCTCCGCCGCCGCCACCTCCCGGCGCCTCGCTCACCGTGACGTCGGCCGTGTCGGCACCATCGGCGAACGACGCCACGATCCTGGCGGTACCCTCGGCCCGGCCGGTCACGAGCCCGGACGCCGCCACCGACGCCACCGACACGTTGAGGCTCGACCAATCCACCGTCGCCGTGTCGACCGCATCACCGTTCTGGTTTACCACGTCTGCCGAGAGCGCCACGGTCTCGTCGACCTCGATGGACGCCGAGGTCGGCGTAACGGTCACGGTATAGCTGTCCCCTGATCCCCCACCGCCCGGATCTCCCCCGCCGCCCGGATCTCCCCCGCCCCCGGACTCGGTGGCCGTGGCGGTCAGGCGGACTTCGCGAAGCCTACGGCTCCGGGCGGATACGTCGTTGAGTCCCGCCGTTGGCCCCAGGGTGAGACGGGTACTCGCCTCGCCCTGAACGTTCGTGACCGACTGGGCCGTGCTCAGCGATCCGCCGCCGGCCTTGACCGTCCAGTCGATGGTCACGCCGGACACGGGCTGGCCGACCTCCGACTCCACCCGAACGACCAGAGGGTTCGGCAGCTCCGTGCCCGCGGCGGCCGTCTGACCGTCGCCACCTGCGATGGACATGACGTTCTTGGCGGGGCCACCCTTGGCGAGGTCGGGTTGCAGGGTGTTGGCGAGCTCGGTGGGTGCCGAGTCGCAGGAGAGGGAGGCCAGAATCGAAACCGTTGCCAGGGCGCGAAGGAGGGTCGCCGACGGTACGTGGGCGACGCTCCCAGCGCGCGCTGGGAGGAAGGACGGACCAAGCATGTGGTGTCGGGAGCCTTGAGTGGAAGTCGAATGCGGGGTTAGAGAGCCATCCGAGGCAGGTCGCAATCGGGGGGCCAGTCACGTCGTCTACCGAGAGAATCCCGAAGGACGCTGCCAGCGCGCGGGCCTGGCGATTCGCTTCGCCCGTCACCCACGAGGCTGCGGCCCGTGGCGTCGCACCACATCGGTACGGGTGCAACGAAACGATACAGTCGAACGTGGCGGCCTTGGGGAGCTTGTAACGTCCTGATCCACCGCGGGCGAAGCGGAGATCGGATCGCCGCGCTAGATTCCCAGGTCGAGCTGCTGTCCCGTAAAGGTGATGCGGTGGTGAGGCGTGAGGCCGAGCCGGTCGATCGCGTCGAGGTGCGCCCGGGTACCGTACCCCACGTTGGTGTGCCAGTCGTACCCCGGGTATCGCTCCGCCAGACGGAGCATGAGCCGGTCTCTGCAGACCTTGGCCACGATGGACGCGCACGCGACGGAGTGCACGAGGTCGTCACCGCCCACGACCGCGTCGTGCTCCCAACCGAGCCCCTTCACCGGGCGGCCGTCGATCACGACGTGCTGGGGCTCTCGAGGGAGGCGGCCGAGAGCCCGACGCATTGCACGGGTCGTGGCGCGCAGGATGTTGAAGAAGTCGATCTCGCGGACCGAGGCCGCCCCTATCGCGACGGCCCGAGCCTGGCCCAGGATCTCACGCGATAGCCGCTCGCGGTCCTCTGTGTCCAGCTGCTTCGAGTCGATGGCGCCATCGATGAAGGTGCCCGGGGCCAGGACCACCGCCGCGGCCATGACCGGCCCGGCCAGAGGCCCGCGGCCCACTTCGTCGACGCCAGCGATCCAGGAAACACCGCGACCCCAGAACCGCCGCTCATAGGCCAGGCGAGACTGGGGTCGCTCCTGCTGGGGTGGCACCGACGCCGTGGAGGCGGCGCGTGCCTGGCTTCCGGGCGCGGGGTCCGAGGACATCCGGGCCAGGAAGGCGGCTCGTCAGGTGCGCTTTTCGGGGATCCGCGCGGCCTTCCCGCGCAGTCCCCTGAGGTAGTACAGCTTGGCCCGCCGTACGCGCCCGCGCCGCACCACCTTGATGTCGGAGATGTTGGGACCGTGGAACGGGAATACACGCTCGACTCCGATGCCGCTGGAGATCTTGCGCACCGTGAAGGTCTCACCCGTGCCGCCGCCGCGGCGTCCGATGCAAACGCCCTCGAAGGCCTGAATCCGCTCCTTGGCGCCTTCGCGCACCCGGTAGAGGACACGGACCGTATCGCCCGGAGCGAAGTTCGGAAGGTCGTCCCGAAGCTCTTCGTTCTCGAGTTCTCTAAGCAGATCTGTCATGGCATGCCTCCCATGAGTCCGGTTCCGTATCCGACCGGTATCGAGCGTTATATGATAATGAGGTCAAGGCCTTTCGTGAAGGGGCGAAAGGCCGAATCAGAGGGATGTCGCGACAGGCTCGTGACCGGCCCTCATTCCTCTCGCGACTCGGCGGGGCCAGCCTCCCCGTCCCACCGGCTGCGGTTGAGCCTTTCGGCTTCGTCCGCCCGCCACTTTTCGATTCTCGCGTGGTCTCCGCTCAGGAGCACCTCGGGCACACGGAAGCCCCGATAGTCGGCTGGGCGCGTGTAGGACGGGGGACTGAGCCTCCGCTCGTCGTAGAACGAATCCGAGGCTGCCGAATCGTGATCGCCCATGGCGCCGGGCTGTAGCCGTGCGACGGCGTCCGCGATGGCCAAGGCCCCCACCTCCCCACCCGAAAGCACGAATTCACCGATGGAGACCTCTTCGGTGGCCAGATGGTCGGCCACCCGCTGATCCACGTCTTTGTAGTGCCCGCACAGGAGCGTCAGGTCGGGGGCCACTGAATACCGCACGGCGTCCCCATGCGTGAAGGGCCTTCCGCGAGCCGACAGGAGAACGACCGGGCCCTCTGGCCGGAGCGCTTCCACCGCCTCGAAGAACGGCTCAGGCTTCATGACCATCCCCGCACCCCCGCCATACGGGTAGTCGTCTACGGTCTGATGACGGTCGTGCGTGAAGTCCCGCAGGTTGACCACGTTGAACGTGACGAGTCCCCGTTCGGCAGCGCGCCCGGGGATGCTGATTCCGAGCGGTACGCGGAAGAAATCGGGGAAGATCGTGACGATGTTGATTCGCATGAGACGTCAGAGGTCCAGGAGCCCCTCGGGTGGGTCGATGACCACACGACCGCTGTCCACGTCGACGGCACGAACGACCTGTTTCGTGAAGGGGATCAGGCGCGACCGGCCTTCCTCGTCCTCCACCTCCAGCATGTCGGCCGGCCGAATCTCGTAGACCTCCACCACCCGACCGACGGACGTGCCGTCCGAGGTCTCCACGATCATCCCGAGGAGCTGATGGTAGAACACCTCGCCCTCCGCCAGGCCCTCCAGCTCCTCGAACGGTCGAAGCAGATAGCGGTCGCGCAACCGCTCGGCGCCGTTCCTGTCCGCCGTGCCGACGAACTTCACCAGGTAGCCGCGACGGTAGGGACGCACGGTCTCCACCTCCAGCGGCGGGAAGAAGGGATCCGGAGCGTCGCCCGAGGCGTCCCCCACTCGCAGCGCCACCCCGGGAGCGAAGGCGCTCTCGGGGTGGTCCGTGAGGGGCCAGACGAAAAGCTCGCCCTTGGTCCCGTGGGGCTTGTTCAGGTGCCCCACGACCAGGAAGGACGGTGCCTCGGAGCCCACGTGCTGTGGTCCTCGCGACAGCGGCTAGCTCTTCTCTTCCTCCTCGCCCTCCGCTTCGGCTGCGGGCTCTTCCGCGGCCTCCGCGGCGGGCGCTTCCTCGGCCTCCGCTGCGGGCTCTTCCGCGGCCTCCGCGGCGGGCGCTTCCTCCGCTTCAGCTGCGGGCTCTTCCTCGGCCTCCGCGGCGGGCTCTTCCTCCGCTTCAGCTGCGGGCTCTTCCTCGGCCTCCGCGGCGGGCGCTTCCTCGGCCTCCGCGGCGGGCTCTTCCTCGGCCTCCGCTGCGGGCTCTTCCTCGGCCTCCGCGGCGGGCGCTTCCTCGGCCTCCGCGGCGGGCTCTTCCTCAGCTTCCGCGGCAGGCGCTTCCTCGGCCTCCGCGGCAGGCGCTTCCTCGGCCTCCGCTGCGGGCGCTTCCTCAGCTTCCGCTGCGGGCTCTTCCTCGGCCTCCGCGGCGGGCTCTTCCTCGGCTTCCGCTGCGGGCGCTTCCTCGGCCTCCGCTGCGGGCGCTTCCTCGGCCTCCGCCTCCGCGGCAGCGGCCTCGGCAGCAGCGGCTGCGCTGGCGGCGGCGGCGGCAGCCTTGGCCTCGTCGGCGGCCTTCTTTCGGGCCTCGGCCTCCGCCTTCCGCTTCGCGGCAAGCGCCTCCTGCTTGCGAGCGCGCTCCGCGGCGGCGTCCACCTCGCCTACGGCCACGGAGTCGTCTCCGCCCTTCTGGACCTTGTTGAATAGGGCCTTGACGGTGTTGCTGGCCGTGGCGCCCTCACCGACCCAGTACTGGAAGCGCTCGACGTCCAGCACGACCCGGGCGGGCCGACTGAGCGGTTTGTAGAAGCCCAGCGTTTCCACGAACCGACCGTCCCGCGGCGACTTGGAGTCGGCCACGACGATGCGATAGTGAGGCTGCTTTTTCCGGCCCATCCGCCGGAGTCGAATGCGAACGGCCATCGTCTCCCTCTTGTTGTGAGGCCTCCTACGCCGCAGTACCGCGCGCGTGATCGGCTGTGGTTATCGGGGCATCAGCCCCTTCATCTGCTTCATGAACTTCTGCATTTCCTTGAACTGCTTGAGCAGCCGGTTCACCTCCGACACCGGCCGCCCACTGCCCCGGGCGATCCTCGCCCGTCGGCTCCCGTTCAAGATCTCGGGCTTCTGCCGCTCCGCCGGCGTCATCGACAGGATGATCGCCTCGACGTGCTTCATCCGCTTCGGATCGACGTTGCCCACGGGCAGTCGCTTGGCCGCACCCGGTATGAGCTTGACCAGCTGTTCCAGCGGGCCCATGCGCTGCACCTGCCGCATGGCCGTCAGGAAGTCCTCCAGCGTGAACCTCCCCTGCCCCAACACCTTCTGCTGGAGCTTCTCCTGCTCCTGTACGTCGATGGCGCGCTCGGCCCGCTCCACGAGCCCCACCACGTCACCCATCTGGAGGATCCGGCCCGCCAGCCGCTCGGGGTCGGCCGAGTCCAGATCGTCCAGTCCCTCTCCCACCCCCACGTACTTGATCGGCTTACCGGTGACGCCCCGGATCGAGAGGGCTGCCCCACCCCGGGCGTCGCCGTCGAGCTTCGTCAGCACGACGCCCGTGAGCTCCAGCGCCTCGTCGAAGCCCTGGGCGATTCGCACCGCCTCCTGGCCGGTCATGGCGTCGGCCACCAGCAGGATCTCCTGCGGCCGCAGGTCCGCCTTGATCCGGCGCAGCTCGTCCATCATCGGCTCGTCGATCTGCAGCCGACCCGCGGTGTCGACGATCAGGACCGTGTGTCTCTCACGGCGCGCCGCCTCCAAAGCCGCTGACGCCACGGCCACGGGATCCTCGTCCGGGGCCCCGGCGTGCACCGGGACGCCGATCTGTCGCCCCAGAGTCTGGAGCTGGTCGACCGCCGCGGGACGGTACAGATCGCACGCCGCCATCATCGGCTTCTTGCCTTCACGGCCGAGTCGCTTGGCCAGCTTGGCGGCCGTGGTGGTCTTCCCGGAGCCCTGAAGGCCCACCATCATCAACACCGTAGGGGGCGACGGCGCCCACGCGAGCGTCGGCCGTCCCTCGCCCAGCAGGTGCGCCAGCTCCTCGTGGACGATCTTCACGACCTGCTGTCCGGGCGACACGGCCTTCACGACCTGCTCGCCGAGGGCGCGTTCCTGCACCCGGGCCAGGAAGTCCTTCGTGACCCGGAAGTTCACGTCGGCCTCGAGAAGCACCCGTCGCACTTCCCGGAGGCCGTCCCGGATCATGGGCTCGGTGAGAACGCCTCGTTGCCTGAAGCGTCCCAGAACCCCGTCCAGCTTGGTGCTCAGCTCATCGAACATCGTGCCGCCGCCACGCTCCCACCATACCGAGGCCGCCCCGGTCCGGGGCCGGTCGACGGCTGGTTATCCGGAAGCGGCAAAGCTTGATAAGGTATGCGAGACCTTGGACCCCCTCAAGGGAGATGGGCTCCATGACCCGGGAGGGACGCGGCGGGCGGGACGCCCCGACGCTACGCGATCCGGATGATCTGGGCCCGGCGCGTACCTACGGAGACCATCTCGATCGGCGCCCCCATGAGCTCCTGGACGCGGTCCAGGTACCGGCGAGCCGCCGTGGGAAGCTCTGCGAGCGCCCGTGCGGCCGTGGTGTCCGTTTGCCACCCCGGCAGCGTCTCGTAGACGGGCTCCATGGCCTCCATGGACCACGTATCCGCGGGAAAGGTGCCGGTCACTCCGTCGCGGCCGCGGTAGCCGGTACAGATCGAGAGCTCCGGAAGCGTGTCCAGCACGTCGAGCTTGGTGACCGCCAGCCCGGTCAAGCCGTTGACCTGGGCAGAGAAGCGAGCTTGCACCGCGTCGAACCAGCCGCAACGCCTCGGGCGCCCCGTGGTCGCGCCGAACTCTCCGCCGAGCTGACGCATGTGCTCGTCCATGGCGGTGCCGAAAGCCGTGGGCAAGGGCCCGTTGCCGACCCGGGTCGTGTAGGCTTTCACGACGCCGACGACCCGGTCGATGGTCGTGGGCCCTACCCCGACACCCGTTGCGGCCGCCGCCGCCGTGGTGTTCGACGAGGTCACGAATGGATAGGTCCCGTGATCCAGGTCCAATGCCGTGCCCTGAGCGCCCTCCAACAGAACGCCCCCTCCCTCCGACAGCGTCTTCAGGATCTCGCTGCCCGTGTCGGCGGCCAACGCCAGCAGCCAGCCCCGGAGCTCGAAGACCCTGTCCGTCTCGGCCTCGAGCGTGGCGTCGGGATCGGCTCCCAGCCCCTCCAACCTGGTCTGCGCCCGCGCGACGCCGTCTCGCAGCATCTCGCTCAAGCGGGATTCGTTCGCCAGGTCCGCCACCCGGATGCCGCGGCGTCCCGCCTTCTCTTCGTAGGCCGGACCGATACCTCGCCCCGTGGTCCCGATCTTCGCGCTGGCATGGTCCTCGGCCGCCACGTCCAGGCGGCGGTGGTACGGAAGCAGAAGGTGCGCTCTCGAGCTCACCGCCACTCGGCCCTCGAGATCGATGCTACGGTCCTGCAGAGCCTCGTACTCGTCGAAGAACTGAAGCACGTCGAGCACGACGCCGTTTCCGAGCAGGCAACGCTTACCGTCGTGGAGGATGCCCGAGGGAATCTGGTGCAGGACGAACTCCTCGTTCCCGACGTGCACCGTATGCCCCGCGTTGGCTCCGCCCTGATAGCGGGCCACGATGTCGACGCCTTCGGCCAGAACGTCGACGATCTTCCCCTTGCCTTCATCACCCCACTGGCACCCGACGATCACGGTGCACTGCCCGCCTCCCCCGGCGTTCGAGCGGGTCGTGGGCGCGTTCTCGCGCTGTGTCGCGGATTCCACCTGGGTCCTCTCCACGGGCCGCGCCCGGGGGTGCGGGGAGTGGTGGTGGGTGGGCACGCAAAAGCCCACCCCCGGCGAGGGATGGGCTTCGCTGAGCTATCCTCTGGGAGAAGCTAGAAACGGGCCCCAGGGGTGTCAACCGATGGCGGAAATCAGGCCGGCTGTACCTCCCCCAGACCCGCTGCCGAGAGCAGCCCGCGCAGCGCGTCGTCCTCGGACTGCGGCAGGGGCCGCAGGGGCAGTCTCGGATCGCCACCGCGGAAGCCGAGCAGGTCCAACGCTCGCTTGACCCCGGGAACGCCTCGCTTGCCCACGATCTCCACGTGCAGGGGAGCGACGGTATCCTGGAGGCGACCGGCCTCCGCACCCCGTCCGGCCACGAACGCCTGGTGCACCTCGGCGCACAGACCGGGAGCCAGATTCGCGACTCCGAGGATGCCCCCCACGCCGCCGATCTCGAGCGCGCCGTAGAACTTGGCGCCGTTCCCCACCAGCACCTGGAATCCGTCACGAGTCTGGGTGACCAGCTCTCCCACCAGCGCCAGGTCGCCGCGCGAGTCCTTGATCGCCACGATGTTCTCGTGAGCCGAGAGCTCAGCGACGAGGCCGGTGGCCAGGTCCAGCGTGCTGAAGCGGAGAGGCACCTGATAGAGGATCACCGGAACGGCACACTCGTCCGCAACGGCGCGGTAGTGGTCCAACAGCACGGCGGGAGACATGGCCCCTTTGTAGTACGCCGGGGGCTGGACCAGCACCGCGTCCGCTCCCGCCTGCGCCGCGTCCCGGCACAGTCGCACGGTGCCGCGGGTGGATTCGGCTCCCGTCCCGGCCACCAGCAACCGGTCCCCGGGCAGCACCGATCGGGTCGCCTGAATGAGCGACAGACGTTCGTCCCGGTCCAGGAACACGGCCTCACCGGTGGAGCCCGCGATGACCACGCCGCGGACGGGGTGTTCGAGAAAGCCACGGAGGTTGCTGCGGTGACCCACGATGTCGACGTCACCCGTGACGGGATCGAAAGGGGTCGTCGTAGGGATCAGGACACCGCTGAGATCGATGGAGGGCGCCACGCTTGATGCTCCGGTCCGGGGTGGCGGCTGCGCCGCCGAGGCGTGCCCGTCCGGAGAGAAGTCTCGTTCGGGGTCAGCCTCGAGTCACCGTGAACTGATCCGGCACGTTGGACACATGGGCCGATCCCTGCAACCCCTGGGGGTCCGTGTCGAAGACGTTCATCTTGAGGTCGAAGTCCCCGGGGTTGGTGGCAGCGGCCTTGGCGACGTCGAAAGTCACCAGATCCTGGTTCACCAGATCCATCAGGTGCTGGTCGAAGGACATGGAGCCGTTGACCTCTCGGCCCGCTTCGATGAGGTCCCGCATCTCGTCGATGCGGTCAGGATCCATGATGCACTCCTTGATCGTGCCGGTAGCGAGCATGATCTCGCAGGCGACGACCCGGCCCTGTCCGTCCTTGCGTGGCAGCAGCCGCTGGCTGATCACGGCCTGCAGGGTGTCCGCGAGCCGGATGCGGAGGATCTCCTGCTCGTCGGACGTGAATGCGGCGATGATACGCGAGATGGTCTGGACCGCATCCTGAGTATGGAGGGTCGACAGGACCAGGTGACCCGTCTCGCCGGCCTTGAGAGCGGTTTCGATCGTCTCCTTGTCGCGCATCTCACCGATCTGGATGACGTCGGGATCCTGGCGGAGGGCTGCGCGCAGCCCGCTCATGAACGACGACGTGTCGGTCCCCACATCGCGCTGAGTGATCGAGCACCGGAGATCGCGGTGCAGGAACTCGATGGGGTTCTCGAGCGTCACGATGTGCTTCTGCTTGTTTCGATTGATGTGGTTGACGAGCGCGGCCATCGTCGAGCTCTTGCCCGATCCGGTGACGCCCGTGACCAGAACGAGCCCGCGCTCGTTGTCGGCGATCTTGCTCAGGACCTGCGGAAGGCGCAGCTCGTTGAAGTCCGGGATCTCGATGGGGATGACCCGCATCACGATCATGAACGAGCCGCGCTGGCGGAGGATGTTCACGCGGAAGCGGCCGAGGCCGGGCAGCCCCCACGAGCAGTCATAGTCCAGGAGCTCGTCGATCCGAGCCCGGTCCTGATCGTGGGGAATCAGCTTCAAGGCCAGCGAGCGCACCTGTTCCTGTGTGAGCTTCTGCTCCGTCAGGGGCACCAGGAATCCGTGGATCCGGGCGCGGATACGGTCGCCGGACTTGATGTGGATGTCGCTGGCGCCCTGCTCGATGGCGGCCTTGAATACCTCGGTCATGTGAGTCCTTCGCTATCTGACGACAGTTGGCGGGTCAGGCCCCACGGCACCCGGGTCGCTGGCGAGACTGGCGGACCGTCTTCCGGCGGGGCATCCTGTTCGCTTCGCCCGTCCCTCGTCCCCCACCCGTTGCCGATGCGCCCCATTGCCCGGATGTTCAGCCTCTCGCTCTCGCTGGCCTGGATACCGCTCGGAAGCGTGGGGGCACAGTCCTCTTGCACGCCCAGCTACACCAATGGTCTTCGGCCTTTCGGACCGGGGATTGAAGTCCGCTTCGAGCCCTCCGCGGCCGCGGCTCTGCCTGGCGAATGCGCGGTTCTGGTGTTTTCCGACGCGTCCGACGAGCTGGAGGCATTTCGGTTCCCGCTCGGTCCGGAAGGGCTCGGTGCAGGAGAGCTCGTTTCGCTCCCTGGAGCCCCGGGTGTCGTCGGCTTGGAGGCCGCTGCGTGGACCGCGGACAGCACCGGCATCCTCGTGCTGACCTCCGGCGCGCTCGACGGCGCGCCGTCCATCGACCAGAGCCGGGAGGACCGCGCCCTGATCGTGGGCAGGGACGACGCCGGCGAATGGCACGTCGCTGACGATCTGACGGCTCCGTGGCGACGTTTTCTCGACAGGCTACGCCGTCGAACCGGCGGTTGGCTCAACGTCGAGGCGGTGCATGCGCTCGGCGAGCGGTACGTGGTCGGCATCCGCCAGTTCGGCCTGAACCGCGACCACTTCGACTACGGGAGCCTCCTGGTCGTCTGGGATCCCGCTGAGCCCACCGTGACCACGGTCCTGGCTGACCCCCGGTCAGTCACCGTGGTCGAGGCGGACGACACGGGCGGCCACGGCGGAAGCTACACGCGCACCTACGGGGTCTCTTCACTGGAGTGCGCGCCGGAAGACGCGCCCGGCCGGTTGCGCTGCTACATGCTGGCGTCGGCCGAATCGGGACCCAGCCCCGGTGAGGTGAAGACCCGACTCCTCGTGTTCGAGCTCGACGAGTTGGACGATGTGCGTTCGCTGCCTGGCCGCGAAGTCGCGTGCTTCTGGGGCAAGGGAGAGGGCCTGACGCTCCTCCCCGACGGCATGGCGTTGGTGGTGTTCGACTCGGACCGGTCCCGGAAGGGCGGGTCCGGCGCGTCAGATCTGCTCCCGCTGGAGGACAACCAGGACTGGTATTGGGTGGGACAGGTGGAAGCGGGCGTTGGACCGCCCTGGGAAGAGGGCGGTCCGTTGGAGTGCGTGGGGCCGTGAGCCTCTCGGCTGCAGGCGATCCCGAGCCCCGAGCGCTCCCCTAGAGGGCGCTACGCCAGTTCAGGCCCATCTTCTCGCGGGCCTCGTCCAGTGTCCGCCGGGCGATGGCACGGGCCTTGGCCGCCCCTTCCTCCAGAATCCCCCGCACCTCCTCGGGGTGAGCCTGGTAGTGGGCCGCCTTCTCCCGCATCGGGGCGAACTCCGCGGCGATCGAGTCGGCGAGGATCCTCTTGCAGTCGACGCAGCCCCGCGCGGCGCTTCGACACTTGGCGGCGATGTCCGGCAGCTCCGTCTCGTCCGTGAAGAACTTGTGCAGCGTGTAGACGTTGCACACCTCGGGCCGACCGGGATCGGTCTTGCGAACCCTCTGGGGGTCGGTGACGGCGGTGCGCACCTGGGCCCAGACCTCGTCCGGCTCGGCCAGGATGCCGACGGTGTTGTCGAGCGACTTGCTCATCTTGGCCTTGCCGTCCAGCCCCATGATCCGACCGGCGGTCCCGATGAGCGGCTGCGGCTCCGGGAAGGTCTCGCCGTACTTCGCGTTGAACTTCCTCGCGATCTCCCTGGTGAGCTCCAGGTGCTGGAGCTGGTCCTCACCAACCGGCACGACGTCGGCCTTGTAGATGAGGATGTCCGCGGCCTGCAGGATCGGGTAGTTCAGGATCCCAGCCGGGATCGACTCGAAGCGCTGGGACTTGTCCTTGAACTGCGTCATGCGCTCCAGGTCACCCACGGGCGTGACGGTATTGAAAAGCCACTGGAGCTCGGTGTGCTCCGGCACGTCCGACTGGACGAAGAGGATGGCCCTCTCTGGATCGAGGCCCACGGCGAGGAAGCTCGTCGCGAGGTCGATGGTGTTCCGGGGAAGCGTGGCCGGGTCGGAGCCGGCCGCCACCGCATGGTCATCGACGATGCACCAGATGCACTCGTAGTCGTCTTGCATCTGGGCCCAACGCTTCAGCGCGCCCAGGTAGTTGCCGATGTGGGCCTCGCCGCTGGGCTGCATGCCACTGAAGACCCGCTTCTTTCCTCCCCCCGTGGACTCGCCGTTCATCGATCTCCCAACGTTTTCGAATTGGTGTCCCGCACGTTCCCCTCGACCCGCGGCCGTGGAACCATCACCCCGAAGGGGGAGGAACGTTGCCTTCTTGCAGGGGTTCCTGCGCCCGAGGGCCGCGTAACCTATTGTCAGCAGTGGAGTGCCGCGACCCGTCCAGACACTGTCCCGGGGTCCGACTCCCTGCCGGGCGCCCCACGGCAACACCATCTTCAGCAACTGGCCCATGACTCGAGAGCTCGCTCGCACCGCGTTGGACGCCGCCGAGGCCGCTGCCGCCATCCACATACGGTACGCGGACCGGCTCGAATCCATCCGGCAGGCCGAAAAGGGTCAGAGCGACTTCGTGAGCGAGGCCGACCTGGCCGCTCAGGATGCCGCGCTCGGGGTGATCCGCGAACGATTCCCCGACCACGCGATCCTGGCGGAGGAGAACGAGGGGAAGCAGGTCCCGCTCACTGAAATGCCCGGAGGGCGGGCCGCCGACGGACCGCTCTGGATCGTCGATCCGCTGGACGGAACCACCAACTTCCTTCATGGCCACCCGATCTACGCGGCCTCCGTGGGCGTGGCCATCGACGGACGATCGGTGGCGGGCGCCGTCGTGGCCCCGGTGCTCGGCGAGCGCTGGTGGGCCGAGCGGGGCGAGGGCGCGTTCCTCAACGGCGAGCGCATCCGCGTGTCCGCCGCGCGGGAGCTGCGCACGGCGCTCATCGGCACGGGCTTCCCCTTCAAGAACCTCCCCCTCCTGCCCCTCTACCAGGATCAACTGGGCCGCGTGTTGAAGAGCACCGCCGGTATCCGACGCCTGGGCTCAGCGGCCCTGGACCTCTGTTACGTTGCCGGTGGCCGGCTCGACGCGTTCTGGGAGATGGGCCTGAGCCCGTGGGACGTGGCGGCAGGCATCATCATCGTCGAGGAGGCAGGGGGCATGGTGACGACGCTGAGCGGGTCACCGTTGGGAGCAGCCGACGGCGGGGACGTGCTGGCGGCCAACTCGGTGGAGCTGCATCGGGCCCTGGGCGGCGTGGTGGAAGCGTCGGGGAACATGGCCGTACCGGACTGAGAACCTCCCGAAACAGGAAGGCATCACGTGCATGAGATCGGCGTACCAGACCTGTACCACCGCCTCGACCGCCTCGAGCGCTCCAACCGCAGGTGGAAGGGCGCCGTGCTGACCGGGCTCATGCTGCTCACGATCGGGTGGGCCCTGCCGGCCGAGGACACTGTCCGCGCGGAGGCATTCGAGCTGATCGACGGACAGGGGCGAGTGCGTGCCCTGCTGGCGCTCGAGGACTCGGACCCGGAGCTGCACCTCCTCGACGAGGACGGGGTCCGGCGGGCCTCGCTCGTCCACGACGCTCAGCAGACGGGCCTCTTCCTCCAGGACCCCGAAGGCGACACGCGAGTGGGCGCTGCCTATTTCGCGCACGGCGGCAGTGGATACGCGCTTCACGGCCCGGGCGGCGAAGGGGCGTTCGTGCTCTATCTCAAGGACACGGGCACGCTGACCCACTACGGTCCGGGTGGGGACGTGCTGGCGCGGTTCCCTCAGTCTCCCTGAACGAGGAGCGGCCCGGGAGGAAGCTCCCCCCGGGCCTCTTGGCCACGCCGCTTTTCGAGCGGAGTGGTTACGCCTTCTTGCCGATGGAGATCTTCCGGCCTTTCGCTTCGGGTACCTTGGGCATGTGCACGGTCAGGATGCCGTCCTCGAAGGCCGCGTTGATGTCGTCGGGCTTGACGGTCCGTGGCACGGTGAAGCTGCGCTGGAACGATCCGTAGCGCCGCTCCCAGAGGTGATAGCGGCTCTCTTCGTCTCCCTCCTCACGCTCCTCCCGCTTCTCGCCCCGGATGGTGAGGATGTTGTTCTCGAGCTCGATCTCGACGTCCTCGCCACCAAGGCCCGGGAGCTCCGCCGTCAGGACCACCTCGTCCTTCTTCTCCTCCACGTTCACGGCCGGCATCCATCCCTTGTGGGTGGGCGCCTGGAACCAGCTTTCGTCGAGGGCCCTGCCGAGGCGGGACGTGAGCTCGTCGAAATCGCGCCAGGGATTCGCCTGAGACTTGCCTCGGGTGTACCGTGTGATTGCCATGATTCTCCCCTCCGTACGGGTAAGGCATCGATGTTGCGCTCTACGATGATCGTGCGCTTCGTCGCACCGTGTCCGGGCCGGTGACCCGGGGGGCGGCTGCTGGCGTTTGTCGCGTGCATGCAGCGTGCCACCCCAAGTCGGGCGAAACTCTGCCAAAATGATGGTGTCAAAGAGGTTATGAGACGAAACCGACTGCCATTAAGGCTCCCCGTGCGTCAATTCGACAATGGCTCTGCCGGAGAGGCCGTCGTGCGGGCTCCTTCTCCGACGGCGATTCGGCCGTGCCGTTCCGCTACAGCCCTGACACGGAGGTCCGGATCATGATGAACCGGGTGCCCGAGCCCATCGACGTGGGCGTGCTCGGCGCCACGGGAACCGTTGGCAGCCTGCTGGTCCGCCTGCTGGACGGACACCCGTGGTTCCGCCTGCGAGAAGTCGGGGCCTCCCCCGCTTCGGCCGGGTTGGCGCTGGGTGAGCGAACGCCTGCTGACTCCATGGGGCCGCTGTCCGCGGAAGCCTCCCGTCTGGTCCTCAAGGCGTTGGACGACGAGTGGTCTTCGCCCCTGCTTCTGTCAGCGCTGCCGTCGAGCGCAGCTCGTCACACCGAGGCCCTGCTGGCCGAGCGGGGACACCTGGTCGTGAGCAACGCGTCGGCGTACCGGCAGGACCCGGTTGTCCCGCTGATCATCCCGGAGGTCAATCCGGACCACCTTCGTCTGCTCGAAGCCCAAGCCGACCGGTGGCCGGGCGGCATCGTCACCAACCCCAACTGCGTCACGGCCGGTCTCGCCACGGCACTGGCCCCGCTCCACCGAGCCTTCGGCCTGGAGACCGTGGTGGCCACCTCCATGCAGGCCATCTCGGGGGCGGGGCGGCCCGGTCCGGCCGCGGGAGAGCTCACCGACAACGTGATCCCCTTCATCGCCAACGAGGAAGACAAGATCGCCGAGGAGTCCCAGAAGATCCTCGGCCACCGCAATCCAGATCGCATCGTGCACGGCGACTTCGTGGTCTCCGCCCACGCCAACCGCGTCCCGGTCCTCCACGGACACCTCGTGGCGGTCTCGGCGTCGTTCCGGAACGTGGCCGGCCCCGAGGACGTGGAGGCCGCCTTCACGTCGTTCGAGCCGCCCGAAGAGGCCAGAGGACTTCCTACCGCACCAGAGCGACCCATCGAGCTGATCCCGGGCGACGCCCGGCCCCAGCCGAGACTCGACAGGGACCGAGGGCAGGGCATGGTGGTGACGGTGGGAAGGGTACGGGAATGCCCGGCGCTGCACGTCCGCTTCATGGTCCTCGCGCACAACCTGATCCGAGGCGCCGCCGGCGCGGCGCTCCTGAACGCCGAGCTATGTCACGCCGCTGGCGTGACCACGCGGGTGCCGGCCCGATGAGCCCCTGGCCCACCGACGTCGTGGACGGTGGAGCCCAGGCCGGGGGGCCCACGACCAGGCCCATGAGCGATACGGGGGGCGCGGCGGTGATCGTGCACAAGTTCGGTGGCACTTCGCTGGCGGACGCCCAACGGATCGGTCACGCTGCCGATCTGGTGGCAGGCGGTCCGGCCCACGCCGTCGTGGTCGTGTCCGCCACTGCCGGTACGACCGACCAGCTCGCGGCCCTGATCGGCTGCCATCAGAGCGGCGACGTGGACGGGATCCGATCAGCCCTCGAACGCTTGCGTGACCGGCATCTGGGGGCCGCCCGGACCCTGACTCCCGGCCTTGATGATCTCCTGGCCCTGGAGGCGCGGAGCGACCAGATCCTGACGCGTCTCGAAGGTGTCCTCACGTCCCCGGCAGCAGCCACGGGAGCGGCCGATCCGGTGCTCCACGCCCGCCTCGCCGACGAGGTGACCTCGGCGGGAGAGGATCTCTCGGCAGAGCTCATGGCCGCCGCCCTGATCGCACGGGGTCGCCCGGCACGCGTGGTCGACGCGCGCACGCTGATTCGGAGCGACACCCGCTTCGGTCACGCCAGCCCCTTGGAAGACGTCACGGCGCAGCAGATCCAGGACGCCGTCGAGCCGCTGCTCGCCGAGAGCGTCGTGCCGGTGATCCAGGGCTTCGTGGCTGCCACCGTGAGCGGCGTGACCACCACGCTGGGTCGGGGCGGCTCCGACTTCACGGCGGCGATCCTCGGCTCCTCGCTCGGCGCGACGGAAGTCTGGATCTGGACGGACGTCGACGGCATGCTTTCGGCGGATCCCCGGGCGGTGACCGGGGCACGGCACATCGGCGAGATCGGATTCGAGGAGGCCGTGGAGCTGGCCTACTTCGGTGCCAAGGTGATTCACCCCCGGGCAGCCCAGTGGGCGGTGTCCCACGGCCTGTCCCTCCGGATCCGCAACTCGTTCGACCCGGGCGGCCGGGAGACGCGGATCCGGTGGGACCGCAGAGGCTCGCCGGAGGTGGCGGCGGTGGCATACAAGCCCGGCGTCATTCTGATCAAGGTGCGGGCGCATCCCGCCTCGCTGCCCTACGGATTCCTGGCCCGCGTGTTCGAGGTGTTGGCCCGACACGAGCTCCCGGTGGACCTGGTCGCCACGTCCCATTCGTCGACGGCGTTCACGGTCGACGAGGACGAGGAGGTGGGTCAGGTGGAGGCGGAGCTCCGCGAGCTCGCCGACGTCGAGGTCGTCCGCAGGCTGGCTACGGTCACCGTGGTCGGCCACGGACTCCTGCGGGAGCCGGGGGTGAGCGGCCGCATGTTCGAGGCCGTGGGAAGCACGCCCATCCATCTGATCAGCCAGGCGTCGGACGTGAGCGTGAGCTTCCTCGTGGACCAGGAGAGCGCACCCGCGGTGGTACAGCGCATCCACGACCGTCTCGTGGAGGGCCGGAGCCCGGAGCCCTGGACCCCAGGCCCGTCGGGGCCACCGGAGCCGTCCATGCGGAGGGCGGAAGGAGAGCCCTCGCCGTGAAGCTGGCGCTCATCGGCTGCGGACGCATGGGCACCACCGTCGAGGCGCTCGCGCCGGAGCGGGACCACACGGTGGTGGCGTGGGTCGATTCCACCAGCCAGCGGGAGGGGCTCGGGATGACCGCGATGCTCGCCTCGGGCGCCGAAGTGGCCGTCGACTTCACGACCGCGGACGCGGTGGTAGATAACGTACGGGCGGCCACGGGCGTCGGGCTCGACGTGGTCGTGGGGACGACCGGTTGGTATGATCGCCTGGCCGAGGTGGCGGCGATCGTCGACGAGTCCGGCAAGGGACTGATCTACGCGCCCAACTTCTCGTTGGGCATGCAGCTCTTCATCCGCCTTGCGCGTCAGGCGACCCGGCTGGCCGAGCGGGTGGGCGACTACGACGTTCACCTGGCCGAGGCGCATCATCGCCACAAGGCCGATCATCCCAGTGGCACCGCCGTCCGGTTGGCCCAGGCGCTCGTCGATGAGCTCTCCACCAAGGACCGGTGGTCCGCCGAGCTGCCCGAAGGCCCCATGGATCACTCGGTCATGCAGGTCTCCGTGGTCCGGGCGGGCGAGGAGCCTGGCACGCACACGGTGGGCCTGGACGGCCCCCACGATCGTATCGAGCTCCGGCACCGGGCCAGGAGCCGGGCTGGTTTCGCCCGTGGCGCGCTGGCCGCCGCAGAGTGGATCCGGGGACGGCCCGGTCTCTATACTCTGGACGACATGATGGCCGAGCGCTTCGGCCCCGAAGGAGGATGACGATGGCGGCAGGGCCGTTCCGGGGGTTGGGCGTGGCCCTCGTGACTCCGTTCCACGAGGACGGCTCCCCCGACCTCGAGGGCTTCGCGCGGCATGTCGAGTTCCAGATCGAGGGTGGCGTGGACTTCCTGGTTCCGTGCGGGACCACCGGCGAAAGCGCCACGCTCGAGGACGCCGAGCAACGCGCGGTGATCGAGGCAGCGGTCGCCGCGGCGGCTGGCCGGGTGCCGGTCATGGCGGGAGCTGGAACCAACGATACCGAGCACGCGATCCGGCTGGCCCGGAGCGCACGAGCCGCGGGCGCCGACGGAGTGCTGTCGGTGAGCCCGTACTACAACAAGCCCTCGCCGGAGGGTCTGTTCCGCCATTACGAAGCGGTGGCGGAAGCCGCCGAGGTCCCCCTTGTCGTGTACAACGTCCCCGGCAGGACCGGCGGCAACGTCGACCCGGCCACGCTGTTTCGCATCGCCGAGATCGACAACGTCGTGGGCGTCAAGGAGGCATCGGGCGATCTGGAGCAGATCATGACCATCCTCCAGGGCCGACCCGACGGATTCGTCGTTCTCTCCGGCGACGACGCGTTGACGCTTCCCATCGTGGCGGCCGGCGGCGACGGCGTGATCTCCGTCGCCTCCAACGAAGCGCCGGACCTCATGTCGGCCCTGGTGTCTTCGGCGCTGGCGGGAGACCTGGCCGGGGCGCGGCGGGCCCACTACCGGCTCTACCCGCTGATGAGGGCGAACTTCGTGGAGACGAACCCCGTTCCCGTGAAGACGGCGCTCCAGATGATGGGCCGCATGGACGCGCGCTTCCGCTTGCCGTTGGCCCCGATGACGGAGGCCAACGCGGACGCCCTGGAAGACGCGCTGGTGGCGGCGGGACTCCTGGAATGACCGGGCAGGCTGGGGCAGGCGTCGTCAAAGCGGCGCCATACGGGTCGAGGAAGACGGGTCTCCGGTGACCAGCGACCTGGACGCCCTCCGTGCCGAGATCGAGGCGCTCACCCGGCCCGACGGCTCGACCGACGAGGAGGCGGCTCGCGACGCCGTAGGCCGTCTCCTGCACGCCCTCGAGACCGGTGCCGTGCGGGCCGCCCGCAAGGGGCCCGACGGGTGGCAAGCCGTGCGGTGGGTCAAGGCGGGGATCCTCTTGGCGTTCCGGGTCGGTCGCACGCGGCGGTTCGCTGACCTCGGACCGGACTTCTTCGACCGCGACACCTTGCCGCTTCGCAAGACCCGGGGCGTGGAGGAGAACATCCGGATCGTGCCCGGTGGGACCACCGTCCGGGCGGGAGCCCACCTGGCTCCCAACGTGGTCATCATGCCACCGGCCTACGTCAACGTGGGCGCGTGGGTGGGTGCGGGCACCATGGTGGACTCCCACGCCCTGGTCGGGTCATGCGCCCAGGTGGGCGAACGCGTTCACCTGAGCGCCGGCGCGCAGCTCGGTGGCGTGCTCGAGCCGGTGGGCATGCGTCCCGTGATCGTCGAGGACGACGTCATGGTGGGCGCGAACACCGGACTGTTCGAGGGCACGTTGGTCGAGACCCGGGCGGTTCTGGCGCCGGGCGTCAACCTGACCGCGTCGACGCCGCTCTTCGACCTGGTGAGGGGCGAGATCCGGCGGGCGGGCCCGGGCCATCCGCTGACCGTGCCAGCCGGCGCGGTAGTCGTGCCGGGGACGCGGCCCGCGTCCAGCGACTTCGCCCGGGCCCACGGGATCGAGGTCTACGCGCCGGTGATCGTCAAGTATCGGGACGAGCGGACGGACGCGGCCACCGCTCTGGAGGAGGCGCTCCGGTAGAGGCCGACCGGCCCACGCCCGGATCGACTTCGACGGAGCGGCTCGCAGCGGAGCGCCGTCCGAGGCCGCCGCCGTTCTTGAAGGGGGCCGTCGGTAGCGGTGCACCCTCTCCCTCAGGGGTCCGGCCGGGCCTCCACCGTGATGAGGGCACCGGCCTCCGCCTCGGAGCCGCCGGACAGCGCCAGAGCCGTGATCTGGGCGGCGCCCGGCGAGATGCCGGTCACCAGCCCGGTGGAGGTCACCTCTGCGATCTCCGCGTCGGTCGTGGACCAGACGATCGCCGCGCTCACGATCTCGCTCCCGTCCGCGGCGAAGACCGTGGCCGTGAGCTGGGCGGTCTCTCCTTCAAGGATGTTGCGCGCGATCGGCGTCACCACCACCTGGTCCACGGGAGGGCCACTCACCACCAGGCCGCCCTCGTTGGACCCGCCGCAACCGGCCAGGATCGCCAGCGCGACGAAGGAGCCTGCCAGGGGGCTTGCGAGCTGCTTCGGCATACGGTGTCTCCGTCAGGGATAGTGGGCCGCTGGGAGCACCACTGTGTTCTCGGCCACCGGTGACGTCTCAGGATGATCGATGGTGTAGTGGAGGCCACGGCTCTCCTTGCGGCGTTTCGCGCTCTGGACGACCAGCCAAGCCACCTGGACCAGATTCCGGAGCTCCAGCAGGTCCTTGTTGGGGATCACGCCCCAGTAATACTCCTGCACTTCCTGGGCCAGGTTGGCGATCCGCCGCTCGGCCCGCTCGAGTCGCCGGTCGCTTCGGACGATCCCCACGTAGTTGCTCATTACCCGGCGCACCTCGTCCCAGTTGTGCGCCACGATGATCTGCTCGTCCGGAGGCACCGCGTCGCCGTATTCCCAATCGAGGCGCCCGGTGGCGGGCACCGAAGGCGCTTTGAGCTCCGCCTCCAGGACGTCTTCGGCGGCGAAAGCGCCGAAGGCCACACACTCCAGCAGGCTGTTGGACGCCATCCGGTTGGCCCCGTGGAAGCCGGTGAAGGCCACTTCGCCGATCGCATACAGCCCGGGCAGGTCCGTGCGCCCTTTCTGGTCCGTCCACACACCGCCGCACTGGTAGTGAGCCGCGGGCACCACCGGCACCGGCTCGTGGACCATGTCGAAACCATATCGGGCACACGCCTCGACGAGCGTGGGGAAACGGTCGCGGATGAACGCGTCGGGCTTGTGGCTGATGTCCAGGTGGACGCAGTCGGAGCCGCTGCGCTTGATCTCGGCGTCGATGGCGCGGGCCACGATGTCTCTCGGCGCGAGCTCGGCCATCTCGTGCACGTCCTCCATGAAGCGTCGCCCGTCCTCCCCCAACAGCACACCTCCTTCTCCGCGGACCGCTTCGGATATGAGAAAGCTCTTCGCCTCCGGATGGTAGAGGCACGTCGGATGGAACTGCGTGAACTCCATGTTCACCACCGAGCAGCCCGCCCGGTACGCCATGGCCACGCCGTCTCCGGTAGCGACGTCGGGGTTGGAGGTGTAGAGGTAGACCTTGCCCGATCCGCCTGTGGCCAGGACCGTCACGGGTGCGAGGACGGGCTCGATGCGATTGCTGCCGGTGTCCAGGAGATAGGCCCCGAGACAGCGGTCCTCCCGCTGTTTGAACCGGCGCCGGGCAGTGATCAGGTCGACGGCCATGCTGTGCTCGATCAATCGGATGCCCGGATGCTCCCGCGCCCGCTCGAGAAGCACGCGCCCGATGCCCGGCCCCGTCACATCTCCCACGTGGAGCACCCGCCGCAGCGTGTGCCCCCCCTCTCGGCCCAGGTCGTACTCGCCCTGGTCCTGTCGATCGAACTCGACACCCCAGGCCTCGAGATCGAAGACGAGCTCCGGAGCGGTCTCCACGACCTTGCGGACGACCTCCTGGTCCACCAGACCGGCCCCGGCAGCCTCGGTGTCGGAGATGTGGCGGTCGAAGGAGTCTTCCGTCGCCACCACAGCGGCGATCCCGCCCTGGGCCCGCCAGGTGTTGCTGGCCGGAAACTCGGTCTTGGTGACGACCGTGACCTCGTGGCGACCAGCGACCCGTAGGGCGAAGCTGAGGCCGGCCAGGCCGCCGCCCAGCACCAGGATGTCGGTGCGCTCGAAGGTCATAGGTCGGGGCCGTCGGTTCGCGTGGGCGGGGGCGTGACCCCCGGGGGTGGTCCGACCGAGTACCCCCCTAGAACACCGTGCGATCCTCCAGGTGAGGCTCGATCTCGGAGCGGGTGCGCCAGACGGGCCGTAGCTCCTTGCCGGAGAAGAAGCGCAGCTGATCGGTCCGGTGAGGCGAATCGGGTTGGGAGGCGTTGCCGTAGCCGATCAACGCCATGGCGCGCACTGGATCCGAGAACTCGATGGCGGCGACGTAGCTGTCGCCCCCCATGATCTGGAACCGGCCGTTGCCCTGATCGCGGTACCAGGCCGCTCGAAAGACACCCACGGGATCGGCGAAGCCGTTGCCGGGCAGATCGAGGTCGTCGCGCTGCAGTCGGTAGACGTCCCCGAACGCTACGGCCAGCTGTCCGTAGCGGTCCCGTACGCCGACCGCCGCCGCCTCCAGGGCGCTCACCGCCACGTCGGCGTTGGCCAGACCGTTGGGCGTTTCCAGGGGGCGCTCCGGGTCCCAGCCGTGGGCGAAGATCTGGTCGAACCCACCGCTCCTCCGCGACAACTCCTGCGCCCAGGCCAGGAACAGGACGGCGCCCCTGCTGTCCGCGTCGGCCAGCCTGTCCCAGCGCTCCAGGACGTCGGCGGCGTTTCTCGCGGCCGCCGATCCCCGGGTCCGGGCCAGGGGAAGCAGGTCGGGCAGAAGTCGGTCCGCGAGCTCGATCCTCGTCGAGTGCTTGTACGTGACCAGCTCCTCGAACGAGAGCGCCTCGTCTTCGCGGAGCATGCGCGCTGAGCGCTGAGGTCGAAACGCCATCCGCCGGGGGGCCATGTAGGCCGGAAAGGACTGCGGGTCCAGCGCACGGGGAAAGGTGGTGGTCCACGGGGGATCGTTGGCGTTCTGCAGCCAACCGGACTCCGGGCTGATCACGCGTGGGAGATCGTTGTATGCGTGCACGTCGTCCCAGAGCGTACCGTGGGTGCCGCCCGGGATCAGGCCCTGCCAGTACGTGAAGTCACCCGTCCCGTGCTCGGGCACGCGCCCGTTGAACAGATGGAGGATGTTGCCGGCTCGGTCGGCGTAGATGGTCGTGAACATGGGCAGCTGCAGCATGGCCATGGCCGCTTCGAACGACTGGAGGTCCCTCGCTCGCAGCATGTCCCAGCTCTGCCGAAGCACGTGCGGCGCATCCAGCCCGGCGACCCGGAGCGCTACGGCCTCGTCCGTGGTCTCGCCGATCACGGGTCCGTGAACGGACTCGCGCACGTTGAGCCATTCCTCCCTGGCGAGGTCTCGGTCCTGGCGGATCTTCAGGAGCTCGGCGCGCACCTCGAACGGCCGCGTCTCGCCATCCATGACGTAGCCGGTGCCGTCGAGCTCGAGCACGTAGACGTCGGCGCCGTCGAAGGTGTTGACCGTGTGCGTCCAGCCCAGATCGTCATTGAACGCGATGGGCACGAGCGGCAGGCCCACGAGCACGGCACCATACGCGTCGACGCTGGGGCTGGTGAGCTGCGCCTCGAACCAGGTGAACAGCCCGCGCCAGGGAAGGTGCGGGTTGGCCAGGAGCAGCGCGTTGCCACTCACGGACCGTTCAGGCGCGATCGCCCATGCGTTCGAGCCGGCGCGCGACGTGGTGGGCCGGGGCACGGTGGCCAGACGGGCCGCTTCCGGATCGATGGCCGCCAGGCCCGCCGCGGCGAACCCTCGGGGCACGACGCCCGGGTTGGAGACGAACGTGAAGTGCACGGTCCGCTGGAGGTGAGCCAGCACGTCGGTTGGCTCCACCGGAAGCACGCGGCGAACCGAAGCGTCGATCCGGTCTCCGTGCTCCTCGGCCCATGCGTTCATGCCCTCGGCAAAGGCATCCAGGAAGCCACGAATCTCGTTGTCCTGGGCCTCGTACCACTCCGCCGCCCGCCCGGGGACATCCATGGTCCGCACCCACCAGTCGGACTGGAGTGCCTCCTCGCCCCAATACTCGGCGGCCCGGCCCCGGGCCTCGCCGTACAGCCGAAGCACGAGGTCGGCGTGGTTGTTCATCTGAGCCCAGCCGAAGGCCCGGAAGAGGTCCTCGTCCGTGGCTGCGAAGACGTGCGGAACCCCGTACTCGTCCCAGAGGATCTCGGTGGGCTGGGGCGCGCACGCCGACACGAGGACGACGACGGCCAGGCCGATCCTGCGGACCAGGGACATGAGTGTCCTTGCAAGAGGGTGCAGAGCAGCGGACGGACCGGATCCTACGTCAACATGCAACCGCGCTTTCCCTACGCAAGGAATGGACGCGTGGGTTCGCACCGGAGTTGCCCGCGCGACCTCGGCGCAGGCGCCGGACGGTGCCGGGTTGCCGCCGGCAAGGGCCGATTGGGCCAGGCAGGGACGACGGATGCACCGGCGCCGCCGCGAGCCGGGCGGCCCCCTCCCCAGCTCGGAAGGGGGCCGCCGGCACGGCGTCCGGCACCCTCTCTCAGTCCGAATACGCCCACAGCAGCTCGCGGCTGCCGGCGTCCAGGCCGCCGGGATCCGGCACGTGGTACAGGTCGCCCGCCACGTCCCGGATCAGCAGGCCGCCGCCGGGCACCTCGCGGGGCCAGTCGTCGAGCCTGGTCTGGAAGGTCCGCGGCCCCTGACGCGTGTCCACCCGCCAGGCCCGGATCTCCACCTCGTCCTCCACCGCCTTGATGGCCGTGACCTCCAGCACGAACCCGGCCTCGGCAAGCGCACCCTCGAGCACCAGGCGGGACTCCTCGTCCAGCTCGGCCAGCTCCGTGATCATGGCCAGCTCCCGCTCGTCGTCGTCCCGGAGCGACACGAAGCGCTCCGGCTCCGACCACGGGAAGCACCGGTACACCCGAACCGGATCAGCCTGCCCATTGCGCACGATCCAGAGCTGGCCGTCCACTCTCCGTTCCAACCTCAACTCGCTCACTGGTTCTTCCCTCCTTTCTGCCGTTTGTGTGGTGCGGGAAGGCGGGCCGGTCTCCCCCGCTGCTCGCGCTCGCCGCCGGGCGCCGGGCTAACCGCTGGCTCGCTCCGCTTGCGAGCTACGGCTGCTACTCGCAGCCGACTTCGCTGCGGGGGAGACCGGCCCGCCTCCCCTCCCGCCTCCGGACGTCGTCCAGATTCCATTCGCTCGTTTTCCCGAGGGGTGGCGCCCACCTTTTCGGGTCGTCGGCCGCCGCGACGACAGCGGCCCGCCGCACCGAGCATGCGTACGTCCGGCTCCCCTATCACCGGCCGCCCACCCACCACCCCTCGCCCGACCACCGGGGCAGGGCGAATCGATCTCTCCTGCGGCGACGTCTGCTGCGCGTAGCAGCAGAGCGAGGCATCCGGAAGACGCCTGTCAGCGCCCAGCGACCCGCGGCCGAGCGCAGGAGCCGTAGGAGAGCTCGATCGCCCTGCCCCACCTAAGCCCCGACCTGGAGCTCCAGCTGCAGCTCGTGGAGCTTGCGGTAGAGTCCGTCCTCCCGCTCGAGCAGCTCCGCGTGCGTCCCGCTCTCCACCAACCTCCCCTGCTTCATCACGAACAGCCTCGAAGCCTTGTGGAGCGTGGAAAGCCGGTGGGCGATGGCGAACACGGTCCGCCCCGCCACAAGCCGGTCCAACGCCAGCTGGATGTTCCGCTCCGTCTCCGTGTCCACGGCGCTCGTGGCCTCGTCCAGAATCAGGATCCGGGGATCCTGCAGGATCGCCCGGGCGATGGAGACGCGCTGACGCTCACCACCCGACAACGTCTGGCCTCGCTCGCCGACCACGGTGTCGTAGCCGTGCGCCAGGCGCAGGATGAAGTCGTGGGCGTTGGCGGCCATAGCGGATTCGATCACCTGATCCAGGGACGCCTCGGGCACGCCGTAGCGGATGTTCTCCAGGATCGTCCCATGAAACAAATACGGGTCCTGGAGCACCATCCCGATCTGCCTGCGGTAGTGGCCCATCTCGAGACGGGTGATGTCCACCCCGTCGATGCGCACACGTCCGCCGGTGGCGTCGTAGAACCTCGCGATCAGGTTGATGACCGTGGTCTTCCCCCCACCGCTGGGCCCTACGAGCCCGATCATCTCGCCCGGCACCACCTCGAAGCTGACGCCCTTGAGCACCTGACGGACCCCGTCGTACCCGAAGCTCACGTTGTCGAACGTGACCCGACCCTCAACCGGATCGAGGCGCACCGGGTCCGGCACGTCCACGATCTCGGGCTCCGTGTCCAACACCTCGAACACGCGGTGCGCCGAGCTCGTCGCCCGGTTCACCGTCCGGGCCATCTGACCGATGACCTCCATCGGCCCCACGAACATGGTCGTGTAGAGCAGGAACGAGACGAACGTCCCCGCGGACAGACTCGCCGCCTCGCCGGCCGCGCCCACCAGGCGTGGCACGGCGAAGGCCCACACGGCCACCGTGGTCCCGTGCACGGCCAGCATCAGCGCCGGCCAGAACGTGGTCCAGTGCGCGTGGATCCGGTTGAACTCCTCCGTGGCCTCCCGATTTCGGGAGCCGAAACGTGATTTCTCTCTCTCCTCCTGGTTGAAGGCCTTCACCACTCGGACGCCGGGAATCGTGTCCGAGAGCACGTCGGTCAGCGCCGACCACTTCCTCCACGCCCGGGTGAACAGCCGGTTGATCCGCTCCCCGTGCTTGAAGATTGCCCAGCAGAACACCGGCACCGGCAACGCCATGACGAGGCCCAGGCGCCAGTCCAGGCTCAACAACACGGTGCTCAAGCCGATCAGCATGACCGCCGACAGCGACACGTCCACGATCCCGAAAGCCAGGAACTCCCAGAGTCGGTCCGTGTCCGAGCTCACCCGCGTGATCAGGCCTCCGGTCTTCTTCCGCGAGAAGAAACCCAGGCTCAAGCGCTGCAGGTGCTCGTACAGCTCGGTTCTCAAGTCCCGAGCCACGAGCTCCCCCAACACCGACATGAGGCGCAGACGGACCAGTGCCGCTCCCTGACGGATCAGGTACACGGCGGCCATGGCCAGCACGGCGATCCAGGCCAGCCTCCCGGCTTCAGCCGCGCCCAGACGCCCGTCCTGGGCCGGCCTCACGACCTGGTCGATCAGGTATCCGGCCAGGTACGGCGGGACCAGGCTCACGGCCGTGATGATCCCGGCCGCCGCGAAGCCCAGCGCCACCTGCCGCCGGTACGGCTTCAGGTACGACAGCAATCGCCACAGCACGCGGGCCTTGTTCCCGGCCACCAGGGCCTGGGCCTCCCGGATCGGGGCGGCCACCGAGTCGGCGTACTCCCGATCGGCGTCCTCGGAGCTCACCGAGCGACCGCGGAGCTGCTCCTCCAGCACGAACCGTAGGTTTTCCACGGCCCGGCGCTGCCGGTGCGTGTACCGCAGGATGGCCAACGCCGGCTCCCCCGGCTCGCCGAGAATGGTCAGCACGCTCCCGCTCAGCCCCGGAGCCTCCCTCAGCTCCCGGATCTGGCTGCGGGGCACACTCCGCACCGCCCAGTCCCGCCCTGGCCGCTTCTCGGTCGCGATCGCCAGCTCCTCCGGCCCTAGCGCCACCCAGCTGCGCACCAGGTTCATGGACGCGTCCAGGTCCGCCAGCGCGTAGAGCTGCACGGGCTGCCCGTCCCACTCGGCCTCGATCCGCTTACGCAGCTCCACCGGCAGCCGCTCGGGCTGATCCGTATACCGTCTGATGATTTCCTGATCCATCCGACTGCGATGCTCCGACATCGTCCTCTCCCCGTCCTGGAGCCCCTGTGGCTCCCGTTTTCGACCTGCAAATGAAACGCGGCCTCCCGGGTCCCGAAGGATCCGGAAGGCCGCGTCGGCAATGCGGCCGAAACGCGTGAAACCCGGTCCTAAGGCACCCCCTCCACTTCCGCCTGCGTGGCGGCCGGCACGACGCTGCCGATCATGCTCTTGGGCACGATCCGGCCGTACCGCGGTCCCGCCCAAGGGCGGTCCGCGACAGCGTCGAAGCCGGAGTTGGTGAGGGTTCTCATCACTCGGGTTTCCTGTCTGGGATCGGACTCCAGCGCCGGTGCGTCAGGTGACGCCCGGCGGATACCACTTCCGGGGACTGGCCCCGCTGGGGAGTCGGATCACTGTCGTGTCTCTCCGAAGTCGTTCCGGCGACCAATTCGGACGCCGGTCTGTGCAAGGTATGTACGGGCGTGGGGGGCATCAAGTTTCTCGATCCCTCCGTCCGTCGACTCCCGGTGTGTATGGGGACACGGCGACCCGGCCGGAGCCCCGTTCGCCGTGCCCCTCCCGTGTCTCCTTGCCTCAACCCTCTCCGCGCCTACCTTCGGCGGTCATGAACGAAACGAGCATGGTATCGCCGGAGGACCAGGGCGCGACGTTCGTCGAGCTCTTCTTCGACCTGGTGTTCGTCTTCGCGATCACCCAGGTGACCCACTACGCCGCCCATCACCTGGACGTCCACGGGATCTTCCGGTCCGTCGTGGTCTTCTGGCTGATCTGGTGGGGATGGACGCAGTTCACCTGGGCCCTCAACTCCGCCAACACGAGACACCACCACGTCCGGGTGGGCACGCTGGCCTCGACGGGCGTCGCCTTCGTCATGGCCGTGTCGCTGGACGACGCGTTCTCGGAGGGGACACCGGCCCTCTGGTTCGCTCTCTCCTACGTAGCCGTTCGGGTCCTGGGGCTGGGCCTCTACTACAAGGTGCTCGCCGACGACGCGCAGAGGACCTCCGTCCTCGCCTTCGCCGGGCTGTCGCTCGGGGGCCTGGTCGCGGTGGTCGCGGGCGGTCTGGCGGATCCCTCGCTCCGGGAATGGTTCTGGCTCGCCGCCATCGCGCTGGACTTCACGGCCGCATGGGTGGCCGGCAACAAATGGGCCTGGGGCATCCACGCCGGCCACTTCGCCGAGCGTCACGGGCTCATCATCATCATCGCCCTGGGTGAGTCGCTCATCGTCGCCGGCGGAGCGCTGGTGTCGGACGTCTCGGTCGCGGTGATGGTGACGGGTTCGCTTGCGGTTCTGCTGACGTGTCTCCTTTGGTGGACGTACTTCGGCTGGGTCCGGGAGGTGCTCGAAGAAGCTCTCTTGGCCGTCGAAGGCCGGCCCCGGGCGCAGCTCGCACGAGACGCCTACTCCTTCGGGCACTTCCCGCTGGTGAGCGGGATCATCGCGCTGGCGGTAGGTCTGGAGGCATCCTTCCATCCGGAGGACTACCCGCTCGTCCTGACTGCTGCCGCCGTGGGTGTCGGTCTGAGCCTGTTCCTCGGCTCCACGGCCGTGGCTCTGTGGCGCGCCAGGGGTTGCGTCCTCTGGAACCGCCTGATCGTTCTGGCGCTCACCCTCGGAGCGCTGGCGTTCGCCTCCACGTTCTCGGTCAACGCGATCCTCTGCGCCGCCGCCCTGGGGCTCGTGCTGATCGTTGCCATCGAGCAGGTGACCGTCCGGCGCCGGCTCGCGACCTCCTGACCGGTGGAATCTGCCGAGGCGGGGCCCGGGCGACGGAGTGTGAGGAGTCGACGGTGAAACACGCCTTGCTGCGCCACCCCCTCGCCGCGTGCGCCTTGGTATTCGTCTGCACGTGCCTGTGCGTGGGTGCGCTCGCGTGTGGCCCCACCGACCCCGACCTGGACGGCGACCTCATTCCCCTCGAGGTGGAGCTCGGCTCACGGTCCGTCAGTAAGCTGCCGTTCGTGATCGCTGCGGATCAGCAGCTGTACCGGAAGCACGGTCTGGCCGTCCGGCTGTGGATGCCGGAGCCCGACTTCAACGGCGGCAGAGAGCTTCCCGGCCAGCGGCCAAACCGACCCGACATCAGCGTCGACGGTGGCACGCCGATGATCGTGGACATGATGACCGACGCGACCGCACGACAGCGGGTCATCCTGGCCTCGACCGACTGTGTGGTGCGCGCGCACATCGTGACCCGGCCCGAGATCGAGTCCCTCGAGGACCTCCGGGGAAAACGCATCGGAATCTCGTCCGGGACGCATACCACGACCGGCTTCGTGGCCCTCAAGTTGGCGGAGCGCATGGGCTGGGACCCGGTCCAGGACATCTCGATCATGTTCAACGGCAGGACGATTCCCGCCCTACGCGACGGCCGGGTGGACGCCATCGTCGCCAGCGAGCGGCGCCTGGCCCAGGCCCGCCGCGACGGCTTCCCGAGCCTGGTGGACACACGCACATGGGATCTGCCCGTCGCTGGCAACAGCGTGCGCGTCGAGGCGGACTGGCTCGAGTCCGAGCAGAACCGCGAAGCCGCGCGTCGCTTCCTCAAGGCCACGATCGAGGGTGTGGCGCTGTTCCATGAGGACCGCGAGCTGGCCCTGCGGGTCCTGGAGGAGTGGCACGGAGTCAGGGACTCGGCCTACGCGGAGACCTTCTACGAAGGTGGCCGTTGGATTCCGCGTGAGCCGTACCCCTGCTACGACGGGATCGACGCGACCCTCGAGCTCTACGACTCGAACGAGATGCGCCAGCACGCCGCGAGCGATTTCTACGACGACACGCTCATGCGGGAGCTCGACGAGAGCGGATTCGTCGACAGCGTCTACTCCGCTGTCCGGGCGCGTTGACGCAGCAGGGCGCCGCCACGGCGCCTACGAGCCGGACGCCACAGTCGTCCAGAGCTCGAGGTCATGTCGCTTGGTTCCTCCGCAAGGAGCGGCCCCACCACGTTTCGTGGCGAGGCCGCTCGATCCGTGACGTAGAGCTGGCCTGGGGCGCGATCGCGTTGGATCCGCGGTAGGTCCTAAACGCCGACCGGCTCCCGCCCCTCCACCTCGAACTCCACGTCCATGCCGAGCCTACGGGCCACGCCCTCGCCATACGCCGGATCGCACTGATAAAAGAGCGCGAGCTGGCGATGGACGATCGCTTCCGGCACCCCCTCCATCGCCTCGGCGAGGTTGTGGAACAGCTGCTCCTGCTGGCTGTCGGTCATGAGCCGGAAGAGGTTGCCGGGCTGGGTGAAGTCGTCGTTCCCCTCCCGGTGGTCGAACCTGTCAGCCATGGCGAAGTCGATCCCGAGGGCCGGCTCTTTGAACGAGGGATCCTCCACGGGACCGCCGAAGCTGTTCGGCTCATAGTGCACCTTGCCGCCCTCGTTGGCGTCGAAGCGCATGGCGCCGTCCCGGATGTAGTTGTGCACGGGACAACGCGGCTTGTTCACGGGCAGCATCTCGTAGTTCGTGCCTACGCGGTAGCGGTGGGCGTCGGCGTACGAGAAGATACGCGCCTGCAGCATCTTGTCCGGCGACCAGCTGATGCCGGGGACCACGTTCGAGGGTGAGAACGAGGACTGCTCGACCTCGGCGAAGTAGTTCTCGGGGTTCCGGTTGAGCTCGAGCACCCCCACCTCGATCAGTGGGTAATCCGCGTGCGGCCACACCTTGGTCAGGTCGAACGGGTTGACGTGGTACTTCGCCGCGTCCACCTCCGGCATGATCTGCACCATGAGCCGCCACTGCGGATACTCGCCACGCTCGATGGCTTCGAACAGATCACGCTGGTGGGTCTCGCGGTCCTGGCCCACGAGCGTCGCGGCCTCGGCATTGGGCACGGTCTCGATGCCCTGGAGGGTCTTGAAGTGGAACTTCACCCAGAAGCGCTCCCCTTCGGCATTGATGAAGCTGTAGGTGTGGCTTCCGTAACCGTTCATGTGCCGGTACGAACGGGGCAGACCACGGTCGCTGAACAGGATCGTCAGCTGGTGAAGGCTCTCCGGAGACAGGGACCAGAAGTCCCACATCGCGGTGTTCGACCGCAGGTTCGTCTTCGGATCCCGCTTCTGCGTTCGTATGAAGTCCGGGAACTTGTACGGATCGCGGACGAAGAAGACGGGCGTGTTGTTCCCCACCATGTCCCAGTTGCCCTGATCGGTGTAGAACTTCACGGCGAAGCCACGAACGTCCCGCTCCGCGTCGGCGGCGCCGCGCTCGCCCGCCACCGTCGAGAACCGAAGGAAGAGCTCGGTCTCCTTCCCGACCTGTGAAAAGATGGATGCCTTGGTGTACGCGGTGACGTCGTTGGTGACCTTGAACGTCCCGTAGGCCCCCGAGCCCTTGGCGTGGACGACGCGCTCGGGAATCCGCTCGCGATTCTGATGAGCCAGCTTCTCCAGGAGCTGATAGTCCTGAATGAGGAGCGGTCCGCGCGGTCCGACGGTGAGGCTGTTCTGGTTGTCGGCGATGGGCCTTCCACCGGTGGTCGTGAGTGTCTCTCGGTTCATCTGCCCCCTCCTTCCGGGTGCTTCCTGCTGTCCTCCTGCGCTCCAACCGCCGGCGCCATGCCTCCTTCGGCCCGAGGGTCAGGCCGGCACTCCTGAACGCTAGACCGCCGGTGCCATCACGTCTGTCGGGAAGTGGATGAAATCCGCGAGGGAACTTGCCTCATCGCCGCCTCGAGAGCCGCTCCCCCTAAAACCTGGCGCGACCCAGTCGATACTGGATTGATGTGGCCGCCGTGGTTGGGTAGGTGGCCCGCCGGGGAAGGCGCATCGGGGATGGGGCCCCGGGATCGCCCAATCGGACTCGCACGGGAGGACCTGACACGTGGATCTTGCAAGCATCCTGGGACTCATCGCGGGCGTCGTGCTCGTGCTGGCGGCGATCCTCATGGGATCGAGCATTGGCACGTTCGTGAACGTGCCGTCCGTCCTGGTCGTGGTGGGTGGCACCATTGCCGCCACGGCCATCGCGTTTCCGGGCAAGGAGCTCAAGATGGTCGGAAAGGTGACGGCCCGCGTCTTCAAGAGCCCGAAGCAGGAGATGATCGCGCTGATGAAGTTCCTCCTCGAGTGCCGGAAGGTGTCGGCCAAGGAGGGCAGCCTGGCGCTCGAGGGCATGGTGAAGAAGGCCCCGATGGCGCCGGTCGCGAAGGCCCTTCAGCTCGTGGCGGACGGAACCGACCCGGCGGCGCTCCAGGAGATTCTGGCGACGGAGCAGCGTTCGATTCAGGAGCATCACCGCGCCGGTCAGAAGCTCTTCGGCGAGATGGGCAAGTTCGCTCCCGCGTTCGGCATGATCGGTACCCTGATCGGCCTCGTGCAGATGCTGGCGACCCTCGACGA